>JBAVYH010000108.1:0-85370 GCA_049698695.1 Bryobacteraceae bacterium | reverse complement strand
GCTGCATACTCTAATCAAGGCAGAAGTCTCCCTTAGTTGAGATTGGTTCGGTCAGGAACCCAAAACCTCAAAATAACAGGGCTTCCGCCCTTTCCTTCAAACCTAATTTGGACAAGCCTGGGGCATGCCCCCGTCCTTCAGGCTCCCAGTCCCCGCGTGACGTTTCGGGCCGCGAGACGTCCGTTTTAGTGAGGCCACTTGTGGGGTGCACTCCTCACAAGCGGTGCATTCAGCAGGCAGACAATCTGGAGGTTACATGAGTTTCAAACGCATTTGGACTGGTCCGCGCGCGGTCGCGGCGGCGGCGGCGATGGCAACGCTAATGGCGGCGGGTTTAGGCGCCCTGGCAGTGGCCGGCGTGGAGCATATGAGCAATGCCAATCCGGCGGCTACGTTCCGCTACGCCAACCCGGATGAACCGCCCAGCCGCGACACGTTCGCCCCGGTGGTACAGAAAGTGCTGCCGGCGGTCGTAAATGTCTCGTCCGCCAAGATGGTGAAGACCCCCGCGGGAATGATGCCGGGTAACATGGATCCGTTTTTCCGCCAGTTCTTCGGCGACGACAACGGCGTGCCCTTCGGCTTCCACGGCCAGATGCCGCGGGAGCAGCGGGAACAGGGTGTGGGATCGGGCGTGATCGTCAGCCCCGACGGCTACATTCTCACTAACAATCACGTGGTTGATGGCGCCACCGACGTGCGCGTCACGCTGGCCGACAAGCGCGAGCTCAAAGCGCGCGTGGTGGGCACCGATCCGAAGACGGACCTGGCGGTGCTTAAAATCGATGCCACCGATCTGCCCACGGTGGTGATTGGCAACTCGGACAAGGTGCAGGTGGGCGATTACGCCCTGGCTATCGGCGACCCGTTCGGTCTGGGCAGCACGGTGACCATGGGGATTATCAGCGCGAAAGGCCGCGGCAACCTGGGCATCGAGGACTATGAGGATTTCATCCAGACCGATGCGCCCATCAACCCGGGCAACTCGGGCGGCGCGCTGGTCAATGACCGTGGCGAGCTGATCGGCATCAATACGGCGATCCTGTCGCATTCGGAAGGCAACCAGGGGATCGGTTTCGCCATCCCCGTCAACGTGGCACGCAACGTGACCGACCAGATTCTGCGCAACGGCAAGGTGACGCGCGCGTACCTGGGGGTGATGTCAGAGGAAGTGACTCCGGACCTCGCCAGGGCGTTTCACGAGAAGGAAGTGGGCGGCGCGCTGGTGGCGGATGTCACGCCCGACAGCCCGGCCTCCCGCGCGGGCATCGAAAAGGGCGACATCATTCTTGCCGTGAACGGCAAGCCGGTGAACGACAGCGCGCAACTCCGCATGACCATTTCGCTGATGCAACCGGGCACGCAAGTGAGCGTGAAGCTGCTGCGTGACGGCGCGGACCGCGGCGTTTCGGCGCGGCTGGGCGAACTGCCCACCGAGACCGCCAAAGCCGGCAGCCAGCCGGGCGCTCCGCAAACCGGAATGGAGGGTGTTTCCGTTGAGGACATGAACGCGCAAACCGCCCATCAACTCGGTCTGGCGCCGAGCACGACCGGCGTGGTGGTCACGGCCGTCGACCCTGCCAGCCAGGCCGCGGTCAACGGCCTGCAGCGCGGCGACGTCATCGTTGAAGTCAACCGCAAGCCAGTTCACAATACTGCCGAATACGAGCAGGCGCTCAAGCACTCCAGTGCTGAGACTCTGCTGCTGGTGAACCGCCAGGGCAGTACCTTGTACCTGGCAGTTTAGTTTGATGCAACCAAACCCGGCACGAAGGAGCCGGTATAGTATCCCGCTCGGCGCAAGGGCTGGCGCCGCGCGGGTTTGTTTCTGCGTCCCGAAAAAACTCAGCCTTCCGGGCAGACCGCGTTCCAGGAAACCCGCCACCGGCCGCCGGGCCACCGACCTCTCGCGAAAATGTAGAAACTCCAGGGGTGAGACCTGCGGCGCCGCTACCACGCTAGCCGCGAGCTTCTAGGCCACACCGTCTTTAGCGATAGGGATGACCTTGGCGAGCGGCGCGCGCTCCGCGAACTGCAGGATGTCGGCCAACTCCGCCTCCTGGATGGGCTTGGGGAGCACGAAGCAGTTTTCGCCTTCGAAATCGGCCGCCAACTCGGCGTCATAGCGGTCCGGCAGCAGAACGAAAGCGCCGACGCGGGGCCGCATGCGTTCGGACAGTTCCACCCAGTTCAAGCCAGGTGCGTGCACGGAACAGAAGGCCGCGTCGACGGAGGCGCGAAACGCCAGTTCGAGCGCCGTGTCGGCATTGCTTAGCGGTATGGCACGCGAGCCATTCCGCTCCAGCATGGCCACCAACTGGCGCTGCACCACCTCATCGGGTTCCACCACCAGGGAGGTCAAGCGCCGCGGGGTGTCAGGCGGCCCGGCTGCGTCCGGGGCGGACGCGGCGCGGTCGCGCACCAGCGGCAATTCCACCTCGAAGCGCGGCTCGGTGTTGTCCTTCTCGATCAGGCGTACTTCGCCGCCGTGACCGGCCACCACGCCGTGCGTGACCCCGAGCAGGGCTGCGGTTTCCTCGGCGTTGCGCCACTCCGGCAGCGCCGAAAACGAAATCTCCACCAGCAGGCGCTTGGCGAGAACACTGGTGCGAATGGTCAGCGTCTTCTCCTGTGCGGCGGCCAGGGCTTGTTCTGCGTGCACCAGCAGGTTCAGAAACACCTGCTCCAGTTGTCCGTGGGACCCCAGCACCTTCAACGGCTCGCGGAAAACAAGGTCGCGCACACGGATGCCCGAAGCTTTCCAGTCGCCTTCGCGGAAGTCGATCAGGTTGCGCAGCAGGTCGCCCACGGCGACCGGGCGCGCCTCTGCCTGTTCGGACGAGGCGAAGGTGACCAACCGTGCCATCACCGAGGAAGCCTTTTGCGCCTCGGCCGCAATCGCTGACACTTCGCGCTCCCCGGACGCCTGGCGCACGCGCTGCCGGGCCTGGTCCGCCAGTTCCTGGATGGATGCCAGCGGTGCTTCCAGCTCATTCACAATGCTGGAAATCAGCCGGCCTACCGCCGCCAGTTTCTCGGTGCGGGAAAGCTGCTCCTGCACCGAACGCTGATCCAAAAGCCGCAGCGCCACACCGATCTGATTGCCCAGATGCTGGCCCAACGATTGCTCCGCGGCCGAGAAATCGCGCACCCGGTCGTCCTGGTCCAACTCCAGTACGCCCACCACCTCGCCCTGCGCAATCATGGGGACAAAAAGAAGCGACTTCGGACTCGACCGTCCTGTGCCCGCCGCCACCGGGAAAGGACTGCGGCTCACGTCCGGAATCACCAGCAGGCTGCGGTAGTGAAAGCAGGCCACCGCTCCCGCGTGCGGACCGTCGGTCGGAGCGGAGAGCGAAATGGTCGCCGGCTCACCAGGCCCGGCGCTGATCGCGTCGAGTTGCTTGGAACTCCGGTTGTACAGGTATAGACGCACCCTGGTGACTCCCAACACCGCCGGCAGCGCATCGTCCAGCCGTTTCAAGATCTGCTCAGTGGAAGTCGCGCCAAAAATCTCCTCTCCCAGTTGATACGTCTTGCGCAGCAGTTCCCGCTGGCGGCGCAACCGCCGCTCGCGGGCGCCCATCAGCAGCGCTGCGCCAGCCACCAGGAGCATGGTCCCCAACACGACCAGCGGCGATAACCACCAACGGGAGACGGCGGGTGCAACCACTGGCAGCCCGGTCGCCAGCAGTTCGTAACCGTGGTTGTAGGGAGGCCTGCCCGCGGCGTATTGGAAGGCGACGCCAACGGCTTCGATTTCGTCTCCCGGCGCCATCGGCGGCAGCGCCGGGCTGAGACCCTCCTCCCTGCTGGGGAAGAAAATCTTGTAGGGATCGCGGTCCGATCCGATCAGCAGGTAGGGGCCACCCGTGGTGGAGCCGCTTTCGATCAGCCGCCCCTGTGCCCGCACCAGCCTGCCCAACGTTGCGAACTGCCGGAGGTCGTCGAGGGTTGCCGTTGCCGCCTGGAACCCGGCTGCGCGGTCCACCTTCGCCACCCGGCCGACGTCCACCATCACCATGCCCCCGAGGGCGATCACGCTTCCGCTGGCTTCCACTACATCGCCCGGAAGGAGAGCGTCCAGCAGGGTGGAGGTTACCGGTGTGTGCAGCGCCGCTCCCGAGGCGCCCTCCTGGATGGTCAGCACCGTGTACTCGGGAAAATGGAAAGGCGGCGCATTCACCGTGCCCCGGACCGACACTTCCTGCCGCGCGTGGACCGCGCGGTAGTCTTGCGGGCTGCGGGCGTTCAGCTCTCCCAGCGTGAGCACAGTTTGGCCTAAGCCGCTCCGGAATGCCGGCAAGGCGAGCAGCAGCAACGCTAAGCCTTTCAGGACACGCATCTTTGGGCAGCGAGCCATGCGCGCAAATCCCCGCTTAAGAAATTATCGGCACAAATGTTAACATCCGACAAGTTATCTTCTGTAGTTAACAGTCCTACTATCCTCATCCCCGCAGCCCGGGCAGCCTGGACCCCGGAAGTCGAGTCCTCGAAAACGATGCAGTTCGCCTCGGCAACCCCCAGCCGCTGGGCCGCCAGCCGGTAGATCTCGGGGTCCGGTTTCGGCTTCCGCACCTGATGGCCGTCCACAATCACACGAAAGTACTTGCGTATGCCGCCCCGATCCAGCACCAGCGCCACGTTTTCCGGTTCCGCATTGGTTGCCAGCGCCATGGCGGCGCCGTTGTGTTCCTGCAAGAGTGCTTTCAAGCCTGGCACCAGCATCTGCTCTACCCGGCCGGCAATCGTTTCGCGATACAGCCTTTCTTTGGCGGCGCCGCGCCGCGCCACTTCCTCGCTCGAAAGGAGGTCACCGAAGAAATCGCGAACAATCTCATCGTTGCGCTTGCCGTACATCCGCTGCTGCATCGCCTCGGTGGTCTCCAGGCCATAGCGGCGATTGAACGCCGCCCAGACCTCGCGGTGCGCCGGGTTGGAATCGATCACCACGCCATCCATATCGAAGATCAGCGCCAGGCACCGGTCAAGCCCGCCGGACAAACCCGCGGCCATCACCGGGAAGCGTCCTCCTTCTCGCCGCCAAGGCTTGACTCGAGCCAGGCAAGGTAGGGGGCCGCGCCCGCCACCACCGGCATCGCCAGCACTTCCGGCACTTCGTAGGCATGGGCCCGCTCCAACGCGGCGCACAGCCCCACAAACCGGCGCCGCGCCGATTTGATGATCAGCAGGTACTCGCCGGCCGTCTCTACGGCTCCCCGCCAGCGGTAGTAGCTGCGCACATTAGGAACAATGCTGGCGCACGCCGCATGGCCCTGCTCCACGACCAGCCGGGCCAGCTTCTCCGCTTCCTCCTGGGAAGCGCAGGTGCTGAATACCACGATCTTGTCAGTCATGAAAAAAGTGCGTTGAAGAATTTCACCGCAGTGTTACCATTATCTTCCAGGGCAAAGTTCGATGAAAGCGCCGTTGGCCCGCACTGCATATATTGTGATCTTCGCGATGGCCGCCGCTTACGCCGTGGCGACACTCAGCGGGCCCAAGGGTATACCCGCCGTGCTGGCCAGGCAACAGCAGATCCAGCGTCTCGAAGAACGCAACGCGCAGTTGGCCCGTGAGATCGAACGCAAGCGCGACCACATCCGCCGCCTTCAGAACGACCCGTCGGAGCAGGAGCTCGAGATCCGCGACCGCTACAAACTGGTCCACCCGGGCGATACCGTCTTCATCACCGGCCAGCCGGAAAAGAAGTAAGCCGGATGGGTCCGGCGTCGCAGGCGCCCGGCGAAACCCGACTATTGATGGGGAAACGAATCATGATCGCGGTGGTGGGCGCGGGGCTGGGTTCGCTCGCCGGCCTGCTGGCTTCCTTCCTCGGTGCCGGCAACGGGGCGCTCATCGTCGGCGCCGTCTTGGGCGCCATCCTGCCGCTGGTTGTGTTAGGCGCGCCCGACCGCTGATTTCTCTTCCCTCCCGGCTGCAAAAGGCGTAATGTAAATCCTCAGTAAGCAAAAAACTATGTTCTGCTCAAATTGCGGCTCGTCTATGGCCGATGGCACGGCCTATTGTCCTACTTGTGGCGCGGCGCAGCCCCGAGCCGCAACGCCGGTGCCGCAGGGTATGCCGGTCGCGGCTGCCGCCTCATACCCGGCCGTGTTCGCCGCCGGATACGCCAGTTGGGGCAACCGCGCGGTCGGCTTCCTCATTGACGGCCTCCTGGTAGGAGCCGGCATGGCAATTCTCTATTTGCTTGCCGCGACGGTGCTGGCCAGCATCGCCGGATTGGCCGGCCACGGTGCCTTTGTCGGCATGTGCTGCATGTTCCTCCTCCTTTTCCCGGCCGCCACCCTGCTGGTTGGGCTATATAACGGCGTGTACCTGATTGCGCAGCGCGGCTACTCCATCGGGCAGGGGGTGGTGCACGTCAAGACCGTGGATGCTTACGGCAACCTGCTCAGTCAGGGGACGGCATTCCTCCGCCTGGTGGTGCGCGCGGTGATGGGATTTGTGCCGTTCCTGCCGGCGCTCGATCTGCTCTGGCCTTTGTGGGACGATCGCGGCCAGACGCTGCACGACAAGGCCGTGAACTGTTACGTGGTCAACAATCCGCAGGGGATCTGATGGATCGGCCTGGCTCGCAGTCTCCTCTGGCTACAGTTGTTGGCGCCACCATTCTGTTCGATGCCGTGCTGGCGCGCATGCTGCTGGCTGCCGACACCCAGAGGGTTTACTTTTTGGGCAAACCCATCCTGATCGCCTGCGCATTTCGCCGCGCCACGGGACTGCCGTGCCCCACCTGCGGCCTCACCCGCAGCACGGTGCTGACCCTCGATGGGAAGCTGGGCGCCGCCTGGCACATGATGCCGGCCGGGCCGGTGTTCGTCTTGGGCGCGCTCACCTTTGCCGTGGCTTTGCTCGGGTATGCTGCGGTGGCCTGGAGCGGGCGGCCGGCTTCGCGGCTGGCCGCGCGGCGGTGGATTGTGCGCGCCGGTCTGGCATATGGCGCAGCGGCTGTGGTAACGTGGCTGGGCGGGTGGGCCGTGCAGTTTCTGCAAGCCATGCACGGCGGGTTGAGAAGTTAGGCTGCTCCGATTCGGGCAGATTTGCTGCGAGTTCGTAAGGAGGAAGTTCTATGCCGTTTTGTGCAAGCTGTGGTACGCAAGTTGAGGGACAGTTCTGTCCCAAGTGTGGCGCTCCGGTGGGCGCGGGCGCGCCCCCGCCACCGGGAGCGGGCGTGCCGCCGCCTGTAGTAGGTGCTGCGCCGATGGCGGATAACGTGGCGGGGACGCTCTGCTATGTCCTCGGTCTCATCACGGGGATTATTTTCCTGGTGTTGGCACCGTATAACCAAAACCGGACGATTCGGTTCCACGCTTTCCAGTCGATCTTCATGCACGTGGGCGTCATCATTCTGTGGATCGCGCTCCACATCGTGCTTAGCGTTTTCGGCTATATCCCGGGTTTTGGGCTCATCGCTCTATTGTTTGGGCTGCTCTGGCTTGTGTTTGGGCTGGCCTGTTTTGGCCTCTGGCTGTATATGCTCCTCCAGACGTACCAGGGAAAGACCGTGGTTCTGCCGATCATCGGTCCTCTCGCGCAAAAGCAGGCGTGAGCTTCTTTCGGCGGCCGCCAAGCAATGCAGCGCTCGGTGGCGACGTTCGTGAGGATACCGGTGAGTGCCGCCGGGCACCGTTACGCGGCCAAGTGCTTCGCCAGGAAGGGCAGGCCAAGTTTGCCCGAGAAGCCGTGCGGGCCGTCGAAGATTTCCAGGCCGGCGTGGTCGGCGGCGCCAAAAACCTGGTAGATGTTTTTCACGCGGTCGAAGCTCGAGCGCGTCGCGGCGATGGGGAAGATGGTGTCGCGCAGCCCGCCCTCGGCGAACAGCGCGCGCGGCGCCACCAGGCCCGCCACGTCGTACATCTCCGCCCAATTGAGAATGCCCGGCACGTAATTATCGATGCAATGCGACACGCTCATGATGCTCGCGCGGAACGTGTTGAGGTATGAGCTCACCAGTGCCGCGCGAACCCGGGTGTCGAGCGCGGCGGTGAACAGTGTGCAGGTGCCGCCGCCGGAGCACCCAGGCAGCCGACGCGCACGGCGTCCAGTTCGGAGCGGGTGGCGATCCAGTCGATGGTGCGCATGGTGTCGTAAACGCGCCAGCCGATCATGGTCTGGCCCAGCAGCAGAGCCGAGCCGGCGACGGGCTGGCAGGCGGTGGCTATGAGGCCTTTGGCCTTGGTGATGGCATCGCGGCGGCAGCCGAAGGCCATCGGTTCGATGGCTACCGCGGCCATGCCGTGTTCGACGATCTGGATGGCGAAATCGTATTCGTAAGGGCCTTTCACGGTGCGGTCGCGGCCATGTTCGTCGATGCCGACAACGTCGTCCACTCCGCGGCCGTGGCCGGGAAGCGCGATCACCGCCGCGAAGGGCCCGCGCGCCTTCGGCGTCAGCAGGTAGCCGAGCACCCAGACGCCGGGCCGGCTCTCAAAAACGAACTTCTCGCGCCGGTAGGCGGGATACTCGTGGACCTCGAGCGTCTGGGCATGGAGCGGTGTGCGCTCGGCGGGGAAGCCGCCCACCAGTTCGGCTACCTTGGCGCGCAACGCGCGCTGCCAGGCTTCGGCCTCGGCGAGCGTGGTGGCGCGGAAGGTCATTTGGAGCGGGGCAGCGTCATGCAGCTCCTTGGTATAGAGCACGGGGTCGAAGCCGGCAGCGTCCACTTTGTTTTCACAGCCGTCGAGAGCGCCGGTGTAATGGAGCGGTTTGTCCTGGGCGGGGAGCTTGTCCAGCGCCGCAGCGCCAGCCAGGGCAATTCTGCCGAGATCGCGTCGTGTCATAGATCAATCATATCGCCCGCAGAATACCGCTCGCGGAAACCTGGAGCCTGCATTTCAGGTTCGTGGACAGCGGCCTATGACTTCGGTTGGAACAGCAGGACCTGCGGCTGAATGGTCAGCAAATGATCGTGGCAACTCGAAAAGCGCACGCTGTAGCCGCTCCAGATCGCGTTTACGGTCCGGGGAATCGCTGTCGCATCGTCGGGAAGGTGCTCCGAGGAGATCGCCATTCTCGGATGATACTTGAGAATGGTCTGCGCCGCGCCCCGCAGCGCATCCTTTTCCGAACCTTCGATATCCATCTTGATGAAGTCGACCCGCGGCAGCGCTAGGTCACTTGCCAGAATATCGATGGTCGTCAGCGGCACTTTGATCTTGTCTTGCCGGTTTCGGCCGAACACAAAACTGTTGCCGGTGGTATTGCCGGCGTCGCCTTGCGCCAGTTCCAGCACGTCCGGATGGCTCCAGACGCCCTTCGGCACTACGATCACGCGCCCCGCAGCGATTTCCTTTTCATAGTTGCGCCGCAGGCATATCACTGTGTTCGGTGCAGGCTCGATCGCAACCACCAGCTTTGCCCCGCGATCCAGCGCCGTCCGCGTGAAGACGCCCACATTGGCGCCGCAATCCAGCACTACGTCTCCGGGCTTCACCGAGACTACATCGCGATCGTAGATTTCCAGCTTCTCCTCGCCGAGCGTGAACTTCAGGAACCGGTCATGGGGCACGGTCCAATACCTCCCCATGGGCGTCTCCACAAGCTCAAAGCCGTTGGGGTCTGTCTGGATCACTTTACTGGCGGCGCCAATCTCCTCACCGGCCCGCTCCGTGTTAACCATCAGGGCATGACTGTTGACGGAATCCTGGAACGAGCAGCCCTGGCAGCGGCCCACCGCCCAGACTGCGGCGAGCCGGGCCGGCGGCCATACCGTCATCAACAACGCCACGATCGCGATCGCCAACAGAAGCGGCTTCAATATCTTATGCACAATGGGCATCTGCACCTCACGCACGCTGTGCGTGATTAATATCTTAAGGTCGAATCATCCGCAGAGAGAATACTCCCAATGGTGGACCAAACTTATCTGCCGAAGGACCATGGCGCTGGCTACAGAAGCTCCGAATATCCGAACACCCAGCGTCACCGCGCCAGTCGGGGCGAGCTTGCCGGGGCCGCTCCGCGTCAAACTCCAGTCATATCGCTTGAAGAGGCTGCGGCGGCCGTGTTTCACGTGTTTCGAAACAGTGGTTAAGATAGGTGGGGAGACCAGATTGAAGAAGCTCGCCGTGCTGCTGCTGGCGGTGGTGGCCGCCATAATCGTGTGGGGAATCTTGCGCAAGAGCCGGCCGCCGGCAGTCGGCTTCGTGCGCGTCCAGCGGGAAACACTGGTGAGCACGCTACCCACCAATGGAAAGGTAGAGCCGTACGAATGGCGGCCGGTGCGCGCCGAAACCGCAGGCTTGCTGGCCACCTTGGCGGTGCATAATGGCGAGCGGGTGGCGCAAGGGGAAGAGCTGGCCGAAATCAGCGACCCCACGCGCGCTGCGGACCTGGAAGCCGCCCAGGCGCGGGTGGATGAGGCGCGCGCCCATCTGGCGTCGCTGGAACAGGGCGGCCGACCGGCGGAACTCACTGAGGTCGACAACAACCTGGCGCGAGCGCGTTTCGAGCTGGAGACGGAGCAGAAGGATTACGAAGCGCTGCAGCGTTTACAGAAAAAGGAGGCCGCCACCGCCCACCAAGTGCAGGAGGCAGCCGATAAGGTGGAGCAATCGAAGATCGAAATCCAGGGCTGGGAGAAACGGCGGAAGGCGCTGGTGGGCGCAACCGACGTCGATGCGGCGCAGGCGCGGCTGGCGGATGCGCAAGCGGCGCTGCGGGCGGTTCGCGCGCACGCGGCCGCGGAAGTGCTGCGCGCGCCGCTGGCAGGAGAAGTGTACGGGCTGGTGCTGCAGCCGGGCGCCTATCTGGCTGCGGGCGATCTGCTGGCTGACGTCGGCCGCCTCGACCGGGTGTGGGTCCGGGTGTACGTCGACGAGCCGTTGCTGGGCCGCGTGGCGCCCAGCCAGCCGGTGACCATCACCTGGGAAGCGCTGCCCGGAAAGCAGTGGCACGGCACAGTGGAGAAAATGCCGGCCTCCATTCAGCCGCTGGGCTCGCGCCAGGTGGGCGAAGTGGTCACGGTGATCGACAACCCGGGACGCGAGCTGATACCAGGCACCAATGTGGATGCCGAGATCCGTACCGCCGTCGCCGAGGGAGCGCTGGTGATTCCCAAGGAGGCACTGCACCACGATGCCTCTGGCGATTGGGTGTTCCGGCTTGAGGGCGATCACGTGGAGCGTCGGCCGGTAAAGACCGGCAACTCCACGGTGACGCGGATACAGGTCACCGCGGGCCTGGAAGAGGGCGATGCGGTGGCCCTGCCCACCGATGTGCCGCTCAAGGACGGCGTACGGGTGACGCCGGCCATGTAGCTCGCGCTGCGCGGCATTCGCGCCGCGGCCGTCACGCCGGGCGTGTGGTATCGATGAATCGCCGAACGCAGGCAAGACATCATCTGAGTGCTGGTCATTCAGAGGGACTTCAGAAGATGTCTCAACGATCACTGTTTCTTGTGCGGGCGCTGTGCGCTGCGGCTCTGTGCGCCGGCTTCGTGTACGCAGCGTTGCCTGCGGGCGCTAAAGTCGAAGAAGGGCGGGCGGCGTTCACGGACTATCGCCACGAACAGCCGGGCACCGTGCGGAGGATCACGATTGCCGATCTGCCGCAACCGTACGCTACCCAGGCGGTGGACAATGGCGCACACCTGGTGCCGCGCCCTGCCAATGCCTGGCCACAGGCGCTGCCGGGCTTCACCGTGACCGAGTATGCCACGGGCCTGACGAACCCGCGGCTGGTGCGCACCGCGCCGAACGGCGATCTGTTTGTGGTGGAGAGCGAGCCCGGCCGGATCCGCGTGCTGCGCGGCATCGACGCTCATGGACACGCGGAGAAAATGGAGGTCTACGCTACCGGATTGACGCAGCCGTTCGGGCTTGCTTTTTATCCGCCGGGACCGAATCCCGCGTATCTATATGTGGGCAACACCAACTCGGTGGTGCGTTTTCCGTATCACAACGGCGACCTGCAAGCCAGCGGCAAGCCGGAAACACTAGTGAAAATCCCGGGCGGCGGACGTCTTCGCGGAGGCGGCCACTGGACGCGCGACCTGGCCTTTTCCAAGGACGGCGCCAAGCTGTTCATCTCGGTGGGCTCGCACTCCAACGATGACGATACGGACAACAACCCCGCCGAATATCACCGAGCGGACATTCTGGTGGCGAAACCGGACGGATCGGGGCTTGAAGTCTACGCCTGGGGAATTCGCAATGCGGTGGGGATTGCGGTCCAACCTCAGACGGGCGAATTGTGGGCCTCGGTGAATGAGCGCGATAATCTGGGCGATAACCTGGTGCCGGACTACATCACTCATATCGTACCCGGCGGTTTTTATGGTTGGCCCTGGTTTTATATGGGCGGCCATTGGGACCCGCGTCAACAGGGGAAGCATCCGGAGCTGAAGTCCAAGGTGCTGACGCCGGATGTGCTGCTGCAGCCGCACAACGCGTCGCTCGAAATGACGTTCTACGAAGGGACTCAATTCCCCGCCGAATATCGCGGCGACATTTTCGCCGCAGAGCATGGGTCGTGGAACAAGGCGGTGCGGACGGGTTACGAAGTGATCCGGGTACCACTCGACAAGGGCCGCGCTACCGGAGAGTACGAAGATTTTCTGACGGGGTTCGTGACGCCGTCCGGCGACGTGTGGGGCCGGCCAGTGGGAGTAGCGGTGGCCAAAGACGGATCGCTGATCGTCACCGACGACGGATCGAACACGGTGTGGCGCATGGCGTACGGGGGACGGTAGCCAAGGTGGGGCAGCTTTTAGCCTGCCAACGCCCGTTTGCGGGCGGATTGTCTCACGCCACCAGCGCGGCCCGCGCTTCCAGATAGTTCGCCCGAACCGCGAAATCGTAAAGCTGGTCGCGGAAGCGGGGATCGGCAATGCCGATCAGGGCTTCGGCGCGCTGCCGCAGCGTTTTGCCGTGCAGATTGACGGCGCCGAATTCCGTCACAACATAATGTACGTCGGCGCGCGAGGTCACCACGCCGGCGCCGGCGTCGAGCACCGGCACGATGCGTGAAACGGTTCCCTTGCAGGCAGTGGCGGGCAGCGCGATGACCGGTTTGCCGCCCTTGGAACGGGCTGCGCCGCGCACGAAGTCGAGTTGCCCGCCGAATCCGCTGTAAGGCCGCGTGCCGATCGAATCGGCGCAGACCTGGCCGGTCAGATCCACCTGAATCGCGGAGTTAATCGAAACCATATTGTCGTTCTGCGCAATCACAAATGGATCATTGACATAGCTGGTGGGATGGAACTCGAACATGGGATTGTTGTCGACGAAGTCAAACAACACCTGCGATCCAAAAATGAATCCCGCCACCACCTTGCCCGGATGAAGCGTCTTGCGCGCGCCGTTGATGACGCCGGCTTCGATCAGCGGCACAACGCAGTCGGGGCACATCTCGCTGTGAACGCCGAGATCCCTGTGGCTGGTGAGACGGGCCACCACCGCATTGGGAATGCCGCCGATTCCCATCTGCAGGGTGGCGCCATCGGGTACCAGCGCGGCCACATGCTCCGCGATGCGCGCGTGTAACTCCGTCGGCGGTTCCGAATGGAGTTCCACCAGCGGCCGGGAGGTGGGAACCAGGGCCGTAATCTGGCTGAGGTGCAGGAACGCATCTCCCAGGGTGCGCGGAGCGCGCTCGTTCATCTCCGCTATGACAATGCGTGCCCTCCGCGCCGCCGTCAAGGTGCAATCCGCGCCCACACACAGGCTGACGAAACCGTGCTCATCCGGCGGGCACACTTGCACGAAGGCGACGTCGATCGGCAACTGGTGTTCGAAAAGGCCTTCAATCTCGCTCAGACAGATCGGCGTGTAGTCGCCGCGGCCCTCCGCCACCGCTTCCCTGACATTGCCGCCCAGGAACAAGCCGTTGTGCCGGAAGTGGCCGGCGAATTCCAGCCGGGTGTAAGCCAGTGTGCTTAGAGTCAACATGTGGCACATCTCGACATCCCGCAGCTCATCGGCGCGTTGCACCAGTGCGTCGAGCAGCGTGACCGGGACGCCACACCCTTGCTGCACCCAGACCCGGTCGCCCGAGTGGACCAGTTCGACCGCATGTTCCGCGGTGGTAATCCTTTGTTTATAATCAGATAGCTGGTTCATACTATGCACCACCTTGAGGAGGTGTCCACGAGCCCACAATCATTATAAATCCAGTGAAAGAGACCTTCAACACTTTTTATATCGGTATAAGGGCGGGTTATGAGGAGGGTGCGAGCGTCTCGAATGTTATATTGGTCGTTCTCCCATGGCAAATCCGAAATACGCCACTTCCGACAAGCCGGCACCGGTAGCCGAACTGGTGGACACGCTCAGCGACGGGACCAAAGTGAAGCTCCGTCTTCCCCGCATGCGCGCCTGCGGCGAGAAGGACGCCAAAGGCAAGCTTTGCGCCGGCCACCTCAAGCGCTGGTATTTCTTTGGCGACGAAGTCAAGCGGAAATTCGGCGCCGACGCGGAAATCTACCGCTGCGAGCACTGCAAAACGCTCTACCTGCCCAACCCCGACGAGGAACCGCGCAGCGGCACGCTCAGCTATTGAGATATCGGCACGGCCAATCGGGAAGGGCACGAAACCCGCAAGCGCAGCGCGCCGCTTGACCTTCGGGTATAATTGAAATAGATGGTTTTCGTGCCGCCCGCAGAATTGGGCCGTCGAAAGTCCGAGCAGTTTCCATCGGAATCTCTCTTCTTGTCCTTGTTTTTCCCATGGAGGTACCAGTCACCCACCGCATGAAAGCTAGCGTGTGCATTCAACGAGGTGTCGAGGATCTGTTTGGCACCCGCGATGAGAACATCCGGTTGATCGAAACCGGCTTGAGCGTCCACACCCAGTTGGTCGACAACAACATCGAAATCGAAGGCGAGGCGGAGAACGTAACCCGTGCCGAGAACATCTTGGAGGATTACAACGCGCTGGTGCGGGAAGGCCACATTTTCAATAACGGCGATCTGAACAGCTACCTGCGCGTGGTGACCATCGACTCCGAGGTGTCCCTGCGCGCGCTGGTCCGCAGCGGCAAGCAGCGCAGTTTCGGCAAAAAGATGCTGGCGCCGAAATCGGTGAACCAACGGCGGTACCTGGAAGCCATCGAGCGCAACGACTTGGTGTTCGGGATCGGTCCCGCCGGCACCGGCAAGACGTATCTCGCGGTGGCGATGGGCATTTCGGCCCTGATGAACAAATCCGTGGCGCGCATCATCCTCACGCGGCCTGCGGTCGAAGCCGGCGAGCGCCTGGGATTCCTGCCCGGCACGTTGCAGGAAAAGGTGGACCCCTATCTGCGCCCGCTTTACGACGCACTCTACGACATGCTCGACAGCGAGCGTGTCGAAAAACTACTGGAGCGCAACGTGATTGAAGTCGCGCCCATCGCCTTCATGCGCGGCCGCACGCTGAATGACAGCTTTATCATTTTGGACGAGGCGCAGAACAGCACTTCGGAACAGATGAAGATGGTGCTGACGCGTCAGGGATTCAATTCCAAAATGGTGGTCAATGGCGACATCACCCAAATCGATTTGCCGAACGGCCGCCGCAGCGGCTTGATCGACGCCATGGAAGTGCTCAAGGGCGTCGAAGGCATCAGCTTTGTGCCGTTTGACGAGCGCGACGTGGTCAGGCACGCGCTGGTGCAGCGCATCGTCAGGGCCTACGAGCGCTACAACGAGACCATCGGCGCCGGCCGGCAACTCACTTTGAAGCTTTCCGAACCCAGCGCCGAGGCCGCGCCTGCCGCAGAAAGCGCGCCGGCCGCAGAGGCCGCGCCGGTCGAGCATACTCCCGGCGAGACCGCGCCACGCGCCTGAGCGCCCCCATGTCCGCTTCCGAAGGCAGTACAGTTACTTTCTCAAGCCGGCAAACCGGGGTGCGCGCGGGCAGCTTGCTCCGATTCGCGCACAAACTGCAGGCCCAGGTTGCGCGCGGCCGCGCGTTCGACTGCCTTATCACCGGAGATGCCCACATGCGCCACCTGAACCGCGAGTTTCGCGGCAAGGACTCGACCACCGACGTGCTGTCGTTTCCCGCCGGCGATATTCAGACGCGCACGCGGACGACAGGCGACAAGAACCGATCGCCTATCTCACCCCGCGCCGGCGACATCGCCATTTCGCTGGCGCGCGCCCGCTCGCAAGCCCGGCGGTTCGGACATTCGACCGAGCAGGAGATCCGCATCCTGATGTTGCACGGCCTGCTGCACCTTTTGGGAGAGGATCACTCGAGCGACGGCGGGCGGATGGCGCGCGCGGAGAAACGCTGGCGGGTGCGCCTCGGACTGCCGGCAGGCCTGATCGAGCGGGTGTGGCCGTGATCCTGGCGGTGATTCTCGCGGCGCTCGTCGCCACCCCTGTACTGGGGCTGGTGACGTTCGTGCAGCTTCTCTATCTCGAGAGCATGCGGCTTCGTACACGCGACCTGCCAGCGCTCAAATTCTTCAAAGATACGCTGGAAGACAAAATCGGCCTGAAAACCGAAGACGGTTCGGCCGCTTTTTCGATCGTCAAACACACTCTGCTGGTGCTGCTCGGCATCTTCTATTTCGCGTGGTTCGCCGACGGCGAGCCGTGGAATGCGGCCGTCTTCTGGCAGGCGGTGCTGGCCGTCTGGCTGGTGATGATGGCCGTCGCTTACGCGCTGCCGCAACTGCTCTACCGCCGCACTGCCGGCCGCTGGCTTCTGCCGCTCGTCTCGCTGCTGCGCGGCCTCGCCTGGGTGGCGCGGCCGTGCGTGGCGCTGCTGGGCTTCTTCCAATCGCTGATCGACCTGGCGGACGATTCCCAGACCGACGAGGAGCAGCCCACCCCGGCAGAGAATATTGAGGCGCTGATTTCCGCCGGCCAGGAAGAAGGATTGATCGAGGAGCAGGACCGCAAGCTGATTCAGTCCGTGGTCGAGTTCGGCGACAAGGTGGTGCGTGAAGTGATGACGCCTCGGCCCAGGATCATCGCCATCTCGGCCGATGCCACCCTCGAGGAACTCCGCCAACTGGTGATCCACGAACAGTACTCGCGCATCCCCGTTTTCGAAAAGAACATCGACCAGATCACCGGCTTCGTGCACGTGCGCGATATGTTCGAACTGGAAGAGGACGAGCGTGCCAAGCGCCTGGTGCGGGAACTGGTGCGCCCCATTCCGTTCGTGCCGGAGACCAAGCCGGTGAGCGACCTGATGCGCCACATGCAGCAGGAGAACACCCACATGGTGATCGTGGTCGACGAGTACGGCAACACCGCGGGCCTGGCGACCATGGAGGATCTGCTCGAAGTGATCATCGGCGAGATACGCGACGAGCACGAGCCGAGCACGGACGTGCTCGAAGACGGGCACGGCGGCTTCATCGTAGCCGGCAATTTCGATCTCGACCGCGTGGCCGACCTGTTCGAATCGTTCCACCGCGAGGAGGACGTCGAATCTACTACGGTGGGCGGCCTGGTCAGCGAGTGGCTTGGGCGAGTGCCGAAGGCCGGCGAGTTGGTAGACCGCGATGGCATTCGTGTGGAGGTGCTGGCCTCCGACGAGTGGCGGGTCGAGCAGGTCCGCATCAGCAAATCGCAGGCGGTGACGCATGAGTGACCCGTTCCGGTCCGGATTCGTTTCCCTGATCGGGCGGCCCAACACCGGCAAATCGACGCTGCTCAACGCCCTGGTGGGCCAGAAGGTGGCGATTGTCGCCGACAAGCCGCAGACCACGCGCACTTCGATTCAGGGAGTGCTGACCATGCCCGGCGCGCAAATTGTGTTCCTCGACACGCCCGGCATTCACCGCGCCGATACGCCGCTGAACAAGCGCCTGATGGATGCGGTGCGGGCCGCGGTGGAGGAGCGCGACCTGCTCCTGCTGCTGGCCGACGCGGCGCGCACTTTCAATAAGGAAGACCGCCAGGCGATCGACCTGGCCCGCAAAAGCCAGGCGCCAGTCGTGCTGGTGCTCAACAAGATCGACCTGGTGAAGGACAAGGCGCTGCTGCTGCCGATGATCGACCAGTACCGCGCCGCCTTCGAGTTCGCCGATTACGTGCCGGTCTCGGCCACCAGGCGCCAGGGCCTCGATGAGTTAAAGAAAGTAATTTTGCAACACCTGCCCGAAGGCCCGGCGTATTTTCCCGAGGACCATGTCACCGACCAGCCGGAGCGTTTTCTGGCCGCCGAGTTGATCCGCGAGAAGATTCTCGAGGCCACCCGGCAAGAGGTGCCGCATTCGGTTGCGGTGATCGTCGATCAGTGGGAAGAGACCGGGCGGCTCACCCGCATCTACGCCACCATCCGCGTGGAGAGGGACGGGCAAAAGGCCATTGTCATCGGGACCAAGGGCGCCATGCTGAAGAGAATCGGCACGCTGGCGCGGCAGGAGATGGAGCGGCTGTTCGGTGTGAAGATCTACCTCGACCTGCACGTGCGCGTGCAGCCGGGATGGCGCGAGAAGGCTGCATTCTTAAATGCACTCGACTGGCGTACAATGGCCGGAGACGACGATGCTTAAACTATTCGCATTTTCGATGGCTTTAATACTGCTGGCCGGCGTCTGCCTGGCCGCCGACAAACCGGTGAGCGACGATGTGATCTTCGATCAGGTGAGCATCAAGCTCACCGGCGATCCGATCGCCAAGGGCGGGGCTTTCAAGGTGGACGTCAAGCAAGGCGTGGTGACCCTCACTGGTCCGGCCGAGACGGAAAGGCAGAAGGACCGGGCGGGCAAGCTGGCGAAGAAGGTGAACGGCGTCAAGCAGGTGATCAACAACATCACCGTCTCCAAGAGCGGCAAATGAGCGCCGCCAAAGGCGGTAAATGAACATCGCCGGAGGCGGAGGATGAAACCCCTCGCGCATTGGAGCGCGCTGGCTTCTGTTGTCGCGCAACTCCTTTTGGCGCAGGATTCGACCCGCTTCCAGGTGGAGGTGCTGGCGGAGGGTTACACCTACGCCGACGGCCCCGCCTGGTCCAAGGACGGCTTCCTGATTTTCAGCGATACGCCGGCGGACCAGTTGCTCAAGTGGGTTCCGGGCCAGCCTCCCGCGGTCTATCGGGAAAACGTGCAGGGGCCGGCCGGCAACGCGTTCGACAGCCAAGGCCGCCTGTACACCTGCGAAACCAGGGCCCGGCGGGTGACCCGCACGGACAAGCACGGTGCCATCGAGGTGCTGGCCGATCGCTGGGAAGGCAAGCGCTTGAACGCGCCAAACGATATCGTAGTGGGCCGCAGTGGCCACGCCTACTTCACCGACCCTGCCTTCGGCAGCCAGATCGATCGTCGCGAACTGGATTTTTGCGGCGTGTACCACATCCCGGCGAAAGGGCCGCTAGAAATCGTCGCCAGGCGTGACGGCAGGCCCAACGGCATTGCGCTTTCTCCTAATGGCCGCGTGTTGTACGTTTCGGATTCGGACGACCGCAGCATTCTGGCGTTTGACCTGGATCACAATGGCCAGCCCACAAAACAGCGCACGCTGGTCGAGAACACCGGCGCCGTGCCCGACGGCATTCGCGTAGATGAGAAGGGTAATCTATACGTAGCCGCGCGCGGGATTGCAGTGTATACCGCCGAGGGCCGGTTGCTCGATACGATCCCGGTGAGCGAGCCACCTTCCAACTGCGCCTTCGGTGAAGCCGACGGCCAATCGTTGTTCATCACCGCCCGGCACAAGGTGTATCGCGTCCGCGTGCTGCTCAAGGGAGCGGGTTTCGATGAGCGGCGCTAGCTCGAAAAAGACCGACGACCGCCGCTATCCCAAGTGGCCGCTGATCGGGGTTGGTGCGCTGATTTTCCGCCGCGGCCGCATTCTGATGGCGCAGCGGGGCAAGCAGCCGCTGAAGGGCGCCTGGTCGTTGCCCGGCGGCGCGCTGGAAACGGGAGAGTCGCTCGACGCCGCTGTTCGCCGCGAAGTGCGCGAGGAGACCGGCCTGGAAGTGAAGCCGGTGAAGGTCTTCGAGATATTCGAGCGCATCATACGCGATTCGCGCGGCGCGCCGGAATATCATTACGTATTGATCGATTACATCTGCCGCGTGACGGGCGGCGTCCTTCGCGCAGGCGACGATGTCTGCCGCGTGGAATGGGTACGGCAGCGCGACCTGAAGGAATTGGAAATCACGGAAGGCACGCTGGCAGTGATTGAAAGGGCATTCAAAGAGTTAAGAGCCGGGTATGCCCGGCCAAGCAGGGGATAACCCTACAAGGCAAGGATTCCACTCTTGAAAACCAGCGCCGACGTGCTTGAATTCGAACTCCTGCGCCAACTCGTGGGCCGTTACGTGGCGAGCCCGATGGGACGTCGCGAACTGGAGAAGGTCGAACCTCACGGCGGCCGCGAGCGGCTGATCGAGGACCTGGCCGAAGCCGGAGAAGCCATCGAATACGTGCGCTCCGCGGCGCGCCCGCAGCAGGCCACCCGCGGCGCGGCCATCCGCATCGACTTCGGCGGCCTGGCGGACGTGGAGCCGGCGGCGCAGAAACTGCACATCGAAGGCGCTGGCCTCGAGCCCAAAGAGATCTTCGACCTGTTTTCGCTGCTCGATCGCGCGGCGGACGCCAAGTCCGTGCTCACCGCCGCCGCCGGCCGCTTTCCGCGCTTGGGGCTGCGCGGGCAATCGATCGGCGATTTTCGCGCCCTCCTCCAGGACCTGGAAGGCAAGATCCAGCCCGACGGCACGGTGGCCGACCACGCCAGTGTTGCGCTGGCGCGGCTGCGCCGCGATATGGAGCGGCAGAAGAAAGCGATTCAGGAATCGCTCGAGCGCTTTCTCAAGGCGCACCGCGAGGAAGGCATCCTCCAGGAAGAGTTCGTCACCATCCGTAATGAGCGCTTCGTGGTGCCGGTGATCGCGGGGCAGCGCCGCAAGCTGGACGGGGTGATTCACGGCGCCAGCTCGAGCGGCCACACGCTGTTCGTCGAGCCGCTCGAGACCATCGACCTCAACAACGAGCTGGTGCGGCTCGCCGAAGAGGAAGCCCGCGAGGTGCACCGCATCCTGCTCGAGATGACGGACCGGCTGCGCGGCCACGCCGATTCCATCCGGCAGACGCTGGCGGTAATGGCGGAACTCGATCTGGTCTTCGCCAAGGCGCGTTTCGCCATCGAGTTCGATTGCACCATTCCACGCTTCGGTGAGCGACTGTTGCTGCGCGAGGCGCGCCATCCGCTGCTCGAAGACGTGCTCCGGCGCCACCAGCGTAAGTCCGTGCCGATCACCCTGGAACTGGCGCGGGAGCGCCGCACGCTGCTCATCAGCGGTCCCAACACGGGCGGCAAAACGGTAGCGCTCAAAACCGTTGGACTGCTCAGCCTGATGGCGCAAGCCGCGCTGCCGGTGCCCGCCGCCGAAGCCGAATTCCCGTTGTTCAACCAGGTGCTGGCCGATATTGGCGATTACCAGTCGATCCAGGAGAGCCTCAGCACGTTTTCGGCGCACGTGTCGAACATCCGCGAAATGGCGCTGGATGTAACGCCCGGCACGCTGGTGCTGCTCGACGAGCTGGGCGCAGCGACCGATCCGGAGGAAGGCGGCGCGCTGGGCGTGGCGGTGGTGGACCATTTCCGCGCTGCCGGCGCGTTCACGTTGGTTTCCACCCATCTGATGGCGCTCAAGATCTACGGCGCATCGACGGAAGGCGTCGTCAACGGCTCCATGGGGTTCGACGAAAACACCTTCGAGCCGACGTTCCATCTGCAACTGGGGCTGCCCGGCAAGTCGGCGGGCCTGGAAATCGCCGCGCGCCTCGGCATGCCGGAAGACATCATCCGGCGCGCGCGGCTGGCGCTGAGCGATCGCGAGCGCGACGTGACGCGATTCCTGAGCGAGTTGGATCGCCGGGTGCAGGAAACTCAGGCTCTGGAACAAAGCCTGCGCGAGAAACTGGCGGCCCAGGAGCGCAATGAAAAAGAGATAGCTCGCGAGTGGGAACGGCGTGAGACCGTCAAGCTGAAGGAACTGGAGCGCCGCACCGAAGAGGCGCTGGCCCGTTTTGAAGAGCACGCGCGCGAGACAATCGAGAAGATCGCGCAAGCGGGCGACCGCCGCAAGGCCGAGCAGGACGCGCAGCGGCGGGTGGCCAAAGCCAAGCGCGAACTGCGCGAAGATTTCGAAACCACCGTGCTGGCCACCGAGGATGACTCACGGCAGGACCGCATCCAACCGCTGCGCATCGCCGAGGGCGCGCGCGTGCGGCTGAAGGACGTGCGGGAACCGGCCCGCGTGACGCGGTTTCTGGCAAACGACCGCATCGAAGTGGAGGCCGGATTTCTGCGCTTGCAGGTTTCGCGCGACGACGTGATCGAGGTGCTGCCGGAGACCGGCGGCGCGGCGGGCAAGCTGCCGCAAGGGGTGACCTACAAGCCGGCTCCGCAGTTGACGCCGGCGTACCAGGAAATCAACGTGATCGGCCGCCACGCCGAGGAAGCGCGCGATGCGGTGGACGAATTCCTGGACCGGGCCGTGATGGCCACCGCGTCCCGGGTGCGGATCGTGCACGGCCACGGCATGGGAGTGCTGCGCAAGACCATTCAGGAGCTGCTCAGCGACCATCCGCACGTGGCGAAGTTCTACCCGGCGCCACAGCAGGAAGGCGGCGCCGGAGCCACCATCGTGGAGTTGCGGGAGTAGCCAATAGCTCCGGCGCACGAATCCTCGGTGATCAGCGTTCCGTTGAGCTACTTCCTCGAGGGTGTGATATCGGTCACCGGAAGGTCCCAGTGTGCCAGCAGAATCTCGAACCGCCGTCGTTCTTCGCGTTGGTAAGCGTCCTGATCAGGCCAGAGTTGCTTGATCAGGCGCTCTTCGTCGGGATTAGCGGTTGTCGCCACAGTCGAGTTTTTGAACCGGATCGTAACCCGGTAGTCCCAGCGCGCATCCTCGGTCATGTGGTTGGCAGGCGTCTCAATCTTCACCGAGATCATGCGGCCGCTCTCGACGATCTTCTGGAGCAACGGGTAGTGATTCTTCAGGAAGAGCTGCAGGAATTCCTGCTGATGCCCCCACTGCACCTTGTAATAATACTCCACCGAGTAGGTTTGGTCAGGTGTGACCTGTGGCGGGGCGCCTTGAGCGAGCACTGGCCGCGCAAGAACGGAAAGCAACAGTGTAAGGAGTATGTTTCTCATCGATCCTCCAACTACTGAGTAACTCGGATTCTAACAAGTTGCGGAGCACCACGGGATGAACCCGGAACGCAAAACAGCGCGAACCTCAGCTCACTCGTTGTACTCCATCTCCGTATTCACTTCCCACAGCTTACTCTTGTTTGTGTCGCCTGCGATGATATTATCCACGGCGATCATCGCGGTGAGCATCGAATGGTCCTGGTTGTTGTAACGGTGCATGCCGTTGCGGCCGATCAGGAACAGGTTGTCGTAATGGTCCATGTGCTCCCGGATCTCGCCAAACCGATGGTAGGTGCCAAAGTAAGCGGGGTAGGCTTTTTCCATGCGCAGGACAGTCGAATCGACCACTTCGGCGGTGTCGATGATGCCGATCCTCGAGAGTTCTTCCTTCGCCATCGTGGCCATCTGCTCATCGGGCAGGTTCCAGATCTCGTCCGACGTGTTGCAGAAGTATTCGAGCCCCAGCCAGACTTGAGACGGATCGGCCACCAGGAACGGACTCCAGTTATTGAAAATCTGGAGCCGGCCGAGGCGCACACCCGGCTCTTGAATGTAAATCCAGTTGTCGCTAATCAGCTTCTTACTCTGCTCCGAGCCCTCATGAATCTTGAGCGAGCGTACCAGCAGGCCGACCGTCACGAAGTCTCGGTAAATCAAGCCATCGGACACTTCCAGCACTTTGGCCGGCGGCGGCACGTCTAAAGAACGCATCAGTTCCTGGATCGGCGCAGTCGAGAAGAAGTAATCGCCCTCGAATGCCGCCTTCATCCCCGTTGTCACGCTGCTGGCCTCGATCGACTTGATCCTCCAGCCTTCCGTGGTCAGCCGGTCGCAACTATATCCCGTCAGAATCTGGCCGCCCATTTCAAGCACACGGCGAGCCACCTCTTCCCACATCTGTCCGGGGCCGAACTTCGGATATAGAAACCGCTCAATCAGCGAAGTCTGCGTTCCCTTTTGCGCCAGGCCGCCGTCGCCGATGCGGAGCGCCTTTTTCACGGCGTGCCCCAAGGCCGCCCGGATGGACAGGCCCTTCATGCGTTGGGCGCCCCATTCCGCGCTAATCTGGTCGCAGGGGACACCCCACACTTTCTCGGTGTAAGACTTGAAGAATGTCTTGTAGAGCTCCGCGCCGAACCGATTAATGAAGAACTGCTCCAGCGTTGTCTCCTGCTTAAGCGGGAATACTACGCTGCGGAGGTAGCTTACGCCGATCCTACAGGCACGCCACATGCCTAGTTTAATCAACGTGTCCCTGCTCAGCGTAATCGGATAGTCGAAGAAGCGGCGCAGATAGTAGCAGCGGGATTTGCGGCGCCGCAGCAGCATTACTCGGTCCTCGGTGGCTGGGTCCGGGCCGGCGGCACTGGCGGGAATCGTGCGTTCGCTCCCGTGGTACCGGATGGCCGCGGAATTAGTCGTCGTGGCCTGCAAAGGAAGCATGCGCAGCCACCACTCCATCACGCGATCCGACTTCGAGAAGAAGCGGTGGCCGCCCATGTCCATCCGGTTCCCCTTGTAGTTGACGGTGCGGCAAATGCCGCCGACGCAGCCGCTCTTCTCCAGCACGATCGGTTTGATCGAGGTGCGGCTGAGCAACTCGTAAGCCGCCGTCAAGCCGGCGGGACCCGCTCCGATGATGATCGCGCGTTTTGGATTCATAGGATGCGCGCGACGCCCGTCAAGCGCTGCGTGATTCGCCGTCGACCTGTCGACGCCAAGTTCTCTACGGCTCGAGCGTGAGGGTGGCTTTTCCCGCGGAGCCGCTGTAAATCAGCTCGATCGTGTGGATCTTCTGGATCTTGCCGCCGTACTGGAAGAAAATCAGCCCTGCCACGGGAAGAGCGCGGTCGCCTTCCGGGAGAGCGGCTTTTTGAACGCGCAGATTCAACGCGCGCTGTATCTCCAGCGGAACCTTGATTGGAAACGGCGGCTCTTTGGCCTCACCTCGCGGTTGCTGTTCCTCCTCGTCGCCGCCAATGTTGAGATTCTTCGCCTTCGGCTTCGGCGGCTCAGGTGGCACCCACTCGGGATCTTTGACGTTCCCCAGCACCACCCCGAATGGCTGGCTGGGCAGCTCCTTCTTCCCGTTAATGCGCAGCGCAAACTCGTCGGGGGAGAGCGTGAGCCGCGCACCCGGCGGGCCGTACAACCCCATTTCGACCACCACGTAGTCTTCCGTAGTCAGGTTCCCTTGCTCTGTGGGGATCGCGTGTCCCTGGAACTCGGCCGCAATCGTCACCTGGCCTGCCTGCTCCCGGTCCGGATAATCGGCCGGAGTCGATCTGGGCGGGAGACCCCTGATTTCGATCTGCGGGGCCTTGGCGGGAGGGCTTTGGCCTGGCGGATTTTGGCCTTGCGCGCCGAGACATAGGGCGGCAATCGTCACACCGATCCTCAGTGCTCGAAAAAGTCGCATTCCTTCTACGAAACTAGCATAGTCGAGGGTCTCCGCGGATGTTGCTTAAGTGCCCGCTCAATTCTCCACCGGGGTTTTTTCGGAATGATCGACGACCAGCATATCGAGCGGGCCTTTTTTCTGTTCTAGCTTCAGCCCGAGTTGCTCCTGCAATGCGGTGAAGAGGCCCGCAGCTTCACTCTCCGGGGGATTCGCGGCTGGTCCGTCCCCACCACCTCCCGGCGGCGGACCGCCGGGCATTCTCATCATCATGCCGCCGCGTCCTCCCATCGAGCCCTCCGGGTCGAAGTCCAGGGTGAAATCGTACGTGCCGGTCAGCCCGGTCTTATCCGTTACCGGACGGCCCAACTGGCGGGCCAAGGCATCGGCAAGTTTGGAAATGGGCTGGCCATTGCCGATCATACGGGCGCGCCCCGGCATTATCATCATGATCACACCACCGCGCCCCGCGCCCGGCGGCAGCCCGGGAAAACCATCTTTGCCCATTTGCGGGCGAGGCATGCCGCCATCGCCGGGAGGCGGGCCTGGCGGCGGACCGAAGCCGGCACCCGGAGGCGGGCCGCCGTACCCGGCCCCAGCGCCATCCTTGGGCGCCGTACCATCAGGCGCCGGCGGCGGCGCCGATTCCTTCAGCTTCGGCCCGTTCTTCGCCACCACCAGCGCGTATAAGGGCAGCTCTTTGGTTTCATGATGGAGGGTCAGCTTGAAGCGGTCCGCCAGCAGGTTTTGCAGCATCACCATAAACTGCTCCTTGGTGGCGCCTTTCGGCACTTTGACAGCGATCTCATACCGCTCGGTGTCGAGCCAGGGGGGGCCGGAAATCTGGTAGTCCTGCGCGCCGTAGGCTTTGGCCAGCAGCAGCCGCTGCGTCACATTCGAAAACGTTGCCCGTCCCGGATCGTCGGTCCCAGGCCCGCCGCGCATCATTATCATCATCCTGCCGGGCGTTGGCGGCGCGGCCGGCTTCACGGAAGCCACCTCAAACGTCAGCTTGTCCGAGGCGGTTTGCGCCACGACAGCGGCCGCCGGCAGTACCACCAAACCGATTCGGATTAGGGCTTTCAACATGCTGGAAATCTCCTCCGCTTGGGACGCGGGCGCTCTAACCGCGAGAGGCCCTTCTGTACTGGACGATTGAGGCGCAATTTCGTTTACGGGTGCGCAACATCAGCTCCCTAGCCTTGGTTCCCCGGCGTGCCGCTTTGCGAACTCGGGCGCGCTACAATGATCGCTCGGGGAGCACACATCCGTGGCTGATATTATCATTCGTCCCACCGCGAAGTTCCTGAAGGCAGGCGCCATCGCCGCCGCCATCGTGTTTCTCGGCTTGGAAATCGCCTACCTGGCTTTGTGGGAGGACCAGTTTCCCCACCACTGGGTAATGATCCTTCCACCGCTGGTATTGCTGTGGCCGGCTGCGCGCTGGGTGCGCCGGCAAGCCACGCGGACGGTGGTGACGGGGGACCGGCTGCGTTACGAAACCGGGCTCGCCTCCAAATCCACGCGCACCATTCAGCTTGCCAAAGTCCAGGATGTGCGCGTGGAGCAACGCCTGGTGCAGCGCGTGTTTAACGTGGGCAATCTATCCATCGAAACCGCCGGCGAAGCCAGCCGGCTGACGCTGGTCAACGTGGACGAACCGCACAAGCTGGCCGACGAGATCGTGAACCGCTCGCAAGCCGGGCAGGCCGCCGGCCCGGTTTAGCCGCACAAGCCAGAAGTGCCGACCGCGCCCGGTGCTCTGCACACTTCTCGCACGGCATCGAGAGCGCATGGCCGTAAATGGGTTTGCCGGGTGCCCCGGATTCTCAGGCCGGCCGTTTGGGGCTACAATACCGGCAGGAGGCTACTCATGTCCAGCATGTGGGCTGTCCTGGCTTTCGCGGTAGCAGTCGTGGTTCCCGCTTGGCTGCTGCATCATCTTGGCACCTTCCGGTGGTACTGGCACCTCCTGGCAATCGCGGTGGCGCTGGCGATCGGTTTGGCGCCCACGCCGCCGTCCCTGGTCAACCCCGTAAGCGAGCTGATCACCGGAGTAGTGTTCGTGTTCCTGGTGGTATGGGGCATTGGAGGAATACTGCTCTTCCGGCCGCACCAGGCGAAGCACCACGAACGGCATGCCTGAGAGCCGCTGAAGTCTGAAGGAATGCCGGCAGGCAGGCGATGGCGCCCGCCGCAGGCGTTGCACTTACTTCCGGCGCAAAAGCGCCGTCGTTGCTAGTGGTACACCATGGGAGGGGCGGATTTGTGCGTTGTAGCCGGGAACACCGGAATTCGAACCGCTCCCGTGTCCGCCGCTACGACCCGAAAGCCTAGCGGATCTTCTCCAGAAAGCCCGCCACCTGTGCACGGAGTGACCCGTTTTGCGACGGAGGCCACTCAATACTCCAGCTTTGACAGGTACCCAAAGCTTTGCCGCAGGCTGTCCACCGGGTCGCCCGGAGTCTGGTCCTGCTCCACAAAATAATGCTGGACGCTGGCCGATGCGGCTGCGCGCAAGACGGCCGGCCAGTCGATTACTCCACTGCCAACTTCCTTGAAGGCGCTGCGGTCCACCGATTCCTTGAACATCACGGGCGTGCCGGGCGCTTTGTCCTTTAGGTGCAGCAACGGCACGCGGCCGGAAAGTTTCTGCAACAACGCCGCCGGATCGTGGCCGGCGACGCTCACCCAGAAGCAGTCCACTTCGAACCCGCAAAGGTTCCGGTCGAGGCGGTCCATCATCACCTCGAACCCGGTGGTGCCCTCCATCGGCTCAAACTCGAAAGCGTGGTTGTGATAGCAGAAGCCGAGGCCTGCGGTGCGGCACTTCTCGCCGGCCCGGTTCAGCTTGTCGGCAAGCGCGCGGAACTTATCGAGACCGCCGCGCTCGGCCGGCGGCAGGTAGGGAAAGACGGCGTAGGCGAAGCCCCATTTCTTCACCTGGTCGACAACCTGCGCCAGTTGGTCTTCCTTGCCATGGTTCATCAAGGTATTGTCCAGGTGGACACTCACCGCCTTCAAGTGAGTAGCCTGGATGGCCGGCCAGAGCTGGTCGAGGCCGCCGTAAGTCGGCTCGATCTCCTGGAAGCCGATGGTTTCGATGGCGTGCAGCGTCTCAGCGGGTTTTTGGGGAAGCACGTTTCGAACCGTGTAGAGCTGTGCGCCGATCACCTGGAGTTGCCGCGCTGCCAGCCTGGCCGCGGGCAACGCCGCGACAAGCGAGAAGGACTTGAGAAGTTCGCGCCGGTTGAACATAGGCCATTGTAAGCACGATTGGCGTGAGCCTGGCTCGAAAGCGTCGCATGCCGCCTCGGTGAAAGGCCTACACGACCGCATACGCCTGCTACACGGTAGTCGTCTGGATCGGGCCGGCAACATCGCGCATAATAATGAAGTAAATCTATGCCTGAACAACAGAACTCCATCACGTTTTTCGCGACCGTCCTGCTGACGGGAGCGCTGCTCGCTCCGTTCGGACGGGCCCAGAATGCGCCTGCACCCGCGGCGCCGCCTCCCGCGCCGCGTGCCTTTGGGCCGCAGGGCCCGAGCGTGGTTTCGCCGGAAGTCATGCCGGACCGGCACATCGTCTTCCGAATTTTGGCAGAGCAGGCGAAGAGCGTCACACTGTCTGCCAGCGACATGGCCGGGCTGGAAAACTCTACCGCGACGTTCAGCAAAGGCGACAACGGAGTTTGGGAGGCGGCCATCGGGCCTATCGATCCGGGCGCGTACCGGTACACGTTCGTGGTGGACGGCGTGAGGACGATGGACCCGAATAACCCGGTGGTGAGCGAGTCGAACGCGGACGCGTGGAGCCTGGTCTATGTTCCGGGTGCCGAGTTCATGGACACTCTGAGAGTTCCTCACGGCGCGGTGGCATCGGTTACGTACTATTCCACCGCGTTAGGCAGGAACCGGCGGATGCACATTTACACACCGCCTGGCTATGAAAACGGCAGCGACAAGTATCCGGTGTTCTATCTGCTGCATGGCGCGATGGATTGTGACGACTCGTGGACGTCGGTGGGCCGGGCCGGATTCATCATGGACAACCTGATCGCGGCGCACAAGGCGAAGCCCATGGTGATCGTCATGCCTGCCGGCCATACGTCAATGACCTTCACCATGCCGCGAGCCGGGGAGCCTGCGCCGCGCGATGAGTTCGCCGAGGATTTCGTGACCGACATCATGCCGTATGTGGAGTCGCATTACCGGGTGCTCACCGATCGCGCCCATCGGGCCATGGCCGGACTCTCCATGGGCGGTGGACAGACACTGAATATCGGATCTTCCCACCTGGACCAGTTCGCGTATCTGGGCGTATTCAGCTCAGGGGTGTTCAACATGCGGCGGCCCGCTCCCGGATCACCAGCGCCTGCGCCGGGCCCCTCGCCCGAATGGATTGAGCAACATGCGGCCATGCTGGACAATGCCGCGCTGAAGCCCGGCCTGAAAGTGCTCTGGTTCAGCACCGGGAAAAACGACTTCCTGATCTCCACCACGAAGGCGACGGTGGATGCTTTGAAGCAGCACGGGTTTTCGCCTGTTTTTCAGGAGAGCCCGGGCGCCCACACCTGGATCAACTGGCGGAATTACCTGGAGGAATTCGCTCCGCTACTGTTTCAGTAAGGCGGTTTGCCAGAAGCGGGTGCCGACAATGTTGCCGGTGAAGAATCCACCCGCCGCCAGCGCACCAATGCAGGTCATCCGGACCCGTGTTTCGGACGCCGGGCTTGATCGCCTGGCCTGCCACTCCCTCCGATTTCCGTGACGCATTCCCGTACGATAATGGTGAAGCCTGTTATGGCTTCGACACCGAGAACCAAATGAAACTGCTGGCGAAATTCAACTTGATTCTGGGACTCGTGCTGGGCGCGGGGCTGGCTGTTGCCGCGGTGGTCTCGCACCACTTTCTCCAAAACAACGCGCGGGCGGAAGTGTTGCGCCAGGCGCGGCTGATGATTGAGGCGATGCAATCGGCGCGCGATTACACCACCAAGGAGATCAAGCCGCTGCTGGTAAACCAGGCGGAACACCAGCGGTCGTTCCTGCCGCAGACGGTTCCTGCATTCGCGGCCACGGAGAATTTCGACGAACTGCGAGCCACCTATCCGGACTACGCCTACAAAGAGGCGGTGCTGAACCCAACGAATCCGCGCGACCGCGCGGTGGATTGGGAGGCGGACATCATCAACGCGTTTCGCAACCACCCCGGCGGGCCGAAAGAACTGGTGGGCGAGCGGGACACGCCTACCGGGCGCTCGCTTTACATGGCACGGCCGATACAGGCCGGCCCGCCGTGCATGGAATGCCACAGCGTGCCGCGCGCAGCGCCTGCCTCGATGATTCGGCGCTACGGACCGGACAACGGATTCGGCTGGCAGTTGCACGAAATCGTGGGTGCGCAGATTGTCTCGGTGCCGATGTCGCTTCCGATACGGATGGCAAACCAGGCGTTTCAGACGCTGGTGGGCTGTCTGGCCGCGGTGTTTCTGGCGAGCCTCATTTTACTGGACCTCCTGTTGCTCTTCGCGGTGGTTCGGCCCCTGCGCCGACTTTCGACGATGGCGGACCAGATCAGCACCGGACAGGTGGACATGCCGGAACTGCCGGCACGCGGCAACGACGAAATCGCCGTCCTGGCGGGATCGTTCAACCGGATGCGGCGCAGCCTGGACCGGGCGCTGAAGATGCTGGGTTCTTGAATCTCGGGATTTCGTGCCATTGCGGGAAACGTCCGGTAACGCCTTGCAGCCGGGAACGGAGCGCTCGCCGCGGCGTGGCCTAGAGGACTGAACGGATGGCGGCGAGGAAGCGCTGGCGGTCGGCCACGGATGGGATCTCGGCGGCCAGCGCGTTCTGCAATTCCTCGGGGCTGCGAACCGAGCGGGCCGCGCGAGTGACCACCAGCTTTGCAATAGGGCCGAGGTGCGGGGCGAGTTCGTGCGCGAGGCGCTCGAGCGCGGCGGGATCGAAGGCGCCGGGCTGGATGTGGCCACTCGCATCGGTGGCGGCGGTGACGGCGGGATCAGTCTTGACGCCGGGAGCGGTTTTGAGAAAGGCTGCGCGCTCCTTCGGATCTTCGATCTCCGCGGCGAGCGCCTGCCGGATTTCGGAGATCGTGGCGTAGCGGCGGGCGGCAGTGGCTACCAGGCGGCCGGCGATGGGGCCGATGGCGCGGGAGAGGCGCCCTTCCAGTTCCGCCAACTCCGGCGCCGGAATGGCCGTCGCGGCGGGAGTGACGGATGACTCAACGCCAATGCGGCCGGGACCCTGGAGCGCAGCCTGGAATTCGAGCGCGGTCTGGAAGCGCGAGCCAGGCTCTTTGGCGAGCGCGCGCATGATTGCCGCGGAGAGGGCCTCGGGCACCTTCGGATTCACCGTGGCGGGATCGGGCGGCATGACATTCAGTTGCGCGTTCATCATGGCGTGCTCGGTATCCGCCAAAATGGGGCGGCGGCCGGTGACCATTTCGTAAAACATGATGCCCAGCGAGTAGATATCGGAACGGGCATCGATCTGGCCGGAGCGGATCTGCTCGGGCGACATGTAGGCCAGGGTCCCAACGGCGAGGCCGGTGCTGGTCAAGCGGGACGCGCCGCTTGGACGGGCGATCCCGAAATCGGTGAGCTTGACGACGCCGCCGGCGGCAATCAGAATGTTGGCCGGCTTGATATCGCGGTGAATTACGCCGCGTTCGTGCGCGAACGCCAGGGCTGCCAGAATCTGGTTCGTGTAGTTGACGGCTACTGGGACCTCGAGCGGCCCGCGGCGGAGCGTTTCTTCCAAACTGACGCCTTCGACCAGCTCCATGATCATCACCAGGCGGCCCTCGATGCGCAGGGCCGTATGGAGAAATGCGATCTTAGGATGTTGCAGGCTGGCGTGAACTTTGATCTCACGCAGAAAGCGGTCGGCAAGCTCAGCGTTTTCATCGAGATCGGGGAGGACGACTTTCATCGCTTCCTCGCGGTCCGACACAAGGTTCCGCACCCGGAAGACCTTACCCATGCCGCCGCGGCCCAAAACGCCGGTGACCTGATAATCGCCGAGGATATCGCCGATCTGAATGGGCATTAGTTTGAATGTAACGCGAACTTCGGGCAATGCGGCGACCCTCAGCAGGATCGAGGCAAAAGCCAGCTTCTGCGCAGTCGGCAGCAATAGCCTTCGGCGACCTTACCTTGACTGATATACGTCGCAATTTGATTGACACGAACCACACATCAGGCACATAATGTTTCGGACAAACCGTTGGTAGCCTGTATCTGTGGTTTTGAAGGCGCCGGTTTCGCCGCGTGAAGTTGACAAGGCAGCAATCTCGGAAACCGTTACCAGGTTTTAGTTACCATGCCTTCTGCGTCCCTTGCCAGGAAAAACTGGCCTTTATTCGTTTCGGCTGCGCTCGCGCTTTTGGGCGCGACCGTCTTTCGCGTGTTTTTGAACTGGGATGCCCTGGGGCTGACGGTTAAACTAACGGACCTGAGCGGCTTACTGGCGCCGCTTGCTTTTGCCGCGGCCGTGATCGAGCGGGCGGTGGAAATATTGGTGAGCCCGTGGCGCGATGCAGAAGCAAGTACGCTTGAGAACGCCATGGCCGCCATTAAGGCCAGACCTGCCGATCCTGCGGCGAACGCCCAAAATGCCGCAGAACTTAAGGCGGCCTCAAACGCACTCGACGAGTACCGAGGGAATACTCAACGGTACGCGTTTGCTGTCTCGCTCACCTTATCTGTCCTGGTGAGCATTGCTGGCGTCCGCGCGCTTGGGCCATTTGTCGATGCGAACAAGCTCAAGGACCCGGTGTTTACGCATGGAGCGCAATACCTGTTCTTTCTCTGTGTCGATGTGGTACTTTCGGCGGCACTCCTGGCGGGTGGAGCGGATGGCATACACTCCGTGGTCAACGCAGTCACCAGTTTCTTTGACGGCGTGACCAGCAAGTCAAGGGCATAACCCGGCCTCGCAGAGAATCCGGCGGCGAAGGTCACCCATGACCGCTCGATCAGCGGTGGAAGCACCTCTGTCTCACACCGAAGACCTGGCGGCGGCAGCGAGTACATCCTGGCTGCTGCGAGCAAATGCAAAACGGGCCCCGGCTATCTGCACTTTAGCCGAAGCCCGGCAGCCCGAAACTCTGTCCATGGCTACCAGGCCCCAGGGCTGGCCGAATTCTTCCTTGGTGTTGCTGGTAACATCCGCCAGCGTCTTCGCAAGGTTCGCGCGCAATGCCAGGAATTGGGCGGAGCTCGGATCGGAACCCGCCGCCAGCAGGCTGTGCATGGCTGCCACGCTCTTCGCGCAGGCGCTCATCGCCTCGGCCCACCAGACGATGACAGAGTAGTCCGACGCAATCGTCAAAATCTGACTTTGCGTGAGGTCGGGAAACAGGGGTGTGAGGTTGAATTGACCGGCGGCGCGCATCTGGGCCCACAGTTGGTCGTCCCCGACGCCACGCAAACGAAAAGCATCGGCGGCATCGGGGCGCACCAGCAGGCGGATTGCTTCCCGCCCGGCACTTTCGAATTCCGCCTGTGGTTTGGCATCGGCGCCGTTCAGAAACAAAGCCGGGGTAGTGTCTGCGCTATACGAAGTCTCGGCGTAGATCATGGTCCGGCCGAAATCCTCTATGCCGTCGAGCAGCGTCTCCGGCGCGCCGGCATCCAGCAGGCCGAGAGCCGTGGCGGTGGTCAAATCCGTACGCATCGCGTCCGCGCTGGTGGAAGCCTGCAACTGGAAGTACGAATGTGAGCATTCGATTTCCGGAGCAGAAACCAAGGACTTGCTCCCGCGATACACGGCGGTTATCAAGAAGCTGTCGGCCAGAAGATGCCGCAACTTGTCTGAGTCCGCACCAAAATTGACGGCGCTGACGGCGATCTGTTGCGCGGTAGCTTTGTCGGTGATGACCAGGTCCCCGGTGACGGGCTCAAAAGCAACCGTGCCCTCGCGCACCAGTTCGGTGGCGGAACTGTAGTTATAGATCCCCAGCAGGTTGACCTTCCACGTCATTCCGGTTTGCTGTAGATCCGTCGCGATGCTCCGAACCATCTGCACGCCTGCGGGCAGGGAGTCGCCGGTTAGGCGGGAGAGGTCGCCATGCAGTGCGGCCGCCAGCGCGGCGTTGCCAACGGTATCCAGCCCGGCAAGGTCGAACTCGTATAGGAAGGCGGCGCCATGCGACTCACCGGTTGTCAGCGCAGCCAATAGCGAGACCTCCAGTTTCCGCTGCGCCGCGTTCTTTACTGCTTCCGCGATCGCGTTCAACTGGTCATCCGGCAACCCGAGCGCCTGGATGGCGCCGGAATCGGCGGCCGCGCTCTTGCTGACGGCGGAGATGATGCTGGAGAAGAGATCGGTGCTGCTGGTTCCCGCCGAAATGCCGGCACTTGGGTTTACTGAGACTGTGGTCTCAGACCCATTCTCACGGTAGAAGCCCAAGCTGATCAGGCCTGCATCCAGTTTGCGAATGCGAAGCTGGTAATCCCAGGTAACCGAGCAACAGGCCGCGACGATGACTGAGCCGCCTGCCGACACCTCGAGCGTGGGGAGCGGCGACGGCAGACTTACAGTTGCCAACGGATTGGCGGCGGCGAAAAGGTTCGCCTGGGCGTTAAAAGTGATGGTGCCCACGCCTTCCAGCGTAATGATGGCATCGGTGGGCAGCGCGCGAAGGTCGTCCGGACCGCCCGGAATGCAGAAATCCGCGATCGTGGTCTGAACGGCTTCGAGGATGGTGGGCGCTTCCGGCTGCATTTCGAACTTCTGGTAATTGGCGATGGATACTTTGACGCCCGGCTGGAATCCGAAGGTTAGCTGGTTGATGGTGGCAGTGATGTCGGGACCGGCGGAGGCGCAGAAGGCAATCGAGACGTATCGCTCCGCAGCATCCACTGAGATGGGATCGCCGTAAGGGTCGGAGTCAAACAGGCATCCGCCACCCTGCGGAGGCACGTAGATATCCATGGTCCCGCTGACTCCGGCATTTAACTGAAGGGTCACGCCTCCCGAACCGATATTAACCGGCTGATCGAAATTCAAGCCGGCGTGGAGGCTGGTAATGGATGGGTTCGCCAGCGTGAGGTCGGCGATTGATCGGAGATTCAGGTTCGTAAGCGAGAGCTTGGATAAGTTGGCAGCGTATTTCTGCAGCGATGACAAGATGTCGGTCTTGACATCGACGTCGAGCCCGAATTGATCCGTAAGTTGGATAGTCGGCATGTTGCCTCCTCTGGTTCTTAGGCGATTACATAAGGCGGGTTGAATTCCGCCACGCCGGCGTGGCGGCCGGCTATCCACCGTAGAACATACACTTGCTGAGGATCGGTCAGGCTTCCGCTAATGCCATTCGCCACCACTTCGAGCAGGGCATGTGCGGCTAAGTCTTTGTAGTAATCGATGTCTGGCTCCACGCGGATGCATGTGATGCCATCGATCAACTTGGTGTCGTTGGCGTGGAACGTGAGTTGCACATTGGCTTCGCCAAACTGGATCTGCTTGTAACTGTCGGTGGCGCCGGCGTGGAAGAGGTCAAAGCCCAGCTCGCGGGAAAAGACCCCGTGGGAAGCGGCGAGTTTCACTTCGTCGTAAAGCGCGGGATCGGCCCAGCCGTAAAAGCGGTCCTGCGCCATGGTGTCGTCCCAAATCAGTTCCTTGAAATACTGCAGAGGGTTGCCGGTCCGCAGTTGGATGGCAGCCATGGCCGTGGTGATGTTGAGCAGGCACGCCAGGACGGGCGGGCGATCTTCCATCAATTGGGTGTACCGCTCGCGCGCAGCCGCATCGTCCGCCGCGCCGTGGGCGAGAATGCCGGATAGCAAGGGGTTTGTGGACGCAAGTCTGTCCCACTGCGCGGCAGCAAAGTTGAAGCCGGCGGTTTTCTTAAGCAGCATGATGTCGAGCATCTGATGGACGGTGGGCGAGCAGGCGATGGGCGTGAAACCGGCCTGTTCGTAGCCATCGGCGAATGCTAGAACTGTATAGTTATCGCCGAAGTTGTTGTAGAACGGCACGTCGAAGACGGTACTTGGCGGATACTCCTGACGAACCAGGCACTTGTTGTTTCCGTCAGTGATGGTGTACAGAATCTGGCCGCCTCCGGAGATTGCTTGCCGTGTTCCGTCAAATATGTTGACTTGCAACTGAGACGTTTGCGGAGCAGTTGCTAATGTTGCCATAAATCACCTCTATCGCTGGGCCCCGGCGGCCATCAGCGCTTTTTGTTTCTTCACAAAACCCAGGAAGATGAAAAACGTGATCGCGAAGGTGTAGTCGGTGCAGACTGTAATCCAGAAGATTTTGGCCACGCCGGTTTTGAATACCAGGTAATAGAAGTCGGGAGACGCGGACGCGATCTTTCCGAAGATGCCGGCTTTCACAAGGTTCTCGTTGTTGTATAGGTCCTTGTACACTATGTAATACATGTACGCAAACACCAGAATCAGGAGCATCCAGCGAAGGTAATTCACGCCAGGCACGGGCGGATGCAGCCCTTCAGTGGTGTAGACCCAATCGCCCAAGAAAAGAAGGCCTACACCGCCGATAACATTGTGCCAGACGGCGACGGCCCAGTGAATCTTCCAGAATCGTTCCGTTCGCATCACTTATCCTCCTCGAGGTTACTTGCTGACGGCGTGTTCTCTCTTTCCCCACGCCGACCAATCGCCGCTCTCGGCGATCAGCGGTGTGGGGTTGTAAAGGGCCGCTTCTCCGGTGGGCTCGTCGGTCATCTGCGCCTTGTAGCCCAAACCGGTAACGTAGCGATCCATCATCCAGGGGAAGAGAATGCTCAACGTGACGAAGGTCTTCCCAATCAGGCCGACCCAGACTTCACGGCGGGCGCGCACCGCACACTTCACGACGTCCCGCGCTACACGGTCCGCCGAGAGCACAATGGGCAGCGGCTTCGAACAGTGGCCCATTTTCGACAGCGCATTGTCATAGAAGGGCGTGTCCACCGATGGCGGGCATATGGCGCACAGAGCGATGTTCTCCTTTTCGGTCTCCAGTTCCACGCGCACCGCCTCGGTGAGGCCGATGATCGCGAACTTGGTCGCGCTGTAGAAGTTCTGCAGCGGCAATCCGCGTTTGCCCACCACAGACGCCAGGTTGATAATGGTGCCGCCGCCATTCTTGCGTAACAACGGAAGGGCGGTCCACATGCCGTACATCTGGCCCATGAAATTGACATCGAACAGGCGGCGGGCTTCTTCCTCGGTGACGTCTTCGAAGCGGCTGTAGATCGACACTCCGGCGTTATTCACCCAGGTGTCGATCCGTCCGTAGGTGTTGATTGCCAAGGCTGCCAGCGCTTCCACCTGGTCACGACGCGAGACATCCATCTCCATGCCGGTCGCCTGACCGCCGGCGTCCCTGATGTCCTGAAGAATGGCGTCGATTCCGGCAGCGCTGCGTCCTCCCACCACCACGCGCGCGCCCCCCGCGGCGAATCTCTTGGCCGAGGCCCGTCCGATTCCCGAGGCTGCCCCGCTGATGACTACCACTTGCTGGTTTAGCGGCTTTCCCATGTCACCGTCTCCTTCAGAGAGTTTTCAAGTACTCGATTAGAGCCTGCTTGTCGCCGGCGCTGAGATCGCTGCCGTAGGAGTGTCCCTGGTTCGAATTGCCGCGGATCGACGTATCGTAGCGAAAACCCTCCAGTTCTGCCTGCGGACCCGAGCAGGCGAAGCCCACGTTGGCCTGGTCGTACACGTCGTAGCCACGGTAGAAGATCTTGGAGCGCTGTTCGGGCGGCGAAAGCAATTCGCGCATATTGGGCACTGAACCGTTGTGCAGATACGGCGCCCGCAGCCAGACGCCGTCCAGGGGAAGAGACACGTAGCCATCGGAACTGCGGAAGTGGTGAAAGGCCCAGGGATAGCCAATGGCCCACTTATTGAAGGCATCGGCCGAAGACTGCGGCCAGTGCCTGTTGCGATTGGGGTCGGTTCCTACTTCGGTGAGCGGGACCACTGTGCCGGTGCGCGCGCCACCGAAAGCGTGGCACGCAGCGCAACGCTGGTTGAAGATGGGCTGGCCCTTGGCGGCCAAAGCCTGGTCGATAGCAAACGCATATTTCGGCGCGGGTAAGTCCAGTAGCCATGCCTCCACACGGTCGATGGAGTGGATATCGATGGAGCTCTTAGTGGCGCCGGCCGCAAGGGCCGCTGCACGGGCGGATTCCGTGAGCGTGGTATTCAGTCCGTCGGAATGGTGCAGCATGCCTAAGTGCGCGCGCTCGTTCCAGATGGCCATGACATCGGTGCTGCCGATGGTGTGATCGTCTGGAAGCCGCATCACTTGCCGCTGAAACGGGTTCATGTCGGTCCGTCCGGGGCCCCAGTCCGGCCGTTCGGCCATCCAGTAGTAATCGACCTTCTCGCTCTTCAGTAGCGCGCTTTTGGTTGCGGGGATGATTAGGAAGCGATAGAGTACGCGGTCCACCATGGGCATGTCATAGATAGCGAGGATGGCCTTCATGATGTTGGCGGACGTGAAGCGGTCGTCGTGGGCGCAGGCGAAGAGGAAGCGCACGTACGCTTGCGGTTGAAACCGGCTGGTGGGACCGCCGAAGTAGAATTGCGGCGCTTCGTTCGCACCCGAACGCACTGACGTGGTGTGGCAGCCGGCGCAGTTGACGCCCACCCGCGGGATGCCGACAATCTCCTTGGTGAAACCGATGGGCATCTCCTTGCCCATCTCCCAGGAGACGCCTAACGCGACATAACCGCCGGGGCCGGGAAGTTTGTCGGCAAAGATGCGTGGCAGCACCACCCATACCCAATACGGGAGGCCCGCCGGCACTTCGACGCCGATCGAGCCGTACTTGAAGTGTTCCACCGGATCGGCATACACCGTGATCACGGTGCGGTACAGCTTGTACCAGAAAAACGTTCCGACCAGGGCGATGAGAACCAGGCTGCCCAGCAGCAGCCTGCGGAAGCGGCAGGACCGAAAATAGGAGAACTGATTCATAGCCGGCTCCTAGAGTTTCTTCATGTACTCCACCAGCGCGTCTTTTTCCGCCGGCGAAAGCTCGGTGCCGTAGAGATGCCCGCCGTTGCCGTTGCCGGGCAGAGCGGTGTCATAGAGAAAATACTTCTTGCCTTTCTCCGCGGCGACGTCGGAGACAAAGCCGGCCTTCTTGCGGTCGTACACATCGTAGCCGCGGTAGAACGTCTTGGGACGAGCCGCCGGCGCCTCCAGTAGGTCGCGCAGCGTGGGCACCGAGCCATTGTGCAGATACGGCGCACGCAGCCAGACGCCATCGAGAGGCATGTTGGCATACCCATCGGTCTTCCGGAAATGCGTGAAGCGCCACGGATATCCGGTGTAAAGCAGGTTCATGTTGGAGGCAAGCTCATAGGTGTAAGAATCGAGACGGCCGCGATCAGTGCCGATCTCGGCAATGGGTGTGACCTTACCTACATATGCCGATCCGAAATCGTGACAAGAGGCGCAATGACTCTTGTAGATGGGCGCGCCCTGCGCGGCCACGTTCTCGTCGATGGCGTAGGGATACTTGGGCGCCTGCAGACTGCCCAGCAGCCAATCTTCGATCCGCTGCACGGATTTGAGATCGATGGTGACGGGAGTGACTCCGGCGCCGAGTGCGGCGCTCTTGTCGCGCTCCGCCAGAAGGTCGTTGTTGCCGTCCCAGTGAAGCTGCATTCCAACGCGTGGCTTCTGGTTCCAGATGGAAGGAAGATCGGTAGCGCCGACGGTGCGGTCGTTGTCCATCGGAAAGTTGAACTGCACGGTCTTATAAGGGTTGAAGGTATCGACGCGCCCGGGCCCCCAATCGGGGCGCGAACTCATGAAGGAGGTCTGCAGGTTGCGCTGCAACAGAACCTCGCGCGTTTGGTAGACGGCCTGCTGATAGACAAGCGTCTCCAGCGGATCAAGGCTCTTCCTGGCTTTGATGGCGCGCACAACGTTGTCCGCGGTGAAGCGGCCATCCGCCGCGCAGGCCATGAGAAACCGGAGATAGGACTGCAAATCGAAGGTGTTGGCGGGCATCCCAAGATAGATGCGCGGCGTCGCATCGGGCGTGTCGCGGACGGTGCCGGTGTGGCAGATGGCGCAATTCATTCCGAGACGGTCGATGATGACGCGCCTTTTCGCCAGGCCGATGGGGATTTCCTGACCAGGTTCGAACACGAATCCGAAGGAAGCATAGCCGTTGCCAGGAAGCTTATCCGGGAACATGTCGGGCAGCACTTTCCAGATCCAGTAAGGGATGCCGTTCGCTGCTTCGCTGCCGATGGACCCGTATTTGAAGTGGTCTTCGATGGGAGTGTAGACAACCGGGAAGTTTGGATTGAACCGGCGGTAAAGAAACAGACCCAGGACGTAGATCGCCACGATGACGACCGTCACCACGCGCGCCGCCATGCTACGAGTGGTTTGCTCGATAGGAGTGAGCGGCTCGGCCATCGCTAGTCTCCTCCCTGAATGGCGACCGGGTCGAAGGGCGCCGGGTGGAACACGGCCATCACCTCTTGAATCATGCGGTCATAATCGCCATCGAAGCGCGATAGTTCGTAACATCCCAGCGGATTCTTAATGGCGTTGACCAGGCACTTATTGCAGTGCGTGCAGGGCCGGTCGGGAATGTCCTTACCGGACGCGAAGATCCTGACTAAGTCATTGTTCGCAACCAGCGCGCGCGCGATGCTGACAGCGTCGCAATAGCCTTCGTCGATATAACGGCGGATGATGGAGGCAGTCTGGAATCCGCCGGTGACCAGGACCGGAATCGTAAGATGGCGCTTGATCTGGCGGGCGGCATCGGCGTTGATGCCCTCGACGATATCGGGCTTGTTGCGATTCCAGAAGAAGTTGAACAGCGGGCGCAGCGGCCGGTAGCGGAAGATCAGGTAGCGTTGTAAGGTGAATGCGCCGCTCGAGAGCATCACGTCGAAGGTGCGCAGGGCCCAGTCGATAGGGAAACCGCCGGGAGGGTTGAAGGGATGCGGGAAAGAACTGCCGCCGGAAATGTGCACGGCATCCACGCCCGCCTCCTCCAGCCAGCGGCAGATCTGAATCGTGTCCTCGACGGTATTGCCTCTACCTTCCCACGGAAAAACGGCGTTGCCGTAGTCATTGCCGTTGATCTTCGCCTGGACGTGAAAATCGTCGCCCACTTGTTTGCGGATTTCGGCGATCGCCTCCAACAGGAAGCGCGCGCGGTTTTGCAGCGGACCTCCGTATTCGTCTTTGCGATTATTGATGCCGGAACTGAGGAACTGAGTGAAGAGGTAGCCGTTGGCGCTGTGGGTTTCGACGCCGTCGAGCCCGGCTTCGCGCGCGCGGCGAGCGCCCTGGCCGAAATCGTGAACGGTCTGGCGAATGTCGCCGCGCGTCATCATTTGGGGAACGAAGCCATCGAACGTCTCGATGCGATCGGTGGCGCTGAGGGGTTTGCGAAACTGGTTTTCGACACCGGGAACATCCTGCTGGCGGCCGGAGTGACTAAGTTGCAGGATGTAGCGGCAGTCGTGCGCGTGAACGCGCTTGCCGACCTCCCGCCAGAAGGGAATCTTGTCGTCGGCATCGATGGTGGCATAGTTGGGCATGATGCGGCCCCGAATGGATACCGGAACAAAAGATGAGAGAATCGCGCCCACGCCGCCTCGCGCGAACTTCTCTTCCCAGTTGAGCCGGGCGTAACTGCCGGAGCCGTCGAAGTTATCGAAGCGCCCGGAAATGTTGGAGCGAAAGATGCGGTTCTTCACCGTCAGGTTTCTAAAGCGCAGCGGCTGAAAGATTATGTCGTCCGCCATATCCTCTCCGACTTCATACTGCAATGCTCAATTCTTCACCTCGAGCAGGCAGTTCCGTTCTGCCACGAAAGTCTCGCCCGCGGGACCAACGGTTGCCCGGCAGGTGCCGAACAGCGTGGTATGAATTTCCGTTTGGCCCTCGGCATCGAGGCGTGCGAATTGATCGATCGGTCCACGTGCCTCCACGTTAAGGTGCAGGCCCGACGCGCGGATGGACGCCGTGAAAACGCGTTCCCCTGATTCCACATCGCCGGCGCGGCCGATGCGCACGCGAAAGAGGCTGTCGAGCGCAGAGTTCAAGTGATATTCGCGCCCGGCATGGAAGACCCGCGCGGCAGGCATCCAGCGGCCTAACAGGCGCGCGGCGCTGATTTCGAGAGCCAAGTCGGTGTCCGCGAAGCGCGGCGCCGAGATCAGCACCCAGCGGGCGCCGGCGAGCGAGTCCAATGAATAGGTGGAGCAGATGACCGGTGCATTCTCATATACCGCACCCTCGCAGGTTGCTCGATCGATGACACCATAGCGGGAGCAAAAATCGGGAACGTTGTCGAACCACCAGGTAGCGAATTTCGGTGCAAATCGCATGCTGTGGCCGCTCAGCGCGAAGCGGGCGTCGACGTTCATGCCGGGCAAAGTGCTGCGGCAGCCAAGAGCGTCGAGAGCGATGCCACCGAGGTTCACGCCCAAAGTGCCCGGAGCGCCGTTCAGTTCGGTGGACTGGAAGCCGTGGCGCACGAGACGCGGGGGGTAGTCCTGTTTGTAGGTCACCAGACGCGCCAGTGACTCGCCGGGCCGCCGGATGAGATCCAGCAGGAATCCGTCAGCACCGTTACTCGCGAACAGGTACCAAAAGGCGAATAATGGCATGCTAATTCCCTACCTTGATCAAGTTCTTGACGTTTTCCGCGACGATGGGCGCGTTGTTGTCGACCGTTACTTTGGTATTGCGCGCGATCTCTTCGGCCTTGTCGGAGGCGTCCTTTTTCGCCACGTCGCCGGTCAACACGGCCAGCAGGCCGGTGACGCGAATCTGCACTTTCCCGGCGGTCAGGATGTCCGCATCAAGCTTAGTGCGAATCGCGGTCTGTAGCATGACGTCGTCCGAGCTGGAAGACTCGGCGTGGATATAGACGTCGACAGCTACGGTCCCCAGCTTGGCGTTCTTCCTGCAGGCGGGGAGCGCGACGGCCAATAACATCATGACTAGTAGTACGTATCTCGACATAGAATTAGCGCTCCATCACTCTTTGAACGGTGTAAATCAAATCACGCAGCCGCGGAGCAGGCTCTTGGCCGTGCCCGCCCCACAAAATGCGCACCTTCGAATCCAGCGTGAGACCCGCGACGCCGAATACCTGGACGCCATTGAGAGTCAGCAGCACCGGCTCTGTCTGCACCTGGCCCTGTTGGACCCGAAAATCGAGCGCCATATGTTGGTACTGCAGGGCGCGCGGCGGAAGCGTGAGGTCGAGGCCGCTGGTCAGAAGCTGCACGAATTGATTAGCAGGCTTCAAAGTGATGCCGCTGGCCGCCTGCAGAATGCCTGGCAGGTGGGCGCCATCGGCGGCGCTGCGGACTTGCAGGGAGAGATCAACGCCATCTAACTGGCGCACGCGGGAGGCGTCGGCGAGTAACTGCGGCACCAGCAGGCGGTCGGCGACAAACCCCTTGGTGCTAAAGCGAACGTCGCCATCCAGGCGGTCTTCGAGATAAGGTTCGGGAAACGCGATTGCCCCGGCTTCGAGGCCTCGGAAAGTAAATGTACCGAAGCTATCGACGCTGGCTGCACCATTCTGCCAGCGGATGGCCGCCTGTGCCAGGCCGCCGATGCTTCCCGAAGTAAAAGGCTGCTGGAACGCGGCGTGAACCTGGAGGGCGTCTCCGTAACCCAGGGCTAGACGCAACGGGTCGGCGCCGGGTTGCGCTGTGCCGCCAATGCGGCCATAGAATGCGCTGTCGAAAAGTTCGCCCCCGGTTCCCGGCAACAGATCTTTTCGCAGTGCAAGCAAAAGCGGCGTGTTGAGCTGCCAGCGGCGGCCGAAAGCGCCGATGTCGGCGGGCACGTTCACGTCGAACAGCAGATGGTCCTCCGCGGAGTGCACGATCGCGTGAAGATCCACCGAGCCATCGATAGTCTCCTGCCCAACGTCGATGCGGTGAAGCAACGTGTTCATGTTGATCGCGATGCGATCGGGAGTGAGCGAAACCGCAGGACTTTCGCCGGCTACCTCGAGATCCCAACGGAGCGGGAAGGCGGAAGTATTCTCCGCACCAAATGCCTGCGTGGCCTTCTGGATGTGACTGCTCAAGCCAGTGGCGGCATCGCGGAGCTGCGTGAAGAGCGGCGACGGCGGCGAGTCAGCGAGCGTCAGGCTCAGGGAGACGTTCGCCCCTACGGAAGCGCTCAGCTTGCCACCGTTCAGAATAACCGTGACTCCGGGCGCAGCGCCGGACATCGTGACTTCGGGAAGTTGCGGCGCGGCGACATGGAACGTCGCGGGAGCCTGCTGCGAAATCCCGAACTGGTCGCCAGCAGCCAGCGGACCGGCCGCCAAAGTGCCGGCCACATCCAGCCCAGCTAGTTTCTGGCCGGCGAAACGTACGTTGGCCTGGAGGTCTGCAACAGTGGCTTGCGGTTGAATGCCATCCAGCGAAAGACCCACTTCGTTCAGTAGCTTTCCCGTGTCGAGAGGCCGGTTGAGAGCGAAATGCAGCGCTTGCGGCGCCATTGAAAGCTCCGCGCCGAGTGGCGCTGCGAGCACGGTGTCGATGGACGCATCGGTGAGATGGGTGTGGCCTGAGAATGGAAACAGCGCGTGACCGCGTTTCACTTGCGCGCTGGTGTCCACGTCGAGAGAGGCGAGCTTAAAGTCTGGCAGCGAAGCCGCGAGGTTACGCGTCTCGATGTTGTCCAGTGTGAGTTGTTCACCGCTGTCCAGGGAGATGGTGATGGTTTGCGGCGTTCCTTGCAGGCGGAAGCGGATCTCGTGCGGAATTGAGGGAATCGTGATTTGCGGGACTTCGAACTTCGGCGCTTCGAGTGCCTCGCCGCGCGTCGACAAGTGAAGCGTGGAGACTTGGTTGAGCTGGAAACCGCTGGGAAAGCCGGCGAGCTTCATGATGTTCCAGCCGCTTGAAATATGGGCTGGCGCGAAACCGGTGGCGGCGTCCCAAGCGCCATCGACGCGCAAATCGTTAAGCTCGACACTGGTGGGGCCGGCATCGGGGATGAGTTGCGGAATGCGCACCTGCGCGCGAGCGCTGGCTTCGAGAGGACTCGCCAGAGATGTCACTCCGCCGGACGCTTGCAATTCCAGCGCGATCGCCTGCGGAATCCGCGATGTGATCTGCTGGCTGATGGTCAGAGACTGATGAGGCAATTGCCAATCACCGTTCCACAGATTGGCTGAGAGGTGAATAGGGTTGGAGAGGCCAACGGCACCGGAGGTAAAAGCGGTTTGCGCGATCAGGGTTCGCGGAATCGATTCGTGCGAGGTGGTTCCTTCCAGGCGGAAGCCTGATTCCGGAATGCTGGCTTCAACCGGGCCGCTCAAGCTGAGGCGTCCGGTGTGCACGGTAGCCGCGATGCTGTTGGAATCGGGGCGGGCGAAAGCAAATGTTGCACCATCGAGTTGCACAGTGTTGCCGCCGAACGAGTATCGTGTCTTGCCGAGGTCGGCGGCCACGCTGGTGGGGCCGGTGGTGCACGGCAAGGGCGTGCGCGCGTTCAACACAAGCCGGTCAACAGTGGCGCCGCTCGCTTCTATGCCTTCAATCTGCGCACTGGCGGTGATCCATTTCTCCCACGCGACGCGCGCGGACACATTGGCGATGCGGACCGGCGCGCCGGGCTTGATGTGCAGATCGTCCACCTGCGCGCCTTCGAGATTGGCGGAACCGCTCACAGCTACCGGCACCGGCGCTCCGTTCCAGTCGGCAGCGAAGCGTGCTTGCTGGCCGGTGTAGTCCACGGCGGCGCGGGCCATTACAGCGGGAGCTTTTACGCCGGCAGGACACGCGACATCCGGCGGATCCGAGGGCCCGCTGTTGCGTAGCGTGACGGCTGCGCAAAAGGCGACGGGCGGGGTCTTCTTCCACGCCGGCGGCAGGAAGCTCATGCGTTGCAGATCGTCCAGCGCGGCCGTCTGCACGGTTCCGTTGGCGGAGGCCCGCTGCATGTCGATGCTCTTCAGCGAGGAGCCGTCGAGGGCGACACGGAGATTAGTGACCGCGGCTTGAGGCACCGCCACTTGAATCACACCGGAAGCGTCGCAAGCGGGCTGATGAACCGTGGCGGCGATATCTTGCACATTCACTTGCGCAACAGTGACTTGATTGATAGCCGGGATTTGTGGTGTGGCAATCACCGGCCAGTTCATCAGCACGAGCAGGAGCAGCGCGAGTAACACGGCGGGAACATCGACTGCGGCCGGTTCCCAACGCTGGTGCCAATACTCGGCATGACGGTAGGCCACCGCCCAAAGTGCGATGGCTACCACCGGCGCCGCGATCACGATGGCCAACCAGGAATTGGTAAGCGCGAGCAAGGGGAACAATGCGAAAGGTGCCATAATCGCGGCAATTCGCCAGGTGATGGAGGCCGGCGCGCGCGTCAGCAGGACTTTCATAACGAACAGGAAAGTCGCCGCGCCGATCAGCAACTGCACCAGCAGCTTGCGCGCGGTGGCACTCCACTGCGCCGGAATCGGCAACGCCGCGACACCCATGGCTTGTAGGGCGTTGGCTGCGGCCTGCAAACGAGCCGACGCCGGTGCGATGGTGGCCGGATCGATGTCCAGGGTGATCCCGCGGGCGGCGGCGCTCTTGACAGTGATGGCCGAGCCGGCCAGCGGCTCGAGCGCTGCCGACGTGGAATCGACGTTGGCGATGGTGAGCACGCGGAGGTTCTGCAGCGAACCCGAAACATCGTTGGGTGAGACTGTGAATGTGCCAGCCGACACCATCTCGCCATCCCGATCACTCCAAGAGAACCCCGAGCCCAAAATGGATTTGAGCCAATCGAACTGTGCCGCCTGAAGCACGACCACCTTGTCGCCAACACGGATACCATGGAGTTCCCCGCTGCCCGACACGCAGACCTTGGCTTCGTCGAGGCCGCCCGAAGCCACGCCCGCCAGTTCGACACTCACCCCCCGAACATCAATCTCGAAGCCGCATTGCGGGATCAGCGCCACGGCGTCGACCGAGTAGCGAACGTGGAACTCGCGATCCACCCAATCGCGCAGCACCGGCGCCCGCACGATGCGCGTGAGCAGCGCGTTGCGCTCGCCTCGCAGGATACCGCGCGCCGTCACCCCGGCCCACACCGCACCGGCCACGACGAGCGCATAGATAGCGCATCTCACGGGGTGTTGGCGGATCCATGCGAGTGCGTTTCGGAGCATAAATCAAATTCCTTTGGCGATGATGTGGTCGCCGACGCGCTCCGAAACCGCGCCGATGGTTTTGGACGGATTCGGTCCGAGGGCCGTCGGGATGATGGATCCGTCGGTGATGTACAAGCCCGGGTAATTGAAGACCTCGCCGGCCGGGCTCACCACGCCCATGGTTTCGTCGTCGCCCATCGGGCAACCGCCCAGAGGGTGCAGGGTGAGCAGATGTTTGTTGAAACTCCACGCCGGGTTGAGCATCAGGTTGGCGGCGATGCCGGGACCGTCGCTGCCGGGGACGGGCGTCTCCGAGATAGCGCGCAAGGTCTCCTCCACCTTGCGCAGGTAGCGCAGGCTCTGGCTATGATCCCAATGGATCTGCAACTGGCCATCCTGATCGATGGACATCACGCCATCGGCGGCATCGATCCCCATGGTCAGATAAACCAGCGCGTTGCGGACGGCTTCGAGATCGAGCAGATCGAAAATCTGTTCGGCGAGACTGGCGGGCGTTCTCTTGGAGACCAGGCCGCGCAGCCAGTGCATCACGCGCTGGCCGGTAGAGCTGCCGCCGGGATAGAGCCGCATGTTGGCGCGCAGAATTTCGGGAATGCCGCCGTCTTCGATGTAGAATCCGTGCCCGTCCAACAGGTCGCGGCAATCGATGGCGGCCGTGATGGTGGGGCCGACGCCGGGTTCGGTAACGCGCCGCGACTGAAACGCCACCGCGCCGAAATCGCCGTTGCCGGAGAAGTAGCGGCCCAGCATATCGCTGATCCGCGGCATGGTCGGAGCGACCCGCCTGCGCCCCTTGCGGTACCCATACTTGCACTTGAGCATCAGCTCCGTGCTGCCGGTGGTGCCGGCGGAAACCACTACGTTGCGCGCGGCCACGGAGCCGGAAGATTGCGCGGCGAGGTTGTCGAAATGAACCGTGTATCCGCCGCCCGGCCGCGGTTCGATGCGGGTGACACGGTGTTGCGCAAAGACCTCTGCGCCGGCGCGCTCCGCAAACCAAAGATAGTTGAGGTCGAGCGTATTTTTGGAGTGCGTGTTGCATCCGAGGAAACATTCGCCGCACATCTGGCAGGCGCCTTGCGGAGGACCGTCGCGCTCGTAGGGGTCGTTGAACACCACGCCGCGCTCTCCGCCCTGCCGGCCCCAGAAGACGGCCAGGTCGACCAGCTTAAAGCGCTCTGGCACGCCAGCGCCGTGCGCGGCTTCGCGCAAAGCGATGGTCTTGAGCGGCGGGTCGGGAATCGGCGAGGGCCGCAACATGGATTCCATGCGCGCGTAGTATCCCGGCAGTTCGGCGCGCCAGTCGACGCTGGATGGCCAGCGCTGGCGGCCTTCTGGGCCGACGATGTCGAAGGTGGAAGCGAAGGCATCCACCTGCACATCGAGATATACCAGCGAGCCCCCGCCGACGCCATTGCCGCATAGGACGCTGATGTTATCGCCGCTGCGCCAGTCGAAGATGCCGTGCCAGCCGTCGCGGCCTTCGTCGCGGAACAGAAAATCCTTGGGCCGGCCGACGTCACGCGGGAATTGCCCGCGCAGGTACCGCTTGCCGCGCTCCATCACGCACACCGAGGCGGGCTTGCCCAGGCGCCTCTGCTCCGCGGTCAGACGGTATGCGGACACCGAACCGCCAAAGCCGGAACCGATAATGACAAAATCATAAGCGGGCTTCATAGACGGTTCCTATAAGTGGATGTACTCCCCGAAGCCTCGGCCGGAGACCGGTTCGCCGCACCAACTACCCTGGAAGGTGAAGTGATATTGATTCGTGTTGGGAGCGACCATCGCCGGCGGATGGGTGCGAGTGGCGGCGTATGCCAGTTCGCCGGCGTCGGTCGTAGCGCGCACATCCCAGGTGCGATACACCGGCGTCAGCGCACTGAGTCCGCCGCAGTTGTCAACGGAGTCCGATGCAGCGTAGCGCACGGTTACGTGTTTGACTCGATGATAGACCGCACCCGCGAACAGGCCGCCACCGTTGCGGAAATCCGCTCCGAAGGCGCGAGCGTGCAGGAATCCGCCTTCCAGACCTTCGGCGATGACGACCTCGTGGTGATAGAGGATGGGCTTCAGCGATGGGAACCACCGGCCAAGGTAGCGCATCGGCAGCCACAGCCAATCAAACGCGAACGGCTCAAGGGCGGCGATGTGCTCCACGGTTCCGCGTGCCTGAAACTGCAGCTTCTGAGGATTGGGCACAGGGCGGTGTGGATCGGCGATGGTGGTGCCGCGCGCATATTCGACGGCAGCGTCGAATGTGCCGAACGCCGAGAAATGCGTGTAACGGCCGGGTAGATCGGTCCACCAGACAATGCGCTCACCGTGGTAAGCGAGCACGATGCGAATCTCCGCTTCGGGATTCAAGAAGAACAGCCTGTAATTGGGCCACGTGCCTTCAATGCGGCCGTACGGCTCTCCCGCCGTGAGGTTGCCGGTCCGCGAGCCGAGGATGGTCACGTCTAACTCGGCATCGGCCATTTTGAGATCCGTCTGCTTGGTGAGATAGTTCTGCGAGAGATTGCTCAGGACGAAACAGTCGCCATCGGGGAGCGCGTAGCTGGTGGGAACTAGGCACAGGTGCTCGACGGCCTGGTAAGTGGACAGCCGGTAAAGCAGCTTCTCGTAGTTATCCACGCCCTCAAGGCCGTAGAGGCCGGTCATGAGCGTGCCGCGGATCAACTGGGGCGGCAGGCTGGCCTCGGCTGGAATCATGGAGGCAATCCACGCATCCCATCCGGGCCAGCGTGTGGAGGTATCCACTCTTCCCCCGGCATCAAGCGTGAAGTAGCGCGGCAGCTCATCGCTGTAAGTCAGCAGCGTGCGGTCGTTGCCCGGTGCACGGTCGCGCCAGCGAATCCACACGGCGGCCGCTCGCGGTGCTAGAAATAGCGCCAACGACAATCCGAGGATGACCCAAACCGCAATCATCTTCCGTCTTTCCGGAGACCTAATGCCGTCCCCATACCGCGTGGTGCCTTGCCTGCCTGTGATAGAGATTCGGTTGGAAGTACTTTTCGTAGTATTCGAGCTCGAGGTGCGACACCTGCAACCAGACGCCGGGCACGTGGAATGAGTTCACATGCGCCGGGAAGCGGCCATAGGTGTCGTAGATATAATTGCAGATATCTTTGATGTATTGGATGGTTTCTTTAGACGGTCGTTCCGCATTGCGCATGAAATCCGCGGCGTCGTCGCTACGGCGGTAGGGCTTTTCGAAGACGACCTTGTCGCCGTACACTCCGTTGGGTCCGAATTTTTCTTCGTACACCTGGTCGACGGCGTCATTCATCGAAGAGATGTAAGGCGGACAGAGCGCTTCGAGGATTCCGTCAAGGCCCACCGGGTTGGGCAGCGGCGCCGGAAGCGGTGGCCAGCGGTTCCATTTCTTCGGCTGCTGCATGCGGAAACCCAGGCCATAGCTGCCCTTCGAAGGGTCTCGTTCGAAAACATACGGGGCACTGACGGCTGCGTGGATCCAGCCGCCCAGCCCCATGGCGTGCGTCACCAGCATCAAGTTCTGGAGATGGAAAAAGGCTTCGTAGTCCGTGCGCATGGCGCCGGCGAATCCCAACGGCAAGGGAGAATCCGATTGCAGCCATTTCTTTTGCACGCGCTCGATGCCGGCCACCGGCTGGTAGGGAATCTTCGGCACAACGCCGATCAAACTACCGGCCCAAGCGGCCCATTCGATCAGTTTCTTAGGTTTGAATTTCGACCAATCATCCAGCACCAAGGGACGCTGGCCATCGGGTTCGGAAAGCATGATGAACAGCACATTGATCATCTGCCGCGTGGTATCGACCACCGGCATGAACACGCTGGTGCCGGGACGGTTGGAGATGATCTTATTCCAAGTGAAGTAGTAAGGCCAGCGGCGCGGAAAGTCTAGGCGCTCCGGGTAGATCTTGCGCTTCACGCCGGCGGCTGCGTCGATCCAATGTTGTTCCGTCCATAAAGAGCGGTCGGGAGGGAACTCACGCAACCACGCCACGGCATCACGGCCGCCTTTCTGCTGAAGCAACCACGTCCCTTCATCGTTGATCAGGAAAAAGTGCGTAGCCTGCGCGTTATCGGCACTGCTGGCGGCGCGTGCCGGGATGCCCATCTGGGTGGTTGCGAGAACCGGCTCGCCGTCGGGGTGCTTCAATGGCACGTCGTGCAGGCTGAAACCGGCTAGGCCGGTGGAGACGATGAGGATAGCTTCTTCGATCGGGGTGAGCGGGGCAGGATGGTTAGTACTAGTGTAAGAGAGCGCACCGGCGTTGAGCGAGGTCCCTTGGCAGATCCGGCGCGTGCGGCGATCACTGATCGCCGACAGGAGTGGGTATTGGAGCAGATCCGCTAGACCCCGCGCTGGCGATCCTTGACCTTCACTAACAGAACGAGCATCCTCCATCCGCCGCCACCTCCGAGTCGGCGCGCCTGTCGAGTCAGGCGAACTCGATTGTTTATGTACTTTATCGTGTTAATCCGCCCGAGTCCAACTATTTTTTGCGAGAAAGATAGAGATTTTCTCGGACGATTTGAACCCAATTATTGCCGATTAACAGAGGCTGCAACGTGAGTGACCCCTTCCTGTAAGTCGGTGCACGGCGATTTGTACGAATCATCACGTCTCGACGGGGCTTGTAACAATCGTTACGCTCACGAGCCAGCCGCCGCCACCGCGTCAAGGGTTTCAGTGTATTGTGGCGTCGTCTCGTCGGCGTCTTGATAGTACGACAGGCAGGCGGTGTTGCCCGCCAGGTCCATGATCGCGTAGCCATGGTTGTAAAAGATCCCGTTATTGCCGAGGCGCACCGGTACCATCGGAACCTCTGGAAATATTGGAGTGGCAGGGATCTCCGTGAGACCGATCGGAAACGCGCCGTGGCCGATGCAGCGTGCCAGAACTCCCACGTACTTTTGGTAAATTACCAGGTTGTGCTCGTGCCCCCACAACCACATGTCCACGCTTGGCAGCAACGGCGACAGTTGCTGGTTCAGATGGTCGTTGATCGATTTGCCGCAGATGTCTTCGTTGGCGGCAAATAGCTGGTGGTGCGACAGCAGCACAGTGCGCCGGTTGCCGCGGTTCTGGATCTTGTCGGCGAGCCAGGCCACTTCGGTGTCTTCCAGGTACGTCGGAACGGTGCCCTCAGGCTTATTGTCGTGGAGTCCGGTGTCCATGGCGAGGAACTGCCAGTTATCGTTGCGCAGGCAGAAATAGCTGGCGGGTTGACCCAGTTGGTCGATCAGCGTGTAATACGGCGCGCCGCCGCAGAACATATCATGGTTGCCGGAAAGCGTGAAAGTGGCGATCTTGGTAAGGTCCAGGCTCTCCTTCCAGATGTTGTAAAAGTAATTCTGCATCTCGAAATCGGTGCCGGAGTAGTAGACATCGCCCATGTGAATCACCACATCGGGATTCTTTCGGGCTATCTGCGCGAGAACTGTTTTCGCGATGTCCTGCCCGGTTCCCCAATCGCCCACGATGGCCACGCGGGCGTCGGCGGGAAGCTTGCCATCAATCACAAAATCGCTCATGCTCTTGTAGACCCGATACGGGATCGTTCCCTTGGACACAAGGAACTCCTCGTACTTGAGGGACGCCTCGGCCCAACCGGGGTCGCAATCCCCGTCTTTCGCGGTGAGCAACGCCTGATAGCGGTTGGCGTCATCGGTGTGCCCGAGAAGTTTGGCCACGGCGTAGTTGCGCGCCAGTGATGCGCAGTAGCTGAGCTGATCGCCGAAATCCTGCGTGACGGCTGGGGCCGTCGCGGGAGAAGGCGCCGGCGGAGCGGCGCCACCCTGACTGGCGGCGGTCGCTTCCGCATTCGCCATCTTCACCATAGTGTGGCTCGAATCGGGGCGCGTAATGGCGGCTGGGCTGCCGGTATTCTGCGACTGCGCCGCGGCCGTCTTCCGCGCGACTACTTCATCGACGGCCGATTGAAACAGCGAGAGGTCTGGATTCCGAAACTGAGCCAGCTTTATCATTGGATCTCCTCTTTAACTTGGCTGCATGCGGCCGCGACATAGTCTATTGCATTTTCAGGAATTCGATCAGGTCCCACTTCTCGCCGTCTTTCAGGCTGGTGCCGTAGACATGACCTTGATTGCCATTGCCGGGAACACTGGTATCCACTCTGAATCCGACGCGCTGCGCTTCCTGGCCGTCTGAAATGAATCCGACGTTCTTCGGATCGTATACGTCATAGCCGCGATAGAAGACAGCCGGCCGCGCGGCTTCTGTCTGTAGAAGCGCCCAAAGGTTGGGAACCGAACCGTTGTGCAGATAGGGCGCGCGCGCCCAGATGCCGTCGATCGGCACGTTGGCGTAACCATTCGTCTTGTGATAGGCATCGAAGACGAACGGTGGATTGTTGATGGAGTGAAACTTCTCCACCAGTTCAGCGGTGAAGGAATCCAGACGATGGCGATCTGTGCCTATAGTCTCGATGGGTTCCACTTGCCCCGTATCAGCGCCGCCGAATGCATGGCACCACGCGCATTCCTGGTCGAAAATCTTCTTGCCTCGATCGGCTGCATCCTTCTGGATGGGGAAGGGGTACGGGGGCGGCCTTAAGCCCAGCAGAAAATCGGTGACGCGCTTAAAGCTGGCCATGATTACTGTTTTGGGCGTGGCGCCGATGGCCATAGCAGCGGCGAAGTTGCGCTCGGTGATGTTGTTGTTATTGCCGTCCCAGTGAAGGTTCATGCCCACGCGCGGCTGTTGGTTCCAGACCTGCGGCAGGTCCACGGTTCCGATGGTATGGTCTTCGGGCAGATGGAAGACGTTGAACTTGGTGGGATTGAAAGTGTCCGTGCGGCCCCTGCCCTGCGGAGGCCGCGATTCCTGCCAAGCATAGGCAACTTTCTGCGCGGCAAGACCCCTCTTAACACCGGGAATGATGAGATAGCGGTAAATGAGAGACTCCGTCCAGGAGAATTGGTGCACTTTGGCGATGGCGGCCATCACGTTGTCAGGCGTGAATCGCGGGTCGGCGGCGCAGTCGTAAAGGAAGTTCTGGAATGCCTGTAGGTCAAGAATGTTGGCTGGCCCCCCGAGGATCACTTCGGGTTGGCTGTCAACGGTGCGGCGGAATTCGCCGCTATGGCAGAGCGCGCAGTTCGCTTCCACCGAGTCGTATCCGATATGGCGTTTGGCAAAGCCGATGGGCAGGTCGTGGCCCTTTTCATAAATCAGCCCCAGCGAGGCCCAGCCACCGGGTGCCGGCAATTTTTCCGGGAACATGCCCGGAAGCACTTGCCAAATCCAGTACGGCACGCGGCTGTCCGAACCCAGGCCGATAGCGCCGTACTTATAGTGCTCTTCCACGGACGCGTAACTTGTGTCAGGCTCGGCGCGCATGAGATTGTCCCACAGGACGTATCCGGCGAAAGCCGCGAGGACGATCACGATTCCGAGGCCGGCCCACACCGCCGGCTTGCGGAAACAGCCAGCTGCCCAGGCGAAGAAATGCGAGAACAGCCGGGCCAGCGTCGCGCCAAGCCGATTCCCGCTGGGGACGGCCATTTGGAGCAGAATCGCCTGCACCGCGCCAAACGCCCCGTCCATAATCAGATACGAAAGGAACGCTGGATTGGAGCGCCAGATGAACACCCAAAAGATAGCGGCAAGAAACCGCGACAATACGAGCAGCCACGAATAGTCCGGGTCGCGCAGCGGATCGAGTGCAGCCGGTATATAGAAAATGCTGAGGGCCAGCACCATCACGGCGTGCGCCTGATTCCAGACCGTCGGGAGACCTACGGGCAGTCCAAGGCCGGAGTTCACCGAGTCCGGCATGAAAAGCTGTTGCACGATGAACAGCACGTTGCATGCGATACCCAACCAGACCACAATGCTGAACCACTTGGCACAGGGATTCGGTGTTGCTGACATCGGCTCTCCTGTTCAGCGGCCCGCCTGCAGCGCGGCAGGGGCGTCGCAAGTCGCTTCCAGATGGCTCAGCATCAGCGGGAATATGTCATTGACGGCGTTCTTGCCGTAGATGCAATCGATATGGCCGTAGTTAGGAATCACATGGCGGCTGTACAGTTTGTCGCCGTTCGTCTGGCGCAGCAGATTGTAAGTAATCTCGGTGCTCTCCGGCAGGAAACACCGGTTAGCCGCGCCGTGGATGAATGTAATCGGAATCGCCAGGCGTTCGAGGTGCGGCAGGTAGGCTTCGGCGCCGTCAAAGGCCACCAGGTGTCCCTTGCGCGCAAGCAGGGCGATATGTTCGAACGAACGGATGTTAGCGACACCGAAAAGCTCGTGCAGGGTGTCGTGCGTGAGCTGGTTGAGTTGCTCGTGCTGATAAAGCGGAGCATACATAAAGGAAATGCGATGGCACACCGGGCTGTCGCATTCTTCCTTGAGTTCCAAAGGGTAGAGTTTTAACGCCGCGTCATACAGGCGTTCGCGCCAGTCGGCGTGGGTATCCACATAGGCGGTGAGTGACTTCACGCCCAGGGCATCGAGGAACGAAGGCAGATGCAGCCCGGTTTTGATCTTGGTCATGGTAGGCGTCACTATGTGGGTCGCGATCTGTGAACAGACAGCGGCACGCACACCCTGAAGGCCCGCCAGCATGGCCATGAAGAACGTGGTGGAGCCCCAGCAGTGGACCACCATTTGCACGCTCGGCGCGCCGGTCAGTTCACGAACCTTGGCCACCGCGGCGGGGTAATCCTTGGTGGCGACGTCATCGCCGCTGGAGAGGCTCGCCGACGCTGGCAGCGCGATGCTGTTGCGGTAATCCAAAAGCCACACGTCGTAGCCGTGCCCGAACAGGTACTCGGTGAGATTGGTGTCAATGGTGTCGGTAGAGAAAATCAGGCTGGAGACACCCAGACCGTGCGAAAGAATGACCGGGCCCTTGGATCCACCACGGTAGCGCGTGAGGCGCAGCGGCACGCCATCGGGCGCGTTGAGCCAGTAAACCTCCGGTGCGGCGGCTCGCAGTTCGCGTTTCTTCCGCGGTGGAGCGTCCGGATTGAACGCCACGGAGCCGGCCACCGCGCCGCCATACGTCTGGTAGAGAACGCCCGCAAAGAACTCACCGAACCGCACCGTTCCGCGCAGTCGCTCTTCGGCATTTGGCGCGTTGGTCACCTTCATGGTGGTCATCTGCTTCGCGAAGTCGGTCGGAAGGATGTGCAAAATGCCGGTGCCGAGCACGGGAGCCGATTCGTCGGCGCCGTCCCGCACCGTGATGTAGAGCGTGCTGGTATCGTGCCAGATGTCGAGCACAGAGTTCGGCCGCACGATTTTGTAGCCGTGGAAGTAGTAGACCTTGCCCTCCTCGGACCTCATCTTCATGCGGTAAACCATGTTGCTGGTTTCCACGTTGGTGGGATCGGTGACGAACAGGTTGAAGACGCCGTCCTCCACGGACAATGGCCGGGCGGAAAGCGCCGGCGCCACTACACTGCCGAGCATACGGGCGTTGTGCAGCGGATTAGCCAGCATGTCATTGAGATCTTCGGAAATAATGGTGAGAGTGAACGCCAGAGAAGACCCGGCTGCTTCTCCTGCGGCTGCGCCCGCGACGTAGTCGCCCTTCACTTCGCTCGAGAAGAAGCCGCGCATGGTCTCGGTGAACTGCAGGCCCATGGCCGCGGTCTGCGCTGCCACGGCCGGCTTGGAAGGCAGAGCGTAGTCGACCTTCCACCCGCGATCCTGCGCCGCGATGGCGCACGTCCTCTCCGCCATGGCCGAAATGGTGAGCAGCGGATTCACGCCCAGAGGAACAGGGATTACCGACCCGTCGCAAACATAGAGGCTGTTATACGTCTCCGTTCCCGACGCGCCGGCATAGACCTGGCCCTTATGGTTGACCACGCCGTTCGAAGCATCGTCAGCCATCACGCAACCACCCAGCGGATGCACCGTCACCAGGTCCTTCTTGAATAGTTTCGTCCACAGCGGGTCGATGACGTAGGTGCCCTCGAGAGGCTTGGTAGCATTCAACAGCGTCTCATTGACCTTGTCGAAGATACGTTCCTTGCCCACTCCCGGCCATTCGAGTTTCAATCGGTCGTTTTCCAGGTGCATCTTGCCATCACCTGAATCGTGAGTCATCACCAGGTAGGTCTGGGTGTTGTGGACAGCGCCTCGATACGCCCCGCCCACCAGGCTTTCCAACTCTCTCTTCTTCTGCTCGATGAGGTCGGCTAGGCTGGTGTCGGTGTTCTTGCCACCGGCCTTGGCGGCGGTCTCCAGCGCGCCGGGCATCAGGCCCGCTAGCGCGCCGGGCACGGAGCCCTCTTCCACAATCATGCCGTCCTCGAGCTTGGGTTGATTGCGAATGTCGATTACGCCGGTAATGCATGGGCCCACCGGCGGAACTTCGCCGGGCTTGCGATGGCCGAAGCCGATACCGTTCACTTCCTGGTCGCCGTTGTAGCTGAAGCCGAGCACGTCGCCGTTGCCGGAAAAACGCTCGCCCAGGCACTCGGAGAGCGGCAGCCCTTGCGCTTTCGAACGCAGCAGGATTTCCGTGGAGCCGAGCGCGCCCGCGCCCAGCATGACGATATCGGCGGTAACGAACATGTCGGGGGCATGGAAATCTTCGCGGCCCTCGTTGAGCGCCTCATAGTGCACGAACCACTTACCGTCGCGCCGTTCGATGTAGCGCACCGAAACCTGAGTGAAGATTTCCGCGCCGAAGTTCCTGGCGTCGGGCAGATAGTTCATCAGCGTGGTGTTCTTAGCGCCGTAGTTGCATCCGGTCACGCAATCGCCACACATCGTGCAGGCGGTCTGCGGCACACCCACGTGATTGACCTTGGTTTCGAACGTCACGTTGATGGGAGTCCGGTAAAACTTCTGCTCCAGATATTGCGCCGATTTCTCCAGCGCGCCCATCTTCGGCAGCGGCGGGAACGACTCGGGGAAGGGCGTGGGCTTCAGCATCTCGCGCGCGCGGTCGTATCCCTCCTGCACCAGGGTCGGAAGATCCTGCCGGACCTGCGCCGGCCACCGCGCATCCTGGAACACGCGCGGCTCTGCTTCCAGCGAAACATTGGCATTCACCAGCGATGTGCCACCCAGCCCGCATCCCAGGAATACATTGATGCCATCGCCCACCACGAAATCGTATAGGCCGGTCTTGGAGCCAGCCGTACCCTCCGGCGTCCGGACCTGCGTTTCAAGCAGGGCTTCGGCTTCGGTGTCCGGATACTCCCCGGGTTGGAATTCCTTTCCTCGTTCCAGAACGCACACGCTCTGGCCGGCGCGCGCCATTCTGGACGCGGCGATACCGCCTCCGTAACCGGAGCCGATCACCACCACCGTGTAGTGGTCTTGAATATCTTCGATTGGATATGACAAACGCGGCATGTTTCCCCTCTTGTGCTGGTAATACTATGCCTGTTCCGAGCGCACGTCAAGCGGAGATTGAGTCAGGCAGAAGCGACTTACCGATGTTATAAGCGTCGGTAAATCGGTCAATACCATTGGACCCGCCGTTCACCAGGCGGCGCGCGGTGGCCAAATCGCCTTTGGCCAGCGCCGCTGTGATACCCTGTTCGCGGCTCTTAAGAAAACTGGCGAGCAGTTGGGCCGCAATGCTGGGATCGTTGGCGAGATCGGGATTCTCGATCAGTTGATTGCCCAGTCCGATGGCGTTTCCATGGACCTGGTAGTTGGTGCGGCCAGTGAGCTGAATGAATCCCCGTCCCTTGAACCGTTCACCGTCCGGTGGCCCCTGGTTTCCTAAGTCCACCCTGGAATCGTACAGGTCGAACGGATGTCCACCCGGCGACGTGTTATACGGAGATTGACCCTCGCTGATGGGTAGGAACGACTCAGTTTCCGCACGGATCGTGCCCAGCGCCATCAGGATCATCGCCTTGTTGGCCAGTTGAGGCGTCACCAGAGCGTTCAGCACTACCGGAAGGTTTTCTTGGATGTTCGGCGCCGGCGTATTCGGAAAGATCTGGCACACCATCGCAACCGTGACCGCGGGAATCGCGGAGACAACCGGCGCCGGGGCCACTAGACTCAGCGCGGCCGCCGTTTGAGGACCCACCACGCCATCGGCGGTCAGTCCGGCGCTCCGTTGGAACGCCGCCACAGCCGCCGCAGTTCCCGGACCGAAAGAGCCATCCGATGCTCCCGGATCGAAGCCTCGACTGCGCAGCTTGTCTTGCAGATCGGCGACCTCGGGGCCACTGCTTCCCTGTTGTAGCACCGGCATCTAGTTTCCTCCTCGTTGTGTGATGAGATTCTTCAAAGTGTCGGCGCCAAAGCCCAATGCGAAAACCGCGCCGGCCGCCTGCAACAGGGTCAGGCTTTGTGCCTGATGCTGCGCCGACCCTACCAACCCGATGACCGCTATAGTGAGCACCATGGCCAGGCGACTGGCCTCCAGCATGGTTTCGGCATGCGGCCTTCCTATCTTCAAGAAACGGCGGTACCAGCGCAAGCGCCGGTCCTTGACGCCAACGTCTACGTCGAGCGTCAGCGCCTGGCTCAACACAGAGTCGCCATCAAGATTGGTGATCGAAACAGAGATCTGGTGGAGACCCGTCTTGCGAAACCAATGGTAGACGTCCCATCCAGTCTCGCGAATGGTCCTGTCGCCGAAGTCCCAAGCGCAGGTCCACTCCGCGGCCGCCGCCGCATCGTTCAGTAGTGGGCGGTGAAACTGCACGCTGAAGTGCACCGGCGCACAGCTATCGCATTCCAATGGGTCCTGCAAAACGGTGATCCTCGGCGGGTTGGCCTTGATCTCGGCAAGCAGGTCCGTTTCATAAACGCCTTGGCGCATTTCGTTGACAAACAAGTGCGCCAGGCGTAGCGTCTCCGGTGCGTCCGTGCAGATGTAATTCAGAGCCCGCGGGAGGTTTATCTCCAGAAGCAATGGTTCGGCGTCGCCCGCCGCGGCGGGAGCACGCCTCCCTGTCGTGGTGGCGGCCGTTCCGGCGCGCTTCATTAGATCAGACACCTGGCGTAGAAGGTCCACCTTCAGGCTCAAGGTATCGCGGTCCAGATAAGACGCGGGAGTGGCCTGATGGCCCATCTGACTCCGGACCTGAGCGCAGAGGCCGTCAAACCGTTTCGGGAAAGTTGCTTCGATCGAATCCAGCAGCGGCGCCAGACGCTCCTCGCGCTCCTGGATCGCACGCTCCAGCTCGGGCAGGGCGCCGCCTTCGGAGCCGGCCGTGAGGTATTGCTGCGCCGCGGCTAAATCGTCTCGCATCTCTTTCAGTTCGTCTGGGGTGGTGAAGCCGCTCTCGAAATGAGACAGGGCACAGTTGCACTTCTCCCGAATCCAAACGAGCACGGTTGGGGGAATCCCGTTTTGCGTCTTTTCACGTGCGGCGCGCAGGACCATCGACACGTCATACGCCACGTTGAGCCACTCGGTCACCGTTTGCAGTTCCTTGTCGGAAGCGTCCAGTGTTGCCGCAAAAGAAGGGAAGATCCACCATGTGGATCGAAGGTTGGTTTCGATTCCGGCAAGGCGCCCCGCCAGCATCACTCTCGAATGGGAAGCGATATCAGGCCCGATTCCGTTTAGTTTCGCTGTCAACTCGGCTACCGAACGCGTCATGGCTAAAGCACGAGTCGTGTTGGGCATCCCGCAGTGTACCCAGATCGACGTCATCCCACCCAGCGTGAGCAGCAGAAAGATCCAGAATGCGTTCCACGCCTGCTGGAAACCACCGCTCCAATATTGCAGTCGCAAGCTCAACGGGAGAATCTTGGGAGCGATGGGTGGCAGGCCGACATCGGCGTCCAGCAGCGGCTGAAACACCAGTTCGCCTGCCGATAGCTGGTCTTTTATGGTGCCACCCTCCAACAACGAGATTCCAGGCTTGGCGTCGGTCAGATCCAGGTAAGCGCTTCCATGGCTCGGTAGCTCCAGATAGGGATTGGCCGAAGCGCTCAGCCGGCTCCCGGCGCGCAATTGCCATTGGAAGCGATAGTTCATCGCATCGTTGTTGAGCACCCGCACCAGCGTCTTGCTGCCGCGCGAAAAAACGATTTCCGGCGGCGCATCGCCTGCCCCTTCGATCTGGACACCATAGGATGCCGGTATGCGTACAGCGCTTAGGACAGAACGCCGTGCCCCGCTTTCAGTGGGAATGTCCTCTTCGCCGTTCTTCAGGATGGCAATAGACTGTCCGGCATCCCATAGCCGCACCACGGATAGCTTCAGGTGGAGGGTCTGGCTTACCACGCCGCTGTTGAAATCGGCCTTGTCGGAATCCGCCAGCGGCGTAAAGCTGTAATTCGTGCCCAGCGGATAGACCTTACCGGATGCTGTTTTGTGCTGGAAATCGGACAGGTTGAGCCGCAGCGCCACCGGCTTCGCGCCAGGATTCTTGAGGGTGATCGCCACGGTGGCAACTCCATGGTCGTCTACATTCAGCAAAGGAGGGTCAAGCAGAACGAGCGAGCCCTGAGCACAGGCTACTCCTGTCGCCAACAGTACGACTGGTAAACACCGGATCACAGCAGCCCCCTCTTTTCCCTCGTCCGCAAAAGACTATCCGAGTTGCCCCTCTGCCGTCAAGAGTGCTGGTACCAATGTACGATTTCGCTCATTCCCATCCGGTGCCGCCTCTCGAGTCTTATGGAAGCGGCACACAACGGGTGGCCGGATCGGTAGAACCCGGCACTGAGTGAGCCTCATACATCGCCACAACCACCGGATTTGGGGAACGCAGGTTCAGGCGCGGTTGACTCGTTTGTGTAGTTGGCGTCCCCAGGGGGATTCGAACCCCCGTTACCGCCGTGAAAGGGCGATGTCCTAGGCCGGGCTAGACGATGGGGACTGGCGGGATCGAGCGGAAAAGGACACTCTCACTGTAGCGTCGCGAGCGCGCACGAGTCAACTCCGCATCGGGGCGGAGAATCTCGCCCACTTCATGCCGCACACTGCTCCGAGCCTCACATTCCTGGTCCTAAAATGAAATCCCGGCTCAATTCATGGCGGAGAGGGGGGGATTCGAACCCCCGGTAGAGCTTATGACCCTACGACGGTTTAGCAAACCGCTGCTTTCGACCACTCAGCCACCTCTCCGGCGCGATGCAAGGGCCTGCATCCAAAATGGTACCATAGCGAACACGATTGTCCTGGCTCTTTCAGGAACGCCCAACCGCCCAGTTGCGCTTGTGCCTCTTCGCCGACGCTGGTGACTGACCTGCGCCGCTCTTGTGGCTGCGCCGGCACCGGCACATCCGAGCGGTTAAGCTAGAAAGAAGCGGCGCCCCGCCGTCGCCGCCACTGGTCCCGTATGGACACCCATCGAGCACTCGAACGCTACATCAGTCTCAAACTGGCGGCATTGGGCCGATCCACCCCTCGCACCACATCGGACCCGTACTTCCTCCAACTAGCCGGACCTCTCCTCCGGAATATCCACCAGAAAGAACAACTGCTGCGCGACCTCCTTTGTCCGGTGGATGCGCGCATCCAAAGTTTTCTCGACCGTTACCTCAAGGACATTTGCCCCCAGGGGTCGCCGCGCCTCGCATCCCGTACTCTGACCCTCGACCTGCCGGGGTTGGCGCGGGCTCTCTCCTTTCCGCCGGGCGCGGAGCATTTTCACTCGCCTTATCTCGATTCCTACCGCGTTGCCCAGGGCGTCCTGCACAATCCCAAGAATGACCGCCGCACCACGCAAGGCGCCTTCCATGTCGCGGAAGGTGGTTTGCCCATCGCCGCCGACAAGATCGCCGTACCCAAACCTGTTTTCGCCGCCCTGCTTCAGATGGCCCTGCATCCCACACCTGATGTGTTGGCACTGCCGTATACCGCCGCCGAAGCCGAGGCCGTCGGCTTGTTCGTTTCGCTGCTCCTGCGGCCGGTGGTCTGCCCCGCTACCAGTCGCGAGCCGGAAAGAAGCATGGAGATCCGCTTTTTCGCTCCCGGAACGCTGGTTGCCAACCTGGATTTCGTGGAGTGCCTCTTCGGCAACGGCGGCGATCCGTACTTGCCGGAAAATGACGCGGCTCTTGATGTCCTCCACTGGACTGGCCATTCCGGCTGCGTCATTCTGGCCCCCCACCTCGCCTCGGTGCGTAAGACGGAGTTGGGCCTGCCACACGCCGGCCAGGCCACCGAACGGCAGAAACGCGACGGCATGTGCTGGAGCCAGCCGGATGAGCTCTACAACGATGGCAGGCCTTTCAAGGTCGCCTGCCGCGACGAATCCGGCGTTATGGTAACCATCATCGCCGACAACTATTTTGGCTATTGCAAGAAGGAAGTCAAAACCCAAATCAGCTTCGCGGCTAACCTTTACGGGTTGTGCGAAGAGGAGCACGCCGGCGGCGCCATTGCCTTCCCTTCTTATATCCTCGGTCAGGATTTCATCGCCAATCGGACCGTGCGCCTGAAAAGCACCACGTTTGAAGCGGCCATGCGCCTGCTCGGCAGCCGTGTCGAAGCGCAACCGGAAGGTCACGCCGTGGACCGCAGTTTCCCCAGCATCCTTTACATTCCCGAGTCCTCCACGTTCGGTGTTCGCGAAGGGATCGTCTGCTGGGAATCGCAGGGCCAGCGCCGGCAGATCCCACTGCGTGCCGAAGAGGTTTACGTGCTTCCGTCGGGCTTCCGGCTTCGCCTCGAAAAGCAGCTTACCGGGACCGCCTGGCGGCTGGTCGGCACGCGCCCCGACGGCACCCTCTGTCACAAGCCCTCCACTGTCTCCGGCGGCGGCAAGAGCGAGATCTCCAAATCCATCGCCTCCCTCCTGCTCAAGGGCCCGGTTTTCGTCAAGAACTACCGCAACGACATGGATCAGGTGGCGGCCATACTCAATAAGGATTATTCGCACATCTTCCGCGACGGCCGCCCCGGCCACCGCGCGAACCGGCCGATTCTCAGCCTCGAGCGGTCTCTCGGCTCGGTGATCAAGCTCCTCACCGCCTCCGGCGATTACACCGACGAGCACAACCAGTGGGTCCGCAGCCTGCCGCAAACCATCCGCCAGCTTGTCTGCACCGTTAAGCGCTACTACCGGCCCGAATGGGGCGATCGGTGGCGCGAGCACTTCACCGTGGACCGCATCAACGGCTTCCTCGGCCATGAGCTTAAGTTCGATGGGGAAAGACTGGTCAGCAATTACCTCCGGGTCGGTTACGACCCGGACGGCTCCTGGCGCATTTACAAGCTGCGCCCCGATTTTCATCCGGCCGACAAAGTGCAGGTGGAAGACGATATCACGGCGTCCGTTCTGCTGCCGCGCGAGGCGCTCTCGCATCTGGACGAGAGATACCGGTATCCCAGCGTCAAACTCGTGGCTAATTGTGAAGCCATGCTGTTCCAGCGGCCGGACGAAGGCATTCACCGCGGCGCCGACCAGCAAGCCGAAGCCGATATCGCCAGCCCGGAGACCTTCCTCTCCAACTTCGAGCCTCTCACCCGCGAGGACGCCCGACGCCTGGTCGATCATGTCGTCGAGTTCGACCGCTTCAGCCAGCCCATGAAGCAACTGATTGCGAACTTCGCGGCGTCGGAGAACGGCACCTACGTGGTATCCTCCGCCCATCCGCGCCTCGTCGACGGCAAACCATCGAAGAACCCCCGCTATCTGCAGAAGCGGCCGGATTTCGTGCATGCCCGCGAGACTTACCTCGCCGAAATCACTGCCCGCCTGGACCGCGGCATTCCCGAGAATCAGGATGTGTTCTTTCCGGTCAACGCCGTTTTGCCCGGCCGCCGTAACAACCCGCCGGAACCGAAGCTAGGCATCGCACCGTTGGCGGTCTACAGTCCGATCCATTACCAGGAAACGCCGGAGCTGTTCATGGAGTTCATCTCCAGCCTGACCGGCAAGTCGCCTTCCACCACCGGCTTTGGCAGCGAAGGAGCTCTCACCAAGGGTCCTTTCAACGCCTTGCTGCCCGTCATCGACGTGAACAATGCGCTGGTCTCCATGATCCTGGCCGAGTATGCGGCCGTGACCACCTCGGCCGGCTACGTGGGCCCGCACTACCGCGTGGAGCACGATATCAGCATGCTGGTGCCGGAGCTTTGGTGCAGGATGAGGGTGGAAGAGCGCGACCCCCGCTTCCTGATTGAAAACGGCTACCTCGAAAGGGTAGAGGATTTCTGCATGGACGGCCGCGTCGTCCTGGCCAGCCGGCTGGGCTACCGGATCACGCCGCGCTTTGCCGACGTCTTCCTGGGACGCATTTTCGAAACGCCCGACGCGGTCTTTCCGGAAGAGCTGTTGCGCCCGGAGAGACAGGACCTGGCCATGTTCGCTTCCGGAGTCGACGCCATCGTGGAAAGTCAGCGGCGCGTTGCCCAGGCGTATTTCGAAGATGGCGGCGTGGAGGATGCCTGTCCGCCGCTTCGCGCATTGCTCGAGATCATGGTTCATGGCACCTACCAGGGGATGACCCTCCAGGATCCGTGCCTGCGCGCGCAGTTCACCCGCGAAGCCGTTCTGGCCAGCGATTGGTATCGCCAGCGCCTCCGCACGCGGCAACGCAAAGATACCGAATTGTGGGAGCGTCACCTGCGAGCCTTAGAGGAATTCCGCGCCTCGCAGTTGGAAATCCCGCCGCAACTCGATTTGGAAGCCCGCTTGAGAGTCGCCCAGGATACGCTGGCGCGGGTCAGCTCGCCGGCTTACCTGAATGAGTTGACGGGCACCATCGGCGCGGATCCCCTATTTGGCGGCTCCGCCGGCGAGAGCGAAACCAGCGGCCGGAACCATCTCGCGCGCGCAGGTCAAGCCGCTATCGAACCGTGACGGGTGTCTTACCGGCTGCTTCGATCACAGCCTGCTCGATAGCCCGCGCTACCTGCTCCGGCGGCTGGGCGCCATCCACCGTGTGGACGCGCGCCGGCCCGTACCAGTCGAGAATCGGACCTGTGAGCTGGCTGTACGCATGCAGCCGGTCGCGAATCACGGATTCCTGATCGTCCTCGCGCGTGAGCAACCCCGAGCCATCTTCGTCGCAATAACCCGCAATGCGTGGCGGCTGCGACTGCAGATTGTAAATCTTCAGGCATTTGGGGCACTGGCGGCGGGCGGTCAGACGCACCACCAAAAGCCAGTCCGGCACGTCGAGGTGAATCACCACCGGTTCGGGCAGGCCGCGTTCGGCCAACAGCCGCGCGAAGTTCTGCGCCTGCGGCACGGTGCGCGGGTAGCCGTCCAGCAGGAAGCCCCGAGCGCAGTCCCGCCGCGAAATGCGGTTGGCAACGATGCCGTTGACGATGTCATCGCCCACTAGGCCGCCGGCCTGCATGATGGCGCTGGCCTGCTTGCCCAATTCCGTTCCCGCCTTGCATTCGGCGCGGAACATTTCACCCGTGGAGATGGCGGGTATGTGGAATTCTTCAGCAAGTGAGGTCGCTTGCGTACCTTTGCCACAGCCCGGCGGCCCAAACAGCAACAGAATCACGACAGCCTCCAGACCGTAAGTTTAACATAATGAGGTCTGAAACTTCCTAATTGGGCTGAATCGTTCCGTCCGGACCAAGGCGCAGTGTGAGGCCGCGCCACTCGACGGTCGTGCCGAAAAGTCCGGCGAGCCAGACCGCGAACCCTAGCAGATCGCGGACAGGAATGAGCGCCGCACCGCGGGCTGCGGTCGGGTCTTCCAGGACGTCGGCGGCGATCCAAGTGCCGGCCGCAATACGCAGCGCCAGAGCCGGGATGGCCACCCACCACGCTCCGGCCAACAGCGCTACCAGGCTCCACAACGTGGCATGGGTGACAATCGAGCCGCAGTACCCTGAAAACCGTGAGACGCGGATGGTGCGCGCCCACCGCAACTGGTGCCGCCAGACCTGGCGCCAGGAGCCGGCCCCCAGGTTGGTTTCCACCACCACGTCCGCGAAGGCGATGTGCAGTCCGAGTTGATGGATGTGCCGGCCAAGCTGGTAATCGTCGGCCAGGTAATCGAAGATGCTTTCGAAACCGCCGATGGCGCGCAGCGTTTCGGCGCGGAAGGCCATAGTGGAACCGAGCGCGAATTCGGCCACTCCCAACAGCCGCGCCACCAGCACGCTGGGAGCGAAGTCGGTGGCGATGCCGAGTGCCTCCATGCGCGTCGCCGCCGATCCGCCGTGCGCGCGGTAGAGGCACGTCACCAGCCCGGTTCCGGCATCCGCCAGCGGCGCCGCCACCGCGCGGAGATAGTCGGGCGGCACGAAAATGTCGCCGTCGTTCACCAGCAGAATCTCATGCCGGGCGTGGCGCGCCAGTTCCGCCAGCACGCCGGCCTTGGCATTGGGCGCGGTGGTAGATACGATGTGAAGAAAGATTGGCACGTTGGGAAATTCACGCTGCAAGCTCTCGATATCTTCTATGGCCGGGTCGCCCGCATCCGTAGCCCCGAATAGAATCTCGAACTCGGGATAGTGCTGCGCCGCGTGGGAGCGGATGCAGGCGTAAAAGCCGGGATCGCGGCCATGAATGGGCTTGAGGATGGAGATAGGAGGCTCGTGAGGATTCACCGCCCTCGACGGCTGCCTGCCCCACCTTGCCGCCGCGATGAGCGCTAGCAGGTAGTATACAGCCGCCGCCAGCGCCGGAACTGCCAGCACCAACGTCACAGCGAAACCAGCGCCACGCCGCAGAGAACGATCGCCGCGCCCACCCAGCGCAGCCAGTTGACGCGCTCTTTCAAAACGTATTTGGCCAAGACCGTTTCCACCACATACGTGACCGCGGTCACCGGAACCGCGAAGCTCAGGTCCGTGAACGATAGCAGTCCCAGGTACGCGAAGAACGAAACCGCCATCGCCACCACGGAGCCGATGACGATGCCGTTGCATGCCAGTCTGCCCGCCGCCCGGCCGAGAGCTCCGGGACGGAAATCGCAGATCTCGCCATGCCGCCGCATGCCGATGGCCTGCAGCACTTCACCCACGCTGGTGGAAGCCACGATGATGGCAATCAGCAGCCACTTCATGATGGTTCCCCCGATTGCCCGCGCCATGTCCGCGGCGCGCTCCCCCCGCCTACCAGCGCCACTCCGGCCACGATCAACAGGATGCCGGCCCAGCGCTGGCGGGTGATCCGTTCATCCAGCAGCCAGCGGCCGACGAACGCCACCAGCACGTAGCCGAGCGAGGTCACCGGCAGCACGTAGCTCAAGTCCGCCCAGCTCAGCAGTGTCATCCGCGAAAGCAGCCACACTATCAGCAACGACACGCCCACCGTCACCCACGGCCGGAACAGCACGGTGATGTAAGCAAGCGGCGACGCAAGCTCGGCAGGCATGCCCCGTTTAAGAAAGAAATTGCCGAAGACCTGGGTCAGCACTACGATCAAGGCGCAGGCCCAGGTCTTACTGCGCAGCCGCGCGGCTTCCGATGTCATCGAGGGGGTCAATCGCCGGAAGAAACTGGCGCCGGGGTCGCAGCGGCCTTGTGGCCCGCCACGAACTTCTTGCGCTTGGAGCGCAGCGACATATACTCGCGCGCTTCCTTGACCAGGCGCCGCCGCTCGCTCGAATCGAAGATGGCCTTCCTCACGATGCGCCAGATCACGCGCGGGCGGAAGAAATATTCGCCGTAGAAACGCTCCACCCATTCCACCAGCTCGGCGCGATCCAGGCCCGGGTAGATTACCACCGGCAACTGGTGGCCGGTTTCGTCGGTCATTGCATCGATGGTGAGCAGATCGTTCTTCTTGGCGTAATCGTAAAACTCGGTGCCGGGGTACGGGTGCGCAATCGAGACCTGGATGGTTTCCGTGTCCATCCGCTTGGCGAAATCGATGGTCTTGCGAATCGTCTCCCGCGTTTCGCCGGGCAGGCCGATGATGTAATCGCCATGCACCGTCAGGTCCAGCTTCTTGCAGTTGGCCGTGAACCGCTCGGCCATTTCGATGGTGGCGCCCTTCTTGATGTTCTTCAGGATCTGCTGGTCGCCCGATTCGTAGCCTACAATCAGCAGCCGGCAGCCGGCATCCTTCATCGCCTTCAGCGTCTCGTAATCGGTGGTGACGCGCGACGTGCACGACCACGTAAACTTCAGCGGCTTGAGCTTCTTGCACAGCTCGATGGTGCGGTCCTTGCGGTAGTTGAAGGTATCGTCGTCGAAGAAGATTTCCTTGATGTTGGGAAACTGTTCGAGCGCGTAGCGGGCTTCCGCCGCCACGTCATCGGACGAGCGCAGCCGCCAGCGGTGGCCGGAGTGCGTTTGCGGCCAGAGGCAGAACGTGCACAGCGCCGGGCAGCCGCGGGTGGTGTAGAAAGAAATGTACGGGTTGAGCAGGAACGGGACGTTGTAACGCGTGATGTCCAGGTCCCGGTTGTAGATCTTGGTGACCCAGGGCAGCGCATCCAGATCCTCGATGGCGGGGCCCTCCGGGTTGTGCACGATATCGCCATTGCGGCGGAAGCTCACCCCCGGCAGCTCGGCCAGCGGTTTGCCTTTGGCGTAATCCGCGATCTGGTAATCGAATTCGCGCCGCACTACGAAATCGATCGCGTTGGTCGACCGCAGCGATTTTTCTGGCTCGATGGTCACCGGCGGCCCGACAAACGCCACCCGCAGCTTCGGGTTTGCGTCCTTCATCATCTCCGCCATCTTCACATCCACCTGGAAGCCAGGTGAGGAAGTGTAGAGCACCAGCAGCTCGAAATCCTTCGCCATCTCGACGGTCTGCGGGATGGAAATCTTGTGTGGCGGCGCGTCCACTACCTTGCTGTCGGGCAGCATGCCGGCGGGATAGCACAGCCACACGGGATACCAGTAAGATTCGATTTCACGCGAGGCGGGCCAGCGCGAGCCGGCGCCTCCATCGAATCCTTCAAAGGACGGCGGATTCAGAAACAGTGTTCGCATGCATTTCCCCCGCCCGGCGCTTGCCGCCGGCTATCGGGCATCGTCCATGGCTTCGGTTTCATCCAATGCGTAATTGCTATAGTCGATGGTCAGTTCCGCGCGCCCCACCAGGCGCGTATCCACCACGCTCTCCATCCGCCGGGGCACGGCCCGGCCATCCCGGGTTTCGTATTTTCGCGTGAAGGCCACCCGCTTCAGGAATATCGACGGGCTCTTGACCAGGTAACCCGACTCCTGCACCTTCAGGTAAGTCACTGCATCGATCCACAGGTCGCCTTTGTAAAGTCCCTGGGCTTTGTGCTTCGGCGACATCTGGAACCGGTAAACGTCGCGCCCGTCCAGCTCCGAACGGCCCTTGAAATGGAAGCGGTAGTTATCCGGCGTCACCGCCATGGCAGCCGCGCGATCCTGCTGCGCCCTGATTTCCGCGGCCAGGTAGCGGGCAATCAGGTCGCGCTTCACCGTTCCGTCACCTTCGAACCCCAGCACCTCGTACGTGATGCGGCCCAAGGCCGAAATCCGCCGCAACGCGTGCAGCTTGCCGGTCTTGCTGAGTTTCGGCAGCGCCCCTTGGATTTCCACTTCCATCGTCGAGGCCCCAGGAGAGGCGGCCTGGTTCTGCGCCGCCACACAGTACTGGCGCATGATCGCCGCCCCGCCGTCGGAAGAATCCTCCGCCATCGCCACGGCACCGAGAAAAAGAACAGGTATAAGAACGCAGACCTTCAATTTGGGACCCCGAAGTTGGAAAGACTTGAATTCTTAAGTCTAACAGGCGGGCCGGGATAAGGGCAATCGCGGCGGTGGGGCAATGCTCTAGAGGATGCTGAAAATGTCCGGAGAAGGTGTTTTCAGCCGCCGATTAACGCTGATAACCCACTTCCTTTCAATGCGCGTTCACCGGCGTTCATCAGCGGCTATTCATGTTTTGGCTTTTTTCAGCACCGTCTCTAGCTTGCCCGTCCAGGTCTCTTCCGCCCCTCAAGGGCCGGCCCCGGTCGGCGCGGGCCTCCGCATTCCCGCTGCCGGCCGTCAGCCAGCGCGTGTTCGGCTAGAACTCGGCCCGGAACATGAATTCGATCCGGCGCGGCGCTCCCGTTCCCACGGCGCCCGTATTGATGATGCTGGTGATCGCTCCGAAGCTGCCGCTGACCGACGGCGGATTCCCGGTGAGCGTGCCGATCTTACCCGACGGCGTGCTGAAAACCGGGTGATTCAGCAGGTTGTACACGCCGGCGCGGAAATTCAGGCCGACGCGCTCGCTCACCTTGAATCTCTTCTGCAGCGAGCTATCGATTTCGGACATGCCGGGCCCGTTGGCAATGTACCGGCCCAGATTGCCCCAGGTGCCCTTAGCCGGGGCCGAAAAGGCAGCCGGGTTGAACCAGTTGTTGATCGTCTGGTCAACGGCGTAGATGGGCTCGCCAAGCACCAGGTTCGGCCGCTGGCCGGAATTGTTGCCGTCCGGCAGCGCGGACGCACTGCGCGTCATCGTGATGTTGACCGGCAGGCCGGTTTGGGCGCTGGCGATGGCCGCGAACTTCCAGCCGCCGAAGACTTTCGACGCCGTTTCGCCGCTGAGGAACCTCTTGCCTTGCCCGAAAGGCAGGTCGTAAACGGCATTGGCGGTCATCGTGTGCCGAACGTCAATGTTGGTGCTGCTGCGGTCGCACGCGCGGCAAGCCATGTCCTGGAACCCGACGGATTCGCCCGACCCGATCGAAGCGTCGGTTATGCCGTGCGAATACATGTAGTTCATCTGAAACAGCAGCCCGCGCGTGAACCTGCGCTGCAGTGACACCTGCAGCGCGTTGAAGTTGTCGTTGCCGTCGTTGGCTTTCAAACCAAAGGAACCGAAGCCCGCCAGCGGACGCGTGCCGGTGAGCGGGTCAATCAGGTTGACGGTGTACTTGTCGAACAGGTGGTGACCCTCGGAACCCGTGTAGCCTACCTGCGCCAGCCAGTCCTGCGGCAATTGCTGCTGCACCACCAGGTCCCATTCGTTGTAAGAGAGATCCTTGCGATTGCGGGCGATCGCTTTCGGGCTGAAGAGCTGATTGGCAGGATCGAGAAACGCGGTCAGCGGATAAGCCAGCGCTGGAAAGTCCGACGACGCCAGCGAGTACCGAGGCACGGCGCTTTCCGCCGGATCGCTGAAATCGTCGTTCTGGTTGCCGCCGTAGTAGATGCCAAACCCCGAGCGAATCGACGTCTTGCCGTGCAGTGCCACCGGCGCCCACGCCAGTCCCAGGCGCGGCCCGAAATCCTTGGTGTTGGGCGCGTAATAAGGAGTGCCTTTCGGGCAGAACCCGCCGCAGCCGGTAATGTCCACCACCGCCGACCGGTTCAGAATTTCGTGCGCAACCGAATAATACTCGTAACGCAAGCCCAGGTTCAGCGTCAGCGTCGGCGTCACCCGGAACTCGTCCTGCGCGTAACCCTGGTAGAACGTGCGCCGGTTTCCCACCACGCCCTCACCTTGCAGGTAAGTAGCCGTATCGGCGGAGTTATTGATGAAGTCGTCAACAGTCGCATAGTCGATGGTTGACGTGGTCAGCGTGTTGCCGGAATTGTTCAGGCGGATGCGCCGGAAGTCCACGCCGAACTTGAGCGTGTGGCGCCCCCGGGTCCAGGTCAAATTGTCGATGTAGGAGAACGTGGTCCCTACCTCGGTATCGAGCGAAGTGTCGCTCAGCCCGTCATAGTTAGCCGCTGTGACGGCAACCGGCGCGGTTCCGTAGCCCCAGTTGTGGTAGTTGGCGCGGTTCAGCCCGAACTTCACTTCGTTGACCACGGTGGGAGAGATGATGCGCAGGTATTCGAGAACGAGGTTGGTGGGAATGTGCGGAATGACATTGTGATCGCCCAGTGCGTCGATCGGCGTGTCGATGTAGGCGTTGTCGATGTTATAACGCACAAACGCCGTGTTCGTGTCATTAAAGCGATAGTCGAACCGCAGCATGCCGGCATCCTCGCGGACCGTGTCGGTAGCCACTTTGGTAACCATGTCGGTGTAGGCGTCCACCGGCGTCTGCCCTATCGGGTAGGCGTCGATGATCGGTTTCATCACCGGCGATGTCGCCAGCACCTGCGAGCGCACGGCAGCGTTCGGCACAAAATTCTCGAACGTCTCACCCAGGCTCTGGCGAAGGCCTTCATAGTTGGCATAGAAAAACGCTTTGTCCTTGACGATCGGGCCACCGAAATTGGCGCCGAACTGATTCAGTGTGAACGGCGGCAGGGTCGCGCCGTCGAACGGCGAGCGCGCGTCCAGCGCATCGTTGCGCACGGCGTAGAACATGCTGCCGTGGTACTCGTCGGTGCCGGTCTTCGATACCACGTTGATCTGCGCCCCGCCGGCCGCGCCGCTTTCGGCGGTGTAGTTGGCGGTGCTGACGCGGAATTCGGCGATCGAATCGAGTGCGATGTTCAGCCGGGCGTCGGCCTTCTGCGTCTGCTCCTGCACGCCGCTGGTGTCGACGCCATCGAAAGTGAAGTTGCTGTCGTCCAGCGAATGCCCGGAGAACCGGATCTCCCGCTGGCTGCCATCCGCGTAGTTGATCGCGCCGGGCGCCAGCAGCATCAAGCTGGCCCAATCGCGGCCACTGACCGGGATCTCCTTGATTTGCTCGGACTCGATGACGCCGCCCACCTCGGCGTTGGTTCGATTGAGCGCCTCTGCAGTCGCCGTCACCTCCACCGCGTCCGAGGTCGCGCCCACCTCCAGCCGGGTATCGACCGTCCTGGTTTCTCCATACCGCAGATCGACGCCGCTGATCGCGACCGGCTTGAACCCGACCTTGCTGATGTGCAGCGAATAGACGCCCACGCCCAGCGGCGTGATTTCGTAAAGCCCGTCGCCGCCCGTGACAACACCGCGATGGAAACCCGTGGCCGCGGACTCAACCTCGACCGCGGCACCGGCCACCAGCGCTCCCGACGGATCTGTCACGGTACCGCTGATCCCGGCACGATCTTGCGCGCACAACGGAAGCGCAAGTAGAGATAGGCACAATAACAATCGCTTCAAGTGAACCTCCAGGCTGAAACAGGGATTTAAGGAGTACTTTATCTGGTGAAGGTTTCCAGGGGATGAATGGATGTTGACAACATGGTCAAAATGGAACACCAGTCGCTGTGAAAAGCGCCGGCGTGTTCATGCCGACCTGTTTTCATCATGCTGTCACCTTACGAATGCTACCCTGGCTATCCAACAGCCCGATACGGGTAATCCATGATGCGACTGGAAGCGTGAAAGATACTCGCCTTGCAGCGTTCATCGCCGCTGCGTTTCTTGCTGGATGGCCGGCCGGTGCTGCCGCTGTTCCGCAACTCAAGTACGTGGTGATCGTGACCCGGCACGGTGTGCGCTCGCCCACTGCGAACGCCGCACGCCTCGATCAATATTCCGCCGCGCCTTGGCCCGAATGGGAAGTCCCGCCCGGCAACCTCACGCCCCTCGGGCGGACGCTCATAGGGCTCATGGGCTCCTATTACCGCGACTGGCTCTCCGCCGAACGTCTACTCCGCCCGAACGGATGCCAGGACGCGCAACATATCTATATATGGGCCGACAAGGATCAGCGGACCCTCGAAACCGGACGAGCCTTCGCTGAATCTCTCTTGCCCGGCTGCGGCGTTCCTATTCACTCGCAATCGGAGGGTGGGACCGATCCTCTGTTCTCCGGCGCCGGCACACCCGACCCCGAACGTTCCCTCAACGCTGTGCGCGAACGCCTGGGCCCCGATCCACAGAAGCTCCTCGCCAGCCACCGCGCAGCGCTTGATGTTCTCCAGTCCATACTCAATGGGCCAGTTGCATCTGAGAGAGTTATCCAACCGGCAACCGCGATTGGCGTTTCCATCAAGGGTAGATCGGTTCAGCTAAATGGTCCCTTTGCTGTTGGCTCTACACTGAGCGAGAATCTTCTCCTCGAATACGCCGACGGCATGAAGGGCGCAGCCCTCGGCTGGGGCCGGCTGACTCGCGAAAACCTGAACCGCGTTCTGGAATTGCACGCCGCATATGCCGATCTGATGCGCCGCACTCCTTATCTCGCCCGCGCCCGCGGCTCCAACCTTCTGGCGCATGTCTTGCGATCCATTGAGCAGGCCGCATCTGGCATGCCCACACCGGGCGCGCTGGGCCAGCCGGGCGACGGCGTCCTGCTTCTCTCGGGCCACGATACCAACTTGTCGAACCTCTCCGGGATGCTCGGCCTTTCCTGGAGCCTCCCCGGCTACCAGCCGGACGATACCCCGCCCGGAGGTGCGCTGATTTTCTCTTTGTGGCGCGACCCGGAAGCTGGACACTATTTCGTGAAGTTACGCTACGTCGCCCAGACCCTCGATCAAATGCGCAACCTTGTTCCCCTCTCCATCGCGAATCCGCCCGCGAGCCAGGATGTTTCGATTCCCGGCTGTGAAGCGGCCGAGCCGGGTAACGGCTGCCCCTGGGAGACCGCCCGGTCAATCATGCAAAAGGCAATTGCTCCACAGTTCACGTCGATCAACCCGCGCGCGCCAAGCCCCGGCGCTCGCTGACACTCGAGCTGAATTAGTTCGTGGCGCGGGCTGTCAAGCCTGCTGAGCCGAGAGTCATCTCGGCTTTTCCTTTCTTCTCACCCTGGACCACCGACAATCCGCCAGCACACTGTTGCTAACGTTTTAGGCGAGACCGGGTGCTGCTTGCTGTCACTTAAGTTGCGCCCAGCCCCGCAACAACCCGCAGGTCATCGCCCACGCAGTCGCCCGCCGCCGCAGTAGTGCTACCATGTTGCTTCCTTGGCAGCCGTCATGGACCATATTCTTTCCATTGTCCTGTTCACTCCGCTGGCCGGGCTTGTGGTGCTGCTCGCCATTCCGTCGTCGAATGCGCGCGCCATCAAGTGGTGGGCCAACATCGCCGCTTTTCTGGGCTTCGCGGTTTCACTCCCGCTGGTCTTCCGGTTCGACCCCACCAAGGACTTTCAGTTCGTCGAACAAGCCCCGTGGATTCCCTCCATCGGCGCCAGCTACCACTTAGGCATCGACGGCCTCGGCCTCCTGCTGGTGATGCTCACCACCGTGCTCGGCTTGATTTCCATTCTTTCGAGCTGGAGCGCCATTCACGAACGGCTCAAGGAATACTACGCCTTCTTCCTTCTGCTGCAGACCGCCATGCTGGGCGTCTTCATGTCGCTCGACTTTCTGCTCTTCTTCGTTTTCTGGGAGACGGTGCTGGTGCCGATGTACTTTATCATCGCCATCTGGGGCGGCCAGCGGAAGCAGTATGCGGCGATGAAGTTCATCATTTACACGCTGATCGGCAGCGTGCTCATGCTGCTCGGCATCCTGATGCTCTACTTCGAGCACTTCATGCAGTTCCGCTCCTACAGCTTCGACATCGTGGAGTTGCTGCGGACGCAGGTGCCGGTGACCATGCAGTGGTGGATATTCTGGGCGTTCTTCGTGGGCTTCGCCGTCAAGGTGCCCATGTTCCCGTTCCACACCTGGCTGCCGGATGCGCACACCGAAGCGCCCACGGCGGGCTCCGTGATCCTGGCCAGCGTCCTGCTGAAAATGGGGACGTACGGTTTCCTGCGCTTTTCGCTGCCCCTGCTGCCGGACGCGGCCAAGAACCCCACCGTGGTTACCGTCATGGCGGTGCTTTCCATCATCGGCATCGTCTATGGCGCCCTGGCATCGCTGATGCAAAAGGACTGGAAAAAGCTGGTGGCCTATTCGTCGGTGAGCCACCTCGGATTCTGCACGCTCGGCATCTTCGCCCTCAATCCCGCCGGCATTTCCGGCTCCATCATCCAGCAGATCAACCACGGCATCTCCACCGGCATGCTCTTCCTCATTGTGGGCGTGGTCTATGAGCGCCGTCACACCCGCGAGATCGCCCAATACGGCGGCCTGCTGAAGGTGATGCCGATCTTCACCCTCGTCTTCGGTCTGGCGGCGTTGAGCTCCATGGGGATGCCGCCGCTCAACGGCTTCATCGGTGAAATCACCATCCTCAGCGGCGCGTTTCAGATGTCGCACGTGTGGGCCTTCTGGGGCGTTGTGGGCATCGCCCTCGGCGCGACTTACCTGTTGTGGCTTTTCCAGCGCACCATGCTGGGCGAGGTCAAAGAGAAGAACCGCCTGATCCCCGATCTGAACTGGCGCGAGATCGCCGTCTTTGCGCCCCTCATCGTCTGGGCTTTCTGGATCGGCCTCAACCCGCAGCCGTACTTCCGCGTGCTCGACCGCAGCGTCGCCCAAATCGTCGAGAGGGTGCATCCCGGCTATTACGGCGAGCGGCACCTGCCCGATCCGCTCGCGAATGCGCCGCGTACGAGCACCGTCACCGGCGCCGTCACGTTTACTGTTACACCCGCCCCGCAGTCACACGCCCGGTAAGTATTTCGAAACCGCTGCCAACACGCGGCTTACCGCCTTTTTCCCGGGCTTGGGACACCGCCTCCACTTGCCTTCCGTGCCACAGTAAGAACGGGAGCCGCCGTCGCCATTTGTAGGGGCCGGACGTGTCCGGCCCGGTTTTCCAAGCGTCCGCCGGCGGGAGATTCGAAACCTTATTTATAGGGCGATCTATGGAACCACCGGCCAAGTGGGGCAGATTGCCCCATGAAACGCCAGCGGGTTTGTTTGTCTTCAATAACATAGCATCCCCTCCGTGGGGCAATTTGCCCCACGGAGGGGCCGCTGAGATGTGATCATGAGTTGGCCGCGTCAGGAGATTCGGAAAGGAATGCGGTGCGTGCCCCTGCTCGATGCATCGAGCAGGGGAACCACCACCCCAAGCTCGCGGCCATCGTCCGCGGGCGCAAACGAGCTCTCTACCGAGAACTCCAGCACCACGCACGCTCCGGCCGCAATCGATTCGGGAAACCGTCCCCGGAACTCGAGCGTCTCCGGACTCCTGCACGAGATCGATCCCGCCGGCCTGCCGTCGATTCGGCAAGACAGCCCGACTTCCCCGCTACTCGAAACGACCACCTCCGCCGGAACCGTGAAGCGCAGCGCAAATTCTGAAGAGCGCGATCCCGCCGGCAAGACTGCTTCGATGGAAAAGCGCTTCGCCGTCCAGCACCAACGGTCCTCCTCCGGCGCATGCCAGCCGTCAAGCGGACGCACCTGCAATTCCGGGTGACGCGTGCGGCTTTTCAGCAGCACGAACATCCGCTCGTCCGCCGCGTCTCCGACCGGGTCGGAATCCACCGCGCATCCCAGCCGTTTTTGGCCCAGCACCATCCATCCGGCCCTGTCGAGCAGCCGCACCAGCCCGGCCGGCGAGAATACCCAAAAGTTGGTCGGATCGTTATTCGCCTCTCGCGCCGCCAGCAGGTACGCCAGGGGTTCCGTCTCAATTCGTGTGCGCGCTCCGGGTGTGACCTGCGCGATGCGCGTGCTCAGGATGCACCAGTCGCTTGCCTTCGCCAGCTCCTGAAGCACGTAGAACGGATTCCTCAGGTGATACAGCGTACCCAGGAACAGGACGAGGCCGTAGTCGGTGCGCGGCAGGTGGAACGCTCCATCGAAGTCGATATCGTGAATGCACACCTCGGGGCATAACGTCTTCCGCAGCGCCTCCACTCCCCGCATTTGATTGAAATTTGCTTCGCGATGATCCACCGCGTCCACGCGTGCGCCAAAGCGCGCCAACATCATCGCGAAGTCGCCGTCGCCGCACCCGAGATCCGCCACGGCGCCGGCGCAACATGCGTGCCGAAGATCGTCGTAGTGATCTGCCATCAAGTCTGCGACCACCGGCAGCGCCGTCAGCGATTCGTAAGGGTACCACCCGTAATCGGCCAGCTCCGTGTTCGCCTTCACACCGGATAAGCGGTCGCGAAACTCCACGCCTGCCCTGACGAATTCCGCGATGTCTCTGGGAAAAAGCGTCTCCACGATTGGTTTGCGTTGACCTCGAACCATGGTATCCCAAGTACCTGGAGGCGCTCTCTAGCGGAGCTGCACCAGGTCTTGCGGCGAGGCCTGACCGAGTTGCGACGGCGCCAGGTCTTGCCGGCCGCGCCAGAAATCGATATAGGAAATCTGATGCACACAGGCCACCGTGCAGCGCGGAGCGCAGGCTTTGGCCGTGCGGTATTCGCGGCGGATGTCTTCGAGAGTGTATTCCATCAGCGGCTTGGCCGGGTAGCCGCGCTGCTGCGAGCAGTAGTGCACCAGGCCCTCCTCGCAGATGTAGAGATAACGTGCGCCGGCCCGGCAGCGCCACTCGTTCTCTTTACCGTGCGCGATGTTGTCCTGGAAATAGTTGATCTGCGCATAGCTGGATTTTTCCATGGCGCGCATCGCCATGTAAACTTCCCGCTCTTCGCCACCCAGCGGTCGGAGCTGCCCGGCGCCGTCATGAATGATGCCGATGGTGGAAGTGAAGCCCAACTCGATGGCGCGCCGGCCGATCAGCGGCGCATCCTGCGGATGGCGGATGCCGCCGCCCACCACGGAGTTGATGTTGACGTGAAACTCGGCGTGCTCGGCCAGCAGGCACAGCTTGCGGTCGAGCACCTTCAGGCTCTTCTTCGAAACATCGTCCGGCATCACGTTGTCGATCGAAATCTGCAGGTGCTCGAGCCCGGCGCGGTTGAGGCGCTGGATGCGTTCCGCAGTGAGCAGGTAGCCGTTGGTGATGAGACCGGCGATCATGCCGTGGCGGCGAATGCGCGCGATGATCAGATCCAGGTCGGGGTCGAGCAATGGCTCGCCGCCGCTGATGGTGATGATGCTCGTCCCCAGTTCGGCCAACCGGTCGATCCGCTGGTACATGGTTTCAATCGGGACCGGCTTGGAATGATTGTCGTACTCATTGCAATACGTACAGGAAAGATTGCAGCGCCGCATGGGAATGATGTGCGCCATTACCGGGTGGCCGGTCGAGACCAGCCCCTTGGCGATCATTCGGATTTCCCGGGCGCGGCGGTGCGCCCGTTTCCAAGCCCTTCGGAAACGTTTTCTAGCGTCCCTCATAGAGTGCGAAGTTGTTTCTATTACAACACATGCCCGGCCCGCCGCGGAAACTCCGGCGGATTTGGGGGCGCGGGTGTTAGCCCGTCCTCTGTTTTCCCGAGCCGGCGGTGTGCGCGCTCAAACCACCGGGTTGCGCAGCACGCCGATGCCTTCGATCTCCACTTCCACCACGTCGCCGGGCGCCATCTTGCGCGTGCTGCCCGGCGTCCCCGTGTAGATTGCGTCGCCCGGCTCGAGCGTCACCCAGCCGCTGACCCAGCTCACGATGGTCGGGCAGTCAAAAATCAAATCGGCGGTAGTCTGTTTTTGCACTACTTCGCCGTTCAACCGCGTTTCGAGCGCCAGGTTGCCGTAATCGAGGCCCGCGACCAGCGCCGGTCCCAACGGCGCAAAGGTGTCCGAGCCTTTGGCGCGCCACCATTGCAGGTCCTTGGTGGCTCCGTGCTGCCAGTTGCGGTCGCTAACATCGTTGCCGCAGGTCACGCCGAAGATTCCCGCGCGCGCTTCGTCGGGCGTTACGTCGCGAAGCCGGCGGCCGATGATGACCACCAGCTCACCTTCGTAGTGAACGTCGGTCGCATCGCGCGGAATGCGGATCGGATCGCCGGGGTTCTGCAGGGCGCTCACCGGTTTGAAGAAGATTCCGGGCTGCGCAGGCTGCGGCCGCGCGCCAAGGTGGCTCTTGTAGTTGAGGCCCACTGCGAGAATCTTCTCCGGCTGGCATGGGCACAGCAGCTTCACTTCCGAAAGCGGGCGGACTGCGCTGGTCTCGCGGTAGTGGAACGGATCGCCGCGGATCTTACGAACGGCGCCGCTCTCCAGAATGCCGTAGGACGCGGTTGAGCCGGTGCGATAGCGAACGAAGCGGGTCACAGTTCGCTATTGTATCGCCGCGGCGGCTGCCGCGATGCGATCCGCGCGTTTGGATGAGCGAACCACGCGAGCGTCGCGACCTTTCGGACACCGGAGTCCGCCCCCTCCTCGGCGCCTCGGTCGCCCGGAATGCATTTTTCTCTTGACTTTCTTCGCGAACAACCTTATATATGAATCACATTGCGATTTTTTTACGTCGCAAAATTTGATGTTAGGGAGAATCAATCGATGAAGAGCGCAACCAAGAAACCCGCAAAGAAAAAGGCTGCTCCGAAGAAAAAGAAGTAGTCCGGGTACGCCCTGAAAAAGGGCTTCCAAACAAGTTCCACTTCAAGGCCCCGATTTTCGGGGCCTTTTTCATTGTTTCAGGCTTTTCCCTCCGGTTCTCTCGTTCCCTCCTTGTACTGCACCAACACCCGAAACGTCTCTCCCATTCCCACCAGCAGTGCCTTGAGTTGCATTCTGCGGCGCAATGCCTCGGCCGGATCGTCCGCCTGGAGCGCCGCCGCGAACTGGTCCTCTCCCCCCGTATCCAGCAGCGTGCGGGCCAGCGTTTCCAGGCTGGCGCGCCGCAATCCCAACTGCGCGCCGCGCTCCTCGAGCGCGGTGAAATTCACGTGCGCCGTGATGTCGCGCTCGCCCGGATCGCTGAGCACGTCTTCCCGTGCGACGTGCGCGCGGTACCCCATCAGCGTGCCCATAGGGAACCGCGCGGCTTCGGTTCGTGTGTAACCGTAATCGACGGTGATCGCGCAGCCGTCGTCGAGTGATGCGGCGATGCGCTCCATCCATTCAAGCGCCGCCAAGCCGGCCTCATACCAATTGCCCTCCTCGGGCGGCGGGCAATAGCGCGCCAGATAATCGGCGGTCTCTTTGCCAACGGCCGGGCCGGTCCGCCAGGTAAACCGTCCGTCGGAAAATCCCACGCACTGCTCGCGGAACTCGCCGCCGCGGAAGATGGCCACCTCCACCGGCAGGGCATCGAAGAATTCGTTGGAAAACAAAACACCGCTCCAATGGTTTGGCAACTCTACACCACCTATCTCGATGGGGACGTAGCGCCACGGCGCGAACGCCGCCGCCATCTCGCCGCGTCCGGCTCCCAGTTCCACCACCGTGCAGTCCGCCCCAACGCCGGAGGCCCGGTAGAGTTGCCGCGCCCGCGCGGCCATGAGCAGCCCGAAGACCGGCTGCAATTGTTCGGCGGTGTAGAAATCGCCCTGCTTGCCGAACGGATCGCGCTGCCGCCGGTAATAGCCGTGCCGCGGGTGGTAGAGCGCCACTTCCATGAAACGGCGAAAGCCTACCGGGCCGGTGCGCTCAATCTCGGCGGCCAGAATCTCGCCGGCGGGAGTCATCGGCCGTCGTTCCGATTCTGCGGGGTGCGCAGGAACATCTCCACCAGGTAGTCGTGCATGCAATCGTAGAGGTAACGCTGGAAAGTCCAGGCGAACTGAGGATGCTTGATATCGCGCTCGTGAACCGGCGCGTAATAGATATGCATCCCCGGCGGCGGCTGCTTGAGCTCGATGACCAGCTCGACGCCGCCATTGTGCTGGCGTGCCGAGAAACGCAGCAGCGCGTGGTCGTAGCGCGCGATTTCCGCTTCGACTCTTTCGAGGGCCGTCACGGACCTATGCTAGCGTGAAATCAGGTATGGCGCTGCCCGCCACTGTCCGCGTGAAACTGAGCTCGGAAGCCGCCGGAGAGATCACGATCACCCCGGTGGTGATCCAGGAACTACCCATCCGCGAGTTGGTGGGGCACATGCTCGCCCTGGCCGGCAAAGACGAGGCGCGCCTGCTCGAAATTCTGCTGCGCGGTTCGCTGGTGAGCGGCGCTTCGCGTTTCCGCTGGTCGGGATGGGACGCCGACCGCGAGAGCCTGCGCGAGCTGCTGGCGACTTTTCCCGATCCCGACCCGACGCTGGCTTTTGCGCCCAACCGCTGCACACGAGCCGTGCTGACCGGCGGCAGGCGGGCGATCGAGATCGGCCGTGACGCGGCCGCCAGCCGCGGCCTGTTCCGGCGCAACGGATTCTGGGAGGAGCTGATGCAGATGGTGGGCGGCTCCGGGCCGGTGTACGCCGGCTATTCGTACCGCGACGGCGCCGACCGGTACCGCTGCCTGCTGACGGTGGGCACTTGCGCGCGCTTGCGCGCCGCCGCACAGCGCCTGCGCCACTCCGCACTGCGCGACCGCATTCAATCCGAGGCGTTCGCGGTGGTGGAAGTGTATACCGAGCGGTGACCGGCGCCCGACCCGTCAGACCTGGAAGCTTCGAACAAACGCGCCCGCAAGCGGGCGTTGGCAAGCTGAAGCATGCCCCACCTTGCCGGCGCTACTCTTCGAGTTCCCTGATGTCTTCGGCGGGGTTCTCGAACTTGGTGTGCGCGTGCAGGAAGGCTAGTTTGACAGTCCCCACCGGACCGTTACGCTGCTTGGCCACGATCAGCTCCGCCTTGCCGCGCAGATCTTCGTTGTCCTTCTTATAGATTTCTTCGCGAAAGATGAAGCCTACCAGGTCTGCGTCCTGTTCGATGGAGCCGGAATCGCGCAGGTCGCTCAATTGCGGCCGGTGATCGCCCTCCCGAGTCTCCACGGCGCGGCTCAACTGGGAAAGCACCAGCAAGGGAATATTGAGCTCCTTGGCCAGCAGCTTCATGCCGCGCGAGAGCGCGCTCACCTCCTGGACGCGGTTTTCGAAGCGGCCCCGGCCGGTCATAAGCTGGAGATAATCCACTATGACGAGGCCGATGTTATGCCGCTCCAGTTGCAGGCGCCGCAGCTTGGCGTGCATGTCCATGAGGTGGACTCCCACGGTGTCGTCAATGTAGAGGGGCGCTTCCACCAGCTCGGTCAGCGCGTGGTGCAGCTTGCGCCGTTCCTCCTGGTTGAGATAGCCGGCGCGGAATTTCTGGCTGTCCACCCGCGCCGCGGCGCACAGCATGCGCGTCAGCAGCGACTCCTTGGACATTTCCAGCGAAAAGATGGCCACGGTCTGTTTCAGCTTGAGCGCCACGTATTGCGCGATGTTCAGCGCCAGCGCGGTTTTTCCCATCGACGGCCGTCCAGCCAGGATCAGTAGGTCCCCGCGGTGCATTCCACCCGACAGCTCATCGAACTTGGTGAAGCCGGTGCTGATTCCCTTGATGCGCTTGCTGGGGTCGAGGAAAGCGTTGATGCCGCCTTCATAGCCGCTGACAACATCGTGAGCGTGCTCCAGGCCAGTCTTGAGCCGCGTATCGCCCAGCTTGAGCAGCGTTTCCTCGGCGCCGGCAAGAATCTCGTCCGGCTCCTCTTCGCCCATCAGGCAGCGGCTCATCATGTTCTGCGAGGCGAAAATGATGCGCCGCAGAATCGACTTGTCCTTGACGATGCGGATGTAGCTGTCCAGGTTGGGAAGCTGCGGCAGGCCGTCGTCGAGCGAAACCAGGTAGCTGAGCCCGTCGCAGGCTTCGAGCTCGTTGAACTTCATCAGCTCGTTGGCCACCGTGACGCGGTCGATCTTTTCGCCGCGTTCCTGCAGCTCACCCATGCGGCGGAAGATACGCCGGTGCTTCTCCAGGATGAAATCGTCGGGCTCCAGAGTCCCGGCCGCCTGCACGTACATGGCCTCGTCGAGCAAAATCGAGCCGAGCACGAATCGCTCGGCGTCGAGGTTGACGGGGAGGCCTTTCTCGATAGCACTGGGAACTGTCATAGCAACCGACCTAGCTTAGCCTCTTGCAGCGCGCTGTTACAGAAAAAACGCGGTCCATGTTTTGACGAAGATAGGCTCAGGATAAAACAGGCCCCCTCAGCCTCGCGTGCGCTGCGCCGCAACTCCCACGCAATCAGCGCATCCCATATCGATTTCCGCAGTGGTGCACCCATCTTCCACAGCCTTTCCACCTTGGCAGGAATTCTCTTCTTCTTTTGTACCGGATTCTACTACAAGATGCCAGTGTTAGTCTTGTCTAATGCAGGATGAGCCTGAAGGTGAGCCTGTTTCTAACACAGGATGAGCCTGGAGGAGGGTGTGCGCATGCTGGGGGTTGATCATCAGCATGCAGGATGCAGAGGAATTGAGCCTG
>JBAVYH010000107.1:0-29817 GCA_049698695.1 Bryobacteraceae bacterium | reverse complement strand
AAACGATCCGCGAATACATTCGCGACAGCAACAAGGCCCCCCAACCGTTCCAGTGGGTGGCGAGCGCCAACACGATCATCAGGAAGGTGCGGAAGTATAAACGAACTTTAGAGACAGGACACTAGCTCCCGCCACGACGACGGTCGAGTCATTCATGATTTCCGATGATAGAGAAAGGATAGCGTCAATGCAAAGCGGGCGCGGAACCGAGTGGGGGGCGGCCGGCTGAGGCTGGAATGGACGCCTCCTTAGGCAAGCTTGACCACCGTGGCATTCTTGACGAAATCGGGGTCGAATTGCAGTCCCATGCCGGGTCCGGGCGGAACGGGAATCACACCGTTCCTGATGTCGAAGTTAGGCGAGTACCACGATTCCTTCTTAGGCGGTTTCCGCGACACGTATTCCATCCACGGCCCAATATTTGGAGTGGTCGCCGCGAATTGCAGGATGTTCACCGTGGCTGCGCCCGTCTGCGTGTCATGGGGGCAGATCCACATGTTCGCCTTGCGCGCCATCCGCGCCACCCGGGCCGTGCGGATGAAGCCGCCGTTATAGTTCAAATCCGGTTGCACTACGTCCATAACCTTGTTGTCGATCATCCACTGGAACAGCCACAAACTGGAGTCCTGTTCGCCGAACGCCACCTTCATATCCAAAGCATCGGCCACCGCTTTCGTCTCGCTCAATTCCTCCCAAGGACACGGCTCTTCAAACCACAGGTACTTCATCTCCTGCAACCGTTTGCCGATTTCGATCGCACTCTTCGCGTCGTAGGACCCGTTGGCATCGGCCATTAACGTCACCTTGCCGGCGAGTTTTTGATTCGCGAGTTCCAGCAACTTATCGGTACGCCCGGGGTAGGCGTCGCGGTTGTCGCTCATGCGCCCGCCGATTTTGAACTTCACGGCCTTGGCCCCTGTCCTCTGGGCCTCGCGCGCGTATATTTCGACCTCTTCCTCGGCAGTGGTGTCGCGTCCGGACCCCGAAAGATAGACCGGGATCTCTTTCCGCAGCACACCTCCCATCAGCTCGCCCGCGGGTTTCTTCAGTGCCTTTCCCATCAAATCGAACAGACTTTGCTCGATGTATGCCACCGGGCACCAGAACTCCTGCCCTGCCAGCTTGTAGTTGGAGTTTGTCACGTAGACTTCGTCCACCAGGTGTTCCAGATCGCGGGCGTCCTTGCCGAGAAAGTACGGCACGACGCGGTGCGCCAAAATCTGGATGTAGTCTACGATGTCTTTGGTCTGAATGATTCCTTCCGCGCCATCAGACGACCGCGTACGCAGAACAAAATGGCCGTAGGCTTGTAGTAACTCGATGGACGCGATCCTGACGGGCGCGTCGAAGAACTTATACAGGTTGAAAACGGGTTTCCCGTATTCGAGTATCTCCGACGCCATGTCGGAGGCGCCCCATGCGCGGAACAGCTGGTCTGTCAGTAGAGCGCTACCGGCAGCAGTCTTGAAGAAGGCGCGGCGGTTCATATCCAGATTATATGTCGACAGGTGGCACGCGTCCCGCGGTACAATTACCATGTCGGCGTTCCCGTGGGCTGCTATTGGCGACAGGCGCTGAACAGCGACACCCGCATGTATGGCAGCAGCGGCCAGGGCAACATAGGCGGCGTTGTAGCAACCCCATTGCCAATCCACGGCCGCCCGTACTCATTGAGTCTGACGCTCCCGCCGCTGGGCGTTGTCGTTCTCCAGCCCGAGGTTCGGGATGGCCCGTAGTCGCCCGGCAGGGTACCGATGAAAAAGCCTGGAAGCGCGACAGACCCGCTCTGGTACAAGGATGCGCTGATCTATGAACTGCACGTCCGAGCCTTCTTCGACAGCAATAACGACGGGATCGGCGATTTCCCGGGCCTGATTCAAAAGCTCGACTACCTTCAGGATCTGGGCGTTACCTGCCTGTGGCTGCTGCCCTTCTTTCCATCCCCGCTCAAAGACGACGGCTACGATATTTCCGACTATCTGAATGTGCACCCGATGTACGGAACCATGGAGGACTTCCGTGCCTTTCTGGCAGCAGCGCACGAACGGGACCTACAGGTAATGATCGAACTGGTGATGAATCATACCTCCGACCAGCATCCGTGGTTTCAACGGGCCCGCCAGGCGCCAAAGGGGTCGCAGGAACGCGACTTCTATGTGTGGAGCGACACCGATCAGAAATACAGCGAAGCCCGGATCATCTTCACGGATACGCAAAAATCGAACTGGACGTGGGATCCCGTGGCCCAGGCGTACTTCTGGCATCGATTTTTTTCGCACCAGCCAGACTTGAATTACGATAACCCCAAAGTGGTCGAAGAAATGTTAGGCGTGGTGCGTTATTGGCTGGACCTGGGTGTGGACGCGCTGCGCGTCGATGCCATCCCATATCTGGCTGAGCGCGAGGGGACCAACTGCGAAAACCTGCCCGAAACGCACATGCTGATCAAGAAGCTGCGGCAGGAGATCGATGCCGGCTATGAGAACCGCATGATTCTGGCGGAAGCGAACCAGTGGCCCACCGATGTTCGCCCCTACTTTGGCGACGGAGACGAGTGTCACATGGCGTTTCACTTTCCGCTGATGCCGCGCATTTATGTGGCGCTGCGCCAGGAGGACCGGCTGCCGATCACCGACATCATCGCGCAAACTCCGGCGATACCCGACACCTGCCAATGGGCGCTGTTCTTGCGAAACCACGATGAATTGACGCTGGAGATGGTGACGAACGACGAGCGCGATTACATGTACCTGGCCTACAGCGCCGACTCCCGCATGCGCATCAATCTCGGCATCCGCCGGCGGCTGGCTACGTTGCTGGACAACAATCGGCGCCGCATCGAACTTCTGAACAGCCTGCTCTTTTCATTTCCCGGAACGCCGGTAGTCTATTATGGCGACGAAATCGGCATGGGAGACAACATTTATCTGGGAGATCGAAACGGCGTGCGAACTCCCATGCAGTGGAACGGGGATCGTAACGCAGGCTTTTCGCGGGCCACACCCGCGAAGCTCTACAGCCCCGTGGTGATGGACCCGATTCTGGGTTACGAGGCTGTAAATGTGGAGGCGCAACAGGGCGATCCCTCGTCGCTGCTGGGCTGGATGCGCAACATGATTGCGTTGCGCAAGCTGTTTCGGGTGTTTGGGCGGGGCACGCTGAGATTCCTGGATCCGTCTAATCGCAAAGTGCTGGCATATGTCCGGAGCTATGAAAAGCAGCAAGTGCTGTGCGTGGCCAATCTGTCACGATTCGCACAGCCCGTGGATTTGGAATTGCCGGAATTGGAAGGCGCGACACCGGTAGAGATGCTCGGGTATGTGGACTTCCCACCCATCGGAAAGCAGCCATACCGGCTCACGCTCGGGCCGTACGGTTTTCTGTGGCTGGAGTTGCACGGTCAGCCTCAACCGTTCGAAGCCGCCGGCGGCGTGGCATTGTCGCCGGTGATGGCGGATAGCTGGGAGACCTTGCTGGAAGGGGCCGGACGCTATCGTCTGGAATCGATGGCGCTCCCGGAATACCTGCCCAAACAGCGCTGGTTTGGCGGAAAGGCGCGGCGTATCCGCGCCACCAGGATTGCAGACTGGATGGCTCTGCCGGAATCGCCGGCAGTGCTGGCGCTGGTGGAGATAGACTACGAGCAAGGAGAGCCGGATACTTACTTACTTCCGCTCGGTCTGGCCACCGGCAAGGATGCAGACATGGTGCGAGAGTCAGCTCCAGGCAACATCCTTGCGCCGGCCATTATTAAAGGCGAACCGGGGTTCCTGTGTGACGCCGTCAGCGAGGAACGCACCTGCGCCGCCTTCCTGTCTTTCATCGAGTGCGGCCGGCAGGCGAGATCGCAAAAGGCGCTGATCCGGGGTGTGCCGGGGACGGAATTCAAAGCGATCCGCGGCGCCGAAACCTCGCTGGCAGTTCGGCGCGGATCCTCGGAACAGAGCAACACTTCATTGATCTACGGCGACAGGCTGATCCTTAAGCTATTTCGGCGCCAGCAGCCTGGGCCGAATCCGGATTGCGAAGTTGGGAAATATCTGACAGAGAAAGCGCCCTTCGACGGGGTACCGCCGTTTGCGGGTGCGATCGAGTATGTGCCCGCCAATGGAGAACCGGCCCCGCTGGCGATGCTTCAAGGCCTGGTGGCAAACCAGGGAGATGGTTGGACGCTGACCCTGGAAGAACTGGCGCGTTATTACGAGAATTGCGCAACCGTTAAATTTCCGGATGGCGGGAACACGGCGGCCGGCGATCTGATGGACCTGGCGGAAGGGGAACCATCGCAGTTGGCGCGAGACCATGTCGGCATCGCGCTTGAGTCAGCCGCCAGGCTCGGCCGGCGCACGGCCGAGTTGCACCTGGCGTTGGCTTCCGCCACAGACGACCCGGCTTTCGAGCCGGAAACGCTTGCTCTGGGCGATGCGCAGAGCCTGCTTGCCGGTCTCCGCAGCGAGGCGACCCGCGTCCTCGATCTCCTGAAAGACAGTGTCCCGGGCTTGCCGGACGGGCTCGTCGATCTCGCCGGTTCCGTGCTGGGCCGTCGGAGACAGATTCTGGACAGCTTTCGCCTGGGGCCGGCGGACGGCGGGCTCGGTCAACGCACGCGGATTCACGGCGACTATCATCTGGGCCAGGTGCTGCAGGTCAAAACAGATTACGTCATTCTCGATTTCGAAGGCGAGCCGGCCCGTCCCATCGCCGAGCGGCGGGCCAAGGCGTCCCCGCTGAAGGACGTCGCGGGAATGCTCCGATCCTTGAGTTACGCGGCCTATGCCGGATTGATCGGCTACACGACTCGCCGGCCGGAGGATTGGGACAGTTTGGAGCCGTGGGCTTGGCTCTGGAAGCGGTCGATGGGCGCGGAATTCCTGCGCGCCTATCGCAGTACCGCTCGGGGCGCCCAGTTCCTGCCAGCGGCCGAAGAGAACTTGCGAAAACTGCTTGCAATCCATTTGCTGGACAAAGCCCTGTACGAGCTCTCCTACGAATTGAACAATCGGCCCGCTTGGGTGCGCATCCCCCTGATGGGCATCTTGTCGCTTCCCCTGGAAGCCGGAGGACGTGAGTGGAACTGGATGCCCTCCCGCAGCCGGAGTTAGAACGGCTCGAACAACTCGGGAGCGCCGACCTGGTGATCGGCATTCTCGACTCGGAGCACACTGCGGAAGCCGGCGCCGCCATCGCGGCAGTGCGCCAGGCTCTTGCGCAACTCTCCAGGGTCACGCGGGCAGTGGTGGTCTGCAACAACGGCACTCAGGGCAGCGCGGATTCGGCAGACTCCGGGGACGACCGATCCCTGGCCGTCTTCCCTTACAGCCCATCGCCAGCCGGTCCGGCGGGGACTCGGCATCAGAGCATGTCCAGCGCTTACCAGCATGTCTTCGCGGTGGGTGGGAAACTCGGGGTTCGCGCCGGCGGTGTTATCGCCTCCGATCTTCGGACCCTGACTCCGCAATGGATTCACCGATTGCTGCAGCCGGTCATAGATCTGGCGTTCGATCTGGTTGCGCCGCGCTACACGCGCCACAAGATGGAAGGTCTTCTGAACCGGAGCATCCTCTGTCCGCTGCATCGCGCGCTCTACGGCATGCAGCTACAGAATCCGATGGGTCCGGATTTCGGTCTCTCGGGAAAGCTCCTGCAGCGGATTCTGGGGCAGGTGGCCCCTCGCCGTCGCGGAGGCCAGGTCGATCTGTTGGGATCGATTGCGTCCACTGCGGCTGCCGATGGATTTCAGATCTGCGAATCGCATCTCGGCGCGCGCTCTCAGCCGCCCACCGACTGGCAGAACCTGAGTTCCCTGCTGGCGGAAGTTCTCGGGCCTGTGTTTCTCGAAATCGAAAGGCAAGTGGCGTTCTGGCAGGGCATTCGGGGATCGAAACCGGTGCCGCAATTCGGCGCGCCTGAGGCTGTATCGGATGACGGAGGTACCGTGGACGTACAGCCGATGATCGAATCGTTTCAATTGGGAACTCGGGACCTCCAGGACGTATGGGGTCTGATATTGCCGCCCACAACGCTGCTGGAACTAAGGAAGCTGTCGCGGCTGGCGCCGGCTCAATTCCGTATGCCCGACGAGTTGTGGGTCCGCATCGTTTACGATTTTGCGCTCGGACATCGTCTGCAGGCGATCAGCCGCGATCATCTGCTCCGATCGATTACGCCGCTGTATCTGGGATGGATCGCTTCTTTCGGGCTCGAGGTGGAGACGGCAGGGTCCGCGGAGCGAGAGGCGCGAATGGAGCGTCTGTGTAAGGAATATGAGGTGAATAAATCGTACCTGGTTTCCCGTTGGCGGTGGCCCGACCGCTTTAACCCGTAACAATTTCGACCGAGGAGGGAGAAGTATATGTGGGAGCAAGTTGGACAAGCGCTCAACCATTCGATGACCAGAATGCTAAGTCAACTGGCCAGCCTCTTGCCTGGCATGGCGGCCCTGGTCGTGGCGCTACTGGTTTCAGCCCTGGTGGCATGGGTTGTTTCCGCCATCGTTCGGCGGTCGCTAATTGGCATCGATTTCGACAGGCGCGTCGCTCAATGGGGCTTGCCGGCACTGGCGGAATGGTCGCCCTCGAATAGCCCGGCGCGGCTGGTGGCCCGGGCGCTGGCATGGACGGTGATGCTGATCGGCTTCCTCATCGGCCTTTCCGCCTTCGACGCTACCCTGACTTCCCAGTTGGTAAGCCGGCTGTTTGGCTATTTGCCGAACGTGCTGGCAGCGGTGGTGGTGCTGGCCGCCGGAAGCATCATCGCCCGATTTCTGGCGCGCAGCGTGTTGATTGGCGCTGTGAACATGAATCTCCACTACGCGCGCCTGCTAAGCGCCGGTCTGAAATGGCTGGTAATCGTGCTGGCGGTGGCGATGGCCCTCGAACACCTTGGCATCGGCGGCGACATCATCCGCCTGGCATTCGCCATTCTGTTTGGCGGAATTGTCCTGGCGCTGGCGCTGGCCGTCGGGCTCGGCTCCAAGGAGCTGGTCAGCCGATCGCTCGATCGCGAGGCCAGCAAGACAACCGGCCAGAACATGCGGGAGCCGGTCGGCCATTTGTAACGGACCGAAGTGGAATGTCACATGAATCAGTCAGACGCGATCTATCAAGCCGCCATCGAATCGCTCAGGCGCTGCTGTTGCCAGTGGGGCTTGAAGGCCTCCGGAGGCCGGGGTGGACATCAACAGATTTGGGCGCGCGATAGCATGATCGCCTTGCTCGGCGCGCGCTTCGCGCCGGAGAGCGAGATTCAAGACGCGCTCCGCGCGAGTATCGCCCTGCTCCGGGACCACCGCACGTCCGGTGGGGCCATCCCGAACAACGTCGATTGCGCCTCTCTGCGTCCCAACTTCCGCGCATATGCCGATGGAGGACTGTGGTGGGTTATTGGCAGTAAGGCTTTGGCGCCCAACCCCGCGGTGGTGCGGGAGGTTCTGCGCTGGTACGAGTACCAGGATGTAGATCAATGCGGCTTGCTCAGCATGCAGGAAGCTTCGGACTGGCAGGACCTTTTCTGCACCCGCGGCAAGGGGTTGTACCTCAATTGTCTCTACGTGCTCGCATTGCGCTGCGCTGCCGAGCTGTTTGACCCTGACGAAGGCGATCTCCTGCGCCGCCGGGCTTCCTTGGTCTCGGACCGCATCAATGCCAGTTTTTGGTACGAAGGCGACGGAAACATCCTGCGGCATCTTTCTCACACGTTCAGCACCGAAGGTGTGCCCTCGAAGGACTCCTTGGGTCGCCCCCGGTGGATACCGGAGAAATGGCATCTGATCCAGGAGCGCTATTACTTGCCGTATCTCGCGTTTCGCAGCGTGGGCGAGTGGTTTGATTCATGCGGCAACCTCCTTGCGATTCTCGCCGGGGTGGCCGACGCGTCACAGACTGAGACCATACTGGACTTCATATCGCGCCATTCCATGGACACCTGGCCTGTTCGCAGCCTTACGCCGGTTGTCCAGCCCGGAGACGCGGACTGGCGCGATTACTATGGTTCCCTCAACGCCCCGTACCACTACCATAATGGCGGTGCGTGGCCATTCCTCGGCGGATTCCACATAGCCGCTCTGGTGAAAGCCGGCCGAAGGGATGCCGCGGAAGCGACTCTGCGGAAGCTGGCGGAATTGAACCAGGCTGGACAGTTCAACGAGTGGCACCATGGCGAAACCGGAACGCCGTTGGGAGTCCAGGATCAAGCCTGGTCGGCGGGAATGTACCTTTTTGCCTGCGAGTGCATGAGGCGTAATCGGGTCATGTTGCCGTGATGGGCCGCGGTTCTGCGGTGCTCGACGGGCGCTGGCGCCAGGCAGGGGCTACTACAATATTGGTTGATGATCGCCTCCATCAATCCCGCGACCGGAGAAATCATACGGACGTTCGAAGCCGCAACCGAGGCTGAGATCGATGCCGCGCTCGCGCGCGCCGATGCGGCCTGGCACTCCTACCGCCGCACCTCGTTCGTCGCACGCGCGGGCTGGCTCATTGCCGCCGCCCGAATTCTGGAAAGTGAACAGGACCGCTTGGGCCGCCTGATGACGCTCGAGATGGGCAAGCCCATTGGCGCCGCGCGGGCCGAAGCCGCCAAGTGCGCGCTGGCTTGCCGCTATTACGCCGAGCACGGCGAACGCCTGCTGGCCGATGAGCCCATCGAAGCAGGCCCCGGCCGCGCCTTCATCCGCTATCAGCCCATCGGAGCTGTGCTGGCGATGATGCCGTGGAATTTCCCCTTCTGGCAGGTCTTCCGCTTCGCCGCGCCGGCCCTGATGGCGGGTAATGTCGGCCTGCTCAAGCACGCCTCCAACGTGCCGCAGTGCGCGCTCGCCATCGAAGACATCATCCGCCGCGCCGGCTTTCCCGCGGATGTCTTCCAGACGCTGCTGGTTGGCTCCGCGGCGGTGGCGGGTATCCTCAATGATCCGCGCGTTGCCGCCGCTACGCTCACCGGCAGCGAACCGGCCGGTATCGCGGTGGCGGCGCAGGCCGGCCGCCAGATCAAGAAGACCGTCCTCGAATTGGGCGGCAGCGACCCCTTCGTGGTGATGCCCAGCGCCGATCTCGACCGCGCCGTCAAGACCGCGGTCCAGGCGCGCGTCATCAACAATGGCCAATCCTGCATCGCCGCCAAGCGCTTCATCGTGGACGCTCGCATCGCCGATGAATTCGAGCGCCGATTCGTGGCGGGCATGGCGGCGCTGCGCGTGGGCGACCCCATGGACGAAGCCACCGACGTCGGCCCGCTGGCCACGCCCGCCATTCTCGAAGAGCTCGAAAGCCAGGTGAGCCGTTCGGTCGCGATGGGCGCCAGGCTGCTCACCGGCGGCCATCGCCTTCCCCGCCCCGGCAACTTCTACGCGCCCACCGTGCTGGCCGGCGTGCCCGAAAATGCACCGGCTTACCGCGAGGAATTGTTCGGGCCGGTGGCCGCGATCTTCCGCGCCCGCGATGTCGGCGATGCAATCCGCCTCGCCAACGATACCGCCTTCGGCCTCGGCGCCAGCGCCTGGTCGGCAGACCCCGCCGAGCAGCAGCGCTTCATCGACGAGATCGAATCCGGCATGGTCTTCATCAACGGCATGGTCGCCTCCGACCCGCGCCTCCCCTTCGGTGGCGTCAAGCGCTCCGGCTACGGCCGCGAGCTGTCAGCCTGCGGCCTCCGCGAGTTCGTCAACATTAAGACCGTCAAAGTGGCGTAAAAGAGGAAAGTCTGGCGGGTCGATTCTGCACTCGGCGTGCTCAGGATTCTCCCCTCTTTTATAATCGAATCTGGAATCGTCCTCTTGCGAAAATCGATTCTGCTCATCGGGGCCATCGCCGCTGTCTGCGGCGGATCCCTGGCCGTATTTCCCGCGACCACGCCCGGCGCGATCCGTTTCGCATACCAGCCGCTCCCCTTTACGCTCGACAGTTGCGAGACGCCGCAGCGCCATGCGCCCGAAACCATGGCTGGTGGCGTCGCGGTCTTCGACTATAACAATGACGGCAAGCTGGACATCTTCTTCGCCAACGGGGCCGACATCCGCAGTTTGAAGAAGACTGCGCCGAAGTATTACAACCGGCTGTTTCGCAATGACGGCAACGGCCACTTCACGGATGTGACCGCGGCCGCCGGCCTGGCCGGCACCGGCTACGATACGGGCGTCGCCATTGGCGATTACGATAACGACGGCTATGAGGACATCTTCGTCGGCGGCGTGCACCACAGTGCCCTGTACCACAACAACGGCGATGGAACCTTCACCGACGTCACCGCCAAAGCGGGGCTCAACGCCGCGCTCAACCAACCCGACCCGCAATACGGACCGCTCTGGAGCGTTGGCGGGGCTTGGGTCGATATTAATAATGATGGCCTGCTGGACCTGATCGTTGTCAACTACCTGAGCTGGGACATCGACACCGAACCTGCCTGCATGCAACGCGGCGGCCTCGACTATTGCCATCCCAGAATGTACAAGCCCACCCCGAACCAGGTGTTTCTGAACAACGGGGACGGCACTTTTCGCGATGTCTCCGCCGAATCGGGGGTGCGGGCGCATCCGGGCAAAGGCATGGGCATCGGCGTGGCGGATTATGACCTCGACGGCCGCATGGACTTCTTCATCGCCAACGACAAGATGTACAACTCGCTGTTCCACAACTTGGGCGGCGGAAAGTTCGAGGAGGTCGCCTTCGATGCCAACGTCGCGCTGCGCGAGAACGCCGAGCTGATCTCCGGCATGGGCGTGGACTTTCGAGATTTGGACAACGACGGCTACCCGGATATTGCCGTGGTGGCTCTCAACGACGAAACGTTTCCGATTTTTCGCAACACCGGCAAGGGAGACTTCGCCGATGTTACACAGTCCAGCCGCGTGGCCCGCCAGAGCATGAGCATGGCCGGATACTCACCCACGGTTTTCGACTTCGACAACGATGGCTGGAAGGACATCTTCGTCTCGCGGGGGCACGTTGAGTCCCTGGACTCGCCTCCGCTCGTGACCGTGGCGCAGCACAATACCGTGTTCCGCAACCTCGGTGGCATGACGTTCGCGGCGCTTACCGAGGAGGCGGGATTGACGGCACAAGCGCCGAAACGGCATCGCGGCTCGGCAGTGGGCGACCTGGATGGCGACGGTCGGTTGGATGTGGTGGTGAGCGCCATCGACGCGCCCGCCGAGATCTGGATGAACCGGAGCCCCGGCGCGAATCACTGGATCGAGCTCCGCCTGGAGGGCACCAAGAGCAATCGCGACGCCATCGGCGCCAGAGTCAAGCTGGTCAGCAAGTCTACGACGCAGTTCAACCATGTCAGCACCACTTGCGGCTATGCCTCCTCGAGCGCCGGCCCGATGCACTTCGGCCTCGGCGCCGACGCTTCGGCTGACTTGATCGAGATTCGCTGGCCGTCCGGCGCGATCGAGCAGTTGAAGGACGTTAAAGCCGACCGCGTGGTGCACATCAAAGAGCCGTAGCCCTGCGACCCGGCACGATCGACCCCAGATCTCGGCGCCAAAGCTGTTTGGAGCGATGAACCAACGGTAGTGTCGCCGAAAGACAAGGGTGTGCTGGTTCCCATCTGAATCAAATTCCGTGCTCTCTATAGTTTAAGACCTGCTTGTAGAATTTACCGTCAATCTCTGGAAAACTCTTGACAGGGAGGGCAACCCATGAAATAGTTAATCAGGTTAACCTTTGACCGGGGTAATTACATTACCCGGGACCCGGGGTGGGCCGGCACTACGGGGCGGATGGGACCTAAGAGGAGCGAGAGCTCATGGCGCAGTTGGCCATTGCTGGGGAAGCCTCCTTTCTCGCCCACCTGCAGACCGCATCCCCCAACGCCTGTTTCCAATGCAACCGCTGCACAGCAGGATGTCCGCTAGCGGCGGCCATGGATCTCACGCCCGCGGAAGTCGTCCATTACCTGCTGCTGGGTGACCGGGAACCGGTTCTGCAGTCGCAATCGATCTGGGCGTGCGTGCATTGCGAGACGTGCACAGCGCGCTGCCCGCAGCAAGTGGACATTTCCAAGCTGTTTCACCTGGCGCGCGCCATGGCCTGGCGAACCGGCCGGGTGGCGCCGGACCAGGCGATTGCCACCTATTTCGCTTCTTTCATCGAGAACCTTTACATTTACGGCCGCGCGGCGGAGTTGCCGCTGACGGTCATCTGCAAGCTGAAGAGCGAAAACTATCTGCAAGATTTCGTACTGGGTCTCCGCTTGATCTCGCGCGGGCGCTTGAATTTCCTGAACATCCCGCGCGGTGCGGCGCATTACCGGCGGCTGTACGAGAGAGTCCGGCAGCAGGAGGCCCCGATCGCATGAAGCGCTACGCCTATTATCCGGGATGCTCGCTGGAGACCATGGCCTGCGAATACGATGTCTCGTTTCGCAACCTCTGCGGCCAACTGGGCATTGCGCTGGAAGAGATGCGGGACTGGTTCTGTTGCGGCGCGGGAATGCTGGGCAACCTCTCGCCGCTGCTGGGTCTGGCAACGCCGCTGAAAAACCTGGCGTTGGCGCACGAGAGCGGCTTCGGTCAAGTAGTGGCGCCTTGCAGCGCCTGTTACAGCCAGTTCAAGCGCGCGGCGCACGAACTGGCGGAACATCCGGAATTGCGGAACCAGCTCGAAGAAGTTATCGAGTATCCCTTGGACCACAGCGTGGAGGTGCTTCACCCGCTGGAGATGCTCGAACGCGAACTGGAGGGGAGGGCATTAAAAGTCGAAGCCGATCTCGGCCACCTGCGTGTCGCCTGTTATTACGGCTGCCTGCTCACGCGCCCGCCGAAGGTCGTGAACTTCGACGATTGCGAAGATCCGCGGAGCATGGACCGCTTGCTGGAACGGGTAGGCGTCACCACCGTGAACTGGACGCGGAAAACATCCTGCTGCGGCGCGTTTTATGCCATGGTGAACCCCTCGAAGGTGCTGGAGTTGACGCGCGACATCCTGGAGGATGCCGCCGCGGCCGGGGCCAACGCGCTGGCGGTGGCTTGCCCGGTGTGCCACCTGAATCTGGATGCGCGGCAGCCCGAGATCAATCAGGCTTATGGCACGGACTTCTCGCTGCCGGTCTTCTACTTCACCCAGCTTCTCGGCCACGCCTTGGGAGTGCCTGCCGAAGGGCTGGGGCTATGGCGGCACGTGGTAGATCCTCAACCTCTGCTGGGCGCGGCTGCGGCGCCTGTAAGGGCGTAAAAGATGAGCCAGCAATCCACGGTAGGCGCGGTCCTGGTGGTGGGCGGGGGCGTGGCCGGGATGCAGTCCGCGCTCGACCTGGCCGACTCCGGCTATAAGGTCTACCTCGCCGAGAAGGAAACCAGCATCGGCGGGACCATGGCGCAACTCGACAAGACGTTCCCGTCGAATGACTGCGCCATGTGCATCCTGGCGCCGCGCCTGGTCAGCGTGGGACGGCACCTGAATATCGAGATCCTGACCAGCACGGAGTTGACGGCGCTGGCGGGCGAAGCCGGAAACTTCCAGGCGCAATTGCTGCGCCGGACGAGCTACATCGATCCCAATCGCTGCACCGGCTGCGGCGAATGCGCGCTGGCCTGCCCGGTGGAATTGCCGAACGAGTTCAACCTGGCGCTGAATGGCCGCAAGGCGATCGCCAAGCGGTACCCGCAGGCGGTGCCGGCGCAGTTCGCCATTTCCAAGCGCGAGCGGCCGCCCTGCCAGGACGCGTGCGCCGCCGGAACCAACGTGCAGGCGTATGTGGCGCTGACGGCGCAAGGCAAATTTGCCGAAGCGCTCGGCGTAGTCCGGGAGCGGATGCCGTTCGCTTCCGTGTGCGGGCGCATTTGCCTGCACCGCTGCGAGCAGCAGTGCAACCGGAACGCGGTGGATGAGCCGCTGGCCATCATGCATCTCAAGCGTTACCTGGCGGATTGGGATTTCGAGCACCGGCCGCCCTTCCCGGCGCCGGTCGAAAAGACCCGCCAGGAACGAGTGGCCGTGATCGGCGGCGGGCCGGCCGGCCTCGCCTGCGCGCACGATCTTGCCAGGCTGGGCTACCCCGTTACGCTATTCGAAGCCGCCGCGAAACTGGGCGGCATGTTGCGCGCCTGCGTGCCGCAGTTCCGCTTGCCGGAAGCCTACCTGGATCGGGACATCGAGTATCTGCTCTGGCCCGGCTTCGAAGTGCGCACGAATGCCGCGCTGGGCCGGGACTTCACGCTCGAGCAACTGGAAGCCGAGGGCTACCGGGCCGTCTTCCTGGCTACCGGCGCCCACCAGCCGAAACGGCTGCTGATTCCCGGGCACGATCTCGAAGGCATCAGCTTCAACATCGACTTTCTCCAAAAAGCGCGCGCCGGCGAGTTGCCGGATCTCGATGGGCGCCTGCTGGTGATTGGCGGCGGCAACGTGGCCATGGACGTGGCGCGAACGGCGCGACGCATGGGCGCCGCAAAGGTCACGATGGCCTGTCTGGAGAGCCGGCAGACCATGCCTGCGCACGCCTGGGAAATTCAGCAGGCGCTCGACGAGGGAATCGATATCATCAACGATGTCACGTTCAAGCGCTTCCTGGGGAAAGACGGCCGGGTGACGGGCGCGGAAGTGAAGCGCATCCGCTCGATGGCCTTCGGCAAGGATGGCCGGCTCACCGTGGACGAGATCGCCGGCAGCGAATTCGCGATTCCGGCCGAGCAGGTGGTGGTGGCGATCGGGCAGTCTCCCGACCTGAGCTTCCTCGATCCGAAGAACGCGATCCGCGTGCGGCGCGGCCTGGTGGAAGTCGATCCGGAGACCCTTGCTACCGGCCACCCGGGAGTATTTGCCGGCGGCGATATTATTGCCGAGGAACCGCAACTGCGCATTTTCGCCGGCGGCGACGTGGTGACCGGCACGGCGTTCGTGGTGGATGCGGTGGCCGCGGGACTCAAGGCCGCCGAATCCATTCACCGCTGCCTGGAAGGCGCGCCGTGGCCGGAGCCCGCTGCCAAGCACGAGCCGCCGAAGCTGACGCGCGAAGAGGCACAGCGCAAGCTCCGCCGGGGCGAGATCGTGCGCGAACGCCGCGTCGCGATTGCCGAACGGCCGGCCGCCGAGCGGCTGGGAGATTTTGACGAGATCGAAGTCGGGTATACGGCGGAGATGGCCATGGCCGAGGCGGGCCGGTGCCTGAACTGCGGTTTGTGCTCGGAATGCCTGCAATGCGTCGCTGCCTGCCAGGCGCACGCCATCAACCACCTGCTTCCGCGGCTGGAGAACCGGAACGTGAATGTGGGCGCGGTGATCCTCGCGCCGGGCGCGGAGATGTTCGACCCGGAGAGCAAGCCCGAGTACGGCTTCAAGCGCTTTCCCAACGTGGTCACCAGCCTGCAATTCGAGCGCATTCTCAGCCCCAGCGGCCCGTTCGGGGGCAAGGTGCGGCGGCCTTCGGACCAGCAGGCACCGCGTAAGGTGGCCTTCATCCAGTGCGTGGGATCGCGCGAGGCCGGCCGGAACTTTTGCTCCTCGGTGTGCTGCATGTACACCGCCAAGCAGGCGGTGATCGCCAAAGAGCATCAGCCCGGCCTCGATTGCACGGTCTTCTATATCGATCTGCGCGCGGTTTCCAAAGGCTTCGAGCAGTACATTGCCCGGGCCAAGGGCGAGGACGTGCATTACATCCGCTGCCGTCCTTCGGCCATACGCGAGGTCCCCGGCAGTCGCGATCTGATTGTGGAGTACGCCGATCCGGCCGGTGGGACACGCCACGACAGGTTTGAAATGGTCGTGCTGGCGGTCGGGTACTCGGCGGAAAAGACCCGAAAGCTGGCCGAAAGTCTCGGCGTGGAGGTGGATGAGAACGGCTTTTGCCGGACGCCGGCGTTTTCACCCAGCCATACGTCGCGGCCGGGCGTCTTTGTATGCGGTCCGTTCGCGGAGCCGATGGATATTCCGGAGACAGTGGCGGCGGCCAGCGCTTCGGCGGCACACGCGATGAGCCTGCTGGCGGATAGCCGCGGCACGCTGGTGCGGCCGAAGCAGTATCCGCCTGAGCGCGACGTGAGCGGCGAAGAACCGCGCGTAGGCGTCTTCGTGTGTCATTGCGGGACGAATATTGCCGGCGTCGTGGACGTGGAGCGGGTGGTCCAATACGCGCTAACGATTCCCGGGGTGGCCTACGCGGAGCGCAATCTGTACACCTGTTCGGACGACACCCAGAAGCGCATCCGGGAGAAGATCGCCGAGCTGGGGTTGAACCGCGTGGTAGTGGCCTCCTGCACGCCGCGGACGCACGAGGCGCTGTTCCGCGATACCATCCGCGAAGCCGGTCTCAACCAGTATTATTTCGAGCTCGCCAACATCCGCGACCAGTGCTCCTGGGTGCACATGCGCGAGCCGGAGAAGGCCACGCGCAAGGCCATGGACCTGGTGCGCATGTCGGTGGCGAAGGTGCGGCTCGATGCGGCACTCTATAAGCGCCCGCTGGCGGTGACGCAAGCGGCGCTGGTACTCGGCGGCGGCCCGGCCGGCATGATGGCCGCGCTGGAGCTGGCCGATCAGGGTTTCCCGGTGGTCCTCGCCGAACGGAACAAGGAGCTGGGCGGCCACGCGCGCGATCAGCGCTACCTGCTCGGCGCCGAAGAGAACTCCAGGGGCGGGCTGGCGCAGTTATTGGCGCGCACGCATTCCCACCCCAAGATCACGGTTCTGCTGCGCAGCCGGCTGAAGGGCTTTGCCGGCTCGCTGGGGAATTTCCATTCGACCATCGTGCAGGACGGCGTGGAGCACACCCTGGCGCACGGCGTGCTGATCGTGGCCACCGGCGCGGAGCGCTACCAGCCCGGCGAATATCTTCACGGCGACGACCCGCGCGTGATTCTGAACTATGGCGTGGAAGGCCGGATCGCCGCTGGAACGCTGCGCACGGATTCTGTCGTATTCATCCAGTGCGTGGGGTCGCGCTGTGCCGACCGCTCCTATTGCAGCCGCACCTGCTGCACGGACACAGTGAAGAACGCGTTACGAATCAAGGAACTGAATCCCGAGAGCCAGGTTTCGGTGCTGTATCGCGACATCCGCACCTATGGCCTGCGCGAGAGGTTTTACCGGCAGGCGCGCGATCTGGGCGTGCGGTTCATCCGCTATGCGGACGATCAGCCGCCGCAAGTGGCCGCTCACAATGGCCGGCTGGCGGTTGCCGCCGACGATCAGCTCACCCACCGGCGCATCCAGTTGGAAGCCGATACGGTGGTGCTGGCATCGGCCACGATTCCCAACCAGGAAAACAAGGAGCTGGCGCAGCTCTTGAAAGTGCCGCTCGGCGAAGAGGGCTTTTTCCTGGAAGCGCACCGCAAACTGCGTCCGGTGGATTTCGCCAGCGACGGTATTTTCCTGTGCGGCGCGGCCCAGGCGCCGATGGATTTGCGCGGGGCATTATCGCAGGCGGCAGGCGCCGCCGCGCGCGCCACTACCGTGCTGGCGCGCGACACCATCGAGCTGGAGCCTTCGATCTCGCACGTGGTCGAAGAAAACTGCGATGGCTGCGCCTACTGCGTGGATCCCTGCCCTTATCATGCGCTGCGGCTGGTGGAGTACGAAACGGATGGGACCGCCAAGAAACGCGTCGAGGTGGACGAGGCTGTGTGCAAAGGCTGCGGGACATGCCAGGCGACCTGTCCCAAGAACGCCATTTTTGTGTGGCATTTCCGGCCCGAGCAACTGATGGCGCAGATCCACGCGGCGTTGAACGTTTGAGGTGCTGGCAGATGAGCGAAACCGAATTGTGTGAGGCGCAAGCGACCGGGGAGAGCGGCGGCGAAGGGTGGGAGCCGCTGATCCTGACCTTCTGCTGTTACTGGTGCGCGTACACCGGCGCCGACCTGGCCGGCACCTCGCGATTGCAGTATCCCACCAACATTCGTATTCTGCGCGTGCAGTGCAGCGGCATGGTTCATCCGAACCTGGTGATTGAGGCGCTGACCAAGGGCGCCGATGGAGTGCTGATGCTCGGTTGTCACCCGGGCGATTGTCATTATCTGGAAGGCAACCTGCGCGCGCGCTCGCGCGCAGAGGCCATTTCCCTGATGTTGGAAGATTTCGGACTGGAGCCGGAGCGCTTCCGTCTGGAGTGGGTGTCGGCTTCCGAAGGACCGCGCTTCGCGCAGGTAGTCACCGAGATGGTGGAGCAGGTCCGGCAACTGGGGCCCAGCCCGTATCGAAGCTAAGAAAAGGAGGCGCAGCATGGCTGCCCGTTTAGCCGAAGAGTGGTTCGCGATCTGCGGCGGATGCGAGGTGACAATCCTCGATATCGGCGAACCGTTGTTGGACTTGTTGGAGAAAGTCCAGATTGTCCACATGCCGGTGTTGATGGACCACAAGTTGTATGGCCAGACCGGCGAAAAAACGGAAATGGAAATTCCGGAGGCGGAGGTAGGCCTCATCTCCGGCGGCATCCGCAGCGATGAGCACAAGCGCCTCGCGCAGGAGATGCGCCGAAAATGCAAAACGCTGATCGCGCTGGGGTCGTGCGCCTGTTATGGCGGCATCCCCGCGCTGGCCAACCTGTCGAGCACCGAAGAATTATTGACCAAGGTGTACCGGGAGAGCGTCACCACCGACAAGAATGGATTCCCCCACGAGGACATCCCCGCCCTGACCGACCGTGTGTACGCCGTCAGCGAAGTGGTGAAGGTGGACATGATACTGCCCGGCTGCCCCACCACCCCGGAGATGGTCGCGGGCGCGCTTACCGCGCTGCTGGAAGGCCGCCCCTTCACGCTGTCCACCAAGAGCGTGTGCGACGAATGCCCCACCATCCGCGAGAAGAAGGCTGTTTCGACGCTGCGGCGGCGGCTGGAGCCGCCCACGTTCACACCCGGCGCCCCACTGAACCAGATGCGCTGCTTCATGGAACAGGGATTCCTGTGTAACGGTCCTGCCACGCGCTCCGGCTGCGGCGGCAGCGAGGGCACGCCGCGCTGCATCCGCGCCTATATGCCGTGCGAGGGATGCTTCGGACCCCTGTCGGAGAAAGCCAATCCCATGGTCGACATGATGGGCGCGCTTTCTACCATCGGTCTCGATCCAAAACAGATTCCGGACCGGGCCGCGACATTCAATCGATTTTCCGGTGCAGGCCGTCTGCGGCCGGTGCCCAAGAGGTGAACCATGGGAAAGACCATAGTCATTCAACCCGTTACGCGAATTGAAGGCCACGCCAAGATCACCATCCAACTGGACGATGGCGGCAATGTGAACCTGGCCCGCGTGAATGTCATCGAGCTGCGCGGATTCGAGCGCTTCTGCCTGGGGCGGCCTGTGGAAGACATGCCGCGTATCACGCCGCGCATTTGCGGTGTCTGCCCGTGGTCGCACCACCTGGCGGCCGCCAAGGCCTGCGACGCTGTTTTCGGGGTTGAGCCGCCGCCCGCGGGCGCCAAGCTGCGCGAGTTGTGCAACAGCGTCGCCTTCATGGAAGAGCACATTCTGCACTTCTACTTTCTGGCGGGCGCCGATTTCCTGTTGGGCCCGGATGCCGATTATTCGGTGCGCAATGTGATCGGCGTGTTGCAGGCCGCGCCCGATGTAGCCCGGCGCGTAGTTCGCGTGCGGCACATGTGCGCCAAAATGCTGGAGATCCTCGCCGGCAAGCCGATCCACCCGCAGGCTGCGGTCCCCGGCGGCTTCAGCAAGCCGCTGGCCAAGAACGAACGCGACCAGTTGCGCAAGATGGCGGATGAGGCGCTGGAGCTGGCCAAGTTCTCCATCGCCTTTGCCAAACAGAACGTGTTCCCCAAGTATCTCGACGTGGTGAAATCGCTGGGCGTCATCACCAGCGGGTTCATCGGAACGGTCAAGAACGACGGCTCTCTCGATCTCTACAACGGGAAGCTGCGCCTGATGGCGAGCGACGGCTCGTTCGAAGACTTTCCCTATGACCAGTACACCGACTACATTGGGGAACACATCGAGTCGTGGAGCTACCTGAAGTTCCCGTACGCCAAAAAACGCGGCGGCTTCTCGCTGAAAGATAATGCGCCGGGTCTGTACCGGGCCAACACGCTGGCGCGCATCAACGTTTGCGATTTCATCGACACGCCGCTGGCGCAAGCCGAGCTCGAGGAGTTCCGGCGGAATTTCGGCCGCCCCGCGCAGCTCACCCTGCTGTACCACTGGGCGCGCCTGATCGAGCTGCTGTATAACGCAGAGAATGCCATCCGCCTGCTGGACGATCCGGATATCACCAGCCTGGAAACCCGCGTCAAGGTGACGCCGCGCGCTGCCCGCGGAGTCGGATGCACCGAAGCGCCGCGCGGCACGCTGATTCACGATTACCACACCGACGCCGACGGCATGATCACCAACATGAACCTGATCGTCGGGACCACCCATAACAACGCCCCCATCAACCTGTCGGTGACGCAGGCCGCCAAAAGCCTGATCCACGACGGCAAGTACGACCAGGGGGTGCTGAACACGGTCGAGATGGCCATTCGCGCCTATGACCCGTGCCTGTCGTGCGCCACGCACCGGCTGGACGGAAAGCTGTCGGTGAAGCTGGACATCATCGATGCCAAGGGCAGCCTGCTCGATACGTTCGCAAACTAGCGCCACGCTGCGCCGGAGGCCGTCATGGCAGATTTGGAAGAAGACGCGATTCCCGATTTTTGTTCGAAGCCGGCGTTAATCCTCGGCTGCGGCAACGTTTTCTTCGGCGATGACGGCTTCGGGTGCGAGCTGGCCGAATACCTCGAGGCGCACTTCGACGTGCCCGGCGGCGTTTGCCTGCTGGATGCCGGAACGGGAGTGCGCAAGCTGCTGTTCACGCTCTGCCTCAGCCCGGTGCGTCCGCGCCGGCTGCTGATTGTAGACGCGGCGGACTTCGGCCGGGAGCCGGGCGAATGGTTCGAGATCGACCCGGCCGAAATCCCCGTGGTCAAACTGGACGATTTTTCCATGCACCAGTTGCCCACATCCAACATGCTGCGCGAGTTGCAGCAGCAGACTGGCGTCGAAGTGCGAGTGCTCGTCTGCCAGACGGGCCCCTTGCCCGCCGAAGTCTGTCCCGGGTTATCCGAACCGGTTCGACGGGCGGTGCCGGAGGCAGCCCGATGGGTGGCGCGCGAGTATTTCGACGCGGCTGGCGCGGAGCCTGTCCTGGAGGCGAGCCATGCCCAATAAGCGCGTGATCGAAGCCGGCCATCTTCTGGCGATGGTTTTTGTCGCGCTGCTGCTGGCCGGCGCGCACCAATACTTGGGCGCACATCCTTTCATCGCAGGGCTGCTGTTGGCGGCTTTTGCGATCCCCTATTACGCCGCGGCCCGCATCACGAGCGAGCGCCGGTTTCTGTATCCCGCGGTGTTGCTCCTGGTTCTGGCGTACCACCTTCTCTTGCATGGCATGGGGATCGCTCCGGCCCTCCAGCCGCTCTTTGCCCTCGTGCCGGTAGCCTTCCTTTACACCGCTGCCCGCCAGAATCTACTTCATCGGCCAGAACGCGCGAGCCAGGCTCTGTACGGCGCCAACGGAGTGCTGATCGGCACCATGGCGCTGTGGATCCTGTTCCGCCTCCCGTGGTTCTACCAGCAGGCGCCTCTGGCCACCGCGCTGGCGCTCGCCGGCTTTTGTGTCTATGCGTGGTTTCGCTTCCGCGCCACGGAAGAAATTCTGCATGCGCTCGCCATGGTGCTGCTGGGCAGCGGGGCTTTCCTGGTCTTTCTCTATTGGCGGCCGCAACTCGCGGTGCTGCTGGCGACGGCCGCCGGGCTTCTGATCTGGAGTCTCTTTTACCGCCGTGCGGACGGGCCGGCCTTGCCGCGCCTCGAAACCGGAGCCCTGCTGGCGGCGGGCGCTTACGTCCTGTTTATGGGAGCGGCGGCGGGCACACTGGGCCCGTTCCTGATACCTTTCGGATATTTGGTTGCCGCCGCCATCTGGTTGCAACTGGCGCTGGCGTTGAGTCGACCGCAGCAGCCGGATATCCTGGGACCCCGTCCCACCGTGCTGCCGTGCCTGCTGCCGTTGTTCGGTGGCGGAATCGCGCTGGCGCTGGCGGGGTGCATTTCGATCCCGGCGCTGCTTCATCCGCGGACGCCGATCGCTCCTACCGTCGGCTATCTCGCGGTGTTCGCCTTTGTGTTCGCGGCCACGGGTTCTCGGCTGGCTCAAGGCAGTCGAAGTCTCATCGGTGTGGCGGCAGCGCGCCTCATCGCGGGGCTGGGGCGGGTGGCGCCGCTCGCGGCTTTCGCGTACATTGCCGCTCAGCGATTTCCTGCCGGCTTGCGGCTGGCTTTGGGCGCTTTGGCCCTGGGGCTGTTGAGCCTGCTGTGGGCTTACCGGCAGCGCCCCAAGCTGCTCGTCCGGCGGAATTACTACGCCTACCAAGCCGGCATTTTTGTCATCCTGGCGTACTTTCTAGCGGAGCGCCGGCTGGCGGCGGTGGGCTCACCCATGGATCTGGCTGCCGGCGCCGGAGCGGTGCTGGCCGTGTTGGCCACCGCCTGGCTGCTGCGCCAGCGGGTGACGGAGGCCGGCCGGCTTTCTCTGTATGAGGTGGCCAGCGTGGGCGCGATCGTCGCCGCCCTGATCTACCCGCTGGGCAATCCGATCGATCCCTTGCTGGCCGCGAAATTAGGGCTGCCGCTCATGTTGGCGAGCGTCATCGCGTTCCTGGTGGCGCGAGAGGTTTCCGTCCTGTTTTCGATTCCCGTGGCGCTTGGCTTCTGGCTCTACATCGCCGAGTGGTTGCTGGGCGTACGCGGCGAGTGGCTGGGCGTTGCTTACCTGGTATTGGGTGTGGCTTGGGCTGCCGCTGCGTACCGGCTGTCGCGAAATGCCAGCCGCTGGTCCGCACTCTTTTACTTCATGTGGTTCGTCTCCGTGGGCGTATCTCTGGCCCTGTTCTGGCCTTACCAGGCAGTGGGCGCCTGGTTAGCGCCATTGGGGCCGGTCGCATTCGTCCTGGTGGCGCGCGGATCGTACAGCCGGCGCGATCCCGCTTTCGCCTGGGCATTAGAGGCGATCGGCGGCGTGCTGGCTGTGTGCGCGGCGGGCGCGCTGCTCTGGCAGCACCTCTATGCGCCGGCGGCGTTCGCGTTGCTGATTTACGCCCTGCTGTATGCTTGGGTGGCGGCACGCCACGGCGCCTGGCCGTATGTCTATGCCGCCGCGGCCAGCGCCGTCGCCGCCTTCTACATGGAGCTATTGGCGACGGGCTGGGCGTTGTTCTCGCTGCCATTGTTTTTTGCGGTGGCGATGGCATTCTCCCTATTCGCGATGTGGCTGAGGCGGCGCGGATATCGACGCGAAGCGCCGCCGATGGATCTCTCGGCTGCCGCGGGCGCGCTGACCGGGGCCGCAATCCTGCTTGCGCTTCCGTTCGGCCAAATGACCGACGTCGGTTGGATCAGCGGCCTGGCGTATCTCGTTTTGTATTTGCTCCTGAGCCGTTACGGCGCCGGGCGGGCCTTTCTAGCCGGCGCCGGCCTGGCGGCAGCTTTTGCGATTTACGAGTTCCTCCCGGTCTTAGCGCCGGTCACCGCGGGCAACCGCATTGCCTTTCTCATACCGATAGCGTTGGTCCTGGTGCTCCTCGGTCGCTGGCGGCAGGCAGGCCGGGACAGGCGAGGTGCGTGGGCCCTTTACGCCGCCGCCATCGCCGTCACCGTAGCAGCCAGTTTCTTCGTGCTGGGACCGGTGGCGGTTCCGGCCGCGGCGCGCATGGTGCTGCTGGTGGCGCTGGCCGTTTGGCTCGCGCTGCTCCTCGCGACGGAGCGCGAGATCTTCATTTACTGCGCCACTCTCACCCTGGCAATCCTGGCTTACCACTTCGTGCAGAATTCGACCGATCTCTTCGGCCGCCACCTGGTGGGTTTTTTCCTTTGGGGAACGGCCGTGCTGGGGCTGATCTTCCTGGCAGCCGTGTTGCGCAATGTCGTGCGCTTCCGCCGGCCCACGCTGTACCTGCCCGCTCCCCAATGGCGCCATCGCTTCCTCTACGCGTTCCCGGTGGGCCTGCTGGCCGTGGCGACATTCGGAAGCTGGGGAGTCTCCACCAGCTCCAATCCCATCTTCTGCGGAAGCTGCCACGAGATGCGCGCCTGCTTCAGCAATTGGCAATCGTCTCCGCACGCCAAATCCGAAATCGGCTGTCCTGCCTGCCACTATGAGCCGGGGGTGCGCGGCTTTGCCAAGGCGAAGATACAGGGCTTTTCGCAACTGGTCGTCTCGCTGACCGGGGCGCCGGCAACCAAGCCCGCCGCCCTCGTCAGTGACGAGACCTGCCTGCACAGCGGCTGTCACAGCACCCGCGAACTGACCGGCGTCCTGCATGCGCGCGGCCTCTTTTATTTCAACCACGCGAAGCATCTCGGGAGCACGTTCACGACGGCCAGCTTCGGCGGGCCTGGAGGGCGCGCCGCCAAGGACTGGCGCGGGCCGGAATTGCGCTGTACCAGTTGCCACACCGACGTTGGCCCCGAAAGCCACGTCGCCGTGGACACCAACGCCTGCTTCACCTGCCACTTCGAGGCCGCCGGCGCCAGCGGGCCCTCCCCGCAGCCGTCGATTGCCACCGTAGGCTGTGTCACCTGCCATGGCGTTCCGCAAGGCGGAGCACCCACTGCGGCCGGTTCCGGCCAGTTCGACCATGCGGCCGCCGGGGTGACGCCCGATGACGCCGTTTGCGCCGGCTGCCACGCAGACCTGTCGCGGGGGTCCATGGCGGTAGAAGATCGGCAGTGCCGCCATTGCCACCTGGAACGTTCGGAAGACTTGCTCCGCGCCGGTGAGACGGCCATTCATCGGCAGCACGTGCGCGATGCCGCGGTCGGCTGCGACTGGTGCCACGGGGTGATCCGCCATCACCTGGAGCGCCAACCGGTGGCCACCGCCCGCGTGGCGGGGCCCGGCAAAGCGAGGGAATGAAATCGATGCGGTTGTTCGAGCTTGACTTGCGTCCGGCAACTTGTTTAACTAAAGAAACTATTTCTATATAAAAGGATCTGTATGGCGCCCGACCGCAGCCTGCGAGAGATCGACGACTTTCTGGGAAGCGCCCATATCTTCGCGTCCGCCGTCACCGACATCATTGAGCAGAAGCTGCTCGAGCAAATCGCCGAAGGCCAGGTCACAGCCTCGCAGATGAAGCTGCTGAAGCTGGTGGGCACGACGGATTCCTACACGCTGGGCGATGTGGCTTCCTTTCTCCGGGTCAGCAACGCGGCCGCCAGCAAGGCGGTCGATCGCCTGGTACGGCGCGACCTGCTGCGGCGTACCGAAGACCAGCAGGACCGGCGTGTCCTGCACCTTCAGCTCACCCGAGCCGGCAGCCGCCTGTTAGGGGCTTATGAGAACGCCCGCCAGCGCAAGCTCCAGACCATCTTCGTCCAGTTCCCGCCGGAAGAGTTGCAGCGCACGTCGGAACTGCTGGACCGGCTGTCGGCGGACCTGGTGGATCACACCTCGAATCCGGAGGAACTCTGCCTTAAGTGCGGAATCTACTTCCGGGAACGCTGCCTGGTGCGCCAGCTCGTTTCGCGCAATTGTTTTTACCAGCGCTCCCGAAAGGCGTCGCGGCAGCGGCCCAGCCGGGGGAACAACGGGAAGGAATGAATTATGTGTCTGGCAGTGCCGGGTAAAATCATCGAGGCTGAAGAGCGCGATGGCAACCGCATCGCGACGGTGCAGTTCGGCGGCATTGCCCGCCAGGTATTCCTGAACTTCGTTCCCGAAGCCCAGGTGGGCGATTACGTAGTGGTGCACGTCGGTTTCGCCATCAGCCGCGTGGACGCGGAAGAGGCCGCGCGGACGTACCGGCTGCTGGAAGACATGGGCCTGCTGGAAGCGGAGCTGAGCGACACTGGACGTACGCCATCGGATCTTTGATCTGCGGCCCCCCCGGGGGCAGACGGCTTGTCCTGGACCGCTGCCGGCGCTAAACTCCAGCCATGAGAGAATACATAGTTTCCACTCTGATTCTCTTATCCCTGCCATCCGCTTCGGCACAGGTCGTGCCCGCCGGGTGGCAGATCGTCAAAGATTCCAAGAACGATCCCAGGAACTCCTGCCAGATAGCGGTTCCACCGGATTGGTCCTTGCTTGGCGACAACACCGGCGCGGCCTTTTTCCACGATGTCACGACGGCGATTGCGGCGGTCACCAGCCAGCCTGGACAGGCCTTTAGGCCGATGACGGAGGCAGCGCAGAAGTTGCTCCACATTGGCAAGGAGAAGATGTTCGAGAATAGCGCCAAGCGCATTTTTTATCAGGATCAGATCTCCGCGAATCAAGACAATCCGAATGCTTACAGCGTCAGCGTGCCTGGAAAGGACGGCACCTGCAGCGGTCATGTGACGTTCCTTCCGAGCATCTCTGAGGATGTAGCCCGGAAGATCGCGCTCAGTCTCGGCCCGGCGCCCGAGCCGCGCGAGGGATCTTTTTGAGAAGTCGCACTCTCAGAGGATAGGTGCCGTTCTCGTTAATATACAATGATCCATGCGGAGAACCGGCCATCGTTCCGGCTCATGGGGTCATTCCAGTTCTTGGACATGTCCGGGCCGATTCTCCCAGGGGGGATGAATGCGGGTACGACTTTTCTTGTTCGCGCTTCTGTGCTTGTCGCAGGCTGGGTTCTCGCAGGTTGATGAAAAGCTGCTGAAGGGCATGCAGTATCGCCTGATCGGACCGTTCCGAGGCGGCCGCGTGCTGGCGGTCGCGGGCATCGCCGGCGACCCCCAGACTTATTACTTCGGCGGAGCTTCGGGAGGCGTGTGGAAGAGCGTCGATGGCGGCGCTCACTGGGCTCCCCTGTTCGATAAGGAAGCGGTTTCCTCCATCGGCAGCATTGCCGTTGCTCCCTCCGACCAGAACATCGTCTACGTCGGCACGGGCGAAGGCTGCCTGCGCGGGGATCTTTCTTATGGCGACGGGATCTACCGCTCCAATGACGGCGGCAAGACATGGAAGAATCTCGGATTGCGCGACTCCCGCCATATCCCGGCCGTCCTGGTCGATCCCCGCAACCCGGAAATCGTTCTGGCAGCCGCGATGGGCCACGCGTTCGCGCCCAGCGCCGAGCGCGGCGTGTTTCGCAGCACCGATGGCGGCAAGACATGGGCCAAGGTGCTGTACGTCGACGACCGCACCGGCGCCACTGATATCGCCTTCGCCCCAAGCAATCCCAATATCATGTTTGCGGCCATGTATCAGGTCCAGCGCCAACCCTGGACCTTCACCAGCGGCGGTCCGGGCAGCGGCCTCTACCGCTCCACCGACGGCGGCGCAACCTGGAGTCACCTCGAAGGCAACGGCTTGCCGGAGGGCACATTGGGCCGGATCGGCGTGTCTGTCTCCGGCGCGGACCCGAACCGCGTGTATGCGCTCATCGAAGCCGAAAAAGGCGGGCTCTACCGCTCCGACGATGGCGGCGACAAATGGGAACTGGTGAACGACGATGAACGCTACCGCCAGCGCGCCTGGTATTTCAGCCACGTGTTTGCCGATCCCAAGGACCCCGATACCGTCTACGTTCTCAATACCGGCATGTTTCGCTCCACCGACTCCGGCAAAACGTTCACCCTGCTTCCGGCGCCCCACGGCGATCATCACGGGCTCTGGATCGACTCCGCCAACCCGCAACGCATGATCAACGGCGACGATGGCGGCGCCACCATCACCATCGACGGCGGCAAGAACTGGACGCCGCAAATGAACCAGCCGACCGCGCAGTTTTATCACGTCACCACCGACAACCGCTTCCCCTATTACGTGTTCGGCGCGCAGCAGGACAACACCCCGGTGGCTACGGCCAGTTGGAGCGATGCCGGATTGATCGGCATGCAGGACTGGTACGTAGTGGCGGGATCGGAGAGCGCCTTCATGGCCGCCGATCCGCGCGATGGCCACATCGTCTACTCTGCCGGCCAAGGCGTGGCTCGCTTCGACAAGCACAACGACCAGGATCTCGATATCTCACCCTGGCCGGTCGATTTCGCCGGGCACGGCGCCGGCGACTTCCCGCACCGCTTCCAATGGACCGAGCCGATTCTGTTTTCCCCGCACGACCCCAACGTGATCTACACCGCCGGCGAAGTGGTTTTCAAAACCACCAATGAGGGAAAGAACTGGACCATCATCAGTCCCGACCTCACGCGCAACGATAAGTCCAAGCAGAAGGCTTCCGGCGGCCCGATCACCGAAGACAACACCAGCGTCGAATACTATGACACCATCTTCGCGCTGGCCGAATCGCCGGTAGAAAAGGGCCTGCTGTGGGCCGGCAGCGACGATGGGCTGATTCACATCACGCGCAATGGCGGCGGCTCGTGGCAGAATGTCACCCCGCCCTCTATACCGGAATGGGGACTGGTGAGCCTCATCGACCCTTCGCCGCACAGCGCCGGCACAGCTTACGTGGCGGTGGATCGCCACAAGCTCGACGATTTCAAGGCTTACATTTTCAAAACTGCCGATTACGGCAAGACCTGGGCGCAGATCGCCACAGGCATTCCCGACGGCGATTACGTGCACGCCGTGCGCGAAGACCCCAAACGCAAGGGGCTTCTGTACGCCGGCACGGAAACCGGAATCTGGATTTCCTTCGACGACGGCGCCCACTGGCAAAAGCTACGGCTCAACTTACCTACAGTCCCTGTCCATGACCTGGTCGTAAAAAACGATGACCTGGTGGTCGCCACGCACGGCCGTGCCTTCTGGATTCTCGACGATCTGACGCCGCTGCGCCAGATCGCGTCTGCCGATGTGGACGTCGCCACCAAACTCTTCACGCCCCGTCCCGCCTACCGCCTCCGCTTTCCCGATTCTCTCGACCGGCGCCAGCCAGCCGGCGAAAATCCGCTGCCGGGTGCAATCCTCTATTACTATCTGCAGGCCGCTCCCAAGGAAGCGCTAAAACTGGAGATTCTGGACGCGAAAAGCAACATTGTCAAAACCTATTCCAGCGTCAAGAAGGAAGAGAACCTGGGTCCTGCGGAGTGGCCGGATGTCCAACGCCTCAGCGAGGTGCTGCCCGCGGAGGCTGGTCTCAACCGCTTTTTCTGGAATCTTCGCTACGAAGACGCTGTCAAGGTGCCAGGCGCGTTTTACGAATCCGATATAGCGCCGAAGGGCCCCATGGCTCTTCCCGGCACCTACCAGGTGCGCCTCACTGTCGGCGGTCAGAGCCAGACCGCCCCCCTCGAACTGCGTGAGGACCCGCGGATCCACGTCTCGCCCGCCGACCTCGAAAGGCAGGCGGATCTGGAGAAGCAAATCGCGCAGCGCCTGACATCGCTGCACCGGACCGTCAACGAAATCCGCGACCTTCGCGCACAGCTTACGGCGCTGGACCTGCATTACAAAGACGCGCCCGAATGGCAGCCGTTGAAGCCGGTTGCCGCCGATTTGCTCACCAAGATCGCGGCGGTTGAAGGGAAGATCACGCAGGTAAAGATGAAAAGCACGGAGGGAGATCTGCACTATCCGACCATGATCGACGAGCAGTTAATCTACCTCAACTGGAGCGTGGATTCCTCCGACGCGGCGCCCACCGAAGGCCAGCAACAGCTTTTCGCGAAACTCAGCGCCGAACTGCAGGAGCAGCTAGACGTATGGGACCAAATCCGGAGCCAGGATCTCACGCGTTTCAATCGCGAGGCCGAGAAGCAGAAGATCAGCCTGGTGGACGTGCGAACGCGGCAGTAACCGGCGTGGCCCCTTGCCGCGATGTGGCGCGGGCAGTCCTGCCTGGTGTGTCGAGATTCGTCTCGACATTTCTCTGGGGTGAACCCCTCGGGTGAGACAAACCAAGTATCGACACTTGCCGTTGAATGATTTTGGCTACTCAAACAGCCTCTTCTCCATCACTATGGTGTCCGGCTGGCGAAGCGGAGGTGGGCTCTGCTG
>JBAVYH010000106.1:0-24180 GCA_049698695.1 Bryobacteraceae bacterium | reverse complement strand
GCTGATGATCAACCCCCAGCATGCGCACACCCTCCTCCAGGCTCATCCTGTGTTAGAAACAGGCTCACCTTCAGGCTCATCCTGCATTAGACAAGACTACCGCTTTCGCTTCGCTGTGCCGATGGCGTACTCTGGAAAGCATGGCAACTGAGGAGACTGTAACACTGGGTGGGGGATGTTTCTGGTGCCTGGAAGCCGTCTACCAGCAGATGGCGGGTGTGCTCGCCGTCGAATCCGGTTACATGGGCGGGAGCATCGCCAACCCAACGTACCAACAGGTGTGCACCGGCTCGACCGGCCACGTGGAAGTCCTCCAGGTGAAATTCGATCCCTCGATTTCCAACTTCCGCGACATCCTCGAAGTCTTCTTCGCGATTCACGATCCCACTTCTCGCGACCGCCAGGGCGACGATGTCGGTGTCCAATACCGGTCCGTCATTTTCTATCACAGCGAGGCGCAACGCCAAGCCGCCGAAGAAACCATTCGCGAGTTGAATGCGGAAAAGATCTGGTCCGTGCCCATCGTCACCGAACTGCGCGCCGCCAAAACCTTCTACCGCGCCGAGAACTACCACCACGACTATTTCCGCAACCACTCGAGTGAGCCCTATTGCGCCTTCGTCGTCGCTCCCAAGGTGCGCAAGTTCCGCGAAAAATTCGCGGCCAAACTACGCAACGAGGCCTGAACTATGGGCCTTTAACGAAATAGCCGGGTTCACCAGCCCGCCGCCGCTCCCTCACGGTCGCGGCTCCGATGAGGGCTCTGAGCCGCGACTGTTAGGGGGCGGTTAGTACAGTTATTACGAAACGAGTCCTAAAGCATGCGCTTGGCGATTCTCTCCGATATTCACGACAACGTCTGGAAGCTCTTCGGCGCGCTCGACGCTGCGCGCGGCGCCGATGCCATGATCTGCTGCGGCGACCTCTGCTCGCCCTTCATCGTCCACCAGTTGGGCCGCGGATTCGCCTCCCCAATCCACGTCATCTTCGGCAATAACGATGGCGACCTGTTCCGCATCACCGCCAACGCCGCCCGCTATCCGCAGATCAAGATCCACGGCGAAATGCTGCGCGGCGAATTCGGCGGCAAGCGCATCGCCGCCAACCACTACGACAACATCGCGCGCGCCATCGCCGCCTCGGGCGTTTACGACGTTGTCTGCTACGGCCACAACCATGTCTACGATGTAAGTCGCATCGGCCGCACGCTCGCCATCAATCCCGGCGCCATCATGGGCGCCACCTTCGCCCCCGATGGCATGCGCACGGACGTTCCCTCCACCTTCGTCATCTACGACACCGAGACGGACCAGGCCCAGCGCCTCGAAGTAACCTAAGTGGGGCAGGCGCTTCCGCCTGCCAACAAAGGCGGAGCACCTATGCTGCCCCCGGAGTCACATTGGCGCAGGTTACACGGCCCCGTGTCCAACGCCTTTCGGCGCAATATTCTGATTTACCCGGAACAGGTTCCCAGGATCGTACTTGGCTTTGATCGCCTGCAGCCTGGAATAGTTGCCGCCATAAGTCGCCTCCACGCGCGCCGTACCTTCTTCCATCATGAAGTTGACATACGCCCCGGGCGTCGCAAACGGGCGCACGGCGTCCCAATAGTCCCTGGCCCACTGGATGATTTTGTCCCTGTTCGCTGGGTCCGGGTCCACGCCGACGATCACCGCGGCCCATTTCGACTTGCGGTAACTGAAAGCAGTATCTGCGCTCTTCACCCGGTGCACCGCTCCATTGATAGGGTACATATGCATCGTCGAAAACATCGAAGGCAGGTGGGAGCCATGCTTCACATGCACTGCAATGGCTTCGTCGGTCAGATGGTCGACGAAATCGGCTTTCCAGTACCACTGCAGCCCGGGAGCGTACAGCCCGTCGAACAAACTCTGTAACGCCGGAAACGGCACCGGGCCTACGTGCGCGAGCAGTGGCTTGGCCCAGCTCTCCGCCGGCTTGAGCAACTCGGCCGTCCTCTCGTGGCTCGCAGTCGAGCACCAGATAACGCCGCAAACCGTCCGCATATGAAGGGCGGCCGGGAATAAGTCCACCGGCGGCACCGTCAGAAACGCAAAGAAACCGTTAATCTCTTCCGGCGCGCTGGTGATGAATTGTTCGTACGCTCTCATCACCGCTGGCGCGTCCTCTATTGCATAGAAGATCGGCCCCGCCATCACCGTGCTCACCGGATGCAGGCGGAACGTAAACGAAGTTACCACTCCGAAATTTCCGCCGCCGCCGCGCACCGCCTAGAACAAGTCCTGGTTCTCGTTCTCATCGGCCGTCACGAAGCTTCCGTCGGCGAGAACCATATCGACGGACAGCAAATTGTCGATCGTCAAGCCGTATTTGCGCGACAGGTGGCCGATTCCGCCGCCCAGAGTCAGGCCGCCCACGCCGGTGGTCGAAACAATTCCACTCGGCACGGCCAGCCCGAACGCGTGCGTCGCGTGGTCCACGTCACCCCGCACGCATCCGCCCGCCACTTGCGCCGTCTTGGCGGCCGGGTTCACGCGCACGCCGCGCATTCGCGACAGGTCGATCACCATGCCGCCGTCGCAACTCCCCAGGCCCGGACCGTTGTGTCCGCCGCCGCGCGCCGCCAGCAGAATCCCGTTAGCGCGCGCATGGTTCACACACGCAATCACGTCGGCGGTGTCGACGCACCGGACGATCGCCGCCGGTTTCTTGTCGATCATCGCGTTGTACAGTTTTCGGGCTTCATCGTAATTCTTGTCGCCCGGTTGAATGAGGTCGCCGCGCACACGCGCCCTCAGGACGTCATATTCTGCCATCGTTTTCCCCTCGCTACGAAAGTCCGCCCGCGCCTTAGTGAATCCCCTCAGCGCAAGGGCGTACCGGTAGATCGAGCCTACTTTACTACAAGAGGGAGAGCGCGGCAAGGCAACGTGCGTTTTCGCGGGAGGCCTTCCGTGAGGCGCGGCAGGGCGCCGTTTCCTTGTGCCCGGCGCTGCCCTCGCTCCGTCTACCCCACGATCCGCGGCAGTTCTTCCATCGGCCCCATCCACTCCAACTCGCGCTCAATGTCGGGGTGCAAGCGATACTTCTTGCGCACCGCTTCCAGCTTCGCGCCGCGAATATCGATCTTGCTCAGGTCGTATTGGCCGATGCCGAAATCGCCGCAGAAGTTCAAGTATCCAAGCCACTTCGGATTGATGCCCATCACTTCGAGTCCCACCCGGTCGGCCGCGATGTAGTCGCGCGATGCAATCGCCACGCGCGAAGCTATCGGCGTCCCGGACGATGGGCCATTGCCTTCCATCCCCTCGTACCCGTCGATCACCGCCGCGCCCCAGAACGGCTTCATCGCCTGCGCGGTGAGGAAAATGTTGTAGTGCGTCTGCCGCAGCCCGTTGTGCGTCACGCGCTTGTCGTTCCATTCCGGCCTTACGCCCGGCGCGCTGTGCAGCGGTGCGCCCAGCGCCATGTTCTTGACCGAAAGCGTCGCCACCACGGTGTTGTGCGTTTTCAGAACCGCGGCGCAGATAACAAATGCGTCCGGGTCCATCAGCCGCGCGCCCAGCCGCGCCGCCTTGGCATGCAGGTCGTAATCAATCAGCGGAACGGTGACGTACTTCGCCTCGCGATTCAAGTCCACCATCCCCACCCGCAGCGGCCGGTGCTCGCTCGCCACCTGCCGGTATCCGAACTCCTCGAACGCCTCCATCGTGTCGCCCGCCGACGCCTCCGCCACCATCACCGGCCCTTTGAATCGCGGCTCCAGGTAATCCAGGATGCCGTGAACCGCTCCCGGGTGCGTGGCCGCAAGCTGGTTTGTCGTCGAGACGAAATTGGGCTTGATCACCACATACTTTTTCGTCCGCAGCGCCGGGCGGATCTGATCGTCGATCGCCTCGAGCGCCGCGGCGATGTTCTTGCGGCGGTCGTTGCCTTGGACCACCGACACTGTCGAGCGCCCCAACGGCGGCGCCTGCGCGAACAGCGGCCGCAAAGCCGGGGAAAAAGCGGTGAGCTGCAGCATCGCGCGGCGCGTGAAACGCATGGGGGTCGACCTCCACTCTGAAATACAATAGGATATTAGCATCTCGTCATAGTTAATTTGGAGCCGCACACATGAATCGCACCGCTTCGCGCCGCAGTTTTCTCGCCGCCGGGCTCGCCTTGCCCGCCGCCGCATCCGCCGCCCGCTCCTCCGACCAGCCTCCGGCGCCGCCCAACGCTGGCCCCGCCGCGCCGGCCCTCGAGTATCGTACCCTCGGGAAAACCGGGCTCAAGGTGACCACCGTCGGCTTCGGCTGCATGATCACCTCCGACGGCAGCGTCATCGAGCGCGCCGCCGACATGGGGATCACCTACTTCGACACCGCCCGCGTTTATCAAAATGGCAACAATGAGCGCATGGTCGGGGCCGCGCTCAAAAACAAACGCAAGAACATCGTGCTATCCAGCAAGACCGGCGCCCACACCCGTGCCGACGCGCTCGAGCAGCTCGACACCAGCCTCAAGCAGCTTGGCACGGATTATCTCGACATCTGGTACCTGCATGGCAAGACCCATCCCGAAGACATCACCGACGAGCTGATCGATGCGCAGCAAACCGCCAAACAGGCGGGCAAGATTCGTTTCGCCGGCGTCAGCACCCACAGCGGCCAGCCTGAGCTCATTCCTTTCCTCGCCGCGCATCCCAAAATCGACGTGATTCTTTCCGCCTATAACTTCACCATGGAGCCGGTCGTCAGCACGGTGTTGGAACAGGCGGCCAAGGCGGGCAAGGGCACCGTGGCCATGAAGGTGATGGCAGGTGGTTTTCGCACCTTGAAGCCGGACAATCCCACCTATCAAAAGCTGAAGCGGGAGGGTGGCATGTTGTCGGCGCTCAAGTGGGTCACCCGCAATCGCCACGTCTGCACCACCGTCCCCAGCATGACCGATATCGACCAGCTCGAAGAAAACATCAAGGCCATGTCCGAGCCCTTCGGCGCCGGCGACGAGAAGCGGCTGGCCGCCCGCCTGGAGCGCATCGGCCCGCTCTACTGCCGTATGTGCGGCGGCTGCCAGGGCCAGTGCCGCCAGGGTCTGCCGGTCGAAGACATGCTGCGCTTCCTCACTTACGCCGATGGCTACGGCCAGTTCGCGCTCGGCCGCGAGCACTTTCGTTCGCTCGCCCCCGCTCACGTGGCGGCGAGTTGCGCCGATTGCGATTCCTGCACGGTGGAATGCCGCCACGGCGTCAAGGTGCCGGAGCGGCTGCTGCGCGCGCAGGAGCTGTTCCGGTGCTAGGCATATCTCCGATGCGCTTTCGGAGCCGCGACCATAAGGGAGCGGTCGCCGCAGTGATCCTAAAACGCATCGCCACCGCACTGCTGGCGCTGTCGCTGGCGGCGCTTGCCTGGGCGAGCGGCACCCCGGCCCCGGCGCCATCCTGCGCGCTCGTGCCCGGCTGGTCGCAAAGCGGTCCGGCCCGCTCTTATGAAGCCGCCAACCTCTTCGAGTATATGGATGGCAACGCCGAAGGCTATCTCATTTACGGCTTCCGCAGCATGAAGGGAGTCACCTGCCGGCAAGGCGAGATCAGTTTCGTCATCGATCTTTCCGATATGGGCGATGCCGATTCCGCCTATGGCATCTTCTCCGCCGACCGCGATCCCTCCCAACCGGTCAGTCAGATCGGGATGGCTGGACAGGTGACGCCGCGCCGCGCCATGTTTGTCAAGGGAAGCTACTTCGTCGAGATCGCCGCCAATCCGGAGGGCGATCACACCGCGGCACTGCGGGCGTGGCTCGCGGCTCTGGATGGCACCATCACCGGCAGCACCGTTTTGCCCGACGCGCTCGCCTGGTTTCCCGCCCCCGGCCGGCAGTCGCTGCGCCTGGTGCCGGAAAGCGTGCTCGGCATACGCCTGCTGAAGCGCGGTTACGTGGCGCAATACGATTTCGGCAAGGCCTTCGTGGCGTTCGAAACTTCGTCCGATTCCGCCAACGCCGTCATGCAGAAACTGCGCGCCCGCTTCGATCAGGTCACCGCCGCGAATCTCGCTGACGACGCGTTTCAGGCTACCGACCGGTATCTTGGCCACCTGTTCATCTTCCGCAAAGGCCGCCTGATCGGCGGCTACTCGATCAAAGCCGAAGGCCACGACCCCGCCGCCCTGGCTGCCGCCCTGGCCGCCCAAGTCCGCTAGCTCCTCTGTGAGGCTGGTCCCCGGCCGGCGCGTTTCCCCCGTAGGGGCCGGGCATGCCCGGCCCGCTCACGCGATTACTCCCATCACTCCCCAAAAAAGCAAAATCGGTCAAGCAGTTCCGCGCTGGCTGACTTACACTCTGGGTTGGAGGCAACCATGATCCTTTGGAAACGCGCCACAGTGCTCGGCCTCTTGAGCTGGCTGATTCCGTTCTTCATCTCATTTCTTTTATTCCCGCTGAAGAAGCCCAACGCCGCGCTATTCGAGACCCTCATGAACCTGGTCTTGCTCCTCACCGGCGGGGCGCTGCTCAGCATGTATTTTCGAAACCGGCCGGTTGCGCTCCGTGAAGCGGTGCTCGTGGGAGCGCTCTGGGTTGGCATGAATCTTCTGTTCGACTACCCGATGTTCGCTTTTGGACCTATGAAGATGACGGTGTCGACATATTACTCTGAGATCGGCCTCAGCTACTTGGCCTTTCCGGCGCTGGCCTTTGGGGCGGCGCGCCTGGCGCGGCGATGAAGGCTTCGACCGAGCAGGATTACTACCAGCGCATCGTCCGCACGCTGATGTTCATCCAGGGGCATCTGGACGATGACCTGGAACTGGACCAGGTCGCTGCCGTGGCGGCCTTTTCTCGGTTCCACTTTGCGCGCATTTTCCGGGGCCTCGTTGGCGAAACGCTGAAGGAGCACATCCGGCGGCTGCGGTTGGAGCGCGCCGCCCGGAACCTCAAGCAGCACGACGATCCCATCACTCAGCTTGCATTAGAAGCCGGATTCGAAACCCACGAATCCTTCACGAGGGCATTTGGAGCCATGTTTGGAATACCACCTTCCGCTTACCGTGCCGCACACAAGCCTGCGCCTGAGGCAGCTTCCGGCACTCACATAGACGATGTGGCGGGTTACCATCCGCCGGACTACGGAGACGTTCCGCCGCCGGAGATCAAAGAACTCGCGCCGGTACAGGTGGTTTTCCTGCGCCACGTGGGCCCCTACAGCCAGGTCGGCGCCACCTGGGGACGACTGATGGCTTGGGCCGGAATGCGCGGCCTGCTCGGGCCGGGCATGAAAATGTTTGGCATCGTGCATGACGATCCGGACGTGACGCCGGAAGATAAGATCCGCTATGATGCCGCAGTGTCCGTCACCCGCCCGGTCTCTCCCGATGGCGAGTTCGGGGTGATGGAACTCGCCGGCGGCTGCTATGCCATTGCCGCCCATCGCGGACCGTACGAAGGGCTGGCGAAAGCCTATCAGGGCATCTACGGCGCATGGCTGCCGAAAAGCGGGTATGAGTTGCGCGATGCCCCGGCCTTCGAGCAGTACCTCAACTCACCCCAGACCACCAAGCCGGAAGGTCTGCTAACCCTGATTCACGTACCGATTGTGGGATGATCTGGGGACCCGACGCCAGCCGCGACCGCGAGGGAGCGGTTGCCGGCGATTGCCTTCGCTATTCTCCGACGAGCTGCAAGTCTAACTGGCGTACTGCCGCTTCCACTGGGCAAGTTCGCCACTTAGCGTGTTCTTCACGCTGATGTATTGCTCGTTGTCGATCTGATTGCTCCTCTCGCCAGGATCGGCGGGCAGGTCGAAGAGCTCATTGGGGCCCTTGCCATCATTGCGTATGACCAGGTTGTATCGTTCGGTGCGCGCCATCGCGGTGTTGCGATACTGGCCGAACAGAGTGTTTCGCCACGGCCGTTTTTTGGGCAGGCGTTTTCCGGTGGCCAGCGGCAGATAGCTGCGGCCGCATAAGTTGCGGCTAGGTACACTGGCCGAAACCAGGTCGCATACCGTGGGCAGCAAGTCATAGGTGCTCACTAACTCCATCCGCTCTTCTTGCGCCGGTACGTGGCCGGGCCAGGACCACAGCAGCGGCACGCGCACGGATTCGTCGTACATATTGACCGGCTCGGAAGCGTCGCCGGCGTCCCACAAGCCGTGGCGGCCGAGCAGCGCGCCGCAGGTGGAAGTAAATACCACCACCGTACGATCCAGCAGTTGCTTCTGAAAAATCTTGCCGGTCAGTGCGCCCACGCTGTCATCCATCATCGAGATGGCGGCCGCTACTTTCCGCAGGTTCGCCACGCGATTGTCGAGCAGCTCCTTGCCGCTCCGCGCGTTAGCGGCGGCAATCTCCACGCTGTAATTCTCGAAGTTCTCGTGGCTGTATAAGTCCAGATACTTCGACGGAATGTTCCCGTACGGGAGCTCGAGAGCGGAATAGCGGACGCTGAGAAAGAATGGTGCGCCGTCTTTCGGCTGGTCGATCAGCGCCGGCGCGCCCTCAGGCTCGGCGCTGTGGCATGTGTAGCCTGCCGCGGCCAGCGCTTTTTCCAGCGTGGCATCGGCGGCTGAAATCGTGCCCGCATCCCCGAGCTGCATCGGACTGCGTCCCGTCATCACAGAGGCGAAACCGGGTGCGGCGGCGGGCGCAGCGGTGAAGTGGTTCAGGAAGTGCGTCCCCATTTGCCCGAGCTGGGTCAGATTCGGCGTTTTCACTTCTTTGTTGCCGTAAGTGCTCGTCATCCACGAGGGCAGGTCGTCGGCCACCAACAACAGAATGTTGGGGCGCTCCTCGACAACCTTTTTGGCGAAGGCGGGCAGCGCGAGGCTGCTCGCAAGAAAATGGCGGCGGGAAATGGGCATGGCTCACTAACAGTATAGTTGGCCGGCGCGGTATCGGCGGGGGAAACCGGGCACAAGCAAGCGGTATCGCATCGGCGGTCGCTTTTCGCGATCGTGTGCATCGCAAGCGTTCAAGCGGCGCGGTCCCGCTTGCGTGCCACTGCGATGAGGGATAATCCCGGCCAGGGCATAACCCAGTCCAGCCGGCTCCAGACCCACACGGTCTTGTCGAAAACCTTAAGCACCAGTTTGCTGATTCTCTGGGTGCGCAGGATGCGGCTGTAAATCCACCAGGGCAATGTGCCGGCCTTGTTGAGCTGATAAGCCCGCTCCAGCACAAAGCCGTGGGCTTCCAGCAAACGCGCCAACTCTGCCTTGTTGTACCGGCGCAGGTGTCCGAGCCGCGCATCCAGGCTTCCGAAGAGGCTCAAACCATTCGGCACCAGCACCAGCAATGTGCCGCCGTCATTCAGCACGCCGCGCAGGAAGTCGAGCAACACGCCCGGCTGTTCAAGGTATTCGAGGACGTTGACGCACAAGACCGTGTCGAAGCCGGCATTCAGATTACCGAGGCCGCCCGGCCGCTCCGGATCGAAACGCTGCACCACCACGTGTGGCGTTCTTAAGAACCGGTTATTGAGCGCGTGCAGGTGCAACGCGTCCTTTTCGGCAGCCACATAAAGAGTGCGCCGCCCCATCAGCCGGCCCGCGATATTGCCGATGCCAGCTCCGATTTCAAGCACCGTATCGCCCACGTGCGGGCGCAGTTTGCGCGCCAGCCAGGCGAGATATTGCGGCGTGCCGGTCAAATTGTCGAGCACGCCCCGCCCATACGGCGCCGCATACAGATCGTCGATCAACCAGAATCGCAGGATCACGCCCAGCGCTTTGAAGCCGTCTTTCCAGCCGATCTTCTTGCCTTCCTCGTAGGTCCGTCCGTGATAGCTGATCGGAACCTCATAAATGCGCAGCTTGCGCTTGGCGCACTTCATCACGATCTCCGGCTCGAAACCGAAACGGTCCGAGCGGATGGGAATGCTCTTCAGCAGATCGGTGCGAAAGACCTTGTAGCAGGTCTCCATGTCCGTCAGGTTCAAATTGCAGAACATGTTGGAAACCAGCGTCAAGCCCTTGTTGAGCATCGAGTGCCAGAACGGTAGGACGCGGCTCTGCTCGCCGGCCATGTAGCGCGAGCCAAAAACCGCGTCGGCGCGGCCATCCAGCAGCGGACGCAGCAGGCGCGGATACTCGGCCGGATCGTATTCCAGGTCGGCATCCTGAATGATGGCGAAGTCTCCGCTCGCTTTCTCGATCGCTGTGCGCACGGCGGCGCCTTTGCCGCCATTGCGCTCGTGCCGGTAGAGCTGGATCTGCGGAAACGCGCCGGCCAGCCGCTCCAGGATGGCGTACGTTCCGTCGCTGGAACAGTCGTCCACAACGACTAACTCGCGCTCCATATCTTCCGGAATCGGCGCCGCCAGCACTTGAGAAATGCAGCGCTCCACCATGGTGCGCTCGTTGTACACCGGCATCAGGATCGAAAGCTTCATCGAGAATACAGAGGATGCGCCATATCGATGTGGGAATCGGGGGCTTCGTCATTTCCGAGTCGCGCACCCGAATACAGAGTCTAGCAAAGGTTGGAGGCCGCTTCTTGCGATAATCGAAGTTGGGCGGTTGTTCCCTTGCGAATCGCGCTTCTCCAGATCGACACAACCCCTGGCGACCTGGCCGGCAATGCCCGGCGAATCATCGAAGGCGCCATGCGCGCCCGGAAGCTGAATGCCGACCTGGTGGTGACCACCGAGCTGGCGCTGATGGGCTACCTGCCGCGCGACTTACTGCTGAGCGAGGGTTTCGTGCGCCAGGGCAGGGAGGTGCTGGCCCAATTGGCCGCCGACCTGGCCGGCGGGCCGGCCCTGCTGGTCGGCGTTGCCACGCCCAACGACGCCGATATCGGCCGCCCGCTTTTCAATAGCGCGGTGTTGCTCGATGCGGGCCATGTCGGGCCGGCCTTCCACAAGACTTTGCTGCCCACTTACGACGTCTTTGACGAAGACCGCTACTTCGAACCGGCGGCCGGCCCGCAGGTTCTCGATTGGCATGGCCGCCGCCTCGGCATCAGTATTTGCGAAGACGTTTGGAACGATCGTAATTTCTGGCGGCGCCGCCGCTATCAGCGGGACCCCATCGAAACCCTGGTTGCGGCCGGCGCGCAAGCCATCCTCAATCTCTCCGCCTCGCCCTTCTGGGTGGGCAAGCAGCTCCTCCGCGAGGACATGCTCAGCCACATGGCGCGGCGGCACGGCCTGCCACTGGTTGCGGTCAACCAAGTGGGTGGAAATGACGACCTCCTCTTTGACGGCCGCAGTTGCGCTTTCGATGCCGCCGGCCGCATGTTCGCCCGCGCCAGGGGATTCGAAGAGGATCTGGTGGTGGTGGACCTCGACGCCGCCACGGGCCCAATCGCCGACGACGATTTCACCCCCGAGGCCGAAATCTGGAATGCGCTGGTGATGGGCGTGCGGGATTACGCCTGCAAGACCCACTTCCGCCAGGCGCTGCTCGGTTTGTCCGGCGGCATCGATTCCGCTCTCACCGCGGCCATCGCCAGCCAGGCTCTGACGCCGGACAACGTGCTCGGCGTGCTGATGCCATCGCTGTACTCGAGCGGCAGCAGCGTCGACGATGCGCTCGAACTGGCGCGCAACCTGGGCATTCGCACCATGACCTTGCCGATCACCGGCATCATGCAAACCTACGACGCCGTGCTTGAAGAACCCTTTCACCATCTGCCCTGCGATGTCACCGAGGAAAACATTCAATCTCGCATTCGCGGCAATCTGCTGATGGCACTTTCCAATAAGTTCGGTTCCCTGCTGCTCACTACCGGCAATAAGTCGGAGTTGGCAGTAGGTTACTGCACCCTGTACGGCGACATGAACGGCGGCTTGGCGGTGATCGCTGACCTCCCCAAGATGATGGTTTATCGTGTCGCGCGCTGGCGTAACCAGTGCCAGCACGACATTCCGGACAATATCTTCATCAAGCCGCCCTCGGCGGAGCTGCGGCCCGATCAGACCGACCAGGACTCGCTGCCGCCCTACGAGCTGCTCGATCAGATACTCGAATTGCACGTCGAACAATCGCAGTCCGCCGAAGAGATCATCGCCAAAGGTTTTCCGGAAGCCGATGTGCGGCGCGTCCTGCGGCTGGTGCGCAACGCCGAGTTCAAACGCAAACAGGCTGCGCCCGTGCTGAAAGTGACTTCGCGGGCATTCGGAACCGGCTGGCGCATGCCGATCGCGCGCGGCGACGCTTGACCGTGGCGCCGGCCGCGGGCCTGTGTACCCCGGCCCGGCATCTCGCGCCCAGCATCAGCTTCCTTCCGCCCCACTGCTATCATGTGTTTTCATGCGCGTACCCTTGCTCGATGTGCGGCGCCAGAATCTGCCGCTCGAGGCTGAACTATCGGCGGCCTTCGAGCGCGTCCTGCGCTCCGGCCAATTCATTCTCGGCCCCGAGGTGGAGCAGTTCGAAAGCGCGGCCGCCGCGGTTGCCGGCGCCCGTTTCGGCATCGGCGTGTCCTCCGGCACCGACGCAATCCTGGTCGCCCTGATGGCGCTCGGCATCGGGCCCGGCGACGAGGTGATCTGTCCTTCGTTCACGTTCTTCGCCACCGCCGGTTGCGTGGCGCGTGTGGGCGCGGTTCCGGTGTTCGCGGATTCGTGCGCCGAGTGCTTCAATCTGGACCCGGCCGGACTCGAGCGCCGCATCACCCCACGTACCAAAGCGATCATTCCGGTGCACCTGTTCGGGCAGCCGGCCGATCTGGACGAGATTTTGGAAGTGGCCCGCCGGCACAAACTGGCCGTCATCGAAGACGCGGCGCAAGCCTTCGGCGCCGAATACCGGGGCCGGCCGGTCGGCTCCATCGGCGAATTCGGCACCATCAGCTTTTTCCCTTCGAAGAATCTGGGCGCGCTCGGCGATGCCGGGCTGGTGGTGACCAACGACCCGTCACTGGCGGAGAAAGCGCGGCGGCTGCGCAATCACGGGATGCATCCCAAGTACATGCACAGCATGATTGGAGGTAACTTCCGGCTGGACGCGCTGCAGGCCGCGCTGCTGGCGGCGAAGCTCCCCCATCTGCCCGAATACACCGCGCGCCGCCAAGAGAACGCGGCCGAATACACGCGCGCTTTGGTCGGCGCGGCAACCGGAACCGCCATCGCGATTTCGCCTCCGGCGACACATCCGGACCGCACCCACATCGTGAACCAGTACACCATCCGGGTGCGGCGCGGGCCCGACTGGCGCCACCGCGAATCGCCGCGCGACGCTTTGCGCCGCCGCCTGGCGGAACGCGGGATCGCTTCCGAAATCTATTACCCGGTTCCTTTGCACGCGCAGGAGTGCTTCCTTGGGCGCGGTCCGCAACCGGTGCTGCCGGTGGCCGAAGAGGCGGCCCGGGAGGTTCTGAGCCTGCCCGTCTTCCCCGAGTTGACCGCGGAAGAAACCGCGTCTGTGGCGGCGGAGATCCGCCAGTTTGCGAGCGAGACCAATGGCTAATCCGCGCCTAAACCAGCTCATCGAACGCTTCGGCGCCGGCCGCATCCTGGTGGCCGGCGACCTCATGCTGGACGAATTCATCTGGGGCAATGTGTCCCGCATTTCGCCCGAGGCGCCGGTGCCCGTGGTCGAGGTGACCTCCGAATCGTATTATCCGGGCGGCGCCGCCAATGTGGCGCGCAACGTCCGCGAGTTCGGCGCGGCCACCCATGTGGCGGGGATTGCCGGCGCCGATCCGCCGGGCGGCCGGTTGCTCGAATTGCTCGATGCCGCGGGAATCGACACCACCGGCGTGCTGCGCGATCCCTCGTTTTCCACCACCGTGAAGACGCGCATCATCGCCCGCAACCAGCAGGTGACCCGCGTGGATCGCGAGCGCCACGCGACGCTCAGCGCCGCGCAGTCCGAATTCGTGCTGGCGCAACTCGAGCGGACGATCGGCGCCGTGGATGCCGTCATCGTGGCGGACTATCGCAAAGGTTTCCTGACGCAGCCGCTCGCCGATTTTATCGGCCGCAAGGTGCGCGCGGCGGGAAAAATCCTGGCCGTCGATCCCCATCCCTATACCTCGCTCGTCTGGCAGGATGCCACCGTCATCAAACCCAACCGCCGGGAAGCGTTTCTGGCAGCGGGCGTTGCGCTGGGCGAGCCGATCGAGCCACCGCTCGAAGATCAGGCGTTGCTCGCTGCCGGGCGGCGCCTGCAAGCGCTGTGGCGGCCCAAGAGCCTGTTGATCACGCTGGCCGCGCAGGGCATGCTGCTGCTCGAAGAGCATGCGCCGGCCCGCCATCTGCCGGCGCACGCCAAGGACGTCTTCGACGTTTCCGGCGCCGGCGACACGGCGATTGCCGTGCTGGCCCTGGCCCTGGCCGCCGGCGCCACGCCCGGCGAAGCCGCCGAACTGGCCAATCACGCCAGTGCCATCGCCGTGGGCAAACTGGGAACGGCCACCGTAACCGCAGCCGAACTGGCGGCCAGCGTAGCCCGATCATGAGCGCGCGCAGGGCAGTGTTCTTCGATCGCGACGGGACGTTGATGGACGAAGTGGAATACTGCAGCGATCCCGCCAAAGTCAAGCTCATTCCAGGCGTGCCGGAAGCGGTCGAGGAACTGAAGCGCGCCGGCTTTTTGACGATCATCGTTACCAACCAGGCCGGCATCGGTCGAGGCCTGTTTACCGAGGCGCAGTATCACGCCGTCCAACAGGAGTTGCTCCGCCAGATCGGCGCCCATCGGATCGACGCATCCTACTTCTGCCCGGACGCCCCCGGCGTTCCCTCGTTACGCCGGAAGCCGGAGCCCGGGATGGTGCTCGAAGCCGCCGCCGATTTTCAGATCGACCTGCCGGCGTCGTTTTTCGTGGGCGACAAGGCGATCGATATTGAATGCGGCCGGCGCGCCGGCGCCCGCACCATCCTCGTGCGCACCGGCTATGGCGCCGCGCTCGAGCGCGATCCAAATCTCAAGCCGGATTTTATCGCCGACGATGCGAGTGAGGCCGTGCGCTGGCTACTGCAGCAGTAACGGGGCGCGAGGCTCGCGGCCGGATGGTTCGACTCACTGGATGCGGATCGGGTCGGCCCAGGTCCCGCGGAAAAGAAACTTCTGGGCGTAGATCGTCTTGGTGAACTTGCCGTAGCGGATATCGGTCCCGGCATAGAGCCCCAGCACAAAACAATCATCAGGCAGCGGGAATGTGTCCGAGACGCTCTGCTGTTTTCGCTTGGGGTCGATCGTTCGCTGATGGGTTTCTCCCGGCTCCCAGCCCTTGTGCGGAGCAAAGACATAGCGCAACTCGCTTCCGAGTGTGAAAACGGTGTTGTTGCTGATCTCGTATTCCACCGGAACTTCTTTGCCGTTGTCCAGGTCCGTGACCGGGGTGCGCAGCTCGAGCGTGGGCCACACGATCGGCTCCTTGCCCGTGAGCACCACCACCGACTCATACTTGAGCAGACGGCCCTGGGCGTTGTAGCTTTCGAACACCAATTCGCGATCCTTGAGATCTTCGCCCGCGAACGAGAGCTTCCCGCTCAAATATCCATGGGCGTCCGGCGCCGTTTCCCAAAGCACTGCGTCCTGGTAGATGACTCTGAACCGCTTGACCTCCGGTCCCAGGAAGGCTTCCACCGGAACCTCATTGAGGTAGAACTGCTGATTCTTGGGAGAGGCCACCAGCGCCTGGTTATACTCGGCGAGCGCATGCCACACCGGCCGCGGATAACCGGTCCTGTCGTTCAAATTCTTGAAGCCCCAGAAGCCGAACCACTCTTCGGCCACATCGTTATGCACGGCAGGCTCGCCGCCCTTCCACCATCCATCGGCGTAAATGAAGGGGCATACGCCGGCGACGCCCGAATCGAGAAGGTCGCGATAGGCGCGGGTCATGGCGCGTGCCTGGGTCTCCAGCGTGTTGCCTCCGTACTGGCCGGCGCCCGCGCCCTGGCGCGAGACCGAGCGGCCAAACTCGGTGACCAGCACCGGCTTTCGGCCGCCGTTGAGTTCCGCCACGAAACGATTCGTATTGGCATAGCCGTGGGTAAAGTTGGACCCTTCGGTGGTGTAGTCGTAGGTGTTATGGGCGTACACGTCGAAGAGGTTGAGGTTGAGCCAGCCGGTGATGGCCGTGTTTCCCGAGATGGCGACGGGGACTCCCGGGTGTTCGCGATGGATCAGGTCACGGAGCTTGATCCACAGATCCAGGGTCGACTGCGCTCCCACCTTGCGGATGTGCGCCGGCATCGGCTCATTCATGATCAGATAGGTGATCACGCAGTCATACTTCCTGGTGTAGGCCAGGACGCGCTTCGCCCACTCCAGATCCCGCTCCACGACCTTGGGATCGCCAAAATCCTCGTCTGGCTTAATCCAGATTCCGAAGACGATCTTCAGGCCGGATGCCTGCACCAGTTTGAGCTCGTCTTCGGTCATCTCCGACCACGTGCGTACGCCATTGAATCCGGCAGCCTTGATGTTGTCCAGATCCTGCCGGGTTTCCGGCAGATTGGAAACGCGCTGCTGGTAAGGGTCTTGGCCGGGGAGCGCACCGGGCTCATAGCCGATGGCATTGACGAAGAACTTGTGGCCATCGATGTAGTACCAGCCGTCCTTGATTTCGATCTTGGTTCCGGGCGCCGGCGCAGCCAGAACCTCGACGCAGCAAGCAAGCAACGCCAGCAGGGTGTAACGATGTAGAAACAATTTCATGACGAGGCCTCTTGCGCCCCCTTCGGGACGCAACGGAAAGGAACAACCGTCCGACCGGCGTTTCAGTTTATCACCTCGCACTGCTGTTGCCGCGCTTTCGGAAGCGGCCGAGCGCGCGACATGAAAATGGTGGCGCCTTGTATTCCGAGGAAATCCGCTGGTATCTGAGCTATAGGTACGCAAGGCGGCGGCGCCAGCCCGAAGGGCGAAAGACAATAGCCTACGGCGCAAGCCGTGAGGAATCTGGTTGCTCCCTGCCAGCCCCGGAACGGGGCGGAAGACTGTTGGTGAAATCCTCTTCCGCCCCGTTCCGGGGCTTGTCCTCACCGCCGGCTTATCCCAACGGCTTGCGCCGTGGGCTATTCTCTTTCGCTCCTACGGAGCTTAAAGGCGTGCCTGACGCTGGATAGAGATCCACTTTTATGTCGTGCACCCGAAGCGGCCCGCACAAACCGGCGCGGGCACAAGTGGAAGGAGTGGAATTGGATCCGTTGTCAGCGGCGATGCCTCGTGATACCTTCAGAATCGGACGAAAATATCTCGAAAGCGAGGGCACGACGGATGAGCTCGAAGGAACGCATTTTCTCTTTTCTCGTACTTACGCTTGCCGCATTGAGCGGATGCTCCAGCGGTCCATCGGCCAACGAAGCCAAGAAGGCCGCGCGGCCGCTGGACAAAGTCCAGGGGAAGGCGCAAGTGGTCACAGATCCGGTCGCGGCGGCGGATGCCGCCATGAACGCGGGTGGACCTTCCGTGTTCCTTCGGGACGGCCTGTTGCACTACCGCCTGTTCTTTAACACGCCCGCTGAGGTGGCCGACGGGAAGCAATACATTGCCGAGGGCGTCTACGCACAAAAGGCTATCGACGAGATTGGCGATCCCGATCAGGGCAAGAACGGCTACCCGCTGCAGTCAAGCTGCGAGCGGGTCGTAAGAATGGCCTGGAGCAGCCTGTCCTTCGATGCATTCGACGCGGACGTATCGCTTTTGAGCGCCAAAGTCAAGCGATATCCCGCCAGGCCCATATTCCTGGTTACGCGGATACGGCCCGCTACATCCGAGGAGATCGCCACTTCCGCCGGATCGAAGACAGAGGCCGCTGAGGAGGAGCAGAAAGACATCAAGGAAGTGTCTGTTCCGCCGGAGAAACAAAGCGCATCTTTGATTGAGGGACCGACCGTTCAACCCGCGCCCCTTTGGCAGCCCACGGGGGGAACGGTTCGCTGCAAAGTCGTCATCGGCACCGACGGGAAGATCTCCGATCTCGAAACCGGAATGCAACTCTGCGAGAGTGTGCCGTGGTCTCAGTTCCGCTATCAGCCCCCCGTCCAGGGCGGCCACCCCGTCAGAGTGGAAACCGAAGTAGAAGTGCGCTTCGATCCGCGAAAGTAAAAGCTCGAACGACCTGGTAACGCTGACCGGCTGCAATACCGGCCACTCAAGATTGAACGCCGGCTATTCGATATCGGTTTCGGCGTGCAGACGCAGGTCGCGCGAGGAGCTTCCCACCTGCACCACGCGCGGGCCCGCCGCCAATGCCCACTTGCTCTGCGCGACGGACCAGTACTGGAGCCGGCGCAGCGGAAGGTGCAGCGTCACGTTTTTGGTTTCGCCCGCGCGCACCTTCACGCGGTCGAAGGCAGCCAGCGCTCGCGGGGCGAACTGCGCACCCAGCGGAGGCCGGCTGGGCTCGGCGAGATAAATCTGCGGCACCTCGTCGCTCTCGACCGCTCCGGCGTTGCGCAGGCGGAAGCTCACATCTAGCCCGCCATCGCCGGCCCGCTTCACCGACAGGTCCGAATACTCGAACTTGGTGTACGACAGGCCGAAGCCGAACGGGAACAGCGGTTCGAGGTAGTTCTTGTCGAACCAGCGATAGCCGACATCGACACCCTCGGCGTAAGTGGTCTTGCCGTTGACACCTTTGGAGGATCGCTCCGGGTGCGCCGGGTCGTTGGCAACGGCCTGATCCATCGCCTTCATCCAGGTGAACGGCAGCCGCCCGGCCGGGCTGACGCGGCCCAGCAGGACATCCGCAGTCGCCCAGCCGCCTTCATCGCCGGGGAACCACATTTGCAGCACCGCCTTCACCTTGCTCAGCCAGGGCAGCGCGACAGGCTGGCTGACGTTCAGCACCACGATGGTATTCGGGTTCACTGCCGCGATGTCTTCGATCAACTGGTTCTGATTTCCCGGTATGCCAAACACGGGCCGGCCCCGCGACCAGGCAAATACGATCGCCGTCTTCGCCTGCTTTGCCGCCGCGATGGCTGCCTGGTAATTGGATTTCTGTTGCTCGGGCGTCACCCAGCTCAAGCGGACCTGCACCGGGCTGCCGGAAACGTCGGCGATCGACGTCACGGTGATGGTGTGAGCGCCGGCTGCGAGATTCACCAGGCGCCGCATGTTGTCGAGACCGTCCGGGGTGGGCACGATGTTGTGCTCCCCGGCGTGCAGCACGTTGCCGTGCAGGTTCCCCATGTGGTTGCCGGTGTGGCTGACGCGCTTGCCGTCGATGAGGAGGGTGCCGACGGTGCCGAGTAACTGCAGGTTCACCAGGTAAGAGCCGGCGGATGGTACTGTGAGCGTTCCCTCCCATTTCCACGACGTGCCGGCGGGCAGCGCCTTGCCGTTCGCCTTGGTGAAGTCGACCTGCGCGCTTACCTCGGTCGCGTTGGTTTTGGAGTTGGTGCACAGCAGACCCGGTTTTCCGTCATGCGAGAGCGCGGAGGCCGGCACGGGAACGCCGTTCATGTCATCGGCCACTGCATAAGTGACCCGCGCGTTCGGAGCCAGCTTGCGCAAAGCCTCGACGGTGCCGATCTGCCGCGCTGGGATGCCGAGCGACTTCTCGCCGGGCTCGCCGACGGCAATGGTCTGCCCCGCGCCCGGTCCGATCATGGCCAGCGAAGCGAGGTCGGCCGCTTTCAGCGGCAGCGCGCCGCCCTCGTTCTTCAGCAGGACCGCGGCGTCGTCGCCAGTCTTGCGCACCACCACGGCATCCGCGTCCACGGGCACCGGCGTGACATCGTGCTTGCCCTTGCCGTCCAGCAATCCGAACCTGTCCATCTCATACAGAATGCGGCCCACCGCGCGCGTGATGGTCTCTTCTTTCACCAGGCCGCTCTTCAGGGCGTTCAGCATGCCGATGGCCGGCGCCGGCTTGGAGAAAGAACTGAAATCGAATGGGACCGGCGGCGGCTCCTCCGGCATCGCCGCTCCGAAACCCATGTCACCGAAGTCCATTCCGGCCGGAGGCTTGTAGGGCGGCGGCGGTTCGGGAAGAAAATAGGCGGGAGTGAACCCGATGGTTCCCGGCATCTCGAGGTCGAGTCCGTCGTTGATGAAATCGGTGCCGTGTGTGGCGCCCCAGTCGGAAGTGATGAACCCCGGAAAGCCGATCTCGTCCTTGAGGATCTTGATTTGCGTGTCGCTGTTGCCGCAGGCCCAGGGCCCGTTCACCTTGTTATAGGAACACATGATGGAGGACACGCCCGCGGCTACGGCGTCGGCGAACGGCGCCACGTAGATCTCGTGCAGCGCCTGCTGGTCGACGATGTTGTCGTCGCCGCCGTCGTAAGCCACGTAGTGTTTGGCTTGCGCCATGATGCCCTGGCGCTGCACGCCGCGAATCATCGCCGCGCCGATCTGTCCGGTGAGCACGGGATCTTCGCCGTAGGTGTTGTAGCCGCGCTCAAACGTGATGTCGCGGTCGATGTTAATGAAGGGCTGCAGCACCACGTCGATGCCCAGCGCCCGAGCGTCGCGGCCGATCACCACGCCGTTCTGCTCGGCGTCCGCACGGCTGAAGGTGGCGGCCAGGCCCATGGTGGAGGTGGGAGCGGTGGCGGGAACGCGCGTCAGCACTCCCGGCGGCCCGTCGGCCATGCGCAGCGCTGGGATGCCGAGCCGTGGGACCCCCGGCAGATAACCGGGCTGCCCCTGATCGGTGGCGGGCGGTTCCGCGGCGCCGTGGATCATGGCGATCTTCTCTTCCAGCGTCATCTGGCTAAGAAGCTTGTCGACCCGGGCATTGCCCGTCACGGTGGGGATGCCGGTTTGCGCCAGCGCGGCGCCGGCCAGAAGAACGATTGCAACGGACACTTTCGAAGCTTTCATGAGTCACTCCCAAACAGGTTCTGCACCGCCAACACCCTTGCGCGCGCAGCCTTAGCTATTTTTTCTCGTTCGCCAGCTTCTCGGCCAGGTCGAGCCTCGCCTTCCACGGGTCGGGCTCCCCCACCGGGCCTGCGTTGGTGAAGTCCATCAGCTGGTCGGAGACCGGCGAGTAGGCCGGCCACTCGGGCAGCCCTTTTCCGTTGGGATTGCCGGTCTTTCCGAAATTGACCCAATAGGCGTTGGCGGCGCGCGCCATGGCTTCGTCAGCGTCGGTCAACTTCTCCCCGTAACGCGCCGCAACCGTGTCGAACACGTAGGGAATTTCGGTCGCATGGAGCGCGCCGGGCAACTGCTTGCGCAGCGAGTCGGCTACATAAGAAAAGCGGTAGAGAAATGCGGGCTCCCCAGTGGCGGCAATGGTTCGCGCCACGAACCGCGCCGGCTCGATCATCATCTGGTCGGCGGCCACGGCCATGTTCAATTGCATCAGGCCGGCCGTGCCGGCAGGATCGTAAGCAGCCTTGGCCTTGGCCGCGTCAGCGCCGAACTGCGCGAACAGCGCGTCTTTGGAGGGCGCGCGCCCGAAACCGATATCGGCGCTGTTGGCGCCGATCATCAGCGGGACCTTGGCTCCGCGGCCGGCGGCATAAGCATCGGCTGGAGACTCCACGACGATCTTGCCGTCGATCATCGGACCGGCATAGGTCGGCGTCATCATCGTCGCCATGTTCAAACCGGCGACCACCGCGTCGGCCGGGAGCTTGCGCAGCGCGGCCAGCGCCGCCGCATCGTCGCCCTCGATTCCCACGCTCTTGGCGAACTCCACACCGACCGATTCCGCCGAGGGCGGGCCGCCGGCGACCGAGTGGTCCAGGTATCGCGGGCCCATCAACAGTGCGCGGCCGCCGCCCGATTCGACGATGGCTTTTTGAAAGAGACCCTGGGACAGCGGAGACGTCAGCATGGTCAGCACCGAGCCGCCGCCTGCCGATTCCCCGAAGATGGTGACGTTGCCGGGGTCGCCTCCGAATGCCGCGACGTTCTTCCGGACCCACTGGAGCGCCGCAATCTGGTCCATGTAGCCGTAGTTGCCTTTGGGCTCCGACGGATTCTCTTTGCTCAAGGCCGGGTATGCGAAGAAACCAAAACGTCCCACCCGGTAATTGAAGCTGACCAGCACCACGCCGCGTTTGGCGAACTGGCTGCCGTCATAAACCGCGGGCGAGCTTCCGCCATTGACAAAGCCGCCGCCATAGATCGAGACCATCACGGGAAGTTTCTTTCCGCCGCGCACGGGGACCCAGACATTGGCGTAGAGGCAATCTTCGGCGGGCGGCACGCCGAGCGGGGCGGCGTCGCCGGGAAACGGCTTCTGCATGCAATCGGGGCCGTACTCCGCAGCGGAGCGGACGCCGGTCCATGGTTTCACCGGCTGTGGAGGACGCCAGCGCAGGTCTCCCACCGGCGCCGCCGCGAATGGAATGCCTTTGAAGGCGGTCACGCCATCTTTCGCGACACCCTTCAGCCGCCCGCTGTCGATCTTGACTTGATCGGAGGCTGCAAGGGCCGCTGAAGCCGTCATCAACACGCCCAATACTGCGATTGCCCATCGGTTCGTTTTCATGGTTACGATGACCTTTCCCGGCGGCCTGCGAGTTCGGTCCGTCCTTCGCCAGGCGCTTCAATGCATGCAGGACGGCCAGATGTAAATCGAGTGAATGTCGATTATAAAATACTTCTTGGGTTGGGCCAACACTATTCCAGGATTTTTGCATACAATTTAAGGAAGCCGGTTTGACTGGCGGCTTGCGAAGCCGGCAGGCGGGTTGCTGCCGGCGCGTTAGAGGTGGCGAATGGTTGCAGACGATCTGGCGGCTTCGTCTTCCGGGGTAGAAGGCGTTTCCCAAACCGAGCGGGTAGTGGTCACCCTGCGCGGAATGGTGCTGCGGGGCGACTTTCGCCCCGGCGAGCGCCTCGCCGAGTTGTCGCTGGTCTCTGTGCTGAACGCTTCGCGAACGCCGGTGCGTCTCGCTTTGGAGCGGCTCTCGCACCAGGGACTGCTCGAAGCGTCGCCCTCCGGCGGATTCCGCGTGCGGGAATTCACCGTTGCGGACATCTGGGACGCCATCGAAATTCGCGGCGTGCTGGAAGGAACGGCGGCGCGGTTCGCGGCGGAGCGCTTGTCCGGACTCGACGATCTGAACGAAATCCGCCGCTCGGTGGAGGCTCTGCACGCCATGGCGCCGGCCGATCTGGAGGTCTTCACCCGCTACGTGGAAGAGAACGCGAAATTTCACCGCGAACTCTGGCGGCTGGCGCAGAGCCCGACTCTGACGCGTGCGTTGGAGGCCGTCAGCTCGTTTCCTTTCGCCGAACCCGGCGCGCTGGTGTTCGGCGGGTCGCAATCGGCGGCGGAGATTCACTCGCGGTATGGCCTGCTGGCGGCGGAGCAGCATCGCGCCATCGTCGAAGCGATCGAAAACCGCGAAGGGACGCGCGCGGAAAGCCTGGCCCGCGAGCATTCGCGCATGGCGCGCCGCAACCTGGAGTGGGCCCTTGCCAATCGGGACGTGTTGCAGCAATTGCCCGGAGCGTCGCTGATCGCACGGTCCGACTGGCCGGGGTAAGGCGCTGCGAAACTGCGCCGCGCGGCCTCTTCCCTATGGGAGGAGATATGGCCGGGATTTACGCTGAAGCTAGCCGGCCCGCTTGCTGCTTGCTCGCCGGGGCTTCGGCTTGCTCTTGACCATGAGATTGAGCGCCACTGCAGCGCGGATGAGATCCTTCAAGGCTGCCTCATCGACCTTGCCGCCTTCGTGGATGTCGATGGCGCGCCTGACATTCCCGTCGAGGCTGGAGTTGAATAGACGTGCAGGGTCCCTCAACGCAGCTCCCTTGGCAAATGTCATCTTGACGTGGTCCTTATAGGTCTCTCCCGTACAAACGATGCCGCCGTGGGAAAAGACGGGAGTCCCCATCCACTTCCACTCTTCGACGATCTCAGGGTCTGCCTCGTGTACGATTGCGCGCACCTTCGCGAGCGTCTGCCCGCGCCAGTCTCCAAGTTCCTTGATTCTCCGGTCGATTAATGCAGAGGCAGATTTCACCGGGATGGGCTTTTTCATGTACAGCTCCAACTCTCGCACCGATTTTAAGCTGCGATAAGCGTAACCTGCAACCTCCGCAAGTGGAAGCCGCTTCTGGTTCGATAGCAGTTCGGCAAGATAGCAGTGGGTCAGTTTCCGAGTGGGCGACGATCCGGACGAGGCTGCCCGAGACAGTTTGGTGGTTCGCGCGTGAGACAGCCACGTACCAATGGTGTGCCCGAATCGCGCGAACACTGGATCTGACAGATGCAGTCAGTTGGCGTTCGGGACTTTGGCAGCGTCATCGACCACGAGAACCTCTACCGGACCGCGATGGGCTTCGATTCTGAGGCCTAACTGTTCCCGCAGGGCTCGTTGCCATAAGGTGAACGAATC
>JBAVYH010000105.1:0-75105 GCA_049698695.1 Bryobacteraceae bacterium | reverse complement strand
GGCCGGGCAATTCTACTACCCAAGACCGCGGCCGGTGCCAACCGTGGGCGCGGCCGATCCGCAAGCCGCCGAGCGGGTGCTGCGCCTGGCGGTGAGCGATTACCTGGACCGCTCGCAAATGGTGCTGGCCGAGGTGGCCAACGCCGATCCGCAGCGGCCGCTGGATATTTTCTTCGAGCAGAAGCGCGCTGCGGACCTGGTGGTGGAAAGCCGGCTCTACCGCCAGACCGCGTTGCGCACCGGGGACGCCGCCGTGGCCGGCCTGCTCGATGACCTGGACCGGGTGATGCTCGAGATCACGCACGGGCCGGCGCGGCTGACACCGGCGGAACTCGCCAGGCTGCGCGACAGGCTGGATCGCGAGGGAATCCTGTTCAAGATCCGAGTGCTGGGAGCCGACATGCGGGCCGAGCAAGCGGCCGCCGCGCGAGCCTCCGGCGCCGAAAGAAAATCATGAAAGGTTAGACGCATATGATCTCATTTTCGAAAATGACCACCCTCGGTGCTCTGCTGGCCGCCGGCGCGCTGACGCTGGCGCAAGCACAGTCCCAACCCGCGCCCGCGCCTGCGCCGCAGGCGGCGCCGGCATCTCCCTCACAACCGTCCACGCCGGCGGTGGCTCCGCTTCCGCCGGAACCACCGGAGCCACCGGAGCCGCAGGAGCCAATGATGGCCCCCGAGCCAAGAGGCGACATGGACATCGATATTGAGCCATTCGAGCTGCAGTTCCCGCCAGAACAGCAGATGGAGATCAACGACCAGATGGAACGGGCCATGGAGAAGGCCCAGGAAGCCGGGGACAAGATCGCCGGCATGAACCTCGATTTCAAGTTCGACTTCAAGAAGGATCTCGCAGGACAGTTGGCGCTGGCGCAGGCTTACGCGCAGGATGCCAGAGCATACAGCCGCCGCGGCGGCAGCGACGAAGACCTGTATAACAGCGGCAAGCGCGCGCTCGACGAGCACCGCTGGGACCAGGCGCTGGACCGTTTCTCCGAGGTGGCCGCGCGCGGCGGCTCCGAGGCCGATGGGGCGCTCTATTGGAAGGCCTACTCGCTCGACCGGCTGACGCGGCGCGACGAAGCGCTGGTCACCATAGCCGAGTTGCGCAAGGCCTTCCCCAATAGCCGCTGGCTGGAAGACGCGAAAGCGCTGGAAGTCGAGGTGCGCCAGGCGTCCGGCAAGCCGGCGGCGCCGGAGACGGAGAGTGACGACGAAATCAAGCTACTGGCGCTCAACGGGCTGATGCAGTCCGAACCCGACCGCGCTTTCCCCATTCTCGAAAACCTGCTCAAAAGTGCGCAGGCACCTCGGCTCAAGAAGCGGGCCTTGTTCGTGCTAGCCGAAAACGGTTCGCCGCGCGCACAGCAACTGCTGGAGCGCATCGCCCGCGGTAACGCCAATCCCGATCTCCAGTTGGAAGCCATCAACTACATGAGCGTGCTGAACCGCAAGCAGGGCAACAACGGGCAGGTGCTGTTCGAGATCTACAATTCGAGCACCGATGCCGGGGTGAAGCGCGCCGTGATCCACGCCTTGGTCGCCGGTCAGGATAAAGACCGCCTGCTGCAGATTGCCCAAAGCGAAAAGAATCCCGACCTGCGCATACAAGTCATTCATATGCTCCCGGCAGTCGCGGCGCAGCCCGAGATGTGGCAGTTATACCAGGCCGAAACCGTGCCCGAGGTCAAGAAGCAGATCCTTTATGCAATGGCCGGCGCCGGCAACAGCGAAAAACTGCTGGAAGTGGCGCGCACCGAAAAAGACGCCAGCCTCCGCCGCACGGCGATCCAAGGCCTGGCTGCGGTCAAATCGCCCGCCACCAGCGACGCGCTGGTGGCGCTCTACTCGGCTGAGCAGGATAAAGAGGTGAAGCGCGCCATCGTCTCCACGCTGTTCGTCCAGAGGAATGTGAGGGCGCTGGTCGACCTGGGGCGCAAGGAGAGCGATCCCGAGATGAAGCGGCACATCGTCCAGTGCCTGGTGGAAATGAAGTCGCCCGAAGCCACGCAGTTTCTCGAGGAAATCCTCAAATGAGGGCCGGCGCACTCCTGTCTCTGGTTGCGCTTCCGCTGCTCGCCCAGCCCCGGCTGCTCACCAATGCCAAGCTGGATACGCGCTCCGCGGCAGCCGGCCTGGAACGCGAGTTTCGGGCGCTCCTGGCCGAGGAGCCGCAGCCGGCGTGGATCGGCTGGACCGTCCCTTCGGTCCGCTCTTACAGGCTGGGCTGCGAGTACGTCAGCCACGATGGCTGGTCCGCGCCGGGAGTGATTCACCTGGAACCGCCGGACCACGCCGTGATCCTGTTCCGCGTCGTCAATCGCGCCGTGGAGCGGATTCGCGCGCTTTCGCCCGATTGTGAGATCGATGCCGGCGGCGTGCCGGTACACTGGCTGAACGATGTGAAGCCGCCGGAAAGCGTCGCCCTGTTGGCCGGCATGGCCGCCGATTCCGAGATCGCCCACCATGGCGCGCTGGGCGCCATCGCCGTGCATGACGATCCCGCTGCCGATGCCGCGCTGGACCGTTTCGCCGCCGCCGGCCAGCCCGAGGATCTCCGCCGCCGCGTGCTCGGCTGGCTGGCTTCGGAGCGCGGCCGGCACGGTCTCGAAACCCTCCGCAGCCTGCTGGCCAGCGACGCAAGCCCAGCCTTGCGCGCTCGCGCCATTGGCGCCATCGCCGAGAGCAAAGAGCCGGATGCGTTTCCGTTGTTGATCGCCACCGCGCGCAACGACCGGGATCAGCAGGTGCAGCGCCGCGCTATCTCCGCGCTGGCGAACCTGCCCGCAGGCAAAGGCGTCCCGGTGCTGATCGAAATCGCCCGGGCAAGCCAAAGCCCGGAGATGCGCAAACACGCGATGAACGCCCTCCAGCAGACCCACGACTCCCGCGCCACGGCCTTCTTCGAGCAGGTGCTGCAGTAGCGGCCGCGGCACTCATGGCTTCAGGCGGCGCCGATCGTGGCGCTCACCGAGCAAGCGCGAGCGCGTCAGCCATCAGGCCGTTTCCCATTAGGCCGCGTCCCGCATAAAGAAATGTCGAGACGAATCTCGACACGGCAGGCATGACTGCCCGCGCCACGTTAGCGGCGCAGGACCGAGCGGTCCGGGTCCAGGGTCACCCGGAGCGGCGGCTGTCTCAGGGCCACGCTGAACGTAGCCGGTTCGTTGCCGCACCGCACCCATTGCGTGACCGTGTGGCCGCCTGCGAGGTGAATCTCCACCGGCACCAGGGCGGAGAAATCGCTTCCTACGTCGGTTTGCGTCACCGCTCCCACCAGCCGCAGCGCCGGCGCCTTGCCCTTCACGCTGTAACTCATCTTGAGCGATGGGATGCCGGTGCCGTAAATCCAGGTGTCGAAGAAGGTCTCCAGATCGGCATCGTCGGATTTGGGAGGGGTGAAATGCGCTGCCACGCGCCGGAAGTCTTCCGTCGCAATCTCCTGGTGGTCGTAACGCTTCAGCACTTCGTTCAACATGGCGAAGAAGCGCTGGTCTCCCAGGTAGCGGCGCAACATATGAATGATCCATGTGCCTTTGCCGTAGGTGACGGTCCGCCAGGCGCCCGGTTCCAGCGAGGATTCCAGGCGCGTCCCCATCGTGATGGGACCCGCGGAATCTACCGGTTGGCCGTTTTCGCCTTTCGCCAGCAGCTCGTTGCGATAGGTATCCAGCACCATATCCACCGCGTGCGCTCCCCTGGTCTTCTCCAGGTACAGCAGCGCGGAGTAGTTCGCCAGCGCTTCCATCATCCAGGCGTCGCGATACGATCCGGTAGTGACGCGGTTGCCCCACCACTGATGCGCCGTTTCGTGCGCCTGCAGCACCTGCTGAAAGAACAGCTCCTGAGCCTGCGCCAGGCTTCCCGCTGCTTGCGGCACGGTCTGCAGATAGCTCAACGTGGAAAGATAGATCAAGCCGGGAAAGCCCTGGCCGAACGTTCCTGGAATGGGCGACACGGTGAGATGGTCGAGCGCCGGCGGTCCGAACTTGGATGCCATGAAGTCAAGCGCCGAGGCGACGCCGGTGGCGATCTCCTGCAGCCGGTCGAGCGGGTTGGGTGCCATCATCGGGAAAGGCGTCCCGACAATCGGGCTGCTTCTGCGCAAGCCCTGGTTGGCAGTCACATCCGCCATTGGCAAGCTGGGCGACGGTTTCAGGCTGCGTTCCAGGGCGCGATTCGCGCACACTTCCACCACGTAACCGCCGCGCTCGGCGCGCGACCGCGCGTAGTTGCCCAGGTTGAAACCGGCGAAACGGATGGGAGAGCGGACGCGGAAATGCGTCACCCGGCTGTCGCCATCGGGGTGGGTTTCGACCAGGTCGCCAGGCGCCACCAGGTCCAGATCCTTGGGGTGGCGGAAAGTCAGATCGTAGGTCGCGAACTGCAGGCCGTGCGTCGGATACCAGTTTTCGCGGGCGGTGACGAACAACACGCGATCGCCGGTGTCGAACACCACCTTGCCGAAATGTTCGAATACGAATTCGTAGTCGCGGCCGGCTTCGAGAGGCGTGGCGGGAACCACTACGAACATCTCGTTGCCGGCGCGCATGGCGTTGCCGCGCGGCGATTCCCGTTGCAGCACCTCGGCCGGGCACCCATCCACCGTGGCTGAGGTCACCGTCATCAGGGGCGAAATGTCGAACGGCACCGCGCGCACGCCGGAACTCGACGGCCGCACTTTCACGCGCGTGGTGACCTTCAGATTGAGATCGGCGCCGATGATGGCCTCGATGCGGTAATCGGAAAGCAACATGTCGGGAGCGCGCGGCGCCTTCTGGTTGCGCATGGATCGCGTCTTGAAGCTGGTCCAGGCATCCAGGAACAGCCGGTTCTCGCGGCTGATCATCTGCCCGGCGATGATCGGTTCGTTCCTCAGTGGATCGAACACCAGGTCGAAGGCGCCGAGCTTCGGGCTGTCCAGCACGGCGGCAAAGACGCTCGCGTCGTCCGCCGTGTGGTTGATCAGATCGAGCACCAGGCGGGTCTGATAGCTTGTGCTCAGGCTGCGCAGCACGGGCGTGAATTGTTCGTCCAGCAAGGCGCCGGCGTCGGGCGTGCGGCGGTTGGTGGGGTTGGAGGGAAGCTGCGCCAGGATCGACTGATAAGTGCCGCCCGTGAACACGAACACTCCGGTGAGGAAATGTTCGTCCAGGTTCGGCGAGTGGATGTAGGTAGCAAGCGACCGCCGCTCCGCGCGGTCCGGCGGAAGCAGAATCACTTCGGCGTCGCCGCCCTCCACATCGGCTACGAACACCGCCGCGATGCGCTTGCCGCCCACTGGCCGGCTGAAAATCAGGTGGCCGTCGGTGAGGTAGATCTTGATATCTTCGCTGGTCAGGGTGAGATCGCGGACGCGGTAGCACTCCTGGGGATCGAAACTGTTTTCGCGGATGGCGCGGGCCAGGCTGTCGGCCTCTCCACCCCAGACCGGCGCGCTGAGACACAGCGCCAACGCCAACCCCCAGCGAGTCATACCTTCTAGTTTAATGTAGCGGCAGGGCGACGGGACGGTGCCTGCCTGTTTTCCCCTCATCGGAATTGTGGGCCAGATCCTTATGGTCCAGTAGTACTGGTCTCGATCCAAAGCAACCGTTTGAACACTCTCGCCCGCCGTGGTATAGTTCTACCGAGTCAACGGCACCTGCCTTAGGCATCGCGGTGACGGAAGTGGGGATCTCAGGGCTGCTAGGCCCGTGGAAAGCATCCTCCAGTCATTGCCGTTGGCGTTCACTCCTCTCTGAAGGGAGGTCCCACCATGGGCGGTTATCATCAGTACGTTGTAAACGGGGAAATCGCCTGGGCAAGAGACGACGATGAAATACGTGCCAGATACGGCCCGAGCGTGCAGTTCTCTGAGGTTCAAGGCGGGGTAGCTCCAGCCGCAGCCACATGGGACGTGTATCTCGTGGGTCACGGATATACTCTGGAAAACTACGTTCCTGCTGCGTGGCACGGACCTATTCCGCAACAGCAGGCTTTTACTGTACCTCAAGGCATCACAGTCATATTCTATACGGCCGTAGGAGGCTATTTTGACTCGAAGGACCAAGCTCCTATCCTTGCCGGAAACGTACACAACCAGGTGCCAGTGGTGCCAGTAGTAGAGACATGGCCTGCTGGATCGGCAGGTCGGTTCCAACATGTCTTGCTCTTTCCTTCCGTGAAAATCGATCCCCTCAAACTGCACCAGATGGTTCACATAATAAAGGTTGGTTATCACCCACTAAACCCCAAGGACGGGCCAACACATCCGGATACTGCCAAACTTGTGTTGGCCAAAAACCCGCCGTTTCAGAATCGAGTCCCGATGTACGTCGGTTATCCGAAACAACAAGGTGGTGGTGCCGCCTACAACCTTAGGAACCACTGTCTGGGAAACTACGCCTGTCTGTCCGACATTCTTGATTTGATAAGAGGGAAGCATACTCCGACCAGAGTGCATTGGCTTGCGTGCCGCGCTGGTTACCCGGGGGATGAGGGGTTCTGGGGGCAGTGCAGGGCGCCGGTAAATGCGGCGGGTGAGGTTCCTGAAGTAGACACAGCCGTACTTCAGGCGTGGAGCCGGTAAAGGTCGCCAACAGAGTCCACGCAAACACACCCGCAGCGCATCGGTTGCAGCGGCGCTTTTGCCCCCTGGGCGGGCAATTTGATATAAAAGCCGGTGACAGACGGGACGTTCCCGGCTTACCGCAGCATTACGAAATGATTCCTTTGCGCACGGCGTAGCGAAAAACGTGGTCGAAAAACGTGGCTGTCCGGGTATTCTGGGTATTTGAGGCTGTTTGGGTATTCTTGTCTGGGTATTCTTCCCGCTCGGCCTCCAACCGCCTGACAAACTCCTCGCCAGCCGCCGGACGCCCGGTCCGCGTCGCCTCGCGAATCTGCTCCCAGAGCGCGGCGCCGTATGGTCCAGAAAGCAGATCCGCGATGCGGCTACGCCCCGGTTCTCCACAGCGCGACTGGAGGTTTCACGGAGCCGTGCAACTGGTTGCTGTCACCGATTTTCCGTCACCGTCACGCCAATGCAGAGGCCTGTGAGTTACCATGAGCGTGGCATGACCCGGGTGGCAGCGATTGGTTGCGCGCTGGCAATGGCCGGCGTTTGTTTGCCGCAGATCCATTCGCAAAGCCAGTACCGCGCAACGTTCGCCGTGGAAGGCGGCAGCCTTCCTTCGGCCCCGCTCTTCACGCCGCCGCCTGCGGGCCAGGAATTGCCTCCCTGCAATATTGTGAGCGCCTTTGTCAGCGGCGTGATCATCTACACGGTTCCAGTGGTCATCGATCCGGGATCCGACCCACTGCTGCACCGTTGGGACGATAAATGCGCCATTACCATCTGGCTCAAGGGTTACCGGAGAGCGCACGTAACGCTGCATAACGGTGCGGTGATCGTGCTCAAGCCGGTCGGCGATCCGGAAGGCTCAACCGTTTCCGTGACCGCTCTCCATGTCCCTAAAGCGGCCGCGAAAGCCTACGACCAAGGCCGCAAAGCTATGATCGACGGCAAGCTCGCCAGCGCGCAGAAGAAGTTCGAGCGCGCGGTCGTGCTCGATCCGGATTATGCGCAGGCCTGGAGTGAGCTCGGTGAGGTGCTGGAGCAGCAATCGGAGCCGAAAGCGGCGGCCGATGCCTGCGAGCACGCACTCAAGGCCGATCCCACATACGTCCGCCCCTACCTTCAGTTGATCCGCATGGCGGTTTCCGGGAAACGGATGGAGGACGCGGCGGCTCTCGGCGAGCGCGCCATGCGATTGGACCCTGTGGAGTTCCCCGGAATCTACTACTACGATGCCGTGGCCAACTACGCGTTGAAGCACGCCGGCGCAGCCGAGAGGATCGTCCGCAGGGCCATCGAACTCGATAAGACACACGACTATCCGGCCGCCGAGGTGCTGCTCGGCAAGATACTGGCCGGCAAGGGCGATTCTCGCGGCGCGATGGAGCACTTCACGAAATACCTGCAACTGGCCCCGAAGGCCGACGATGCGCCCGCCATCCGTGAGCGCATGGCGGAATTGGAGCGCGGCGAGGCGCAGCCTAAATAGACAAGCGCAAATTCATCGATTCGATTCAGACTCAAGAAAAGGCGTGCACGGCAAGCCATTCGATGTCGAAGGGGGAAGAAAAGGAAAGGCGCACTCTCTATTCACGTCCCTCTTGGTTGCTGTTCGTTTGTCCCTCAGAAAATGCGTCTGTCCCGTTTAAGCCCCGTTTAAGCCCCGCCCTCCTACATCAACTGCTTCCGCACCCCGGCGCTCCAATAGGGCTTTCATAAAGGGATCCCGCGGCACGTCACGGCGGATTTCATTTAGACTTGAGCTTCGCAGAGCCTCCATGCCATTTGAAGAGAGCCTCCGCCAACCTCCCCTCGAGGAATAGAAAGAACGTCGCGATGATGACGATCACCACAAGCGCCCCAAAAGGTCCAACATCCGTGTACCTGCTGCAAGCAATGAAAGCGCACGTCAAGACACAAGCGTTGAACAGGAACTTAAGGCCTAAGAAGATCGTCCGACTCATCTCGCGACGTTCTTCGCTTTGAAGCTCGCGCAGTTGACGCTTCAAATCAAGAACGGAGCTTTCCAACTCCCCACGGTCTTTCGTCTATCGCTCTGCCTCGGAGAGCAACTGGAGTAGAGAACCGGAAGGCATCTTCAACCTCTGCATCGTCCAGTCGGAGCTGTGGCAGTAGTGTTCGATCTTCCTGAAGACGACAGCGGTATCGAGTCTGCCCCGCTCCGTCCAGTAGTCGGCAGCTCCAAACCGCACGCATTCAATAAGCTCGGATATATCCAACGCCTGTCCTGTAAAAACGATAACCCTGACGGCATCGCTTGCCTCCGAAATCCGCTGCAGCAGCTGGGGTACTCGAACACCGGGCCAGTGATGGTGGAGCAGGATGAGGTCCGGAATGCTCCGATCGAACTCACGAAACAGCTGCTCCGGACTCGGAAATGGGGTGAAGTTAAAAGCAAGCTTCTCCCTTTTCGCGATGGCATTCAGGTCGGTGGCCAAATCGGCCGAGTCGGCGTCCACGATGAATATGGTACTCAACTACGCACCCCCTAGATTGATCGGAAACTTGGCGTTCAGCATGTACATCTTGGGCAGAAGTCGCAGGCCGAGCCTTGAGACCCCGTCAAGCACATCGGCCTGTTCAAAGTGGTTTGTCACCAGGATTGCCTTACCGCCCAGATTGAGTTCCTCAATCAGCTCGATGCCGGTTGTTGCCTCTTCCTTAAACTTGTAGTCAATGAGAAATATGGTACCCGTCGCAAGCGCCCTCCGATCTCGTCGCAGCTCGTCGGGGCCATTAAGTCCGATCAATGTCGGCCGATGTTCAGCGCCGAGGTCGATTCCGCGAAGCCGCTCATTTATTGCCCTTTCCCAGTAACTGAGGACGTCGCCCTCGTCATCAACAATAACTAGAACCGTGCCATTGGACAGCGGAATACTGTTCACAAACCAAGGTGGCGTCGCGGCGCGGCGGACTATAAAGCTCATAACGCTACCGACTCCCGGCGTCGAGCTTTCCAGAACGATGTTTGCAGACCACCTTCGAGCCAGTTCGAGGCAACTCGCGAGGCCCTTCCCACGAGACTCCCCCTTAGTGCTGTACTCGGGTTCAAGTATCCGATCCTGGAAGGCAGGGTCAATGCCACAACCGTTGTCTGTAACTAGAATGTGGACACGATCTCCCTTGGTGACACAATCAACCGAAACGTCATGAGTCCCTGCCGACGCGCAGGCTTCGATTGCGTTCACAAGAAGATTGGATAAGATTCGGGTTAATGCCGCTCGACTAATGGCAACAAAGATCTCCTTACCACCACCTTCAAACCGCAGCGGTATCCCGTGGCCAAGGATACCCTCCTGCTGCTTAGCAACGACTTCGAGCGTTCCACGCAGGTAGGAAGATACCTCTCGCTTTAATTCTGACACGCTCCCCGGCACATCCATCAGGGCGAACGCTTCTGGGACCAACGTAGTCGAAAGTTGATCAGTGTAGCCACTCATGTCGTCGATCGCGCCGCCGAGCCTCTGTATCTGGTCGAGTGTGAGTCTCCCGGAAATGCTTCCCATGACGGTCTTCAGGGCAAAGATACGATTCTGAAAATCGTGGGCCAAGTCTTGCACCCGTCTCTGCACTTGCCTCTCTATATCATCGAGCTTCCACTGAAGGCGAGCCACCCACCGGAGAGACGTGTAGATGACAGTATTGAAGAATAGAATTGTAAATGCCTGGAAACCGGCAACAAGGGCTACAACGCCCCAGAGTGCTACGGGGGAAGGGGAATGAGGGACGAGCATCCGTAGCGTGTACGGTGTTGACACCAGGGGCAGGTCAAGAGTCTGGTTGGTGCCGGGACGGGCCCCTTCGGTCAGGGCGGTCAGATTGCCAACGTACATGAGCAGTTGACGTGAGGTGTCGAAGATTCCATACGTATAATGGCTGTCAACAACAGTTGCCACGTCCCGTGCGACAGTGACGACCAGGAAGTACACGCCTGACTTTCGCGCAATTGGGGCGATGAAGCTAACCGCGTCCGGAGCGGCCCCCTCGAGCAGCGTCGAGTGGACCCGGATTCGGGTGGTGCCGTTGTCTATAGACGTGGCTGGCGAGAGGAGGATCTGAGCTGCGCAAAAGTATCGAAGGCGGACTTGGGAAGTGTATGGCGCAAGGAAGATGATACAACCGTCTGGATCGAGTTCGGCAATATGCAGGATACTGCGGTCCGATGCGACTTGCGCCACCAACTGGCGGCGCGATTCGGCGAGGGGTTTACCGCGCAGGGATTCAAGCGGTAGCCCTTTGGTAATCTGCCACGTCGAAAGGCCCCTCGCGGAGCCATACCTGTAAAGCTCGGGGTTTACGGCGGGCCCGTCTTCGGACTGGAGCCACGATATGACGTGGTTCTGTGCTCCCAGTCGCCGGGCATTCCTGTGGCCCAGTTCCTCGAAGCGCACTGAATCCATTCCGCTGTCGGCAGGGGCCTTAAACTGTGAGCTTGACGCGAGAACCTCGGCTAGACGTGAGTAGCCTGAAAGGCGGTTCAGGAGCGAGCGCGCAGCCAGCCCCGCAGCTTGGTTAAGCCCTCGGTGCTGCTCGGCTTGAATGTACGTGAGCGCCAGCCAGCGAAGGAGAATCGCCAGAAAGGTTGAAGCGAGTATTGCCGCAACCCCGACCCCGACTAGTCTGCGGCGGAGTACGAGCAGCTGCTTCCTACCCTTTAGATCCTTGGGGTATTCGGGCTGATCATCTTGCTGCAACTGAGGGCAATTCTACAGCACTACGGTACAAATCGCGAGCCTCGGGAGCAAAACCCGTGACTGCCTACGTGTTTCCATTTCCCTGTCCACTATACAATGTCCGCACGGTGTTGGGCGCTCAGCCTTGACCTCCCGCTTGCGCCGCCCCCTGCCTCCCTGCCACCACGTCTTCGTAATATTGCTCGTATTGCGGGATGATTTTCTCCGAGCAGAAGCGCTCGGAGGCGTTCCAGCGGCCGGCGCCGGCCATGCGCGAATGCAGCGCGTCGTCGTTCAGCAGCGCGGCCACGCGGGCGGCCTGCGCAGCGATGTCGCCTGGGGCTTCCAGGTAACCGTCTTCGCCGTCGGTGATGAGCTCGGGCACGCCGCCCACGCGGGTGGCCACCGGCACTACGCCGCACGCCATGGCTTCGAGCGCCACCAGCCCGAACGACTCCAGATCGCTCGGCATCAGCAGCACGTGCGCCAGAGGGATGATGCGCTCCACGTGGTCCTGTTTGCCGAGGAACAAGACATGGCGATCCACCTTCAACTCGCGCGCCAGGTGCTCGGCCGGCAGCCGGTCGGGACCGTCGCCCACCATCAGCAGCCGCGCAGGCACCTTGCGGCGCACCTCGGTCAGGATGCGGACACAGTCGAGCACGCGCTTGACCGGACGGAAGTTGGAAAGGTGAATCAACAGCTTCTCACCATCGGGCGAGTACGCCGCGGCGCCGCTCTTCGAGTTATCGGGATGGTACAGATCGCAGTTGACGAAGTTCTTGATCACGCGGATCTGGTCGCCGATGCCAAACACGTCCACCGTCTGCTGGCGCAGGTATTCGCTGATGGCAGTAATACCGTCGGATCGCTCGATCGAAAACTTGGTGATGGGGAAGTAGGAAGGATCGGTTCCCACTAGCGTAATATCGGTGCCGTGCAATGTGGTGATGAAAGGCAGACGGCGCTTGGGCGCCAGAATCTGCTGCGCCAGCATGGCGGAGATGGAGTGCGGGATGGCGTAATGCACGTGCAGAAGGTCGAGCGCGTAGGCTTCGGCCACATCCGCCATGCGCGACGCCAGCGCCAGGCAATAGGGCGGGTATTGGAACAGCGGATAATTTGAGACTTCGACTTCGTGGTAATGGATGCGCGGCGAACAGGGGTCGAGGCGGATCGGGTTGGCGTAGGTGATGAAGTGGACCTCGTGCCCGCGCGCGGCCAGTTCCATGCCGAGTTCGGTGGCGACGATGCCGCTGCCGCCGTAGGTTGGATAACAGGTGATACCGACGTTCACGGCGATAAGCGTACCACACGCCGGACCCCTTATTGCAGCGGGATGCGAACCTTCAGCCCCGTGCCGCGGCCGGGGCGCGATTCGAGCTGCATATCCGCGTTCAGCGAGCGGGCGCGCCGCTTCAGGCTGGCCGGGCCGAGCCGCAGCAGTTCGAGCTCCTCGAGCGAATACGACCCGGAAAACGCGAAGCCGTGTCCATTGTCTTCGATCGAGATCTCCAGGCCGGCCCCGGCCTTTTCGAGCGACACGGCGACACGCGTGGCCGCGGCGTGCTTCTGCACATTGTGCAGTGCTTCGCGAATCATCTGCAGCGCTTCGGCGGTCATCTCCGGCGGCAGGCCGATCGGCCCTGCCGAGCTGTTGAACGTCACCGGAATGCCGCTTTCCTTCTGGAACGATTCGGCAGTGCGCCGCGCGGTAGCCACGAAATTGGCGCCATCCACGTCCACCGGCCGCATCGCATTCAGGAACATACGCAGGTCGCGTACCTGTCCCACCGCCAGGGATTGCAGTCCCCGCAACTCCTCCATGCCGGCTTCGAAATCGCGCTCCAGCAGCTTCTTCAGAATCTCGAGGCGCATTTGCAGGCTGATGAAACTTTGCAGCGGGCCATCGTGAAAATCCGAGGCGATCCGCTGGCGCTCGGTTTCACGGGCTTTCTCGGCCTCCTGCTGCGCCTTGGCGGCCCGCCCTTCGAGCGCGGCGAGGCGCGTGGTCATCCGCCGCTTGTAGAGGGCCGCGCCGCAGGCCAACGCGCCGCCCACCACCACCGTTCTCAGCAGAGAGTCCAGCGCCAGCGACGGTTGTGCAATGCAGAATGCAGCAGCCACCGCCGACACCAGCGCCACCTCCGTCACGCCGAAAAATGCCAGGGCTTCCGCCAGCACGTAAAGCAAGAAGACCGGACCGAACCAGAGCAGCCGTTCTCCGCCATAAGCCGCGGCCACCAGCAGGTAGACGACGTCGGCAACCAGCACCAGCAGCGCGAAAACGCCATGCGGCGTGCGCGCTTGCACCGCTAGCAGGACAGCGCAGACCAGGTACAGCGCCATCAGGTAGAAAGATATCGAAAAAGCGCCGGACTGGCCGAAGAAGATCCACCCCAGCGCCACCGCGGCCAGCACCGCCCGGGCCCACGCCGTCGCTCGCGGCCAGCCGATTCTCAGTGCGTCCAGCAAGGTATCACTTCCGGTACAGGTACAACGTGTGGCTGCGGCCTTCCCCGTCGTCGGCGATGTTTTCCACCTTCTCCGGGGTCCACGCGCGAAATTCGAAATCGTGGGCCACCACGCGCGCGCCCTTCTTCAATTGGCGATCAAGTAGCGGCTCGACTTTGCCGTTGATCGAATCCGGCAGCAGGTAGACCGTCACCAGGTCTGCCGAACTGTAATTCTGCGCCAGCAGGTCGCCGTGAATGATGCGGGCGCTTTTTTCCAGCCCCAGCTTGGCAATCCGCGCCAGGCTCTGGCGGCACAAGTCCGGGTCGATCTCCACGCCCACTGCATCCGCATGGAACTTCTGCGCCGCCATAATCACGATGCGGCCGTCGCCCGATCCGAGGTCGAACATTTTTTCGCCGGCCTTCAAGCCGCCCAACAGCAGCATCTGGTCGACGATGGTTTCCGGGGTCGGGTAATACGGCGCGAGTTTGGCCGGCTCGCCGTCCTGAGCGCGCAGGCCGCCGCCCAGGGCGGCCGCGCAGAGGCCCATCGCCAGCCACCTCGCGGCGGACTTTCGTGCCACCAGATCGCTCCGCTGCCCTTGCTCTCGCACCCTCAGGCCTTTTCCAGGGGCACGCCCCGCTTGCACCATTCGCAGTGCTCCCCGTCGACATAGTAACTGGCGTCAAGCTTGGCCAGATAATACAGCGGGAGGTCGCCGACGCTTACCGTCGTTGGATTGGGCTGGTAAACAGCCACCGCCAGTCCCACCACTTTTGCGTTGTAGGACTCCAGCAGCATTTTCAATTCGTTCAACTGATGGCCCGTGCGCAGGATGTCGTCCACCAACACCACCGGCTCGCCCGGTTCCGGTCGCAGGAACTGGCGGAAACGAAGCGGGTCCTGGGTGTGCTCCCGCTCCGCCCAGTACACCTGGCGCGAGCGCAGGGCGTCGCACAAGCCAAAGGCCAGCGCCAGCCCGCCGGTGGTCGGCGCCACCATCGAGAGGTCCTTGGCGATGGCGCGGATTTCCGGATGGGCGCGCAACAGCCGGCTCAAACCCACCGACATCATGCGCTGATGCCGGGAATAACGCATCGCCAGCGGCACCTTGAGGTACTCGTTGGAGTGCAGACCGGTGGGGTATTCAAAATGGCCGTCGCGCAATGCTCCGGTTTCTCGCAGCACGGCGACCACTTCCTCCTGTGTGGGGATGAGGTGCATCGATGTCCTCGTCTTTTCTTTGGGCTCTCCGGCCTTTCAACGGGCGTGGGCAGCACGTGGCAGGCATCCGCAAATCCCGCGTTAGCCCGAACAAAATAATGGCCTTACGCTCGTGGTTTCACATCCGGCTTCAGCATATCATGCGGCGGCTGGCTGTGGCTGTGGCGGGGCCCCGAAGAAGACGACTGGCCGCGCGTCTGGCCGCCTCTAAAGTTCGGCAGCGTCTGCGCCGATATAACCATCATGAAAATGGCGCGCATCCTTGGCTGGGCGCTGGCAGCGCTCGTTGCCGGCAGTGCTTGGGCAGCGAGTTCGACGGGCATTACCGTCTCGCCCGCATCGGTGACTTTTTCCTATCAGGTCGGCAGTGCCACCCTGCCGGCGTCGACGAAAATGACCGTGACGCTGCCAACCGGCACAGCCAGTTCGACTGTGGTGCTGGCGCAGGCCTCTTCCACCCCCGCCTGGCTGGTAGTTACCCCGGCCTCCGGATATTCGCCTCTGGCGCTAACCTTGACCGCCAATCCCACCGGCCTGGCGCCCGGAAGTTATCCCGGCTCGATCGCGATTTCGACCTTCCCGGCGAGCTTGAGCCTCACCATTCCCGTTACCTTGATGGTGTCCAATCCGCCTTCCTCCCTGGTGTTGATCTCCCCGTCCGCCAACTACACTCCTGCCACATCCAGCAGCAACGGCACACTCACGTTTGCCTACACCACGGGCGCGCCCTGGCCCGCTTTTCCCGCCACAAGCGCGGCCACCTCTTCCGAGATTGACGTGGCGTCAAACGGAGGGACGATACCGTTCACGGTCACGGTTGCTGCCGCGGGCGGCACGGGAGCGGCGAACACTCCTGTTTGGGTTCGCGTGGGGCCGCTCGGCTCGACGCCTTCGGGGCTGACTACCAGCGGCGTGGCGCTTTCGGGTTCCTACGTTCCGATCACGGTGCTGCTGGACCAGACCACCGTGCAATCCCTGCTGCCCGGCAGCTATGGCGCCACCATCACAATCGCTCCGACCACTTCCGGCAGCGCACCGATTACCGTGTCGGTAAACCTGGTGGTTTCGGCTGGCCCGCCCTCGCTGACTTCCATCTATCCGGCGGTGATCGTGCAAGATCCGGCGGTCGATCCGTTGATCACCATCAATGGGCAGAATTTCTTCGCGACTTCGGTGGTGACTATCGAACAGCAAGTCGGAGGAGCGTGCGCGCTCAACGGCGCGCCCGTCGGCACGCCCACGCAGTTGACCGCTACTCTGCTGAGCCAACAGGTGCTGGAGGCCACCATCCCGCATGCTTCCGCCCTGCTGCAAAACCCTGCCACGCTATGCGTATTCGTGACCAATCCGGCGCCGCCCAACAACCCCGCGCAGGCGCCAGGGGGGCCGGCTACATTTACCGTGCTCTCCAGCACAGCTATGGCGATCACCGCAGTGACCAACGCCGCCAGCTACCTGCTGCGCTCGACGCAGGTCGGGACCGATGCTGACCCGGTGGCCACGGGCCAGACCGCGGTCTCGCCGGGAGAGATCGTATCCATCTTCGGCCGGAATCTTGGGCCGCTGGTGGCGTATACCGTTCCACTTACCACCGTCGTCGGCGTGCAGTCTTTCCCCACTACCGTGCCCGACCCCGCCAATTCCTTGAACAACTACCGGATTGCTTTCACCTTCTGGGATGTAACTCTCACGCCGGCCGGCAACCACACCGTTTACGCCCCCATCATCATGCTGTCCAACAACCAGATCAACGCCGTCGTGCCGTTTGAGTTGTCCACACTGGTGGGCACCGCGAACTCGAGCGTTTCGGTAGTGGTTTGGGACGGCGCGTCGTTTACCAACACCTACCCGGTCCTCGCGGTGGCCGAAGATCCCGGAATCTTTACCTTGGGAGGTCTGGGAACCGGGCAAGGCGCCATTTTGAACTACAGCGCCAGCTCGGGTAGCTACACCATCAACTCCGCGAAAAATGCCGCCTCGCGGGGATCCACGATTGTGATCTACGTGACGGGCATGGGCACTCTGGTGTCGCCGCTCGCCGATGGAGTGATCGCCAGCGCCACTGACGTCGTCAACGATCCCGTCCAGGTCACCATCGGCGGGCAGCCCGCCGTGGTCAGTTATGCCGGGGCAGCCGGCGGCTCGGTGGCCGGGCTGATCCAGATCAACACTATCGTGCCGCCTACCATCTCTACCGGGGCGACAGTGTCGCTCACCGTTGCCGGCGGTACGGCGGCCACCGCGCGGCGCAGCCAGGCGAATGTCACCGTCGCGGTGCAATAGTCTCGAACAGTCGGGGGCCGCGTCGCTTCGCCGGAACGTCTCGTTCGGCCTCAGGTGTTGCTTTTTTGCTTGGCCGCCATCTTCCGTTCCAGGGCCTGCATCAGCCGCGACTGCACGTCGGCCGGAACCGGGTAGGGATCCATGCCTTTGTAAATCTGGATCGTCTTGCGGGTGGTGTCCGCAATCACCCAGCAATTAGGGCATTCGGCGATGTGGGTCTCCAGCTTGGCCCTGATCTCCGCGTCAAGGTTCTCGTCCAGGTAGTCGCTCAACTCGTGCAGGAAGTCTTTACAGGTAAGCAAACGCGTCGTCCCCCTTGCGTTTGAAGTGGCGCGTCAGTTTTTCGCGCAACTGCAGGCGGGCCCGCAGCAATCTGCTCTTCACTGCGGGAATGGACAGGCCCAAAGCATCTGCAGTTTCCTCCGTCGAAAGCTCATCGATGTCCCGCAATACAAAGACAGACCGGTACGCCGGCTCCAGACCCAGGATGGCCGCATCCAGAATCTGGCCAAACTCCGCCCGTGAGAATTTCTGTTCCGGATTCTCGTCCCATGCCGCGACCTCGCGAACAATCGTGTCCTCTCCCGTGTCGATCGCCTCATCGAGCGAGACCGATCTATCGGTTCGCCGTCGCCGTAGTTTCATCAGCGCCTGGTTCACCGCGATCCGCACGATCCACGTATAAAACCTCGCCGTCCCCTGGAACTGGTCGAGGTGCTCGTAGGCCTTCAGGAACGTTTCTTGCAACACGTCTTCTGCGTCCTCGCGGTTTTGCGTTACGTGCTGGGCAAGACGGAAGATTTTCCCCTCGTAACGTCTCACCAGTTCGCCGAACGCACGCCCGTCGCCCTCGCGCGATTGCGCCACCAGCGCGGCTTCGTCGGTTTCGGCAAGACTGGGAGCCGTCATGGGGTGATTCTCCATCATACCGCGCCGTCTTCAGCCCACCCCCGAGGGGTTGTGCGCTTGCTAACAACATCTCGTCGCGGGTCCCACCGTGGCGCACGTTCCCCGTGGCTCGATGGCGCCGGCGCTGTTCCGGTCGTCGCGAAACGGCAGGGCTAGCGCCAGAGGAGTTTCCGGCGGCGACGCGCATGCGGTCCGCCTCTCGCGCCTACTCAGCGGCCGGTACTTCGGTACTGGTGTCGCGCTGGTCCCTCTAAGAAGCCGGGCACATAACCAAGGTGAGTATTGCCGTGTCCCCTCATTTGCGTGCAAAATCAGGTTACCCTCCCCAAGGAGAAACTCAGAATGTACACGTTGATTCGGCTACCCGACGGCAACATTGTGGAAGCCGTTGTGCTAGCCAGGACGCGATCAAGGATGCGTCTGGCCGCTGCGGGCTACACCGATGTGGTCGAACTGCGACTTTGCGGATTGGATTGGCTCGATGAAGGGAATGAGCCTGTTCAGTTCGGGTTTCTACTAGCCACGGATGATCGAAGCGTCGAAGCGCCCAGGATGCCGCAACCGACCGTTCGCTACGCCTGCTAGTAACGCATCTTCCAAGTAACTCGCTGAATTCGTTGTTGTAGAGCAGCAGCTCATTGCGGGCGCAGCATACGCGATGCCCGATGTCGCTCGCCCGGCGCTCACAGAATCCTGTCGCGCGATAGCCGAAGGTGTGCCCAGTCACCTCGTGGTAACTGGGCATCTCGTGCCTCCGGAGCCGGGTGATGTTGGGCTCTGCCCGTGGCTCGTGCCTGACCATTGCTCGGCGCCGCGAGCCGTAGAGCGGCCAGTTTCGCCTCAGCATTGAAGTCTCGCGGGTCAACGGCCTTCGGGCCTCATGGCGCGCGGGATCATCAGGCCATAAGTTCTGTCCCAGGTGGCCAGATTGCCAATCGGCTGGCCGGAAATCACGACTTCGACCCGCCGGTTTTCTTTGCGGTTCGCCGCGCTGGTGTTCGCCACCAGGGGCCGCGAATCGCCCAGACCGCGAGCCGAGATGGCATTGCCCGGAATACCCTGACTCATCAAAACCCGGCCAATCGCCTCGGCCCGTGCCGCTGAAATCGCCTGGCTGTTCGCGCTGTCTGCAAAACCCTCGACGTCCACTCGCAGCCCCGGATGAGACGTCACGATCACAGCCAACTGAGTCACCTGGCTCGCAACCCCTTCCCGCAGTTCCGATCCGTTGAAAGCGGAGTCTCCGACAGTGACTACCAGCCCGCGCGGCGTGTCGATCGTGGGTAAAACGCCGTTCAATCGCTCCAAAAGCTGACTGCGTAATTCAGTCTTCTGGGCGCCAGCCTCTCGCAACGCGGGAGTCTGGGCGGCCTGGGCGGCAGCGCGCGCAGCCTCCGCTTGCTCAGCCTGCTGGCGGGTTTCGGCTGCCTCGGCTTCGGCCCTATGCTGCGCTGCGCGTGCGGCTTCGGCTTGGGCCCGTGCGGCATCCGCCTCGGCCTTTGCCGTCCGCAATGCGGCTATCGTTTGCTCGTGCGCCTCGCGGGCCTTAGCGGCCTCTTGCTGGGCCGTGGCAAGCTTCTCTTGCTGAACACGCCGCTCTGCGATCACCCTGGCATCCTCCGCGGTTTCCGCGGCATCGCGGGCGTCCTGCACTACGGTGTTGGTCGCGGATTTGCTCGCCTGGAGACACTGGGCCTCGCTGAGCAGAGTCTGCGCTCTGTCGAGCGTGCCCGCAGCATATTTGCCGGCGCCGGCTGTGCGTGCAATTCCGATTGCATTCTGCGCTTCATAGAGTTCCAGCAGCGCCTCGTATCGGTTCATCGAGACTTTCGGCATGTTGGCCACGGCCGTCTGGAGATTGTTGTCCAGTTCCAAGGTGTAGTGGCCGCGCGGCATCAATTCATATTTGACTTCGATCGGCAGTATCTGCCCCACCGTGTCGGGGCGAACCTGGTTCTCCAACACCACCACATCGCTCGGTTGGTGTGCTACCGAGTACGGTTCCGCGGTGACAATCAGACCGAATGCCTGTAGGTCCGTGGTCACACGCAGGCTGGCCTTATTGGAGCCGTTGGGCACGATTTCTCCCAGGTTGTGCGCCGCTCCTTCCGGTGTAATGGCCCACAAGGTGTAAGTGAGGTATCCCCGGCCGTACTGTGCCGGTGACGTCATGTTTTCGAACCTGGCGTCGATTTCCGTGCGGCCTCGCTCCGATTCCACGGTCGCTTCGCCCTTGCCCTTCGGCAGCAGCACCGTACCGCGAAAATCGATCTTAGTCGGCCCGGCACGGTATTCGTAATTGATTGCCTGGACCGAGCGCTGGACGACGGTCACCTTATAGATAGGCACCACATCCTTCTTTATGGTTGCTTCCTGCCCGGCAGCCGGCGATCCGGCCAATAAGATGATGGAAATGCTGAATAAGACTAGATACTTCATCTTCAGTTCCTCCCCCCGCATCATTTAGACGCAAGCCGGCTACCAACCTCCCGGGGATGGGGCTGCACGACACCGGATTCCGGTACCGCACGTCACACCCGCGCAGATTTTTTGTGCGCTTTTATCCGAAGGGACGCAGAAAATCGCGACGCGCACGGACGCGCCTATGCCAGTAGTGATGATGGACGTTAGGGCACGGTACTTTTTACGCGATACCGAATTACGCGATACCGAACCATGGACCGCGTCTCCATACTTTTCGGCCGAGGGCGCCTCAACAGGAAGCATGCGCCGGAAGCTCCGTGCTCGATGCTAAAATTGCGCGTCAGGTGATTTCAGAAAAAATGCTCCCACGGTTCGCGCTGATTCTGCCACTGCTGTCGGCGTGCACGCTGGCGCAGGCGCCGTCGTTCCCACGGCCATCTTATTTCCGACAGACCTTTGCCCGCGCGCAGACCCGTGTCGAGCTGCAGAGCCCGGTGCGGCTTGGCGATTTCGTGATCGATGGCAAGCTGGAGCTTTCGCTCAAGAGCTACATTGAACTCGTAATGTCCAACAACACCGATATTCAAATCGAGTTCCTCACCGTGGAAGCGCCGAAGGATGCGATTCTGCGAGCCATGCAAACCTGGGACCCGCTGGGCACCGCCAGTTTCTCCAGCACGCGCGCTACCACGCCTGCCACGGGCGCGCTCCAGGGCGCCACCACGGTGGTTTCACTGAGCCAGCCGGCCACCTTCGATTTCCAACAGACGTTGCCCACCGGCATGACGTATACGGTTGGGTTCGCGGGATCCAAGAGCACTACCAACAGCGCGTTTCAGACCCTGAACCCGGCGCTAGGCGCCAACCTTTCGGTGAATTTCTCGCAGCCGCTGTTGCGCAACCGGGGCGCCGGTGTCAACCGCATCAACCTGATGATGGCCCGCGGGCGCGCCAGCATTTCGGAACTCACCCTGCGTGCGACGCTGCTGCAGATGGTCAACTCCGCGGAAAACGCTTACTGGGACGTGATTCAGGCGCGGGAGAACCTGCGCGTGCAACAGAGCGCGCTCAGCCTGGCTCAGGAATCGTTGAAGCTTTCGCAGAAGGAATTGGATCTGGGCGCCATTTCGCCGCTCGACATTTACAATCCGGAGCAGCAGGCGGCCACCGCACAGCTTGGCGTTTCGCAGGCGGAGTACGCGCTCGAACAGAGCTGGAATGCGCTGCGTAAACAGATCGGAGCGGATCTGGTCCCGGCGATCCGCACCCTGCCGGTCGTGCTGACGGAAACCGCCGAGCCGCCGGCGCGCCGGCTCGATTTTGACGCCGAAGACGAGGTTAGCAAAGCGGAGGGCGTCCGGCCGGAAGTGAGGTCGGCGACGGAGAGCTTGAGCGTGGACGACCTCGGCATCCGCCAGGCGAAAAACGAGATTCTCCCCGACGTGGAGTTCACCGGCGGATACACAACGCAGGGGGTAGGCGGCATTTATTACCCCGGCACCAGCGTGCTCAATGCGAGCGGCATCACCTCGCCGGCGGCTCCCCTCCCGGGCGGATTCAGCGACGCCCTGCGCCAGATGTTTCAGTTCGGCTACCCGGTCTATTCGTTCGGCCTCAACCTGACGCTGCCCATTCGCACTCACGCCGCGGCGGCCGACATGGCCGACGCCATGGTGCAGAAGAAACGCGACGCATTGACTCTCCGCACCGTCCAACAGCAAGTCCGGCTGAACGTGCTGAACGCTTTAAGCAGCTTGAATTCCAGCCGCGAAGCGCTGAAGCTGGCGGTAACCGCGCGGGACTTCGCGCAGAAATACCTGGATGCGGAAAATCAGAAGTACCAGCTTGGTGTCGACCCGATGCAATTCGTGCTCCAGGCGCAAACGCAGTTGTCGCAGGCCGAATCGGCAGTGGTGCAGAACCAGGTGGGGCTGCGCCGCAATCTGCTCAACCTGCTCACGCAAACCGGCGAGCTGCTCGACGACCGCGGCATCGTCGTGAAGTAGCGCCTTGCGCGCCGCAGACTCAGTGTTCTTCCTCGGACGCGCGTTCGGCCTCGGCGGCGGCTTCGGGGCCGGCGGCTTGCGCTTCGGCGATCAGACGCTGCGCCTCTTCAAGGCGCGCGCGCGGCACGCGTACGGAGACTCCCAGGTTCGGATACGGCGAGCGCGACAGGACCGCCGGAATTCCGGTGTTAGCGAGGACACCGCAAATCAGGTCCGCTTCGACTTCCGAATCCACCGCCGCCGAGGAGAAGACGGGCACCATGTCCAGGTCGTGGGAGATGTCGAGCGCATCTTCACTCGAAACCGGTTCCTCGTCGTGCTCGGGATCTTGCGCCATGCCTCAAGGATATCGCAGAATGGGGATGGAGCCGCACTGGAAATCGAGGCTCTCGCGGAGGCGGCGCATGCCGAAAGAACCCCTCACAGAGACGGAAAGAGACGGGCGGAACCAGGGTGTCAGCACCATTGCGTGGTTTTTGACGGGCGCCGTGATCGGCGTCACCGTGGCGGTACTGTTCGCGCCCAAGAGCGGGCGCGATACCCGCCAGTTCCTCTCCGACAAGACGCAGCAGGGCAAGGACGCGGTTGCGCAGACCGGCTCCGGCATCATGGATGCCGGCCGCGACGTGTTCGACCGTGGCCGCAAGCTGGTGGAAGACGCTGCCGACTTGTTCGAGCGGGGCCGAAGACTCGTGCGCGGCTGAAGCGGCCCGCGCGGTCGCGGTGCGGACGCCGATTCCGGGTCGCCGCCGCGACCATTTTGGGGCGGATCGACCAAGAACACGCCCTAAGTCGACTTTGTTTCCGGTAAGAAATAAGAAATGGGGTAATTCTTGCCCCTCCGGCGGATGTGTACGCGGTTTGCTGCGGGGCCTTGGCCGCTTGTTATGATGGCCTCGAACGGGAAGGGCCATGCAGCGCGACGAGGTTCTCGCCAAGCTCCGTGAAAGGATCGTCGGGTTCGCGGCATCTCATGGTTCAGGGGACGCCGCCGAAGACCTGGCGCAGGAGGTGCTCATGCTGCTGCATGAAAAGTACGCGCACCTCGAATGCATAGAAGACCTGCTGCCGCTTTCCTTCGAAATTGTGCGCTTCAAGATGATGAGTTGGCGCCGTAAGGCCGCGCGCCGTGGGGAATATACCCAGGTTTCAGTCACCGATATTCCACTGCCCGACCTGGAGCCGAACCCGGCCGACCAACTGGAGCGCCGCGAGATGCTGGAACGGCTGACGCGCGCCGTATCGCAGTTGGGCGACCGCTGCCGCCAATTGATGCGGCTTAAATTGCAGGGCAAGACCTTCGCGGAAATCCAGCAGGCGATGGGCGCCGGGTCGCTGAATACGGTCTACACGTGGGATTTCCGCTGCCGCAAGAATCTGCTGGAATTGATGGGCGGGGATTGGGAGGCGCCGAAGCCATGAGCCGCGAGGACATCGCCAGGCTGTTGGGCGGCTATGCCACCGGCACCCTTACGCCCGAGGAGCAGCGCGCGCTGTTCGCGGCCGCGCTCGAAGACCAGGCACTGTTCGACGAGTTGGCGCGCGAGCAGGCCCTGCGCGACGTGCTGCGCGATCCGGCGGCGCGCGGGCAAGTGCTGGCTGCGCTCGAGGACCATCCGCGACGGTACCGGCGATTCGGCTCCTGGATGATGCGTCCCGCCGCGCTCGCGGCAGCCGTGGCGTGCCTGCTGCTGTTGGCGTCGGTGGCGGTCTGGCGCCCCTGGCGAGGCAACCAGGCGCCGAAGCCGGTGATCGTCGCGACCGCGTTGCCGCAGGAAGCGCCGCCCGTTCCCTTGCCGCAGGCTTTTGTCGAGCAGAAGACGGCACCCGCGGCGAGGGCGCTGACGAAAGCCAGGCCGCCGGCCACTTCGCGCACCGCGCCGGCCGCGGCCACGCCCGCCGCAACCGCGAACAAAAAGCTTCTGGCTGCGGAAAGCGCCGCCCCGCCAGCGGCGCCTCGCCTGAGGAATGCGCCGGTCGCGGCCTTGGGCGCGGCAGCGCCTCCGGCGGCCAGCCAGGAGCCTCCGCCGCCGAAAGCTGTGAACGAGAACGTGGTGGTCACAGCCCAGGCGATTGAGGTCGTACCGGGCGTCGCTGCGCCGGCCGCGACCAGCCAATCGGTCAGCGTCACGGCGGGCAGCGCGTTCGTGAACGGCCCGCAGCCAAACGGCCCCGCGGGTATGGCAGCGGGCGGCGACGCGCGGCAACGTTATTACGCCGGCGGGGCCTCCGCGGCAGCCGATGCCGAAGCGCAGAGTCAGGCCTTTCGGGCGGCGTCGCGGACGCGGCAGGGCCAATCGGCGCCGCTGGGAGTCAAGTGGAGCATCCTGCGGCGCGACCCGAATGGCCAGTTCGCTCCTATCAATGCCGAGGATCTCCGCGCCGGGGACACGGTCGAACTGCGCCTCGCGGCCAATCAGAGCTGCGATCTTTCTGTCTTTGACAACGCCAGCGGCAAACTCACGCCGCTGTTCACGAAGCATGTGGCCGCCGGCGAGACCGTCGATACGCCTGCTTTGGCACCGCGGGAAAAAGGCGTGCGAGAACTGGCGATCGGCCTGACTCGGAACGGTGCCGTGATAGGGGCCATCACGGGTGTGCCGCCGGTGTTGTCGCGGGAAGGCCTGCAATCCGAGACCGACCGCAACGAGCACGCAACCTACAACGTCGGCCCGGCCGGCGCGGCACAGCTCGTCTTCTCGATTTCGCTGAACTATCGGTAGGGTGAGCCGTAATCTGGCTGCTATCCACCGATCGCTTTGCAGAACAGGCGAGCTACGCGCGGCGCGTCGAATTGCTCCACGCGAGCGGTGCCGGCCTGGCTCTGGGCGGCACAGTTTTCGGGTGATCGATAGAGCGATTCAATGCCCGCCGCCAGCGCTTCCGGGTTGTCCGGTTCGACCAGGGTGGCATCGGGCGCAACTTCCGGAATGGCCGCCGTGCGCGAGGCGACAATCGGCTTGGCCGCGGCCATGGCTTCGAGTAACACGATGCCGAAACCCTCCTGCACGCTGGGCAGGCAAAACACCGACGCTGCGCGATACTCATCCACCAACTGAGCTCGCGAAACGTCGCCGAGAAAGATGACCGTCCCACCTAGCTTCAGCTCGCCGGCAAGCTGCTGCAGGGCCGCCGCGCACGGTCCGTCGCCGACGATGCGAACTTCCAATCCCGCGATCCGCCCGCGCAGTGCAGCCGCCGCTCGCAGCAGTACGTCCACGCGCTTTCGGCGGTAGAGTCGCCCCACGAACAACACCAGGAACCGGCCCGCGGAGCTCAACGCGCTGCCGGCAGCCAGCGCCGCCCGCCAGTCGGCCAGATCGATCAATTCCGGCACGATAGCCAGCTTCGGTGTTGCGCCGTAGAAAGCGTGCACCTGCGCGGCGCAGTAGCGGCTGGTCACCACCACGCGCGAAGCGCGGAGCACGTGCATGCGCTCGCACCGCGCCTGAATCCCCATCGTGAGGCGCGTCAGCCCGCACTCGAAGCGCACTTCATCGGCAATCACGCCCTTGAGGGCGGCGATGTGCCCGGCCTCTGACCCGATGCGGTAGCCATCCATGTCGAAGCCGACCGTGCGATCGAAACCAGCGGACGGTTTCAAGCCGCGGTTGAACAGCAACCGCTCGGCGGTGTAGACCGGCAGGTGAGTCCGCGGTGTTTCTATGACGACCTCGTGCCCCAGTTCGCGGAGCGCGCGGGCCAGCACCGCGATACCCACGTAAGTGCCGCTGCCGCGGCGGATATCGAGCGGCGTGCTGGTGAGGAATCGAATACGCATGGGCGGCTAGGGCGAAGCCGTCAGCCCGAAGGGCGTAAGAGAGTAGCCCACGGTGTAAGCCGTGAGGAAACAGGACGCTTCCACCCCCAGCCCCGGAACGGGGCGGAAGGACGCTGGCGGAAATATCTTCCGCCCCGTCCCGGGGCTATGTTCACTGTCGTCTTTTCCCGACGGCTTGCGCCGTGGGCTACTATCTTTCGCTCCTCCGGAGCTTGACTCGCACCCAGCGTCGGAATGTGAGATCCACTCGTGTGTCATGCGACGACGGCAACCGCTCCGGTAGAGAAGCTCGAATCTGGAACACTATAATTATACGGGACTCCACATTTGCCACCTCGCGGAAAAGCAGTTTGTCTATTATCGGGCGGGCTCGATTCCGCCACGTGCCTGGCGCTGGCGCGGCGCGATGGGTTTGCCTGCTACGCGATTACGTTCGATTACGGCCAGCGCCACAAATTCGAACTGGAAGCCGCGGCGCGCATTGCGGCGGCGCTGGGCGTGGAGCGGCACCTGGTGGTGAAGGTTGGGCTGGATGTGTTCGGCGGATCGGCGCTGACGGCCGATGTGGCTGTCCCCAAGGCGCGGTCGCTCGACGAGATGAGCCACGGTATCCCGGTGACCTACGTCCCGGCGCGCAACACCATCTTTCTTTCGCTGGCGCTGGCCTGGGCGGAGGTATTGGAAAGCGCCGACATCTTTATCGGCGTCAACGCCCTCGACTACTCGGGCTATCCGGATTGCCGGCCGGAGTACATCGAAGCGTACCAGCGCATGGCCAACCTGGCGACGCGGGCTGGCGTGGAAGGCAGCACGCGGCTGAAGATTCACACGCCGCTGATCGCTCTCAGCAAGGCGCAGATCGTCACCTTGGCGCGCGAGCTGGGCGTGCCGTTCGGCCTGACCCACAGTTGCTACGATCCGGGCCCCGGCGGGCGGCCCTGCGGCGCCTGCGACGCCTGCCTGTTGCGGCGCAAGGGATTCGAAGAGGCCGGCATTGAAGATCGCTGAGCTGTTCTACTCGCTGCAGGGCGAAGGCGCGCTGGTGGGCGTGCCTTCGGTATTCGTCCGCTCCAGCGGCTGCAACTTGCGGTGCGCCTGGTGCGATACGCCGTACACGTCGTGGCAGCCGGAAGGAGTCGACCTCGATCTCGACCAGATTGTGGATGAAGTGAAGGCGCACCCTACACGCCACGTGGTGATCACCGGTGGCGAGCCGATGATCCAGGCGGAGATCGTGCCTCTCACCGAGCGCTTGCGCGCGCTGGGGTTGCACATCACCATCGAGACGGCAGGCACGGTGTTTCAGCCGGTGGCCTGCGATCTGATGAGCATCAGCCCGAAGCTTTCCAACTCGACTCCCAGCGGCAGCTTCGCCGAGCCGCACGACCGTCTGCGCATTCAGCCCGCGGTGCTGGCGGAGCTGATGGCGCGTTATGAATATCAACTGAAGTTCGTGGTCGAAAACCCCGCGGACCTGGAAGAAATTCGTGCGCTGATGGAGACGCTAAATGCGCCGCGGGAACGCGTCATTCTGATGCCCGAAGGCACGGAACACGCGAAGCTGGCCGAGCGCGGGCAATGGCTGGCCGAAATCTGCAAAGAGGAGGGGCTCCGCTTCAGCCCGCGCCTGCACATCGACCTGTGGGGCAGCCGCCGCGGCGTATAACGTGCCTTCGTGGCGCGGGCATTCTTGCCTGCAGGGTCGAGATTCTTCTCGACCTTTCTTCTTTTGCTCGCGTCGGTTCGCCGAGCGTCGGCACGAATGCCGACGCGGCACGCAAGACTGCGCGCGCCACGCCACGCTCACTCTTCCACCACGGCATCCAGTTCGCCCTTAGAAAGGCGGACGTGAATGCGGGAAGCGAGTGGCGCCGCGCTGGCATCCTTGACGATGCCCGACTGGTTGGAAACGATCGCGTAGCCGCGCTCCAGAACCTTGAGCGGGCTGAGCGCGCTGAGTTGGGTGCTGAGCTGGTCGAAGCCATTGCGGCAGTGCGCCAGACTCCGGCGGATGGATTCCACGCCGAGCGATTGGGCGGCCTCCAGGCGGCGCCGGTCGGCGGCCAGGCGGGGCCGCACATCGAAACGCCGCAGTCTCGTTTCCATCGCGCGGCAGGCGCGTTGCCGCGCATCGAAGGTGTGCCGCAGGCGTTCTCGCAGGCGGTATTCCTGCTCATCGACGCGTTGCAGGCCGCGGCCTACGCGGCGATGGAGCACGCCGAGGGCACGGTCTACGCCCTGCTGGCGCAGGCGGCGGTCGAGCATCGCCAGGCGGTAGCGAACGGCTTGCAGGGCTTTGGTTTCGGCCGCGGCGATGCGGTCCCTCACGGAATCGCGCGTCGGCACAACCAGTTCGGCGGCCGCCGACGGGGTGGGCGCGCGCAGGTCGGCCACGAAATCGGCGATGGTGACATCGGTTTCGTGGCCCACCGCCGAGACCACGGGCACCGAACAAGCGGCGATGGCACGCGCCACGGCTTCTTCGTTGAAGGTCCAGAGATCCTCGAGCGACCCGCCGCCGCGACCCACGATCACCACGTCGGGCCATCCGCTGCGGCTGAAGTATTCAATGCCGCGGCAGACCTCTTCCACGGAGCCGGCGCCCTGCACCAGCGCGGGAAACAGGCGGATGGCGAGGCCGGGAAAGCGGCGCGAGAGGATGCCGACCATATCGGCGATGGCGGCCCCGCGAGGTGAAGTGACGATGCCGATGCGGCGCGGAAAACGCGGCAGGGCGCGCTTGCGTTGCGCCGCGAACAATCCCTCCGCGGCAAGCTTCTTCTTAAGCTGCTCGAAAGCCAGTTGCAGCGCGCCCAGGCCCTGCGGCTCCAGCAGCTCCACCTGTAACTGGTATTCGCCGCGGACTTCATAGACATCGATGCGGCCGCGCGCCAGCACCGCCAGGCCATCGGCCGGCTTGAACTTCCAGTAGCGGTGGGCGGAGCGGAAGGCCACGCACTTGAGCTGGGCCTCGGGCTCCTTGAGGGTGAAGTAGTAATGGCCGCTCGAGGCCAGCTTGAGCCCTGATATCTCGCCCGAAACCCAGATGTCGCGGAACTCGGCGTCGAGCAGGGCGCGAATGGCGGCATTGAGCTCGCTCACGGAGTAGATGCGCCGCTCCGGCGCCAGCTCGAATTCGAGCGCGAATTGCTCCACCGAGCCATGGTAGCGCGGACGGTCCCAATTAGAGACGGTGCTTTCCCAGGAACGGACAGGGAGGAAGTCAGAAGCCAGGAGACAAGCCGGGAAGATAGAACGGGCGCGTGTTCTGATGCTTATTTTGACTTGTGTTTTCTGACTTCTAACTCCTGTATCCCCGTGGCCCGCCACGTGCTTAACGACTCCATCGAGGAGGTGTCTCATGGCCCGGAAAGAACGCATTCACGAACCGATCGCGGGTCTGGTTCAACCGGATTATCTCGAGCAACGTATCAAGGCCGGCTGGCGCCTGGTGGGCTTGGAGTGGGAGCGCGACGCGGTGGAGGCGGCGCCTTCGAAGCCGCAAGGCTGGGTAGAGGAGATTCCGTACGGCCTGCAGGTTTCCGACGACTGCACGCAACTGGTGGCCAACCCCGCCGAGGTCGAAGTCATCGTTCTGGCGCTCGATATGATTGTGGAGGACTGCCGGCTTTCGCGCGTCGCCGAGGAAGTGAACCGGCGCGGCTACCGCACCCGCCTGGGCGACCCCTGGACGCCGACCGCACTATTCAACCTGCTGCCGCGGATGATCGCGGTCGGCCCGCGCGTGTTCAACAGCGAGGAATGGATGACACGCAGGGAGCGACTGCCGAAAGTGGTGTAAGGGGCAGGCACGACCAACCGCCGATCGTCACATGCAGATGAGTGGAGGAAACTCCCTCACTGGTTCGCAGCGATCGGCGGCTGGGCAAAGGCTGAGGGGAAGGGCCCATTGGATCGTGGTTCGCTGGCCCTTTCTAGCCTCGATGTCTTCCACGACGAAATCGGCGTGTCCATCCTGGTGCGCGGTGACCGTGTACCTGCCTGGTTCCTGAATCGACAATTTAAAGTGCCCCTCCTTGTCCGTGAGGGTTGAAGCGACCAGATTTCCACTCTTGGGTCCCGTATCGGTCAGCAGCATGGGCCCGGTCACGGTGATCAGCGCATTCTCAGCATGGTTCCACCCGGGACCCTTCACTCCTGCCGGCGAACCTTCCACTACGCCGACGATCTCGGAAGAGGTCGATTGGATCGGGTCGAACCTGGTCTTCGGCCCAGGATCACACGAAAACAGGGGAGCGATCTTCATGACAATCTTCACGTTGGCTTCGGCGCGGCTGGCGACCCTTATTGCCTCGGCCGTCGTGCGAGCGAACCCGGGGGCTGTGGCCTCAACTGAGTAGATTCCCGGAGGGAGGTTCTGGAACCGGAACTCTCCCTTACCCCCAGATTGAGTCTGCGCCGCATCGCCAACGATTTCTCGCAGCCTCAAGTGCACGCCCGACACACCGGCCCCCGACAGATCTACAACGATTCCCCCCAGACTTCCCGGCTCTTGCGCTTGGGCGGCAGCGAGGAGGACTACGTACGCAAGGCAGGCTCGTGAGAGGGACATACTTTACGTGGAGTGTATCGCCAATCGGCCTTTGTGGAAAGCCGGGCGGGGCATGCCCGGCCCTTACGGGGCGCGGCTGCCGATTTGTCAGACGCTCGGGCCGAATGGTTCGGTGCGGCCGGACAAGTGTTCGACGGCGCCAGATACGCAGACGGCAACGCTGCCTTGGGAGGTGGCAGTCCGGCGGAGTCACGCGCTCGCCACCGCGCGGACGAGCATCTGCTTGCCCAAGGGCTTGAACGGCAAAGCCAGATACAGCCGGATGAGTACTCGCCAGACAGGCAGTTTTGACTTCACCGTCAAGGGAAGAAACCGGGGCTGGCAATCGATGACGCGGAAGCCATGCGCGGCGAGGAAATCCGTAAGACTGTGGTGCGAGTAAACGGCGACGTGGGTGTAGTCGTCGAAGTATTCTTTGTAAGCGAAGCGATAATTGGGCTGTATGATGTTCAAGGTACCGTCCGGCTTCAACTTATGTCGCAGTTGCTCAAGCACCCAGCCGAAATCACTCTGCGTCAGATGCTCGAATAAGTTACTGGCGAAGGCGAAATCCACCGAGTGATCTTCCAGGAAACTCAAATCAGTTACGCGGCCGATCAACGCCACGATGCCGGGCTGAAGATATTCTCCGAAACTGTCCCATTGGTCGAGCGCGATTCGCCTCGCGCAGCGTATATTGTTGATGAAGTGGCCATAGCCGGCGCCCAGCTCCAGCACGCAGGCATCTGGCGGTACCAGCGGCTGAAAGTAATACTCGCATAGAGCCTTCCACAGCACCTCGCGCTTGGCGTCGTAGGGCAGGCGGGTATTATGATAACCACTTAGTTCCGGCATGCCAGGGGCCTCCAACTGAAGACAATTCCAAAAATCATACGAAGCCCGACGTGCAAAGCGCGTAGATTGCCGACATTACCGCCTTTGCTGGCGCCTACCCTGGCATGAAAGGTGACGGGACACTCGACCACGCTGAAGCCGTAACTGAGCGCCTGGTCCAGAAAATGCGCGTTGAACTCAAGATTGATGCGGCGATCCAGGAATGGAAGGAGATCGCGCAGAACTGAGTTGCGGCATAACTTGTAAGTGGTGCCGACGTCGGTCAGGGTTCCTTTCCCGATATGTTTGGCCTCGAGCAACTTACCGGCGAAGAAGTTGCCGTAGAACATGAACGTAGTCAGTTGGGTGCGCAGGTCGCGCAGTTGCTCTACGATACGCGTGCCATTGACGATATCGGCATGCGGCGCGTAAGCGAGGAACTTGTCGATATCGTATGCGCGGAAGGTCATGTCACCTTCCGAGAGCAGCGTCAATCCGGTGTCGGTGCAGGCTGCACCATCCTCGAGGGCGCGAAAGACGCATTGGCCGTAGCCCTGGCGCTTCTCACAAACCACTTCGGCGCCGGCCTTCCGCGCAACCTCAGAGGTGCGGTCGGAGCTGTTGTTGTCCACCACGATAATGCGTTTCACCTTCGGATGGCCGCGGAAGTCCTCGACCGCCCGGCCGATGCTGGATTCGTCATTGTAGGCGGTGAGCACGACCGTCAAATCCAGGTTCGGTGGCGGATCCCAGCGAACGGTGATGCGCGTTCGCTTACCGGGAAGCAGCACGAACAGGTCGAAGAGGATCAAGAGGAACCCGGCTGCCACCGGCATTCCGGAGTACCAGACCAGCTTGTGGACGAGGGCCAGCGAGCGACCGTACGGATCGGCGAGCAAGCCGACGAAGCGCAGGAGGACGGCGAAAAAGTAGACCGTGAAACCGGCGCCGGCGATGAGGATGCCGTACAAGAGAGCGGGCCAGGAGGAGATTCTTCGCGGAACGCCGGACGGAGGGGCCGGGGTGCTCATCGATTGCGTCTGCACAGCCACCGCTGCCGAACAAGCATACCACCCATCAATTGCGAGGGCCGTGGGTTTCAGTGCGGCCGGACAAGGGTTCGACGGCGCCGGCCCCGCAGACGGCAACACCGGTTTGCGTCAGGGCATTTAAGAAGCCAACCAGCAGGTTATAGAACATCTGTTCGGTGAGCGGCTGGTTGCCCGGCAGGCGGAAGGTGACGGGCAATTCCTTGGCGATGCCGAGGCGCACTGCATTGGGGTGAAGGTGGCCGCTGCGGTCGCGCTTGTTGGCGACGCTGAGCGGCGTCTGCATCACGGCTCCCGTGCGGCCATCGACGTAAAACTGGCAGCGCGAGAACCAGCCCAGGTTGGCCGGATGGCTGGCGTCAAACAGCAGCAGCGGCGCCTGGCGGCCCGGCGCAGTCAGGTCGAGACTGATGGTTCGCGTCCCGTCGCGGGCGCGGACCTCGAACCCCGCCTGCCGTGCGATGGTCGAGACCATCTCCGGCTGGAGTTCCATGTAGATCAGCTTGTGCTGTCCGGCCTGCAGTACCTGCATGACGAAGGGACATTGTATCGCAGCGGCGGGGACCGCTTGCACCGCCGGCCAACATTTCTCAAGTGCGGCCTCGGATTCCTGGCGGTGAAGGGGTGGGACGGAGTTGGCCCGCCACGTGCGATTGATTATCGCACCGAGCGGGCAAAAGCAGCGTAAGTCGTTCAAGCCTGCGAGGCTGGGAGGGGTCCCATGCTAAGAGTTGAGAGCAGGATGGGGGAAATGGCGCAGATGTCCACCCCCGCGGGCGGGTATTGTGCTGAGGAATCTCACGCAACCTGGCAACCGCGCCAACGCATCACGGTCCAGCGCGCCGGCTCGGTTCCGGCAAAACCCAAGAAGCTCAGTTGCAGGACGTGTTCCGGCCTGCGGTGCATCGGGCGCTGCCGGTTTTGAACCGAACTTGTTTCGAGAAGAACCTGGGCCACCAAGAAGACGCGTGAGAACGCGGAGCGAAAACGCTCGCGACCCATTCCTCTGGCCGGCCGAGGAAGGAACTTAGCCGCCAATAAACCAGTCCTTATTAATTCTGCGCCCCGGCGCTGTAAGCGGCGACAAGACTGCGAGGACGGCAACAGGCGGAGAGATCTCGTCGCGGCTCGGGACCCCGTCACTGCGGAGACGCGCCAACGAGCCAATCCCGGCCTTCGTCAAGAGTCCGGAATACCCCAACCGGCGGCCCCTGCTGCAGTTCGCATAATATCGCAAACATCCTGGCCATTCCGAAGACCACGTCATTGTTGGTCACGATGGCCGTCGGACCAAAGGGGCCGCTTCGCATCATTTCGTGCACGCGCCCAACGATCTTCCTGACCTCTTCGGCTGTCAGGTTTGTCGTAGCGGCTGTGGCATCAATCATCTCCCGGCGCGCCACCTGCCTCCTCGTAGCTTCCTCATCAAGATGCTTCTCAATCTCCTCAAGAGACATCAAGCCTTCAGCGCTGGTGAAAAGTATGTTGAGCTGCGGATCATATCTGAACCGAATGGGAATGGTGTCACCTCTTTGGGATCACACCCACCGTCGCCATTGCGACGGCTAGCTAGGAGTTTTCATTTTCGTTCCCAGTTCCGAACGAAGTATACACCCAGGCGCTAACTTTTGATCCTCCGAAGTGCAGCTTCTCCCCTGGGGCCGTCTCTTGGCTCCGCCAACCGCCACTTGCGCCCCGGCGCGAAAATCCGAAATTCAATTTCACTGGGCATTCTTCGGCGTCGGTCTGCGGCTTTCGATCTTAACTAATGCACTTTATTCGTGGACTGGGGGCGTTGCAGGGCGAACCAGGCGCCGAAGAGTGCCAGCCACGATCCAAGCACCAGGGACATGGCGGTGCGCACACCTACGCCGGGCGCAAAGCGATAGCCGCTGAACACGTACCCTTTCAGCAGCATGGCGGCGACCAGCAGGCTCCACAGAAAAAGCAGCGCTGCGCCGGCGCGCCTTACGGCGAGCACCACTGCCAACAGCCCGAAGAGGGAAGCGGCGAGCAGGACCCAAGCCAGGGTGGCGCCGCTCCACGGCAACATATCAAGATGGAGGGCGGCGGCGCCGGAGGCCAGCGCAACGGCGGACAGCGCCAACAGGAACAACGCCAGCACACCGTGGTACAGATAGCTGAACAGACGCAACAGGGCTTTGACGGCTTCCACGCCGGTGACCTCCCGGGAAACGGAACGGCTATTCTAGCGCATCCGCGGCCGCCTCAATCGACGGCATGGGCGCTGTCCCAACGTGCGTTGCTGAAAAGTTCACAGGGCTGAAAGAGCGCAGCCGTTTTTGGCGATCCTCTAGGCGGTGGCTTGGCAGGGTGGCGCTACCGGTGTGCCTTCCAATGGTGGCGGGTGCTTCTATTGCGTTTCCCCATATTTCCAGAGGCAATTCAATCAGCCTCTTCCCCCCAAGACTCGAAACCAAGTATGGGCATGTGACGAAACACGCGGCTATCAGTTATCCACTGCGCATTGTCCGGATGAGTAGATCTGAGCCAGAACCAGGTGTGATGCAGGCCCTGATCATGGTCGTGATATACGATACATCCAAGGAGCCAAACCCGACCGATTTCCGAATGCTGCTTAAGATCAACAGATGTCTGTTGACTAAATCCTTGTATATATTCAGAGTTAGGGCTAGGAAAAATCACTTCTCCCAGATGTTGAACGGTGAGTCCGACTGGACACAGCATTCTGGTCTTATCTGGTCTAGTAATTGTATTTGCTGGTGGAGGAATGTAGGTCATCATCATCCCATTGACATCAAATGCAGGAGATGCACCAAAATTCCTCACCGTAACTACTACTTCCAGGGTGAGATTTACACGATTCGGCGGACCAGCAAATGCAGATGGCGGCAGAACCGGTGGTGGGACAGTGCTAGATGGTACAGGAGCAAACATGAGCTTGAAGGCCGGCTCGCTGGACAACTGAACTTGACCACCGAGACCTGCCCAGGGCCGTTGACCAGCCTGCATCACCTTAAGTTGACCCTGGGCGGCTTCAGCCGCGCTGCCCACTTTCGGGGTTTGCTGTCTGACCTGATCCAGAGTGAGGTAGGTGAAGATAGCAAGCGCAAATGCTACCGCAATGCCGAATATCTCAAGGCCGGGCTTAATTCTCCGGGTCCAGAGGGTTCGGCGCTCGCGCTGCTCGGATTCGTAATATTCGCGTACAGCTACTGGCAGGGGAAGGTCGGAACGAAACTCAATTGGCTGAGATCGTACGGAGTCCTGTTTTTGATTATCGCCGGTCTCTTGACCTACGGATACGGACTCGTACTTTCTCTGAACGGCGGACAGGATCTTAACAAGTGAGCGCAGCAGCTTTGTTAACTGGTCAGTGTTGTTCACGCTTCGGTTTCCGTCCCGGTGCCCTTGGATTCCCGGTTCGTGGCGAAACAGACTTTGCCACAGCTACCCTTCGATTTAGCTCATCCTTTGGAACACTGAGGATTTCGTCGCATCATGGTCTTGAATCGCCGAAATTCAGGCAACGCCCCAAACTGGACGGCAGTCAGGCAGTTTGCCCAGGGCCGCATTCGCCTCACATTGTACCGCCTGGTGGTATCGAGGGTAGTGTCCCAAAATCGGGCGACGCAGTTTAGGACACGACCACCGCATGTTGACCCTTCCCTTTCAGACGGTTAGAATCGCAGTAGGGGTATTGTAACAGCGCAGCATGAGCCAAACTGAGCCGCTCAAATCCCGGCATCGCGACATCCTGAACGCGATCGTGCGCAATTACATCGAGACCGGGGAGCCGGTCGGTTCGCGCAGCATTGCGAGCAGCCGCAACCAGGACCTGAGCCCGGCTTCGATCCGTAACGTAATGGCGGAGCTGTCCGATGACGGCTACCTTTCCCAGCCTCACACCTCCGCCGGCCGGGTGCCCACCGAGAAGGCTTTCCGCTTTTACGTGGGTTCGCTGGTCGCGGCGCGGCTGGCGCTGGCCGAAGGGGAGCGGCTGCACGAGGAGTTTCGCTCGCTGCCCACGGTGGCGGCCGGCGTGGAGCGGTCCAGCCAGATCCTGACCGAGTTGACGCGCAATGTGGGCATCGTGGCCGCCCTCCCCGCGCTGGCGCAGGAGCTGGATCAGATCGAGCTGCTGCCCCTGGCCGAGCGGCGCGTGCTGATGATTCTGGTGACGCGCGACCAGATGGTGCGCAACCGGGTGGTAACGCTGGAAGATCCGATTCCGACCGATGAGCTGCTTTCGATCCGTAACTATGTCAATCGCAATTTCAGCGGCTGGCGGCTAGGGGACGCGCGCCGCGAGCTGTTGCGCCGCCTGCTGGAAGAGAAGGCGCTGTACAGCGTCTTGATGAGCAAGCTGCAGGTGTTGTGCAGCAAGGGGCTGCTGGAAGTGGACACCTCGCCCGAAGTGCACATGGAGGGCGCCTCCAACCTGCTGGGCCTGGACCTGCACCTCACGCGGGAGAAACTGCGCGAGCTGCTGCGGGCGCTGGAGGAAAAGCAGCGGCTGATCGACCTGCTGGACCGTTTCCTGGAGCTGCCGCCGGGCGAACTGGAGGTGCGGGTGGGCCTGGAGGAGGCGCATCCGGCGATGAAAGACCTGGCGCTGATCGGCATGAGCGTGCGGCTGGCTAGCGGTCTGCCGGCCAAGGTGGCCGTGCTGGGCCCGATGCGCATGCGGTACGAGCGCGTGATGGCGGCCGTCATCCAGACCAGCCGGGCGCTCGAGAGCGCGCAGTTTTAAGCCCGCCTGCGGCGGACGCAAGGGCGGCTTTGGTAAGCTGAAAGCAGTGGATATTCCTAACCCCGAACCCAACGTTTCCGACGTGTCCGAGGACGAAAATCTGCCGGTGGAGACCGCCGAGGGGCGGATCGCGGCGCTCACCTCCGAACGCGACCAACTGGCGGCGGCCAAGGCCGAACTGGAGGACCGCATGCTCCGCGCGCGCGCCGAATTCGACAACGCGCGCCGCCGGGCGGAGCGCGAACGCTCCGAGTTCCTGCAGTTTGCGGCGATGGATTTGATCATGCAATTGCTGCCGGTGGTGGACGATTTCGAGCGTGCGTTGAAAGTGGAAACCGCCGGCCGCGAATACGCCAAGGGTATTGAGCTGATCTATCAGCGGCTGATCGAGACGCTCAAGAAAATCGGCTTGGAGCCGATTGATACTTCGGGGCAAAAGTTCGATCCCAATCTGCACCAGGCGGTCGACCGCGTGGAAACCGAAGAGGCGGAGGACATGGCGATCCTGAGCGAATACCAGCGCGGCTATAAATTCAAGGGCAAGCTCCTGCGGCCGGCCATGGTGAAAGTTGCGGTGCGGCCATAACCAATTCAAACCCTGTGTCCAAGAGAGATTACTACGAGGTTCTCGGCCTGGGCCGGGATGCCGGGGAACAAGATATCAAGAGCGCTTACCGCAAGCTGGCGCTCAAGTATCACCCGGACCGAAACCCTGACGATCCGGGCGCCGAGGATCGTTTCAAGGAAGCTTCCGAAGCGTACAGCGTGTTGAGCGATGCGCAGAAGCGGGCGGCTTACGATCGCTTCGGCCACGCCGGCTTACAGGGCGCGGCGGGCAGCGGTTTCGATCCCAGCCAGTTCTCCGATTTCAGCGACATCCTGGGCAACTTCTTCGGTTTCGGCGACCTGTTTGGCGGGGGCGGGGGCCGGCGGACGCGCGTGCAGCGCGGCGAAGACGTGCGTTACGACCTGGAAATTGCGTTCGAAGAAGCTCTGTTCGGCATGAGCGCCGACATCCAGGTGCCGCGCATGGAGGCCTGCGGGCGCTGCCATGGATCGGGCGCGGAGCCCGGCAGCGGACCCACCACTTGCCCCACCTGCCATGGCCGCGGCGAGGTTCTCTACCAGCAGGGCTTTCTCAGCATTCGCCGCACCTGCTCCACCTGCGCCGGCTCCGGCCAGATTATTCGCAACGCGTGCAGCGAATGCCGCGGCCAGGGATACCGGCAGGCGCAGCACAAGCTAAAAATCAATATCCCCGCCGGCGTGGATGACGGCACGCGGCTGCGCCTCTCCGGCGAGGGACAGCCCGGCCCGCAGGGCGGCCCTCCCGGCGATCTGTATGTGTTCCTCAAAGTGCGCGAGCACGCTTTTTTCGAGCGCCACGAGCACGACCTGTACTGCACCATTCCGCTCAACGTGGCGCAGGCTGCGCTGGGCTGCGAAATCGACATACCCACGCTCGAAGGGCCGCAACGGCTGAAGATTCCGGAAGGCACGCAGAGCGGCGCGCAATTCAAGCTGCGCCACAAGGGAGTCCCGGTGTTGAACGGCGGCGGCCGTGGCGATCTGATCGTCCACATCGACGTCAAGGTCCCGACACGCCTGAGCCGCGACCAGCGCCGCCTGCTGGAGCTGCTGCGCGACAGCCTGCCGGTGAATAATACGCCGTCTGAAAAGGGGCTGTTCGAGAAGGTGAAGGACTACTTCGTGTAGGCGGAAGCGGCCGCAACGGCTCGCGGAGCAGCCGCGCAACGGCATGCCGAATGTCATCGTACGCCCGGCGGCGCTGGCGGACCTGCCGCGCCTGACTGAAATCCACAACCACTACGTCAGCAACACGCACATCACTTTCGATGTCCAGCCCTTCAGGCCCGAGCAGCGTGTCGCCTGGTTCCACGATCATTCCGATGGCCGCCGCTACCGCTTGCTGGTGGCCGACGATGCCGTGCGCGGCGTCGTCGGCTATGCGTGCACCGGCCGTTTTCGCACCAAGGAGGCTTATGACACGACGGTTGAGGCAAGCGTGGCCTGTGCGCCGGACGCTGTGAGAAAGGGCCTGGGGACGCTGCTTTACGCGGCGTTGTTTGAGGCGATCGCCGATCAGGATATCAACCGGATTGTCGCCGGCATCGCGCAGCCGAACCCCGCCTCCAATGCCCTGCACCGGCGGTTTGGCTTCCGCAGCATCGGCACCTTCAGCCAGGTGGGCCGCAAATTCGAAAAGTATTGGGATGTGATGTGGATGGAACGTACGTTGCACTTGTCTGGTGAAGACTCACGCCAAAAGTAGCAGCCGCAGTAGCAAGCCGCTTCCGGTCTGCGTTAGACTGTTGAGTACTTTTACGCCGACTCGTTGGGGGGATCGGACACCTTGAAACTTCATCTTGCGTTTATCTGCGGTTCCCTCGGCGCGGCGTCTCGCACGCTCGCCATGACCGTGGCGCTGGGCGTCTGTCTGGCCCCCTTGGTGTGCCTGGCTCAGGATTTCCGGGGCAGCCTCGCCGGCACGGTCAGTGATGCGAGCGGCGGCCGGGTTGACTCGGCCACGGTTCTGCTGCGGGCTTCCGAATCCTCTGTCGAGCGGGTAGCCAAGAGTGACAGCCGTGGCGAATTCGGTTTCCACGATCTGCTGCCCGGCGCCTACCAGCTTATCGTTCAGGCGGCCGGATTTGACGCGGCCCGCGCCAGCGTGACGGTCAAAGTGAGTTCGGTGAGCGAAACCGACGTGACCCTGCGGCCGGCCGCCAGCCAGCAGACAGTCAACGTGCAAGGGCAGGCTTCTTCGATCGCCACCCAGCCCGTCGATACCACCAGCGCGGTGCACGGCGGCGTGGTCACTGCCGGAGACCTGGCGGCCATTCCACTGGCGAGCCGGAGCTTTGCCAATATCGCCTACCTGGTTCCCGGGACCGAGCCGGTTGAGCCATCGGATCCAACCAAGGCGCGCATCACGGCGGTTTCGTTCGGCGGCAGCTCCGGGCTCAACGACGTGCTTTCCGTGGATGGGGGCGATAATTCAGACGACTACATCGGGGGCTTCCTGCAAGGTTTTTCGCCCGATGCGATTCAGGAGTTTGCCGTCCAGACGTCGCAGCAGACGGCGGAGACGGGCAGGACGGTAGGCGGCTCGGTGGTGATCACCACCAAGCGCGGCTCCGACGTCTGGCATGGTGGAGGAGCTTTCTACGAGCGCGCCGCGGCGTTGGACGCGCGCTACCCGATCGAGAATCCCGCGCCCTTGCCCAAACAGCCGTTCTCGCGGCAGAACTATATCGCCACGCTCGGCGGTCCGGCGGTGAAAGGCAAGCTGTGGTTCTTCGCATCGTTCGAAGGAATCCACGAGGACGCCAGCATTGCCTACAGCCCGGCGAGCCTGACGCAGTTCAACGCGCTGGCTTCGCTTGTCGCGCAGGGGCTGATTCCCGGCGTAAGCTCGATCTCCGTGCCCAACAACGTCTCCGTGCCGTTCCGCGATTACATGGGAACGGTTCGCCTCGATTGGGCGCAATCGGCGCGTTCGCAATGGTTCCTGCGCTTGGCCGCCGAGACCTACACCACGGACAACGCTTTCGTTCAGCAGGCAACGCTGCCCTCCACCGGCGCTACTTCTCATTCCAACTACTGGAACGCGGTGCTGGGACAGCAATCGATCTTCAGCCCGTCTTGGATTGGATCCTTCACCCTCGCGACCGGCGGCCTGCGATTGACGGAAACGCGCAACTCCGATTTCGGTTTCGCGCTCGCCTTTCCCTTCAGTTCCACCTACCAGACGATTTCCGGCTTCGAGACGTTCGGAGACAACCAGTTCGTGACCCCGATCACCGCGTTCCCGGTGGCACGGGACCAGGAAAAATACCAGATCCGCTACAGCGTGAACCACTCCTCCGGCCGCCACTCGCCGAGTTTCGGCGTCGACTTCATCCATGAGCCGGTGCTGAGCGGCGCGCTTCCCGGCAACGCGGAAAACCTTACGGTATTCGCGCAGGACCCCGTCGATTACGTGCAAAACCCGCAGCAGTTCGCCGTGGATCTGAGCTGCACGCCGACGGCGGCGCTCCAGGTCACGCCGGGAACCGTCTGCTCCAGCACGCCGGCCGGCAACGGCAGCTTCGCCCAAAACGTGCAGCGCCTGGGCGCCTACGTGCAGGACTCCTGGCGGGCGACGCCGCAGCTCACCGTGAATTACGGAGTTCGCTATGACACCACGTTCGGATTATTCGCGGCGTCCGGCCGATCCCAGTTGGACAACCCCGCTCTGCTTACCCTCGCTGCCTTGCAGGTGCCGCTCTTTCAGCATCCGGGCGCGCCTCATGATTACCGGCTGGCGTTAGCGCCGCGCTTGGGCATTGCCTACGCCCTGGGACGGGACCGCAGCACGGTGATCCGGGCAGGCGCCGGCCTTTACTATAACGACCTGGCGCAGAACGGCTGGGTGACTGCTTTTCAGGCGGTGAATGAAGCACCGGCGCCGTGCGTTCTGCCTTCCGACGCCGGCTGCCTTCCGGGCGCGGCAAATGGCGGCGCGGGCGCCATCATCGATCCGGTTTACAAGACGCCCTACGCGCTCGATGCCAGCGCCGGAGTGGAGCGCTCGTTTCATTCCAACTGGATGATCGGCGCGGACTGGACTCACGAAACCGGGATGCACGGTTACCGGCGCTACCAATACGAGCCCGGCTACACGCTGTTCTCGCCGCTGTTCGCGAGCGACGTCGCCACCCAGCAGGCGAACGTCCCCAGCATCGCCGTCTTCCGGACCGACAACCGGTCCGTGTATGACGGCCTGTCGATTCACTTGCAAGGCAAGATCTCGCGGGCCAGCGTGATGGTGAACTACACGCTGTCGCGGGCCGACACGTGGGGCTGCGTCCTGGGCGAGCTCTTCGACTATGTGAACGGGGTCTGCAACCCGCTCGACGCCTTTGCCAAAGGAGACTACGGTCCGTCCGGCGAGGACGTGACGCATCGACTGGTGATCGCCGGCACAGTTCGCCTGCCGGGCGGCCTCGAATTTTCGCTGCTGAGCCAGGCCGAAAGCGCCCGCCCCTTCACCATGACCACGCCGGTGGACGTCAACGCGTTGGGAGATCCGCTCGACGACCGGGCGGTGGTGAATAGAGTCGAAACCGGCATGGACCAATTCCGCGGCACGCCTTACCTGCAGACCGACGTTCGCGTCAGCCGGCCCTTCCGCTTTCGCGAACGCTGGCAGGCCACTCCATTTCTCGAAATGTTCAATCTGTTCAATCGCAACAATCCCGGCGCGAACTACGTCACCAGCCTGGCCGCGCTGCCGCTGCCAGTCAACAATCTTGCGAACGCCACCGCGTTCTGCCTGAATGCGGATTGCTCCCAGACGCAGCCGATCACCAGCCTGAACCAGTTGCGCGTGCCCGCCGGCGGGCTGGGCGATTTCTTCGGCCCCGGCACAACCGTCGGCATCCCATTCGCCGCCCAGATGGGGATACGGCTGAGCTTCTAAGCGGAGCGGCGGTCTGCACATTCTTGCGATCGACGCAGCCTGCCGCAGTGTTCTGCGCCGCCTGCTTACTCCGTGCGCAGCGCGGTCACCGGGTCCACTGCCATCGCCCGGCGCGACGGGAACCAGCAGGCGGCGACAGCCACCAGCGCCATGAGTCCCACCGCCACGGCATAAGTTACTGGGTCGGTCGCGCTAATCCCATACAGAATTGGCGCAAACAGCCGTCCTGCGGCCAGCGCCGCCGCCAGTCCCGCCGAACCCCCGATCGCCAGCAACCACCCGGTGCGCCGCAGGACCACGACCATCACTTCCAGCCGCGTGGCTCCCAGCGCTATCCGAATCCCGATTTCGCGCGTGCGCCGCGAAACGGCATAGGCCACCATTCCATATACGCCGGTCGCCGCCAGCACGACTGCCAGCAATCCAAACGCGCTCAACACGGCGGCCGCGGCGCGTGCCGGATACAGCACCAGCCCCAGCCGGTCGGTTACGCTGCCGGCCTCGTAGATCGGTATCGTCGGGTCCAGTTCCAGAACGGCGCGCCGCAACATCGCCACCACCTGCTCCTCCGGCAGTGCCGAACGCGCCAGGATGGTGGTGTCCGAACTGTAGGATTGCTCGATCGGGCGGAAGACACCACGGTGTAGTCCAGGCCGTTCAGCTTGATCCTCCTCCCGGCGATCTCAGGATCGCCGTTGAACCGCCGCTGCCAGCAGGTGTAACTGATTACCGCCACCGGATGCCCAAGGCGCGTCCGGCCGTCACCGGCATCGAGTACCCGCCCGCGCAGCGCACCCACGCCCAGAAGATCGAAGTAATTTCCGGTAACCTCGTAGCTCCATATGCGCGCGTTCTTGCCCTCGGCGACGCTCAGGCTGACGGGCGCCATGCGGTAGCCCGCCAGCCCACGGAGTACCTGATTGCGGTCGCGGAAGTCCAGGTAATTCAGATACGACTGAACCGGGACCTCTGTCTTGAAGCTTCGCAGATTCAAAAACACCAGGTCCTGCGGCCGATCCACCGGGAGCGGGCGGAAGACGAGGGCGTTCACCGCCGTAAACACCGCCGTATTCGCGCCGATGCCGAGCGCCAGCGTGACGATGGCCGCAGCGGTAAACCCAGGGCTCTTGCGCAGCCGGCGCACCGCCACGATAAGGTCCTGCCGTAATCGGTTCATGCTTCGCCATTACGCATACAAGCGCCCCCTGGTTCCGCGATCTTCCGGGCCATTCGCCCCCAATGTTATACTGCCCCGAAGAATGGCGAAGATAACATCCATTTACAGTGTGCATCCCAGTGTTGCGTTTGTTACCAACTGGCGCGAGAGCCTCAAAGAGAAGACCGGGCGCTCGCTCAGCGCGTGGCTGGCGCTGGTGAAAGCCTCCGGGCCGCCGGGCGAGAAAGAGCGTATTGCCTGGCTCAAGCAGGAGCACCGGCTGGGCACTAACTCGGCCATTTGGATTGCGCAGCGCGCCTCCGGCAAGGATGCCGATATGGACAGCCCGGAAAGCTATCTCAAAGCCGCGGAGCGCTACGTGAAAGCCATGTTTCGCGGGCCGTATTCGCCGCTGCGGCTTATCTATGACGAATTGCTGCGGCTGGGGCTCAGCCTGGGCGAAGACGTGAAGGCGTGTCCTTGCAGGACCATGGTGCCGCTCTACCGCAACCACGTTTTCGCCCAGATCAAGCCCGCTACGCGCACGCGCATCGATTTCGGTTTCGCGCTGGGTGCGCGCAAGGGAGCCGGCAGGCTGACCGAAACCGGCGGCTACGCCAAGAAGGACCGCATCACTCACCGCATCGGCATCGAATCGACCGACCAAATCGACGCCGAGGTCAAACATTGGCTGAAAGTCGCCTACGGCGAGGACGTGGACTGACCGCGAGCAAGAGCGCGTGGCGGCAGGCGCTCCCAGGCGCGTTCATCGTTGCCCACCCATGGTGCTCATTGCATCAGAATGTACTTATGCCCGTCAAAACTACCCTTCGCTTCTGCGCTCTCGCTATTCTGCTGGCCTGTTGCCCACGAACTGGAACGTGCGAAGCCAGGCTGCCGGGGATTCTCAGCAGTCATATGGTATTGCAGCGCGATAAGCCCATTCACATCTGGGGTTGGTCGGATCCCGGTGAGAAGGTCACGGTCGAGTTCCATGGAGTCAGCCGCGATGTCACCGGCGACAGCTTGGGGAATTGGGGCGTCTTCCTGCCTCCCGAACCCGCCGGCGGCCCCTACCACCTCACCGTAACCGGCAGTAACAAGATCGTGCTGGACGACGTTTTGATCGGCGACGTTTGGTTTGCGTCGGGCCAATCGAACATGGAATTCCCTTTGAAAGGCTTTCCCGGCGCCCCGATGAATAACTCTGCGGAGGAAATTGCTCACGCCGGCCAGCCGCAAATTCGGCTGCTTCACATACGCGAAAAGGCCGCCGACTTCCCTCTCTTCAACAGCGACGCCTCATGGACGGTCTGCTCTCCCGAGACAGCCGCCGACTTTTCGGCTGTGGCCTACTTCTTCGGACGCGAGCTGAACACCCGCGAGCACGTTCCCATCGGACTCATCGATTCCACCTGGGGCGGCACCGTGGCGGAAGCATGGACGAGCCTGCGGGCCATCTCCGCCGATGCGGGCCTCATACCCGTCTTCGCCACCCGCGCCCACATGATGGAGACGCAAGGCGAAATCTCGGCGATCCTGGCCCAGGAAAGGCGCGAAGATCTGGCCGCCAAGCAGGCGGGCCAGCCAGCGCCGCACCACCCATGGCACCCCAACCCCGCATCCTGGGCTCCCGCCGCGTTGTTCAACGGAATGGTGGCTCCCGCAACCCCGTACACCATCAAGGGCGTGATCTGGTATCAGGGCGAATCCAACAGCCGCCTGGCCTGGGCTCCTATGTATGCCAAAATCTTTCCCGCCCTGATTGCCGACTGGCGCACGCAGTGGCGCGAAGGGGATTTTCCGTTCCTCTACGTGCAAATCTCCAGCTTCACCTCGGACGCCACCGAAGACTGGGCCATCATCCGCGAAGCGCAGCGCCGCACCCTCTCGGTGGCCAATACGGCGATGGCGGTGACGATCGATATCGGCGATCCCGACAACGTCCATCCCGCCGACAAGCAGACGGTCGGCGCGCGCCTCGCCCTGGCTGCGCGAGCCCTAGCTTATGGCGAAAACGTCGAGTATTCCGGCCCGCTGTTTCGACAGGCCACGCCCGAGAGCGACTCCGTGCGCGTCTGGTTCGACCACACGGCGAAGGGACTGTCTGCCAAAGGAGAGGCGCTGAAAGGTTTCGAGATCGCCGGCGACGACGGCCACTTTGTGGCCGCGACGGCGCGCATCGATGGCGAGACCGTTGTGGTCAGCAATGCGCAAGTAGCAGAGCCGAAGTATGTCCGCTACGGTTGGGCGAATGCGCCGGTGGTCAACCTCTTCAACTCCGACGGCTTGCCGGCGTCTCCGTTCACCTCGGAAGAGGAAATTCCGGCGCCGTAGTCGCAAGGCAAATGTGGCGCACGCACGAGTGCGTGCGCCAGGGCTACCGCGGAGATCCGCCTTCTCCCGCTCGATGGCGGATCCCGGCGGCCGTTGGTATGATCGAAGTATGTCCTCGCTGTTGGACAAGGCGTTGGAAAAGGTAGTCTCGTTGCCTCCGGATGAGCAGGATGCGATTGCGTCCCAGATCCTGGCGTCGCTGGCTGACGAGGAGGACTGGAAGAAACGCTTTGCCGAGAAGCGCGATGTAATGCGCCGCATGGCGCGGGAAGCCCTCGAGGAGGACGAGAGGGGCGAGACTCAGCCACTGGCCGATTCGCTCTGATGCAGTCCAGAACCACTCGGCAGTTCAGGCATTTGTTCTCTGCCTTGCCGTTGGCCGCTCAGCGGGATGCGAAACGCGCCTATCGGCTCTTCGAGGAAAATCCGGCCCACCCCAGCCTGCAATTCAAGAAATTGGAAGGTGAGGACGACATTTATTCGGCTCGCATCGGACTCGGCTACCGCGCGCTGGCGGTCCTGAAGAAAGATCGCATTGTCTGGTACTGGATCGGCAGTCACTCCGATTACGACCGCATGGTCTGACCACGCGAGATGCGATACCGCCCCACTCCGCCCCGCCCCCCTACAGCTTCATCCTTTCCAACTTCCGATACAACGTCTTGCGCTCGATGCCCAACACCTGCGCGGCTTTGCTCTTGTTACCGCCGGTGGCGGCCAGCACGCGGCGGATCTGTTCTTCTTCGGCATCGGCCAGAGTTTCGACGGGCCGCTCGCGCGATTCCATGGCGGCGAGGGCGTTGAGCACGGTTTCGCCGTCGATGCGCTCGGCGAGAATCACCAGCCGCTCCACCAGGTGTTGCAACTGGCGCACGTTGCCGGGCCAGGTGTAATCCTTGAGCGCCTGCACGCCGGAATCCATCAGCTTGATCTCGCGCTGGTAGCGCTCGTTGTACTTGTTGGCGAAGAAGCGCGCCAGCAGCGGAATGTCGGCGCGCCGCTCGCGCAGCGGCGGGATCGAAATGCGCACCGTGTTCAGCCGGTACCACAGGTCTTCGCGGAACTTCTTTTCTTCCACCAGGCGCTGTAGGTCACGGTTGGTGGCAACCAGCACGCGGACGTCGACATCCTTGGGCCGAGAAGCGCCGACGGGGCGGATCTCATGGTTTTCGAGAAAGCGCAGCAGGGCGAGCTGGAAATTGGTGTCGATGTCGCCGATCTCGTCCAGGAATACCGTGCCGCGGTGGGCGGCTTCGAAGACGCCTGTGCGGTCGCGGTCGGCGCCGGTGTAAGCGCCGCGCACAGCGCCGAACAAATCGCTTTCGAGCAGCGAGGGAGCGATGGAGCCGCAATCCACGGCGGAGAACGGCTGGCCGGCGCGCAGGCTGTTGCGCCAGATCATGCGCGCCACCACTTCCTTGCCGGTGCCGGTTTCGCCTTCGATGATTACGGTGACGTCGGTGGGCGCCACGCGCGCGATCACTTTGTAAATCTCCACCATGGCCGCCGTGTTGCCGATCATTTCGGTTTCCGGCATCTCTTCGCTCTCGGCCTCGCTGCCCTCGTCGCGGCGCGCGGCTTCGGCGCGCTCGATCGCGTCGATCATCACGTCCAGATCGAAGGGTTTGGCGATGTAGTCGAAAGCGCCGCCGCGGGTGGCGGCCATCACGGTTTCCATGGTGCCGCGGCCGGTCATCAGGATCACCGCGCAGAGCGGGTCGCGGCTGCGGGCGGCTTCCAGCACGTCCAGGCCGGTGCGCTCATCAACGTAAATGTCGGAGACCACCACGGGGTAGGCTTCGCCGCTCAGCCGCTCGAGGGCGTCGCCCGTGGTGGAAACTGCGTCCACCAGATACCCCTTTTCCTCGAGCGCCGTCTGGATGGTGAACTGCAGCGCCGGATCGTCTTCCACTAACAGTAGCTTCAGCATCAATTTCCTTGCGCTAGCCCGGTAGCGCCGGTGATCTTGTCACCGGCATGGTCACCGGTGCCGCCGCCGGCAGCACCAGCGTGAAGCAGGAACCGGCGCCCGGCTGGCTGGCCACTTCAATGGTGCCGCCATGCTGCTCCACAATCTGCTGCACGATGGACAGCCCGATGCCGCTGCCCGCTTCTCCCGATTCCTCCGCTTTCCGCGTGCGGTAGAACTTCTGGAAGATCTGCTTGACTTCCTTCTGATCCATGCCGATGCCCTGGTCCTTGACCGCGACCCGCAGGTGCGCCTGATCCTTCCAGCCGGAAACAGTCACCTCGGTTCGCTGCGGCGAATACTTGATGGCGTTGGAAAGCAGATTGTAGCAGGCGTACTCCATCAATTCGAGGTCGCCGGTGAGCAGCAGCCCGTCGGCGATGGGTTCGAGAGTCAGCGCGATGTGCTTGCGGTCGGCGAGCGGGCGCGCGCGCTCCACGCAGGTCGCGATCATCGGACCCAGCGCGATGGCTTCGTGTTTCAATTCCATCTGCCCCGCCGAAAGCCGCTCCACGCTGAGAAAAACCTCGACCATGCGTGCCAACCGCTTCGATTCCGAATGGATGATGTTCGCCACCTGCTTGCGCTTCTCCTCGGTGAGCGGGTAGCGGGAAATCAGCTCGCTCGATCCCTGAATGGCGGAAAGCGGCGTGCGCATTTCGTGAGTGACGAATTGCATCGCCTGCTGGTAGCGTGTGCGGGCCGCCTGCTCGATGTGCCAGTTGCGGCGCACCACAAGCTGGTAGTACGCCGCCGCGGTGAGGCTGCCGAACCAGGCCACCGAGGCCGGCGTCACGAATGAGAAGACGCGGCCGTCGGTAAAGAAAACGTAAGGCGTGATGTGCGCCGCGGCCAGCACCGCCAGCGCGCCCAGGTAAGCCCACCAGCCGGGCAGGTAGCGAAAGCTCAGTCCTGCGCCCGCCAGCAGCGCCACGCTGAACAGCATCACCCAGACCGGGCCGGCATCGGTGATGAACAAGCCGTGGGCGATAGTTTCGAAAGCGCTGGCGTTGATTTCGATGCCGCTGATGGGAATGGCCGGCGCCACCGGCGTCGGCAGGCGGTCGTGCAGTTCCGTCACCGCGGTGAGGCCCACGAACACCACCTTGCCGGTGAAGGCGCGCGCCAGTTCGGGGTGATCGATCAGTTGCCGCATGCCGATGCGTGGGGTCGAGTCGGCGCCGGTATCGCCGTTACGCGGGGCGAAGCGCACGCGCATGATGCGGCTATCGTCGCGGTCGCGGCTGTGCCGCCATCCGGAAGGGACTTGCGGGATGGGGATCCACCGCTCACCCACCTGCAGGCCGGAAGGGGATTCGACGATTTCGGCGTGCCGGCTCAGCCGGAAAGCTTCGAGCGAGAGCGCCCACAGCCGTTGGCGGCCGAAGGCTTTTTCGAGCGGAATCGAGCGCGCGATGCCATCGTCGTCGGGCTTGGCGTAGACGTGGCCCTGTGCCGCCGCCCAGCGGGCGAATTCCGGTATCGGGTTCTCCCAACCGTCGGGTAATAGCTCGCTCGCCAGCACCAGGTTGGGTGTGCGCGCAAAGGCGGCGGCAAGAGCGCCGTCAATTCGCGGGTCAGCGCTGTGCGCGGCCAGAATCACATCGACGGCGACGGCTTTGGGTGCCGCCGCCGCCACCAGATTCAACGAATCGGCCAGCGGACGGCGAATTCCCGTCATGCCGCTGCAGGCGTTGAGCGTGGATTCGTCAATGGCGAGCACGATGGATTCGGCTTGCCACGGCGGCGGGTCGTAGAGGCGGAACATGAAATCGTAAGCGTTGTTGTCCAACTGCCGGCCGAACTTCCAACTGCCCGCCACCGCTACCACAAACGCAGCCGCCAGCAGTCCCGCGTAAGTAGCCGTGTTTTTCCACCCGCGCCGTTCCATGCCGTGCCGATACCTACAGTATAGTGAGGCCCGCTACCGCTGCGTCCGCCAGCGCGGTGCGGTCGCTGTAGAATTCCGCCTTATCGGTGCGACGTCACGGACCGCGGCGCTGCCGACGCGGCGATGATCGAGCGCATTCGCGAAGCGGCACGCAGCGGCCGCCCCGCGGTGAGCGACGAATTCCTGAAACAGTTAGAGGCCGCATATCGGCGTCCATTACGTCCTCGAAAATGCGGCCGCAAGCCAAAGGCAACGACAGATGCCGGTCAGCTACAATTAGGAGTTTAGTAGCCGATAAGGCCAAAAAGAAGGGATCGACGCGAAGCAGCAGTCCTTCGGGTTCAGCCGCCTTTGAATCAGCAACGATTACGCGCCGTCTGTCCCCGGTTCACCCCCGACCATCCTCCCGCAATCCTGTCGATGAGTGCATTGGCCTGTTTTCGTTAATTGAGGTTTACTTCCGGATTGCCGGTCACTCGCCCGGAACCACTTCTTGGTGGCGAGAAGATCGCCGCTGGCGGTACAATGCCTGTCGATACAACTGACTGTGCCAAATCCTTTTTCGCTGGTTGTTTATGAAGCGCCCAAGCAAGTATCGTCATGTGGCCGCTCTTGCGGTTCAAACGATAACCACTCGGTAGCATGCGTGGTACTACCGGCTAATGCTGGCCAACGGGCATCTGACGTCGCGAGCGGATCGATTCGACGAAATCGGCGCTGAACAGGGAGATCTCTATCGGATGCTTCCAAGATGGTCGAATGTTCTGCATCGAGTCACGACCGCCGGCCCGTACGTCAACGAGAGGCTGAGCATCCTTGTGCTCACCTCCGTGATAGTGGCGGGCATCGCCGCAGTCGCATATGTAGACAGGTCCGTGACTTCGCTTCCCCTGGCTTCACTGTATTTGTTGCCCCTCGCTCTGAGCGCTCTGGTACATCCGCTTCGTATCAGCATTGCGCTTTCGATTGTTTGTCTGGCGCTGCATGATCTTCTCAGCCCTGTGCGGGATACCGGCATCCGGCACTTCACCGGAGATGCCGCGACTCTGCTTGGATATGTCTTCGTTGTCGTCGTCGTGAATCAGCTTGGCGCGCAGCGGCGGCGGCTGGCGGATCTGGCTGCAAAACAACGCGACGAGCTTGCGGCTGAAATTTATCTGGCTGCGGAAGTGCAACAGAGCATCTTGCCTCGGTCCATCCCTACGGTACCCGGATTTGAGTTCGCTGCACGAATGTACCCGGCCAGGATAGTGGCGGGCGACTACTATGGGTTCATCGAATTGGCCAACGGGGAAGTTGCGGTAGTCATCGGCGATGTTTCCGGCAAAGGAGTTGCTGCCGGACTGCTGATGCCTTCCATTGAAGTGGCGCTCCGCATGGATGCACCGCGATTTCCCCGCACAAGCGATCTGTTACATGCCTTCAACAACGTCGTTCAGCAGATCACCGTGGGACGTCGGTTCATTACACTCTTCTACGGGAAACTCTGCCCTCAGTCACGTTCCCTGGAATACACGAATGCAGGCCATAATCCGCCGCTCCTGATACGCGCCGGGGCAGAGACATGCAAGCTGGACCAGGGAGGTCCCGTGCTCGGTGTGCTTCCCAATACAGAGTACAAGAATGATGTAGTCGCTCTCTGCCACCGAGACGTTCTTGTTCTGTACACCGACGGGGTTGTGGAGGCTGAGAGCCCGGCAGGAGAAGAATATTCGGTGGCCCGCCTGGCAGCCCTCGTGAGCTTACACCTGCAAGAAAGTGCTGACAAACTGATCGAAAGCATTCATGCATCAGTTACCCAATTCCGTGGAGCAGCCCCGCAAGCAGATGACATGACGTTGGTCGTGCTGAAGGCTTTGTGATTCGAAAATTGCAGACCCATGAAGGCGTCGGCTTCTGCCGGTCCTGGCGTACAGACAACGCAGTCAGTTGGCGTGAACAGCCGTGGCTGTTGAAAAAGTCGCTTTGCTCCGTGACATCCTCCTCTCTCTTCTCGTTAGTCAGGCTCGTCTCTGAAGGGCTTGCCTGCACGAATGATAATCGTGCAGGCGCGCCTTATGGTTACCGTCCCGGGTGATGCACCTCCACGCGAGGCCCAATCGGACGCACCCACGGATGGGCATAGGGATGCACATAGCCGAGCCGGTTCCCCCACACCCGGACCCACGGACGGTGGTCGATGAGAATCGTGTGGGCCGGCCACACGAATCCCGAACCAATCCACCAGCCCCACGTCCCGAAGGTTGCTCCAATCGTGACAGCGGGGCCGAAGCGAATCGCAGTCGTCACGACGACGCCGGGACGCGGGGGAGCAAAGACAACGTACGGGTCGTACCAGGGCACGTAAATCACTGCCGGATTCAGGGGTAGCACCTCAATATAACCGCCCGAATCCACAACATTCACATACCCATTCGGCGCCAGATAGCCATACTGTCTGGCTAGCCGGCGCATCCGCTGCACCGCGTCCATCACTTCAGGTCGCTGGTTCAGAACAGCATTGCCGAGCTGCTCGGTCCATGCCTGATCCTGCGCCATCATGTCCAGCACCGAAGGGAACGGCAGCAGTCCCAGCACGCTGGGATCCCATTGCAGATGGTCAGCCTGGACGGCCGATGCCAGCGCATCGCCCTTGAGGTAGCTGTGCTGATCGGCCCAGGACGCAGCATCGGGAATCTGATCCCAGTAGGTCGAAGCCGTTAGAATCTGTGCCAGCAGCGGATCAGGATAAAGCGCAATCCGCTGGACGAGCTGGTCCAGCTGCGGCGGAGTCAGAGGAACTGGCTGTGCCACCAGGTTCCCCGTTTGGGCAAATAAAACCGCCGTGAGACCCAAAACCAGCAGCCGGGTGAAAAGGGACCGACCGCCATGACGGTCGGCAAGATGGCACCATCGAGACGATTGAGTAGAAAAGCGACGTAAACAGAGCATCGTTTCCTCCACAGAAAGTCGTTTTGTGACACCCGCTTTGCGAGCGACTGTCTCTGGATCTTCCGAGTCCTTTCAGCTCGGTCTATCCACTTGCTTCTGATGCCAAGCCCTAAAAAAAGTTGCGAAAATATGAGCGCGAAGCGCTCATGTTTTGGCGGTTAGGTTATGGCATTGCACAGCACATCCAGCAAACGTCCGAAGCCGTGCTCCAGGTGGAAGAGGGCTCGCTTTACCCGGCCTTGCAGCGGATGCTGATCAAGGGCTGGGTGATCGCCGAGTGGGGACAGTCCGACAACAACCGGCGAGCGCGGTACTACCGGCTCACGCCCGCGGGCAAGAAGCAGTTAGGCGTGGAAATCTCGGAGTTTGAAAAGGTGATGCGGGCGATCACACGCGTGATTCAACCGGCGTGATGGTGGACGTATGGAATGGCTTGGCGAGTTGTGGCGCAAGCTGCTGTTCGGGTTCCGGCGGCGGCAATTCGACCGCGATCTCGAGGAAGAGATGCGGTTTCATCTGGACATGCAAGCTTCCGAGCTCGGCGCGGCAGCGGCCCGAAGGAAATTCGGGAACGCCACTCTGTTCGAGGAAGACAGCCGGCAGGCATGGGGCTGGGCAGGGGCCGAGGCCTGGGCTGCCGACGTGAAGTACGCCGTGCGTGCCTTGCGGAAGAACCCCGGATTCACGGCGGTCGCGGTGCTGACGATGGCGTTGGGTATCGGCGCGAGCACGTCGGTTTTCTCAGTCGTGAATGCGGTGCTGTTGCGGCCGCTGCCGTTCCGCGAACCGGGCCGGCTGATGATGGTATGGGAGGCGTGGGAGACGCGCGGCGAAGACCGCGTCGTCGTCTCCTACCAGAACTTTCGCGATTGGAAGGAGCAGAGCCGGTCGTTTGAGCGGATGGCGGTGTTCGTTGGGGACGGCGTCCGGATGAACGTGGGCGGCGAACCCGCGATGATCCGGGCATCGCGCGTCAGCGGCGATTTTTTCCCGGCGCTCGGAATCCAACCCATCCTGGGCCGGACTTTTGTGCCCGAGGAGACACGTGCCGCTGCGGCGCCGGTCACCGTGCTCTCATACGGGCTCTGGCAAAGGCTGGGCGGCGGCCGCAATTTGGTAGGCAAGAGCGTGCAGTTCGACCGCGAAGTCTTCACGGTGGTGGGCATCATGCCACGAGGCTTCGCTTTCCCGTCCGACTCCGAGTTGTGGTTTCCTTTGGCCGGCAACGACAACCGGAACAACGGCGGTGCGCACTATTTGCGGGTGATCGGGAGACTGAAGCCCGGCGTGACCTTGACACAAGCCCAGGCCGAGCTGCGGACCATCGCGGGGCGATTGAAACTGGCGCATCCGAAAACGAACCAGGGAATCGGCGCTAACGTGGTGCCGCTGACGGAGCAGATCGTAGGCGAAGCGCGGCGGGCACTGCTGGTGTTGATGGGCGCGGTGGGCTGCGTGCTGCTGATCGCGTGCGCCAACGTGGCGAACCTGCTGCTGGTGCGCTCGACCGGCCGGCGTCGCGAGCTCGCGCTGCGTCTGGCACTGGGCGCGAGCCGCTGGCGCATCGCCCGCTGCCTGCTCGGTGAGAGCGTGCTACTGGCGCTGGCGGGCGCGGTGCTCGGTGTGGCGTCGGCGTACTGGCTGGTGCGCGCCTTTGTAGCACTCGATCCGATTCACCTCCCGCGCATTCACGAGGTGGCGATCGATGGCGGAGTGTTGCTGTTTGCCTTGGGCGCTGCGATGGCGACGGGGCTGTTGTTCGGACTGGCCCCGGCACTGGGGGCTTCGAAACCCGACCTGGGCAACTGGTTGAAAGAGGGACCGGGGGCGCCGGGCGGGGGTGAGTTCAGAAAGAACCGCGGGCGGAGCCTGCTGGCGGCGGCACAGATCGGGCTGGCCGTGACGCTGCTGATCGGCGCCGGGTTGCTGCTGCGCAGCTTCGTGATGCGGGTGAGCGTGCCGCTGGGGTTTCGTCCCGAAGGAGTACTTGGAATCGAACTGCCCTGGAACGTGAACCCGCACATTGACGATTTGCTGGCGCGGCTGAGCGCGCTGCCTGGGGTGCAGGCGGCGGGTGCGGCGACGGCTTTCCCGCAGGACGCGGCCGGCTCGTCTTGCTACGGTTGTCTTGAAATCGAAGGCCTGCCGATGCGCGAGGGGAAGCAATGGGTGACTGGACTCATGGTGGCAACCCCTGGGTTCTTCGGCGCTGCCGGCATGACCCCGCGGCGGGGCCGCTTCTTCACGGCAGCCGATGGAAAGACGGCTCCGAAGGTGGCGGTAATCAACGAAGCGCTGGCGCGGCGTGACTTCCCGAACGGCGACCCCATCGGAAAGCACGTGCGATGGGGCACGCCGGACTGGGCTACGGTGATCGGCGTAGCCGGAAACGTGAAAGGATTCGGCGTGGCTGGCGATCCGATGCCGGCGGTCTATTTTCCGAATCGCCAGGAGGACTGGGGTAATGGCGTCCAGGTGCTGGTGCGAACGGCGGTACCGCCGTTGAGCCTGGCGGGCGCGGTTCGGAAAGAGATGCGCTCGTGGAACAAGCGAATGATTATCGGCGAGTTTGACACGCTGGATAACATGCTGGCCGAGTCAGTGGCCGTTCCGCGTTTCTATATGGTGCTGGTCGTGGGGTTTGCGTTGCTGGCGTCGGTGGTGTCCGCGGTTGGGGTGTACGGCACCGTGAATTACTCCGTAGCGCGAAGGACCCACGAAATCGGCATCCGCATGGCGCTCGGCGCGGAACCGGGCGACGTGCTGGCGATGATCCTGAGTCAAGGTCTGGGGCTCATTGCCGCGGGTGTCGCGCTGGGGCTGGCGGGCGCATGCATATCGACACGGGTGCTGGAGACGCTGCTGTTCGGGGTGCGGCCGATTGATGGCGAAGCGTTCGCAGGTGGCTGCAGCGTGCTCGTCCTGGCGGTCCTGCTGGCATGCTATATTCCGGCGCGGCGAGCGACCAGGGTGGATCCCCTGGAGGCGCTAAGGCATGAGTGAGCAGGCGGCGCGGAAAGCATAGCTGAGTGAACGGCCCGGTCTCCGGCGGGGACTGAATTGTTTCTGGAGATTTCCCGACGCGGCTGTCATAACACCTTCAGGGTTTCTTCAGTGCCATGAGCGCTCGGGCACCGGATATTCTGCAATTGAGCACCGAGCAAAGTGCATCGCCGTGCGGCACCGCCTTCCATAGCGCTTTGGCCGGCTTTCGCGGCGCGGCCGCGAACCCTTCGCCGATCAGTGTGCAATCCTGTTGGGAGTGGGAGGCCGGCACCCGCCATAAGATGGGGAACCGGAGCATGCGAGTACTGATCGTCGAAGACGAAGAGAAGATGGCTGATGCGTTACGCCACGGCCTGGAGGCCGACCACTACTCGGTGAGCGTGGCGCACACCGGCGAAGAGGGATTCTACCTGGTGTCCACCGAGGCCTATGACCTGGTGATTCTCGACTGGCTGCTGCCGGGCCGCGACGGTATCGAGGTTCTCACCCAACTGCGCCAGCGGGGCGTATCCGTGCCCGTGCTGTTGCTCACGGCCAGAGACGCAACCGAAGACCGCGTGCGGGGCCTGGACGCCGGCGCCGACGACTACCTGGTGAAGCCCTTTGCATTCCCAGAGCTGCTGGCGCGCACACGCGCGCTGCTGCGGCGGGGCATCGCCGAGACCACCAACCGGCTGACCGTGGCCGATCTGGAAATGGATGTGGCCGCGCACAAGGTCAAGCGCGGAGGAAGGGACCTGGCGCTCACGGCCCGCGAGTTCGACCTTCTCGAGTACCTGCTGCGCCAGCCGGGGCGCGTCGTCTCGCGGGAGATGCTGGCCCGCGACGTGTGGAAGGAGAGCGCGCGGTACACGCCGCTCGACAACGTGATCGACGTGCACATCGCCCGGCTGCGGCGGAAGCTCGACGATCAATCCGACAAGACGCTGCTGCGCACGGTGCGCGGCGTGGGCTTCGTTCTCGGCGAGGATGGCTCGTGATGCGTTTTCGCCCCCGCCGCGTCCGGGCGCGCCTGACGCTGTGGTACGTGGCGACGCTGGCCGGCGTGATCGGCGTCTACCTGGCGGTGGTGTCGGTGCTGCTGTTCTGGCAGATGAACCGTGTCCTGACGCACCTGGCCGAGGAGGACCTGGAAACCGTCAAAGGGTTGCTCTATTTTCACGCCGACGGCCGGATGGACCTTCACGAGGAGTATCACCACCACGCCGCGTGGCGGCAGGTGGAGGAGAGGTACCTGGAGGTGCTGACGCCAGACGGCGGAATCCTATACAGGAACCAGAAACTGGGCGCCCGTACGATGGGTGGGCCGCCGCTGCCGGGTGAAGGCGAGCGGGCATACTCGGAGCGTTCGACCAGGATGTCGGACGGAACCGCGGTGGTTTTGGTCAGCGGCCGGTACGACCTGCAGAGCAAACCTGTGCTAATTCGCGTGGCCTACAGCGAGGACCTGATCTGGGGCCGGCTGCAGGAAACACTGGCGATCCTTTTGCTGGCCTTGCCCGTGGCGCTGGCCGCCGTGGCTTTGATCGGCTACAAAGTGGCCGCGCGCGCCCTGGATCCGGTGGAGAAGATGGCGCGGCGGGCGCAACAGATCAACTCCGAAAACCTGGACGAGCGCCTGCCCGTCGATAACCCCGACGACGAACTCGGCCACCTGGCCACCGAATTCAACGCGACCCTGGCGCGCATCGGCCAGTCCTTCGAACAGTTGCGCCGCTTCACCTCGGACGCCTCTCATGAGTTGCGTACGCCTTTGGCGGCTATTCGCAGCATCGGCGAGGTGGGATTGCAGCAGGATGCGGGGCGGGAGGAGTACCGCGACACCATCGGCAGCATGCTCGAAGAAGTCAACCGGCTTACCGGCCTGGTGGACAACCTGCTCACCCTGTCGCGTGCCGATGCCGGCCATATTGCTCTTCAGCCATCCGTGTTTCCGCTGATGCCGCTATTGCGGGAAGCCGCCGGTCTCCTCGATGTCCTCGTCGAGGACAAGGGGCTGAAGGTCGATTTGATCGAGGAGGAAGCGGTTTGCGCGCTGGCGGACCGCCTGTCTTTGCGCCAGGCGATCATGAACGTTCTTCATAACGCGGTCAAGTTCACGCCGGTTGGCGGTGTAATCTCGGCTCGCGTTTACCGCGAAACCTCCTGGGCCGTGCTTGCCATCAGCGACAGCGGCCCGGGTATTCCCCAGCAGCATGCCGGGAGAGTATTCGAACGCTTCTATCGGGTGGATGAAGCGCGCTCCGGGGAAAAGGCCGCCGGTCTGGGGCTTTCCATCGCCCAGTGGGCCGTGCGGGCCAACAAGGGCGAGATCGGATTGGTCAGCCCGGCCGGGGGCGGTTGTACTTTCTGGATTCGGCTTCCCGCCGTGCCCTGTCCGCCCGCCGCCCAATCGTGACCGCCATTTCTGACGGTTTCCTTACTGTTTCATGACTGCAAACCTTGCGCGCTGCCTGCCCCGATATTCAGGACCTCTTCAGTGGCGCTGACCCGGTTGGAGATTTAGAGTCGAATCAGAGCCCCCTGAAAGCGGGCCAAACCTGACGGAGACAGTAGCGAGGGTCTTCCAGGGAGACTTCGAATCGCCTCGCCATTTCAGCATTCAAATCCTGTGCCCCATCTCTCTCGCGAGCAGTTGGAAAGACTAAGGCAGTTCGACACCTGTACCTTGTCCAATGCCATCGAGCGGCTCAACATTCGCCCGCGCAACGAAGGTTTTGTCAGGGGCACAGCCGCGTGCCGATTCCCACAACTCGCGCCGGTCATCGGCTACGCCGTCACGGCCAAAATGCGAGCAGCCATGGCCCCCGTCAAGGGGCGTTGCTACTACGAAAACGCGGATTGGTGGAGGTACGTAGTCAAAGTGCCCGATCCGCGGATCATCGTAATCCGGGACGTTGACGACCCCTCCGGCGCGGGCGCCTTGTTCGGTGAGGCCTATGCGCGCATTGGCAGCGCGCTCGGCTGCGTTGCCTGCGTGACCAACGGCGCGGTGCGGGATCTGCCGGCAATCGAAGCACTTGGTTTCCAGTTGTTTGCCGGCGGCGTCTCGGTTTCGCATGCCTACGCGCACGTGGTGGAGTTTGGCGAACCGGTGGAAATTGGCAATTTGTGGATTTCCTCCGGGGATTTGCTTCATGGCGACCTGCATGGCGTACATCTGATTCCGTCCGCGGCCGCCGGCGAACTGGCTGATACGGCGGAGGACGTATTGCGGGAAGATCGAGTGCTGGCGGAACTCACCGGCCGCCCGGACTTCTCCGTGGATGTGCTGGCGGCCCTCCTGGAAGAAGGAGAGAACCAAGGTCTGTGCGACTGACGATAAGTGCCGAGCCGGGCGCCGAGCGCGCCCCTTACCGATCCTGGAGAGTCGTTTTGCCGGTGATCCTGGCGCTGCTGGGCAGCCTGTCCGCCTGCTCCGGTTCGGGCGCCGCGCGGGCGCACAGCCGCCACGACGAGCAAGCGCTGACGACCGTCGCGGTGACGCCGGTCGCGCGCAAATCGATCGCGCGGCAGCTCACCGTTTCTTCCGAGCTGGTGCCGTTCCAGGAGATCGACGTCTACGCCAAGGAATCCGGCTTTGTGAAGCAGTTGCTGGTCGATTACGGCACGCACGTGCAGCAGGGCCAGCTAATCGCGGTGCTCGAAATCCCGGAGTTGGAGATGCAGTTGCGCCAGGACACCGCTGCCATCCAAAGTGCCACGGACCAGGTCACTCATGCCGAACACGAGGTCAACCGCCTGGAAGCGCAACATCGCGTTGCCAAGTTGCAGTACGACCGGCTGAACGGCGTCGCCACGACGCGCCCGGGCCTGGTGGCGCAGCAGGAGATCGACGACGCGGAGGGCAAAGACCTGGCCTTAGAGGCCCAGGTGGAGGGCACTAAAGCGGCACTCGCCACCTCGCAGAGCCAGCTCGACCTTGCTAAGGCGAGGGAGCAGCATGACCAGGTGCTGTTCGACTATGCGCAAATCAGAGCGCCCTTCGCGGGCGTGGTTACCCAGCGCTATGCCAACCTGGGCACGCTGGTGCAAGCCGGCACAAGCTCCAGCACCCAGGCCATCCCTCTGGCGCGCCTTTCCGAGGACAATCTGTTTCGTCTCGTCATCCCCGTGCCGGAGTCTTACGTGAAATACATTCGCGTCGGCGACCCGGTGCAGGTGCGAGTGCCGTCGCTGGATAAGGTCGTTCCCGGAAAAGTGGCGCGCTTCTCGGTGGATGTCGCCCAAGACACGCGCACCATGCATACCGAAGTGGATGTGCCGAACCCCTCGCATGCCCTGATGCCGGGACTCTACGCCGAGGCGACGCTGACGCTGGAGCAAGACAACGCCGCCCTGGTGGTGCCCCTGCAGGCGGTGAACCAGGCGGGCGATCGGAGCACAGTCTTTGTGGTCGGTCCGGACAACAAGTTAGAGGAGCGGAAGATTGCGCTGGGTATCGAGACCGCCAACGACGCAGAAGTGCTGAGCGGTCTGAATGAAGGCGATCGGGTGGTGGTCAGCGACCGCAGCGGCCTCAAGACCGGTTTGGCCGTTAAGCCCCAGCAGACCGACGTCGTCCAGTACCAGCCCGACACACCGCAATAATCGCGTCACAGGAATCACTCATGTCAGGGTTCTCCATCCGCAATCCACACTTCATCGTCGTGATCTGCCTGTGCCTGGTGGTGATCGGCATCACCAGCTTCGCCAGCATGCCGATGGATCTGTTTCCCACCATCAATCTGCCCGAGGTCGTGGTGGCGACGTTCTACTCCGGCATGCCGCCCGGCGACATCGAGACTGACATCACCAACCCTCTGGAGCGTTTCTTCACGCTGGCCAGCGGCATCGACCATATGGAGTCACGCTCGCTGCTGGGCGTCAGCATCATCAAGGTCTTTTTCCAGCCCGGCACCAGCGCGGATGCCGACGTCACCGAACTTTCCAACTTGGCGCTAGCCGATTTGAAGCGCCTTCCGCCCGGCACCTTGCCTCCCGTGGTTCTCAAGTTCGATGCGTCCAGCCTTCCGGTTTGTCTGGTGACTTTGAAGGGCGAAGGGCTGGACGAGACCCAGCTCCACGATATCGGGCAGTTCGCCATCCGCAACCAGATCGCGGTGGTGAAAGGCGCGGAAATTCCGCCTCCGTTCGGAGGCAAGTACCGGCAGGTGATGGTCTACGTGGACCCTTACCGGTTGCTGTCGCGCCAGTTGAGCCTCATGGACGTGGTCAACGCCATTAACCGGAACAACCTCATCCTTCCAGCCGGCGACGTGAAAATCGGGCCGTACGACTATTACGTGTACTCGAACAGCCTGGTGGATAAGGTTGACGAACTGAACAGCGTTCCCATCAAGGCGTCCGGAGACCGCTGGGTGTCGGTTTCCGACATTGGCGAAGCGAAAGACTCAAGCCAGATCCAGTACAACATCGTGCGCGTGGACGGGCAGCGCTCCGTCTACCTGCCGATTATGAAGCAGGGCGGCGACACCAATACCATCGCGGTTGTCCAAGGCATTCGGGACATGCTCCCCAAGCTCTTCGACATCCCGAAGCAGCTCGTGACCGAAGTGGTCTTCGATCAGTCGGCCTTCGTGAAACAAGCCATCGAAACGCTGCTCCACGAAGGGCTGATCGGGCTCCTCCTCACCAGCCTGATGATTCTGGCTTTCCTGGGCAGCCTGCGGGCCACGGTGGCGGTGTTCCTTTCCATTCCCCTCTCCGCGCTGGCAACTTTCGTCGCGCTCAACCTGTTCGGCAGCACCGTGAACACCATGATTTTGGGCGGCCTGGCTCTGGCATTCTCGCGCATTATCGATAACTCCGTCATCTCGCTGGAGAACATCTACCGGCATCTGGAGATGGGCGCTACGCCGAACGTCGCGGCGGAACAAGGTGGCGCGGAGGTCAGCCTGGCAGTGCTCGCCGCCACGCTGACTACGGTCGTCGTTTTCTTCCCGGTGACGTTTCTCTACGGCGTCAGTAAATTCCTCTTTTCGGCGCTGGCCTTGTCGGTGGTGATCTCCCTGTTCGCTTCCTACTTGGTCGCCATGACGGTGATTCCGCTGTTCTGTTCGCGCTACCTCACGAGTGTGCACCATAGCGGCGAGGCGTCGGAACACGCCGACCGCGGCTTCAATGCCTGGTTCAACCGGGGCTTCACGAGGCTGCTGGATTTCTATGAACGCTCGGTCCGTTTCGCGTTGCGGCGGCCTCTGCTTACCGTGGGCTGCTTGTCGCTGTTGTTTGTCGCGAGCCTCGGCCTTTATCCCTCGCTGGGGCTGGCGTTCTTTCCCCGCACCGACGCCGGGCAATTCACCATCAACTTGAAAGTTCCTACCGGCTCCCGCATTGAACTCACCGAGCAGTACGTAGCCCGGGTGGAAGACCTCATCAAGCGCACGGTGAGCCCATCCGACTTCCACATGGTGGTCTCGAATATCGGGATTGTGCCCGATTTCTCGGCGCTCTACACCAATAATGCCGGCCCCTACACGGCAACCATTCAAGTGGAGCTCAACGAAGACCACAAGACCAGCAGTTTCGAGTACATGGACCGCCTCCGGCGCGCGATTGCGGACCACTACCCGGACCTGCGGACATTCTTCTCCACTGGTTCGATGGTGGATGCGGTGCTCAACATGGGCATGCCGGCGCCTATCGACGTCCAAGTCTCCGCCAGCAGCCTTCGCCGGACCTACACCGTCGCCCAGGACCTGGCCACGCGTATCCGAACACTGCCGGGTATTGGCGAAGTGTACATCCCGCAGGATATGAATTACCCGGCCGTGCGGATGGACGTGGACCGCGTTCACGCCGCGGAGCTGGGATTGAGCCCCAAAGAGGTGGTCGACAACGTCATCACGGCTCTGAACTCGAACACCATGATTGCACCGAACTACTGGGTGGATCACCAGACCGGCAACGACTACTTTCTGACGGTTCAATACTACGAGCACGGCAAGCCCGCCATCCACAGCTTGATCGACCTCAAGAACATTCCGTTGCGGGCGCCGAATCTGACCGAGCCCACCACGCTCGACACCGTGGTGAAACTGGAGAGCACCGAGACGGCCACCGAGATTTCGCACTACCAGATCCAGCGTGTCAGCGATGTCTATGTCACGCCCTCCGGCGAGGACTTGGGAAAGGCATCCAGTGAAATCACCCATCTCATCGCCGGGCTGCACTTGCCCTCCAGCCTGCGCGTCGACCTGCGCGGAATGGTCGATGGCATGAACGCCTCGTTCCACAGTTTTGCGGTCGGCCTGTCGCTCTCCGGGCTGCTCCTTTACCTGATTCTGGTGGCCCAGTTCCGGTCCTTCAAAGACCCGTTCCTCATCATGCTCGCCATCCCCATGGGATTCATCGGCGTGCTGGTGATTCTGCCGCTGACGGGCACCACGCTCAACGTCATGTCGCTAATGGGCGTGCTGATGCTGGTCGGCATCGCCGCTTCCAACAGCATCCTGATCGTCGAATTTACGCACCGCCTGGAGGAGCAGGGATTCACGCCCGAGGATGCCGTCATCTCCTCCTGCCGCGTTCGGCTCCGCCCCATCCTGATGACTTCCCTCGCCACCATCATCGGCATGCTGCCCATGGCCCTGAAGATGGGCACGGGCAGCGAACAGTACGCGCCGCTGGCGCGGGTGATCATCGGCGGACTGCTGGCGTCGGTGGTGCTGACGGTTTTCATTGTGCCGGCGGCGTATCTGGTGGCTTACCGAGGGGGCGCGGCGGTAGAGCGAAGTTAGTGAGGCCGCGGAAATCGATTATGCGACTGATATCTGCCACGTTCGGTTTTGCTTTCGCCTTCGCCGGGTTGGGGCTTGCCCAGCCCGCCGCGCCCCTGAAATTGAGCCTGCCGGAAGCCGAAGCGCTGGCGTTGAAGAACCATCCACAAGTGCTGGCGTCGGAAGACGCCGTCTCCGCAATGAACCAGCGGATCAACCAGGCGAAGGCCCCGTACTATCCCGCTCTGGCCGGCGACATCACCGCTTCGCAAGGAAATCCGCAGGGGCGCATTGGCGCCGGGTTCCTCACCGACTCCCGGCTCTTCGACCGCCAAGGCGAAGGCTTCACGCTCACCCAATTGATCAGCGATTTCGGACGCACGCCGAACCTGGTTGCCTCCTCGCGGCTCGAAGCCGGCGCCGCGCAGCAGACCTATCAGGCAACGCGTTATGACGTGCTTCTGGGCGTGAACCAGGCTTACTTCGAGACCCTGCGCTCGCAGGCGATGGTGAAGGTGGCGCAGGAGACGGTGGCCGCCCGCCAACTGCTGGCGGACCAAGTAACCGCGCTGTTCAACAACAAGCTGCGCTCGGAGTTGGACGTGAGCTTCGTCGAAGTGAACGTGTCGCAGGCGAAGTTACTGCTGCTGCAGGCCCAGGATCAGGTGCAGCGGGCCTTCGCCGAGCTGACCCGTGCGTTGGGATCCCAGCAGGCCGCAACCTATCAACTCGCGGACCAGCCTCTTCCGCCCAGCCCGCCGGCGGATGCAGAGGACCTGACGGCGCAGGCGCTCAGCACCCGGCCGGAGCTGGCCAGCCTGCAATTGAGCCGTGACGCTGCTTACCGCTTCGAACGCGCCGAGAAGGATCTCTCCTATCCAACGGCCAGCCTGGTGGGTGTGGGCGGCTACATGCCGTACATCAACCAGGTCACTTTGCCGCGGGTGATACCCGGCGAGTACGAAGGCGTCGCGGTGAATCTGCAGATTCCGATCTTGAACGGCGGCCTTTTCAAGGCGCGTCGGGAGGAAGCGCACTTCCACGCCCTCGAAGCCGACCAGCGATTGCGCAATGAGGCGGAAGCGATTACGCGCGACGTGCGTTCGGCCTGGGCCAGCGCGAGCGTGGCCTACCAGCGTCTCGATGTCACCGCGCAACTGTTGCGCCAGGCTGCTTTGTCGCTGCAGTTGGCTCAGGGCCGTTACGACCTTGGCCTTTCCAACATTGTGGAGCTGACCACGGCGCAGTTGAACGTGACTACGGCGGAAATTCAAAATCTCAACGCGAAGTACGATTACCAGACCCAGTACGCCGACCTGCAGTACACGCTCGGAGCCTTGCGCTAGCCGGCGCGTGCGCCTGCCGTCTAGGAGTTGCCGATAAGGATGCCGGTGGCGAAGACCAGTGCGCCTCCCAGCCCCACCTGCAGCGCCGCGGAAAGCGGCGGTGTTTCCATATAGCGGTTGCGGACCCAGGTGATGATGCCCAACTCGACGATCACCACCGCGATGGCGGCGGTGAGCGCGGTGCGGAAGCTGGGGATCAGAAACGGCAGGGTGTGGCCGATGCCGCCGAGCGCGGTCATCAGCCCGCAGACCAGGCCGCGCATCCAGGGGTGGCCGCGGCCGGTGAGGCTGCCGTCATCGGAGAGGGCCTCGGCGAACCCCATGCTGATGCCGGCGCCGATGGAGGCCGCCAGCCCCACCAGAAACGCGTCCCACGGCCGGTGGGTAGCGAAGGCGGCGGCGAACACCGGGGCCAGCGTGGAAACCGATCCATCCATCAGGCCGGCCAGGCCCGGCTGCACGATCTGCAGCACGAAGAGCCGGCGGTTGGCGGCGTCTTCCTGCTGCTTGGCGGAGGGCTGCAGCTTGTCCTCGGTGAGTTCCTCGGCGCGGTTTTCGTGTCCCCGCTCCTCCTGGGCCAGGTCGTCTAAAAGCTGGCGAATGCTGGCATCCTCGCTGCGGGCGGCGGCGCGCTCGTAGAAACGGCGAGTCTCGATTTCCATCGTCATGGCCATGCCGCGCACGGCGTCCAGACGCAGCGGGCGCAGCAGCCAGACGGGCTTGCGCTCGACAAAGCCACGCACGTCGTGGCGGCGGATCAGCGGGATATGGTCACCGAACTTCGCGCGCGACAGTTCAATCAAGCGGCGGCGATGGCCGGATTCCTCCTCGCGCATGCCGGCGAATATGGCTGCCGTGGCGGGGAAGTCCTCGCGCAGGCCATCGGCGAAATCCGCGTAGATGCGTTCGTCCTCTTCTTCGAGCGAGATGGCCAGGGCCAGAACCTCGCGTTCCGACAGGCTGTCAAAACTTCGCATGCCTTCCACTCTAAAGCAAAGGGGGACGTGGTAGCATCAGGCAGGCATGGCACTGGCGGACCTCACCAAGCAACTGGCGCAGCAGGCGATTTCGTCGGCCATCAAGGATCCGCCTGCGGCCGCACCCGGAGAATCGGCCGGCCCGGTGATTCTCGGGCAGCTTGCCTTGATGCAACGGGCGCTCAAGGAAGACGAGGAGCTGATGGTCCTTTGCCACGCTGGCGGTGAAAGGATCCGCGTGCTGGAGGTCTTCCTGCCTTCGCCCGAGGTAGCCGTGCTCAGTGGGACAGATGCGAACCGGGCGCCGGCGCGGGCCATTGTGGCGGCTTCGTCGCTCGAGCTGCTTTGCAGAGTAGTGAAAGTACCGCCTCCAGCCAAGCCCGCGCACGTGTCATTGGTTGTGCCTAAAGCTAAGTAAACCTTTCGACCGCAGGACCGTCCCACCGGTTCAATAGAATTACTTGACAAAGTCAACTAACAGTTGCACAATGGCATTCGAGGTGTTTCCATGCCATCGGCCGACCTTACGCAGATCGTCGCCGTGCGCCGCTTCAACCGCTTCTACACGCGCCAAATCGGCCTGCTGCGCAAAAGCTATCTGGGCAGCCCGTATTCGTTGACCGAAGCGCGCGTGCTGTATGAGCTGGCACAGCGCAAGGACGTGACGGCGGTCGAGTTGGCGCGCGACCTGGATTTCGACGCCGGCTATCTGAGCCGCATCCTGGCCCGCTTCGAAAAGCGCGGCCTGCTGAGCCGCACGCCTTCCCTCTACGACCGGCGGCAGGCCGACCTGTCGCTCACCGCGAAGGGGCGCAAGGCCTTCGCTCCGCTCGACGGCCGCTCCGCCGGTCAGTCCGCCGCCATGCTGGACCCGCTGCGCCGCGAAGACCGGCCGCGGCTGATCGAGGCCATGCGCACCATCGAGACCCTGCTGGCGCAGGAGCCGGCCGCGGCGCCGGCTCCGTACACGCTCCGCACACACCAGCCCGGCGACATCGGCTGGATCATCTACCGCCACGGCGTGCTTTACGCCAGGGAATACGGCTGGGGGGCGCAGTTTGAGGCGCTGGTGGCCGAGGTCTGCGTGAAGTTCCTGCGCGAGTTCGATGCCGCGCGCGAGCGCTGTTGGATCGCCGAAAAGGACGGCGTGCCGGTGGGCTCCGTGATACTGGTGAAGTCTTCCGCCGAAACCTCCCAGCTTCGGCTCTTGCTGGTGGAACCGGAAGCGCGCGGCCTTGGCATCGCCAAGCGCCTGGTCGAGGAATGCATCCAGTTCGCGCGCGCCGCCGGCTATCGCAAAATCGTGCTCTGGACGCAAGCCGATCTCGCAGCCGCGCAGCACATCTACGCGAAGGCCGGCTTCCAGATGGCAGGGGAATCCACCCACGAGCATTTCGGAACACCGGTGCTCGGACGAACCTGGGAACTTAGCTTGTAAGAATCTTCTCCGCCGCCGCTTTCCCCATGCGAATGCAATCGGGAATGCCGATGCCCTGGTAAGCGTTGCCGGCCAGGTAGAAGCCGGAGACCTGGGCGGCGCGCGCTTCGATTTCGGCCAGCCGTTGCGGATGGCCCACCGTATACTGCGCCATCGAGCGCGGCCAGCGGAAGATGCGGCTGAAGCGGGGCACCGCGCGCACGCCGGCGATCTCCGCCAGTTCGGCCGTAACCGCGGCCAGCACCCGCTGGTCGGATTGGTCCAGCACGCCCGCATCCTCCGTGCCGCCGAGGAAGCAGCGGGCCACGATAGTGCCTGCGGGCACGCGGTACGAAAACTTGGTTCCTACCCAGGTGCAGGCCACCAGTCGGCGGCGCTCTTTCTTCGGCACCAGGAAGCCGAAACCGATCGGCGGCCGCGCGAAATCGGCCGCGTCGAACCCCAGCGCCACCGTCATCGATGAGCTGTACGGGATGGTCGCCAGCAGCTCGCCGATGCGGCCGTCCACTGCGCCCGCCAGCGGCGCGGCGTTGTGCGCTTCGCAGGCCACCACCACGCGCCGGGCTTCGATCCAATCGCCGTCCACGCGCACCCGGAATCCCGTGCCCGCGCGCTCAATCGCTTGCGCCCGCCCCCGGCGCACTTCGACTTTGCCTTCAATGGCGGCGGTGATGGCGCCGACCATCTGCCCCAGTCCGCCCTTCAGCGTGCGGAACAGCGGAGCCGCGGGCTCGCGGTGCGATCGCGGCTTGGCGGCCCTGGCCCGTTCCGCCAGCACGCCGCGCGTCAGGCTGCCGTATCGGTTGGCCAGCTCGACGAACCGCGGCAGCACGCTGCTCACGCTCAAATCGGCGGGATTGCCGCCGTAGACGCCGCTCAACAGTGGCTCGGCCAGATAATCGACCGCTTCGGCGCCGTAGTGTTCTTCGATGAACTCGGCCACCGATTGATCGCCGGCCGCCGGCTTGGGCGCGCGCAACAGTTCCATCGCCATCCGCAGCTTGGTGCGCCAGCCGACCAGGCTGGTAGCGAGCAGCGGCAGGATCTTGGTCGGCACCATCATCATCAGCCCGTCCGGCAGCGGCGTCAGCCGGCCGTCGCGGCGCACGAAAGTGACGCGCAAATGGTCGTTGGAGCCGATCACCTGGTCTGCCAGGCCCAGCTCGCCGATCAGCTCCAGCGCGGCCGGTTTGGCGGAAAGGAAACTGTCCGGCCCCGCCTCGATCGTGCAGCCTTCCACCTCGACCGTTTCGATCACGCCGCCCAGCCGAGGCCGCGATTCGACGAGGGTCGCCGTGGCGCCCCCTTTGGCCAGGTAATATGCGGCAGCCAGGCCCGAGATGCCGCCACCGACGATGACCGTCTCAGGCATCGGCAAGACCGGCGTTGATGAGAAGGCGCGACCCCGCGCCCAAAGTGGGGCAGGCGCCCCGGTTTGTGGGTCCGATGCGGATTTCGCCTGCCAACCCGCTGGTGCCGCCGATTCCAGCTTCCGTGGCGCACGCACTCATGCGTGCCGCATCGACACTGTCGATGCCCGGCGGTTGGCAGCCGGAAGCGCCTGCCCTACTCCAGCTCACCAGCATCGCTTCGCCACTTCGGCCAGCGCCGCGGTGTAGGTGGCCGAGCCGTTCAACGATTCCGGCCGCCGCACCGTGATATTGCGGGCAGCCGCGTATTCGCGGAACAGGATGTCGATATCGAACAGCACCTCGACATGGTCGGCCACAAAGCCCACCGGGTCGATCACCACTTCGCGGACTCCGGCCGCGGCATAGCCGTCCAGGCAGGATTCCACGGTCGGCCCAAGCCACTGGCCTCCCATCAGCCCCTGGCTTTGAAAAGCGAAATCCCATTGCGCGACGCCGGCCCGCGCAGCCACCACCGCCGCGGTGGCGCGGCACTCGGTCACATACGGGTCGCCCGCCGCCAGCGCCTGCTCCGGCAGGGAGTGCGCGGTGAAAAGCATCTTCTCCGCCGGCAGCAGCGGCCGCAGCCGTTCGGCGAACGCTTCGACGAGCAGCGGCTCGGTGTGGTAGCTCTTCGCCCAGACGATTTCCGCCGTCACGCCTCGCTCGGCGGCCGCTTCGCGCGTGCGGCGTATATAAAGGCCCACGCTCAGCTCGGAAAATTGCGGGGCCAGGCACACAGCCGCCAGCCGCTCGATGCCGGCTTCGCGCACCCTGTCCATGGTCTCGCGCACAAAGGGATGCCAGTTGCGCATGCCGAAAAAGACCGGCACGCCGAGCAGCCCCTCCAGCGCTTCCGCCTGAGCGCGCGTCCAACGCAGCAGGGGCGAGCCGCCGCCGATGGCGATATAGCGGCTGCGCACTTCCTCCAGCACCTCGGGCGAGGCAGGCCTGCCGCCGCGCACGTAGCCCAGGTACTCTTCCACGTCCTCGACGCGCTCCGGCGCCCCGTGCGCCACCAGCAGGACCCCCTGCTTCATGGGCGGAATTCGCGGACCATCTGTACCACTGCCTTGACGTTCTCCACCGGGGTCTCCGGCAGAATGCCGTGGCCCAGGTTGAAAATGTGGCCGGGCCTTGTGCCGGTGCGCTTCAGCAACTCGTGAACCTTGATGCGCAGCTCGTGCAGCGGCGCAAACAGCGCCACCGGATCCAGGTTGCCCTGGATCGCCGAGCGGTAGCTGATGTCCGTCCACGCCTGGTCGATGTTCATCCGCCAGTCGACGCCCATCACGTCGCCGCCGGCGGCGTGCAGTTCCTTGAAGAAGCCGGAAGCGCCGGTGCCGAAGTGGATCACCGGAGCGCCGGTCGAGCGGATGCGCTCGATCAGCGCCCGCGAGTACGGAGCCGCGAATCGCACGTAATCGTCCGAGCCGAGCGCCCCCACCCAGGTGTCGAAGACCTGGATGACGCGCGCCCCCGACGCCACCTGCAGATGCGCGAACGGCGCCAGCACGTCGACGATCTTGCCCATCAGCCGCCGCCACAGCGTCTCGTCGCTGTACATCAGCTTCTTCGTGCGGATGAAATTGCGCGAAGCCCCGCCTTCGATCATGTAGCTGGCCATGGTGAACGGCGCGCCCACGAAGCCGATCACCGGCACCCGCCCGGCCAGCGCCCGCACCGTGTTCTGGATGGCCTCGCCCACGTAGCCGAGATCGTCCGTGTAGGCGGTCGACAGCGAATCCACGTCGTCGGAAGTGCGCACCGGGTTATCGATGATCGGCCCTTCGCCTTTTTCGTAGCGCAGCTTCAGGCCCATCGGCTCAACGGGCAGTAAAAGGTCCGCAAAAATAATGGCGGCGTCCACATCCAGAATTTCCACCGGCTGCAGCGTGACAGTCGCAGCCAGGTCCGGCCGTTTGCAGATGTCCAGAATGCCGTGCTTATCGCGGATCTGCCGGTATTGTTTCATGTAGCGGCCGGCCTGCCGCATAAACCAGACCGGCCGCACATCGGTCGGCCGGCGCCGGCAGGCGTCCAAAAAACGGCTGGTCATTGGAGCCACGCGCATGGTTGATCCGTCCTGTCTTGGCAAAAGTAAACGCGAAAATCCTTCGGCTTGTGCTGCTCGGTCCACCGGCGGCCATTCACAAAGTAGGGCTTGGCCCACGCTTCGCTATCGATGGTGCGCGGCGCCATCACCGACACCGACACCGTGCCCTGCGCCGGGTATCCCGTGCGCGGGTCCATGATGTGGGCGTAGATGCGGCCTTCGGCCCGGAAAAACTTCTCGTAACTGCCCGAGGTGGACAGCGACATGTTCTTGAGGAAGACCTCCGCCTCCGTCTTCGCATGCTGCCACGGATCGCGGATATCCACCGCCCATCCTTCCGGGCGCCCGGGCGGCGCTCCCAGCCCGTAAATGCTGCTATCGGAGCCGGCCACCAGCGCAGCGGTCACTCCCTGGCGCTTCAGCACTTCCACCATCCGGTCCACGGCGTAGCCTTTGCCGATGCCGCCCGGGTCCAGTTCCATGCCCGGCCGGTCGAACCACACCGTACTCGCGCGCGCGTCCAGGTGCACGTGCCGGTAGCCCACCCGCGCCATCGCCGCCTCCACTTCCGGGCGATGCGGCAGATGCCCGGTGCCTTTGTAAAAGCCCCAGACCTTCATCAGCGGGCCCACCGTTATATCGAACGCTCCCTCGCTTTGCCGGCTGTAGTCGAGGCAGGCGGAAAACAACTGAAACAGCTCCGGCGAAATCTTCATCGGCTTCTCGGCCGCATGCTGGTTGACCTGGCTCCATTCGCTCTCGGGTTTGTAGTTGGAAAGCAGCTCGTCCAGCCGGCGCGCTTCGTCGAGAGCCGCATCGGCGGCTGCTTCCATCTTCACCCGGTCGTAGCCGTACAGCTCGACCGTATATGCCGAACCCATCGCGTCGGCGCTTTTTTCCAGCCGCAGCAATTCCGGCTGAGCCGCCCCGGCGCCGGGCGCCAAGCCCGCCAACAAAAACAAAACTACCACATTTTGTTTGACTTTAGGGCTAATTTTCGGTTCGGGCACGAGATTTATTCGCTCGTTTGAGAAGAAAATCGATGCGACTTTCCACATCCTGGTTCTTGTCACGCGTAAAATGCAGTTCCGGAACGTGGCGCAGGCTCAGCCGGCTGGCCAGTTCGTGGCGGAGGAAGCCACTGGCGTGTTCCAGCGCGGCCAGCGATGCGTCCTGCTCCGTCTCGCTGCCGCGCAGCCCCACCCGGACGGTGGCATGGCGCCCGTCCAGGCTCAGGTGGACTTCGGAAACGTCTACCGCCAGCAGCCGCGGGTCGGCGGTTTCGAAGCCGATGATCTCGCTCAGCTCCTCCCGGAGCGCTTCGGAAACGCGAAGTGTGCGCCGTTCATCCATGGCGCCTCGCGCAGTTCGCGTGCCTGAGCGCCAAGGGTAGAGCCACAATGCTGTTCACGTCAGTCGTGGCGCAGGCTGTCCAGCCTGCAGAGCCGAGAGTCATCTCGGCTTTTCTTCCCGTCACCGCGGCATGTTTTTCAGCCGACCGGTTGGCACGGTAATTTCCTGACGAAGCCCTAGCCCGAAGGGCGGCAGAGAGTAGCCCACGGCGCAAGCCGTGGGTCCGAGTCGCAACCAACATAGCCCCCGGATGGGGGCGGAAGAGCGGCCCCGGTTCTCTCATGCCAGCCACTCCACGGTCGCTTCGGCCAGCTCCCCGCCGAGCAGCGAGGCGGCCTCCTCTTCCACCGACCGCAGCACTTTTTCGGCGTGGACGTGGTCGCTCGAAACCGTAACGGCGGCCACCGCGGCGCGCTGCCACAGATCCTGATAATCGATCTCCGCCACCGCAACGTTGAATTTGCCGCGCAGGCGCGCTTTCAGCCCTTCCACCACGTGACGCTTGTCCTTGAGGGAATGCGAGTTTTCCAGCCGCAATTCCAGAGTCAGAACGCCGACGGCAGCCATGGCATCAGGCAAAGACCTCGGTGGCGACGCGCTCGGTGACGAACGCCTCGATCGCGTCGCCCTGCTTGACGTCGGCGAAGTTCTCGAGCGTAATGCCGCATTCCTGGCCGCTCTTGACCTCGCTCACGTCGTCTTTGAAACGGCGCAGGGAAGCGATCTTGCCGGTATACACCACCACGTTGTCGCGCAGCAGGCGCACTTCGGAACGGCTCGGAATCACGCCGTCCTGCACCAGGCATCCAGCTACGTTGCCCACCTTGGAGATGCGGAAGGTTTCGCGCACCTCCGCCTTGCCCTTGTAGACTTCGCGGAAAACCGGCTCCAGCAGGCCGCTCATGGCGGCCTTGATCTCGTCGGTGAGGTTGTAAATGATCGTGTGCAGGCGGATGTCCACCTTCTCCTGCTCGGCGAGGGCGGAGGCGGCGCGCTCCGGCCGCACGTTGAAGCCGATGATGACGGCGTTCGATGCCGACGCCAGCAGGACGTCGCTTTCGTTGACCGCGCCCACGCCGGCGCGAATCACCCGCACCTTCACCTTTTCGTTGGAAAGTTTCTGCAGCGCTTCCGTCAGCACTTCGGCGGACCCGCCCACGTCGGCCTTGAGGATGATCGGCAGCTCCTTGATCTCGCCGGCCTCCATCTGCTTGTGCAGTTGATCGAGGGTGAGCCGCGCGGACTTGGCCATCGCCGCCTCGCGGTCCTTGAGGTCGCGGAACTTGACGATCTGCTGCGCCTTGGCGGTGTCGGTCACTACCTGGAAGTCGTCGCCCACTTCCGGCAGCGAGCCCAGCCCCAGCACTTCCACCGGAGTGGCGGGTTCGGCTTTGCGGATCTGCGTGCCGCGGTCGCTGATCATGGCGCGCACCTTGCCGAATACCGCGCCGCAGATGAAGAAGTCGCCCACGCTGAGCGTGCCGTTGCGCACCAGCACGGTCGCCACCGGCCCGCGGCCGCGATCCAGTTGGGCTTCGAGCACGGTGCCCATGGCCGGGCGCGTAGGATTGGCCTTCAGGTCCAGCATGTCGGCCACCAGCAGAATCATCTCGAGCATCAGCTCCAGACCCACCTGCGTCTTGGCGGACACTTGCACCATCACCGTATCGCCGCCCCAGTCCTCGGCCAGCAGGCCGCGGTCGGCGAGCTGCTGCTTGATGCGTTCCGGCTGCGCGTCCGGTTTGTCGATCTTGTTGATCGCCACGACAATCGGCACGCTCGCCGCCTTGGCGTGGTCGATGGCTTCGAGCGTCTGCGGCATCACGCCGTCGTCGGCCGCCACCACCAGTACCACGATATCGGTGACCTTGGCGCCGCGGGCGCGCATGCGGGTGAACGCCTCGTGGCCCGGCGTATCGATGAAGACGATCTTGCGGCCGTTCATCTCCACTTGGTAAGCGCCGATATGTTGGGTGATGCCGCCGGCCTCGCGCGCCGCCACGTTGGCTTCACGGATGGCATCGAGCAGCGACGTCTTGCCATGATCCACGTGGCCCATGATGGTCACCACCGGCGCGCGCCTCACCAGGTCCTTGGTTTCTTCCGCTTCTTCCACCGCCTGCATGGCCTCTTCTTCATAGCTCACGGTGGCCGTGGAGGCGCCGAAATCGCGTGCGATTTCGGTGGCCAGTTTCATGTCCAGCGTCTGGTTGATGGCGATGTAAATGCCGCGCTCGAACAGCTTGCCGATGATGGTGGCTGCCTTGATATCGAGTTTCTCGGAGAGTTCCTTGAGGGTGATGCCCTCGGAGATAGTGATTTCGCGGCTGATCGGCGGCGGACCGGAAGCCACCTGGCGGCGCGTGGCGGGCCGCAGCGTCTTTTCTTCCTCGATGCGCTCGCGCTGCTGGCGGGCCGGGCGCTTGTCGAACCGGCCGCGCGGCTGGTCCATCGGCGGCGGCGCCATGCCGGGACCCAGCGGCCCCCGCGGCGTGGTCGGATGCTGCGGACGCGGACCCGGAC
>JBAVYH010000104.1:0-35899 GCA_049698695.1 Bryobacteraceae bacterium | reverse complement strand
CCTTCAGACCTGGCGTGCACCGGGTTGTCTGCACGCAACGTCACGGCAGGAACACCTTCAGACCTGGCGTGCACCGGGTTGTCTGCCCGCAACGTCACGGCAGGAACACCTTCAGACCTGGCGCGCTTGGCGCTGCTCATCGGTTTAATCTCTCCTCGCTGCCGCCTTTTATAATCACGCGCTGCGCGCCCGAATGCTCCCCCCACGTTCCCTCGCCCGCATCCGCGCCGATCCGGAAGAGCAAGTCCGCTGTGGAGTCTATAGACATATATGCTTCTCCCTAGCCGTGGTGGCTCTTCATTTCGTGGCAGCCTGACCAGGCGCTCCGATTGTCGTTGGGTTAACAGCGTATGTGACCGCTGCGATCGCGGCAACGGTCCCCGGCCACACCGCCGGGAAGCAGGTTTCCGTAGGGCCGATGAATGACGGACTGGTAAGCAAACTTGAGTATGAGGATGGCCAGTCGCCTGGGTCCAGCGAGACACTCACAAGGGCCGCTTTGGTCTTGGCGTCGCTGAAGCAAAATACGCCGAGCACAAATGGGCCGGCAGCCGCGTTCGGCTGATACGCCTGGAAAACAGTTACCGTTACATGCTGATCCTGAGCAACAACGGTCTGTCCGTGGAGCAGCGCAGCGGCTAGCAGGACGAAAGCGATTAAAGAAAGGGTGTGTTTCATCTTATCCTCTGTGACCTTTTTCCCGCTGGTCAGGCGTTCTTTTAGCTGATAAGTCCATCCCCTTAGTTGTAGAGACCATGACCGCTTCCGGCGTAGCTGAGCGCGTTATATTCGGCCAACATCCAAGCAAGGGCCTGCGCCAGCGTCGTAAGGGACGCGGGAGAGCCTGGTCCCGTCTGACGAGCACCAACGACCTGCTGATTTCCAACAAGAAAAGAAGAAGCGACGTTCACCTGACCACCAGAAATAATCACTGCTGGACTGACTCCAATCTCCAGGCTTAAGCAAGTGATCGACCCTCCGGCTGTAATGTTGACCGCCGCGCTAATTGTTCCCGCCGTCAACTTGCCTGGGTCCAGTCCAATGATGTGCCCGTTCGTAATCGTCGAAAGCGCAATCTGGCTCCCCGTCAACGTGCTGGACGCCACCTGCAGGTAGGTCACGGTCGCGTTGGCTAGGTTGCCTCCCGTCGCCGTCGCCAGCGCCAGGTTCCCGTTCGCTCCGCCAGTCAACGTCAGGCTGGCAACGGCCGTGCTGCTCACGGAGGCCGACGCATAGTTGTTCCCCGTCACGGTGGAGTTGGCAAGGTTGCTCCCGGTGCTGCCGCCCGTGATCGTCTGGAGCGCCAGGTTCCCGTACAATCCGCCCGTCAGTGTGTTCGCCTCGATCTGCCCGGTGAGCAGGGTGTTCGGCGCCACCTGCCCGCTGCTGCCGCCCCCAATTGTGAGAGACGCGATCTGCACGTACGTGATCGCCAGGTTCGCCACGTTGCCGCTCACCACCGTCAGCAGCGCCAGGTTCCCGGTCGAGCCGCCCGCCAGCGTCTGCGCCGCCACATTAGACCCCGCCACAGTCCCGGAACCTAGATTGCTTCCTGTAAGCGTGTTTGCTCCGATATGGCCGGTTGTACCTCCAATGAGCGATGCTGGCGCTACACCTACGGCGGCCTGGATCGAGTTGATCGTGCCATGTGCGCCGGAGGTCGAATCGGTCAAAGTCTCGCCAACGACAAAAGTTCCGGCGATGCCCATCACCGAAACTGGCTTAATTCCCCCACGCGAGGTTCCGCCGCCAGTTACTATGCCAGTGGCACCACTGACGCTGCCTATCACCCTGTCACCGTTGCCGTATGTTCCACTGATGCCGGTCAGCCCGATGTTGGCCTGCGTCGTGGAGAGAGTCGAGCTAACCGTGCTGGAGTCTACCTGGCCCATATCCAGGCCCGGAGGGCATAGAACGGATACGACGCCGTGGCCACCGCTCGTGGAGTCGTTCAGGGTTTCGCCGGTCTGAAAAGTGCCGGCGATTGACGTCAATTCAAGTAGATCATTCGAAGAGGTCCAGGAACTGACTTTGGCTGTCGCTCCGCTCGTAGCGCCAGTAACGGAGTCACCAGCGTTAAAAGTGCCACTCACCGAAGACAGAACCATCCCGCCGGGCGCCGGCAGAGTGATGTCGAAACTTGAGCCGCTCGAATCGTTGCCGGGCTGCGCTGGCCAGCCAGCTTGCAGCGTTCCAAGGCCGCCTGCGCCCACTTGCCCCGTCGATTCAGCATAAACACGGAATTTGAAAGTCCTGCTGGTGGACCCGTTCGAGGGATATGCCCAGGCCGCGGACGTGCTGCCAGGGACTGTGACTGTCATCCCAGGAATGCACTGCTGGCCAGTTGGTGTGATCCCGCCGAGTTGGCACTCGCCGATCTTTTCTTCCATCCCGATAACTGGGTCTGGCGTCCACACGCCGCCCACGTAGGAGCCTTGCTGTTTGGTCCAAGCCGCCTGCCAAAAGAACGGGTCTTCTGCGGTCGTGGGCAAAACGAGGGTGAGTTCGTACCACGTCCAGACAGGCACCCCGCCTTGAGTTAGCCAACATTTGAAAGGCGCGCTCAACTGTTTTCCTGCATGCGAACGCCGTGCTTATTCATTAACTGAATCAGGTTCTCGACGTCGGACGCCAAGGCGTAGGTTACGAATTGCGGAACCAGCGAGGCGCCGGGCTCCCCTGTTGTGGACTTGTGCCCTGTGTACCTGCTGCTTCCCATGCTGCTGAGCCCCCATAAATGGCCTTCAGTGTCAACCACCGGACCCCCGCTCTGCCCGTCCAGAATGGGCGCCGATGTCTGGAAAAACTTTCTGCCGCTTCTGCTGTCCCGCGGCCCAAGGAACGTCAATCTGCCGTTCGGTTCAATGAGCATCGGTACCGTGAAAATTCCGGCAGTAGGGATCAACGGTATCGGGGGGTAGCTGTCCACACGGAACTGGCGCGTCTGCGCATCGAAGGCAGCGTTTATCGGGCCGTACCAAGGGAAACCCCAGTGGGAGAGCCCGGTGCCAGGGATAAGTTCTCCGTTCCCAAATTTGGGGTACTCGCGAACGCCACTTAGATCCAGGCCGCTGAGTTGACCTATCGCGAGATCGGCCCGGTGGTCGATGTGGAAGTTGGCTGTGGCTTTTATCGCGTCCGTCGTAAACCACACGCAGCGATCCGTGAGCCGGGCCTCTCGCTGCGCGAACAGTACGTGAGCCGCCGTGGCGACCCACCCCTCGGAATTGAGAATAATGAACGTCGCGAGGCCGGCGGCCACCCTGCCCCCCGGTTCACGTTCTAATATCACAACCGGGCGCGTCCACTGCGCCGCGGTTCGATAGGCCCTTACGAACATAAAAGCGAGAAATCCCTCCGAGTCCCCCTGGGAAGGCAGCAATATAGTCCCCGCGAGGCGCTCAGCCTCGCGCCACTTGAAGCGCCGGGAAACGCGTTTTGCGCCTCGCCACGGCGCCCCCGCCGCCAAGGCGCCCCATCTCCCCTCCGGGGCGCTCTTGGCGGCAACAGCCCGGCCGTGGTGCGCCGGGCGGTGGCAAGCAGCGTAAAAGGTAGCCCGGCCGACTCCGGCGGATTAGAACGCCAGGTTCTAAGTGCGCGGCCCTTGCTCATTCGGCCAGATCTCCACCCCTCTCTCATACGCGTCCAGCGCGGAAATCTCCCGCTGCGCATCCGCGATATGCGAATCGATCTGGAAGCGGTTCATTTCCGAATCGCTCCGGCCCGCGGGAAGCGCGGCCTTTTGCCGTTCCATGTCGGCGATGTTGCCGCGGATCTCGTTTTTTAGACTATCGACGCTTCTGTTCAGTGCCATCGTTTTGTTGCCCCTCTCTTCACTTCCCCTTTGCCTGTTCTATTTCAGCCCTTACAGCGGAGAGCGTTGCGTACAGGTCGCGCTGCTCCGGTTGATTCTTGCGGTGCCACACGACGTCCTGAGTGTTGATGAAGATACCGTGCGTGAGCACGTCCTCCACAACGACTTCGGGAACAGGCAGAGAAAGAGCGCGGAAAATGTTGTTCCAAACCACAAGGTCGCGGTACTGTTCCGCCAGCGCCGCCGCGGCTTGTCCGAAAGCCAGAAGCGCCTTGTGGTGTTCCACCTTCCCGAATTCCCGCCAGGCCGCATCGATCTCGCTCTTGAGCATCACGATCTCCGCCATGCGCTGTTGCGCTTTCTTCCGCGGTACTTCCAGCCGCAGAGCAAGCACGCGCCTCTGCCTTTCAGCCCGTGCGAGTTGAGCGTCTTCGCCGAACCCACTATCGGGAATTGGCGCGCCTGATCGCGCCAGCTCGGCCTCCTTTTCCGCGATGCGCGTTCGGAGATTCTGCAGTTCCGCGTCCGCGTCGCGTAGCTCACCCTCGGCTCTCTCCACTCCCGCGAGAATCGCGGTGTGCTGGCGCCGCTGTTCGTGAAGAGCTTCAACAAGCTCGCGAACTCTCGGCGCACTCAGCTCTGGTTGGTCCATGGCTACCCCCGCCCTCCCCGGCGCTTCTTCACAAAATCGACGATCTTCAGCACGTCGCCCAGTCCCATGCGGCGCCGCCCAGGATCGGAGGCGGCGATCTGCCGTGCCTGCCGGGCGACCCGCAGCGCTATCTCCTGGTCCGGTGAGGCGTCGGGGGGAATCGTCGTTGTATCCAGCGGCGAATTGAGCGGTTTCAACGAACCGTTCTCCAGCACAGCCGGGTTGACAAGCTGGCCGTTGACATAGTCGAAGTAGATCGACTGCTGGCGATTCACCTGGTCTAACTCCATCCGCGCCTTGGTCTGGAATAGCTCTGGTTCTTCCGCGGCAACGGCCAACAGAGCTTGGCTGTAAGTCAAGCCGGTGCTCTGCTGCTTCTCGTACACCTTCCGTTCTATCCAGCTTTGGATGTCGGGCAGCCCATTGGCCACCGCCTGCTTGAGGGTGCTGTCCATCCTCTGAGCGAGTTCTTCGCTGCCCACAAGCGTTCCCGCCGTGCGGCTGTGAGCCGCGCATCTCTCGTAAGTGCTTCGTCTATCCACGTCATTCCTCCCCTAAAATCTGTTTGCTTGCTTCCGCCCCCCTGGCGGGCGGGTTCACCTCAGGAGAAGGAGCGAAGCCCGAAGTGAACACCGCCCGCAAACCTGTGCACATTCCGCTATGCCGCCCTCTCCAAATTCGTGCCCCAGAGGTGCGCCGCCACGCCCACCACCGTCGCCGAGCTGATCCGCTTGCCCTGGTGCTTCGCCTTCAGGAGCGCGACACTCCGCATGAGGCGCCGCATGGACCCAGAAGTGGATCGAAACCACAAATCGAAAGCCGCTTCGTCTACGTCCGCGAAGCCCTCTTGCTTCACAATTGCCGCCATCTCCGGCCGCGTCAGCCCGCTGAGCGGCGCCCAGATACCCACTCGAGAAGTCAGCGCGCCCAAGTCCACCATCTTGCCCGCCATCAGCCGCGCCAGCAGGATCGGCGCCGCCAGCATCACCACCCCCACTCCTGCTGGCGCCGTCCTATCCCAGATCTGGCGAATGACTTGGCACACCCGAGGCCGCAGCGTCTCGCACTGGTCGAAGATCAGCAGGCACGGATGCTCCCGCAAGTACTCGCACAGGTCGCGGAACACCAGGCCGCCATTCTGTGAGCCCACGTCATTCGCCAGGCCAAAGTGCCGCGCCATCACGCGCACGAAGTCCACCACATTGTGGGCGGAGAATTCGTCGAACTCGAACACCACGCTCTCCACCTTGCCGGCCGTTGCGCGCCGCCAGGCTTTCACGGCCTCCGTCTTGCCCACGCCGAAGTCGGCGGTGATGACGCCGATCGCGCACTGCTCGGCGCAGTAATCGAGCACCTCGGCGATCCGCTTCACTGTCTGGGTCTCGTAGAATTGGCCGCTGCTGGCCACCTTGCGCACGCGCTTCTCGGCGTCCACTGTGAGCACGATCGATTCATGGCCGCCGGGCGTCAGCAGCTCGCCCGCTTTCGCTTTCCGCACCACAGAGAGGATCTGTCCGACCACATCCCGGCCGCCCGGAAAGTTACCTGCGATCCACGCGCGACATGTGCCGTCGGAGAGCGTTGTAAATTGGCCGATGTGTGCAGCCGTCACATCGGGCCGATCTTTCATCCACGCCCGCACTTCTGCGCGGGCCGCGCTAACTTCCTCGTCGCTCAATTGCCGCACCATCGTCTCAGTCCCCCTGATCCGAAAAGAAATTGAACTCCGTCCCGGCGTCCGCATCGGGCGCCGTCTCTACAGCCTCAATCGTCGGCTCAGTCGCAGCGAAGGAAAACTCCGCTTCGGCCTGCTGCGCCGCCGCGGCCTCTGCAACGGCCGCCGGTAACAGCGCCGGCACTTCCGGCCGCCCCGCCTCGATCCGCGCCGGAGCTACGGCAGCTCGGCGACGTAAGTGTGTCTCGGGATCGGGCACTGGTATTACCGTGTGAATCGTCTCGATAAGGCGCTTGGTTTCGCGGCGCGTGGCTCGACGGTCGCGCTCGTCCTGCACGAAATCTTCTTCACCCATGTGGCGCAACGCAAGGCAATCGGCCAGGCCGATGAACCGGCTGTCGCAATAGACAGCAGCCTTCTCCAGGTCCAAGGGATCGTAGGCCAACTCCACCTTCCGGCCGTTCAGCCCCAGCAGCGCCATGTGATTCCCCGCTAGCCTGTAGTGGTACTGGCGGCTGGCGAAGGTGACCGGCACTTCCCCATTGCGCACCGTCAGCTCGCGGCGCTTCGCGAAACAGAGTTGTAGAACGTCCTCGGGAACGCTCCGCCTCTCGACACGCGGGATGAGATTTTCCCACGCCTCATTCGGAGACAGCCATCCATACCCGGTCGCTGTCACCTTGCGCATGCCCTCGCCGCGCAGCTCGCGCTCGTTCAGCCCCTCAAGCAGCATGTTGTAGAGCGCCGCGATCTGCTCAATTGTTCGGAAAGGCGTTCTATCGCGCTTGCGTGCGAGCCACGCTTCGTGCTCTTTCAATAACTCGGCTTCGAACCGCTCAGGGCGCGTGCCAGGTCGATTCCCGCAGTACTCCGGGAGGTTGCGGTCAAAGTCAGCCACGCGTCCGAAATTCGGCTCTATGAGCTTTGCGCGCGCGTTTTTCACGATCGCGTGATGCAAGCGGATGCCGAGAGTCTCCAGCACTCCCGTCCATTGCTTCGGCAGCCCGTCGATTGCTTCGGCAGCGCGGCTCCGCTCCTGGCCCCCTTCCAGCCAGTGACACCTGAAGTCTTTGCCGTTATCCCAGTAGAGCGACTTGGGCAGTCCGTGTCTGACGAAAACCTGTTTCAGAACTGTAGCGATGGAATCGCTCGATGGCGTCTCGACGATGCACCATCCCAGCCACTTGCGCGTGCGCATGTCGATTGCAGCCGTCAACCAAGGCCTTGCCAGCTTCCACGCGCGCCCATCGGGCACCATACAGAATATATCGAGCACGCGGTGATCCATCACCACGTAATCGAGCGGCTGGATGCTCTCGTAGTCCCGGAACGAGATCAGCTCCGCGTTTCGGTAAACGTCCTGGCCGCGGCGCGCCATCAGCTTCACGAGCTCGGGAATCTTGTTCACCTGCCGGCGGAACGTCGAATACGCGGCCGTTGAAAGCTGCGCCGATGGCAGGAACCGCCCCTCCGCGTCCACGTAGCCGGCGTACTTGACCCGGTCCGCCTGGCTGAGCGGCTTCGCTGCGTGCTTCTCTCTCCACTGGCGCTCTTCTTCGTGTACGCGCCAGATGTCCGCGGTGCTCAGCTCTCCGTAGCTGCCTGCCTTCGGGAGGGCTGCCGCGATGATGAAGTTCACGCTGGCGGTGTTCAGCGCCTTGGGCTGCCCCTTGTCGGATCGGAGCTTGCGAATAAGGCCCGTAATTCCTTTTTTCTGGTAGCAGTCGACTAGCCGGTAAATCGTTCGCGCACTCTTCTGGTGCTCTTCGGCCAGGTGCTGAACAAGCGCCCTCCGCCGCGGATACCGGCGGTGCAAATCGGCGTAACGTTCCGGGTTGATGATCCGCTCAATGACCGTCCTGAACAACTCGGCAGCCTCGGCCTGCGCCTGTTCGCTCCCGTTCAGCGCGCCCGCCGGCGCCATGCCCAGCGCCAGCGATCCCGCCGGATCGCCCGTAAGTTTTCCGCTGGGCGATATCGTCCAATCCTGAACCTGCGATGGCTGCGCGGCGGACTCGGACTTCCGCGCACAGCTTAGCGCCTTCACCGGATCGGACCTGCGGGCATTGGCGGATGAGGGCATGGGCTATTGTCCGGCAGCCCTCGTAGCCCGTGCGACCTGGACGTACCCCTTAAGGTTTGCGACAACAGTCTGAAGCAAGTCGCAGTTGTCGCTGCCCAGAATCTCATCCAGCAGTTTATGGAGCTCGGCCCGCTGCTCCCGGACGGCACCAGTTATGAAGCCTTCACCTTGCGTGATGGAAACCAGCTTCAGCTTTCCCGTCTTAGTGGAAGAATGCCGTGAAGTCATTCTGTTTTAGGCCCCTTCTCTCTGGGGCGCGCGCAAGCGATGCTCACGACGGGCGCGCGCCTCTGTTTGCTCCGCTTCTTTTGTCCCCCGGCCGTCTCCACGACATGCACGGTGTAGCCGCACATACTCAGACGGCGCTCAACCTCGCCAATCTTGGCTAAGCTGAACATGAAAACGGGAAAGCCGCGCTCGGTGATCCATTCCGAAGGATCGACCTCCAGGACAGCCGCGGCCGTAATTGCGTCCTGGAGGTATGCGGCGCCCATCTGCCCGTGGTTGAAGAGGAAGACGTCGAGCGGGCTGCATTCACCAACAGCGTCGCGATACCACGTTCGTATTTCGGTGGGCCACGTCCGCGGGTCAGGGATCGGGAGCATTCCGATGCCAGCGGCGTCACCCGTGCGCTGCGGGACTCCGATCCTTCGAACGTTGGAACTACGCAACGATGGCCTCCCTGCGCCGCGGAAACCCGCGGTCGCTCCGATGCTGCCGGCTGAGCCCATCGGGGCCGAAACAGTGGTACCTCTGCTGCCAATGGTGGAGCGAGCGTATCGAGAATCTCACCCCAAGCCAGCTGAACTCGCGGCCCAGATCCTCGGCTGTCTTTTTCTTAGATCCCCACGGCGCAGAGAGCAGAACCACAGCCGCGCGGATCTTTAGCAGGGTGTCCGGTAACTTGCTTTTTTCGCGCGACGGCCCCGCTATCGGCCATTCTCCATTACGCATGAGGTTGTCCCTTGCGCCCGGCGAGTCCCGCGCCAATCTGGTAGATGAGGCAGGAGAAGAGAATCTCAGCCATGGCCTCGGGTGTAGGCCTCCGGATGAAACGCTGCAGCGACCGCACCAGCTCATCTGTTCGCGCCGGCCCCTCGCCTGGAGCGAATAGCCCCCGCGTGGTGAGCGACTGTACGGCCTGCTCGTCGCCGCGCACCGCGGCTATTCCGATGCCAAGATCGCGAAGACTGGAGACACGCGCTCTCTGCGCGCGCCACTTCGACATCGTGCGGCTAATCGTCCGCTCCGCGAAGCGTTCGCCTGTCAGGTCAAATATAGCCTGAACGGCCATCCGAGCCGGCTCGTTCCGGAGGCAATAGCCCTCCAGGAGGTCCGCAATCGCAGGCGAAATCAGGCAGCGCGGCACTCAGGAAACCCCCTTGTCTGAACAAACTGTGGTTTCGGGCATCGCGGTCTGATGGACAACCGGAGAGCCTGAAGGTGTCGCAATGAACAGCGTCACCAACTCAGAGGCTGATATTCCGCGCTGCTCAAGGGCTGCTACGAGCGGCCCCTTCTCTCCGTTGGCTCGCGCCCAACGGAGCAACTGGATGAGGCGCTTTGTGCAGGGCTTCGCATCCCCCGTCTCGAACCGGCTCAGTGTGTTTTGCTGGATTGAGAGCATTCTTGAGAACTTCACCTGGGTGAGTCCCAGTCGGGTACGAATTGCGCGGATCGCTGTTCCGACTGGATTATCGGGGGACTGATAGGTGTTATGCTCCAAAGTGTCGGTATCCATCGCCCGGATATCCTTCATATGGATAATACATCCAGCGCGCGGATAAAGCAAGCGGAAAGTTTCAGCCTCGCTATTCGCAGGATCCGATCCCGCCTCGGCCTATCCCAGGCAGCGCTCGCATCGAAGATCGGTTGCAACCAGAACACTGTGAGTAGGTACGAAGGAGGCAAACAACTGCCGAGTGTCGCAGCGCTAACGGCTGTTTGGAATTTGGCAGAGGCCACTGAGCGGCATCTGCTTATGGCGCATTTACGGCAGGAGTTTTCGTTGCTCGACAGTGATCAGCAGCGCGGAGTTCTTCAGGCGGCCGACGAAGGAGCCAAGAGACAAGGAGGAGTTCCGCCCAGTGTTTTGGCGCGAATGTTCAGAGTGTGCGAGAAGTACAAGAGCGAGCCGGACGCCGCCCAACTTATCGATTTGGCCGCGTCATGGCTTGAAGCTGAGTTCGAGATGCGTGCACTGAAGCGAACGGTGACTGATCCTCGCCTGTTATAGCGGCGCGGCCTATTGTAGTGGCGCGCCGCCTATTGTAATGGCGCAGCCCCCCACATCCAATGGCTAAGGTTCGCCCGCTTATTTCAGTGAATCGGGGCTCAAAAGATTAACCCCTTCCAGCTCCGTCCCACGCACTTTTCCGTGCCCCGAAATCCACCGCCATTTCAAGCGGCTGCGCTGGACTGCGCTAACCCCTTGATTCTTCGTTGAGGCCTCTGTGGAAAACTCACGTTTTGGCGAAATTGACAAATAGCGTGTCCATCTAGCGCCGCCGCTGCCGCCACTTCGAACTGGCGGCTAAGCCACTTCGCTTTCAATTGTTTACATGAGGTTGCCGACCCGCTGACACCCCCTGCCCCCTCCTGCCCCTCTGTGCCACTTATTGTGAACACGGGTAGGGCCCTTACTCGTAGCGCAATGCGACGATCGGGTCTATACTCGTGGCCCGGCGCGCGGGGATGTAGATAGCCAGTGCGGCGGCGGCGAGCAAGACCAGAGGAATGCCCACGAACGTGGCGGGATCGCTGGCGGGCACGCCAAAAATCAGCAGGGCCAGCAAGCGCGTCATGAAGTAAGCCGCCGTTAGCCCTACCGCCATGCCGCCCACAACGGTGATCAGGCCGCGGCGGAAAACCATGGCGAGAACACTCGGCTGCGACGCGCCCAATGCGACCCGCACGCCGATGTCGTGAGTCTGCTGCGAGACCAGGTAGCTCATCACGCCGTAGACGCCGACAGACGAGAGAATCAAGGCCACCAAGCCGTAAAACCCCATGATGACGGCCACATAGATCAACCCGAGGGTTTCATGCTTGGCCAGATCTTCGAAGGAGAGCACGCCGGTGATAGGCTCTTCCGGATCCGCCGAATGGATGGCTTTGACCACTGCGAACGCAAAGAGCCTGGGATCGCCGGCGGTGCGTACGCCGAAATCCATGTGCGCCTGCGGAAATTGTTCGAGGGGAACATAGACCACCGAGCTCGGGCCGCGCTCGAACGGCTCGCGCGGCACATCCGCAACCACGCCGACGATGGTGACCCACTCGCCGGAGCCTTGGGACAAATCGAACTGGAAGCGCTTGCCGATGGGCGCGGGTTCGCCCGGCCACCAGTGGCGCGCTGTGTATTCGCTGATCACTGCGACGTGCTGGTTATCGGGCCCGTCGGAGGGGATGAGGAACCGCCCCTGGCGAAGGGGAACGTGCATGGTCGAGAAGTAATTCGGGCTGACCACTTGAAACAGGGCCGCGGGCTGGTTGCCGGGGACGGGGACACGATTCTCGATGGTGAAGCGGCGGCCGTAATAATGGCCGCTGTAGGGCATGCATTTCACGGCGAAAGCAGTGCGGACACCCGGAGTGGCTTCGACGCGTTCCACGACCTGCCGGTAAAATGCGGCCTGCTGGCTGCTCTTGGGGTAGCGGTTTTCAGTGATCGAAAGACGCAAGGTGAGCAGCGTGGCCGGCTCGAAGCATTGGCTGTTGTTCAGAAGAGCGCCGGTGCCGCGGATCATCAGGCTGGCGCCGACCAGCAGCACCATCGAGAGGGCGATTTCGGCTGCCACTAGCACTGCACGCAAGCGGGCGCGGCCGCGGCCGGCCGACGCGCTGCGTCCGCCCTCCTTCAAGGCGTCGTGGAGGTTGGACCGCGTGCCCTGCCAGGCGGGCACCAGACCGGCGAGAAGGCCGCTGGCCACGGCGGCGAGCAGTGTGAACAGCAGGGTGCGTTGATCCATGCGAATGTCGTACCAGCCGGGGATGTATTTCGCGACTTCCGCGGGCATTCCGGCGAGGATGGCCTGGATGTCCCAACTGGCGATCACCAAACCGAGGCCCGCGCCCACCAGCGAAAGCGTGAGGCTCTCGGTGAGGTATTGGGCGATCAGGCGCCCCCGCCCGGCCCCCAGGGCAGCGCGCACCGCCACTTCGCGCGAGCGGCCCAAGGCGCGCGCGAATTGCAGGTTGGCCACATTGCCGCAGGCGATCAGCAGCACGAACAGCACGGAGACGAACATCATGATCGAATACTGATGCGTATAAGTGCCAATCAAAAAATCGTGGGCGCCCATCGAAAAGAAGCGGCGCTCCTTGTTGGTATCGGGGTATTCCCGCGCCAGCCGCGACGCAATGGTCTCCACCTCGGCTTCGGCCTGGCTTACCGTGCGTCCCGGTTTCAACAAGCCCATCACGGAGAGGTACAGGCTGGCGCGCCCGTTACGCTCGGCGGGCGTTAGCGCCAGCGGCGTCCACAACTCGGAGGTCATGGGGAACACGAACTTGTGCGGCATGACGCCGATCACGCGGTAGTCTTCGTCGTCGATGCGGATATCGCGGCCGACGATGGCGGAATCGGCGGCGAAGCGGCGTCTCCATAGAGCGTCGCTCAGAACCACCACGTGCTCATGCCCGGGTTGGTCTTCATCGGGCGCGAAGGTGCGGCCCAGAGCCGGCTGGGCACCCACGAGGGCGAAGAAATTAGGCGTCACCATGTAGCGGCTGGCGCGCTCCGGCGCGGCGCCGTTGCCAGCCAGGTTGCACAGCTCGTCATCCCACGCGGCGACGCCCTCGAACACCGCCTGCTGCTGCTGGATGTCGACGAGGTCCGCCGGGGCCATCTGCCGCCAGTCGTTCGGATCGCCGGGAACCCGTTGCAACACCATCGCCAGCCGGCTCAAATTCGGCAGCGGCAGGGGCTTCCATAGCATGGCGTCGCAAACGCTGAAATTGGCCGTGGTGGCGCCGATCCCCAAAGCCAGGGTGGCGATGGCGGTGAGCGAAAACCCGGGCGATTTGCGCAGCGTGCGCACGCCATAGCGGATGTCCTGCCAGAGTTGCATAGGCTTGTGGCCGGTTATGCAGCTGGGTCGCCACCGGCAAGTCGCTGAAAAATTGAGGGACGAGACAAGGCCAACTGTTCGCAAATGGGATAGGCTGTCCGCTAATCGCGCTTCTCAGCTTCGCTTGGTGTCTTCGTCATCCGGAGGTACCCTTCACCTGACCCAAGGGCGCTCGCAGACACTGCCGGCGATCCAGGGATGGAGCGTACCCCCGCAAGCAAGGAGAATGAGGAGCCAGCCGGGTTCTTTGACTAAATACTCCGCCCAGCGCACCGTCGAAGGCGCCGGCTTCGCAGCGGCGCGAGACTCGGAAAACTGCCCGGCGACCGCCCTGCGCGCGGCAAGTTACCGATCTTGGACCCTGGGTTGCGGAGGGCCCGCACCTAGGTATGTACTTAGAATATGCGGGTGAGGTGCGTGGCGATCGCGGTCGTGCTGGCATCCGCCGGCATGGCGCAGGATTGGGAGGTGGGTGGCAGCGTGGGCTACGGCGCCTACCGTAGCGGAACCGTATTTGGGCCCAACTTCCAGACGGCCACGGCCGAAATTCTGAATCGATTCACCGCCGGCGCGGTCATCGGCCAAGAGCCCTACGACTTCCTTTCCGGCGAACTGCGCTGGACGTACCAGGACGGGCACGCCGTGCTCACCGCCTCTGGTGTGCGCGAGGAGATGGACGCGCATTCTCATACCGTGACGTACGACCTGTTGCTGTACACTCGGAGGCGGGAGCGCCGCCTGCGCCCCTTCTTCGCTGCCGGAGTGGGAATCAAAGGCTACATCGCCAACGGACCTTCGCCTCAGCAGCAGCCGCTAGCCGCCGTGGCAACCCTGGTGGAGCGCGATGAATGGAAACCCGTATTCGACCTGGGCGGCGGCGTGAAATACCGTCTCGCCGACCACGTCCAACTCCGGCTCGATTTTCGCGATTACTTGACGACCTTCCCCAAGCGGCAGATCGTGCCGGCGCCCAACAGCACCGCCCGCGGAATCTTTCAGCAGTTCACGCCCATGTTAGGTGTGAGCTACATCTTCTGATCCCGACGGCCGACGGTCGAGGTTCAATACTAGGCGAGTCTTTCCAGCCTGGACCAGCCGGTCCAACTCACTTCGAAATTCCAGGTCCTCCTGACCGAACGTGAGATGTCCATTCAACCCAAGAATGCCGATTCCTTCGCGTTCTCCGATTGTGATTTCCAGCGACATGTATGTATGGCTTGCGGATGCCGAAACCGTCCGGGTTACCCGAGGTGTTTCTGTCGCCAATCGGTCGCGCGCGTTGCTACTCGAGGACCAGCGGCTGCCAGGATTTGTCGGGATTGAAACGCGTCATCTGTCGGGCTTGCACGGCCGTTCCGGCTCCCAGATCTTTTTCGTAAACCACTCCATCGTGATTGATGATAAAAGTTCTCACTCCGGACACGCCATATTCTGCGGGCCAAGCGACCAGAGCGAAGCCGCCAATCATCTTACCGTTCACCACGTAGTCGAAGGCGCCTCCGGCAGCGTCCGGCCCCTGAGATTTGAGCACGCGGTAGTAATATCCGTGGTACGGCTCTGACTTCTTACCCATTGTGGACGGACTCGCGATTGCGGCCTCAGCGAAAGGCTGCGAAACGAGACTATCGGAAACACCGCCCAGATACAGCCCGTCCTGCGCGCCAGGTGTGGCTGCGATTTTCTGCGCATATTTCAGCACGCGGTCTCCGTCGTGCTCCGCTGCGGCGTATTCCATTTGCGCTTCTGCGTAGCCGCGGCAAACCTCTATGGCATCCAATTCGTTTCTGCCAATCCGGCGTGCGAGAACCTCGAGACGCCCGCTGGCCGAATCGAGTTGCCATCTGCCGTTCCTGAGAACAACCGGAACCGGAAACGGCCACTCCTGAGCCCCCACCGTAAATTCCACCCTGTCAGGCGTCAAGGGGTCCGCATCAATCTGAAGCTTTTCATGAGCGGACCGCGCAAACTCGGTCCGAAGATCCTTGTCTTCCGCTGGATCGCCGGATTCGACAATGTCCTTACCCTCAGGTCCGAATAGCTGGAGGAGGGCCGCCGTGTCGTTGCGCTCTGCTGCATCGATGGTCGCCTGAATGGCCTCCTGCGGCGTCGTAAATGTCCGCTGGGCGTCCTTTGGTGCGGCTTGCAGTAGAGCTGTCCCAACCACCAAGCCGACGGCCAGGAGCCGTGTGAGCGGCCGTGAGTTACTCTTCGAGTCGATCAAATTGGTTTTCCGCATGATTCGCTCCTATCGATGTCCGCCACCACCGCCGCCACGCATGCCACCGCCACCTCCGCGCATGCCACCGCCTCCGCCGCGCGAAGCGCCTCCGCCGCCGCTCCGGGCTGCTCCGAGACGCGAATACCCATGGTCGCTATACGTCCGCGCCGCCTTGCCCTCCCGAACACCGCCGAAAGCGCTACGATTCTGGACGCGTGCGCTTGGCGCAATCTGCCGGTTGCCCATTCGCTCGCCTCCGGATTGGGCGGCGCCTCGGGCTTGCGTTCGTCCGGACGATCCGCGCGTTTGCAGATTCTGGCGGACGTTGCCTCGATAACGATTGGCCAGGGCAGCGTTTGAATACGGCACGCCGTCGCGATGCGATGCATCGTGGGCCCATGCGCTTCTCCCACTTAGGCTGGCACTGCCTCTGGAGTTGAAATTGTACCGGTGAATGAAGCTGTTATTGACAAAGATGCTGTGGCCGCCCCAGCCGAACCCCCAACCCCATCCGCCCCATCCACCCCATCCGCCGCCAAAGTACAATCCCATCGGTATGCCGACGCCAAAGCCGAAGTAGCCGCTGGGGTAATACCAATTTGCGTATGGATAGTACAGAGGAGGCCCCCAGATGAAAGCGGGATCGTAATATGGCAGGTATATCATCTGCGAATTGCCGGGCTGGATCACGATGACGGGTTGCCCGGAGTCGTTCGTGGTGCTCACGGTTTGTTGGCTGGTGGAGGACAATTTCCCAGCCTGCTGCGCCTCCCCCGGGTTCCCGATCGCTGTGATGGGAAAAACGGGAACCACAAACCAGTTCCAGGATGCACTTTTCGTGGGGTCCACTTACGGCCCCGAAGGAATCACCGTCGCTGTCCGTATAGGCTTTGACGACAACCGTTCGCTCGGGCCCGATGAAACGGGCGCCAGGGCCGCACTTCCGGTGTTCAGAGAAGTAATACTCAAGGCATATGGCGAGAAACTGGTGGGGCGAGCACCTCAGTTTCCGGCTGAAATGGAACAGCATATTGACGAATTCCTGCAAGATAGCGCGACCGACGACGCTGTGGCCCTCACCGCGATTGCTTCGCCCCCAGGCAGTACAGCGGTCTCCGACCGGCGATTAGAAGCCCCAGGGTACATCGACGTGGATTCCCACATATCCCGGACCTGGCCGTCGCCAGTGATCATCCGCACGTTTCCTCGACTGCCCTGACGAGATCAATTGGCCGAACGCGGATATAGCGGCTTAAGATCCGTTGGAACTCGTCCTGGGAACCACCGGGCGAACCTCGTTGTGGCGCTAACAGGACAAAGATCATCCGCTACTTCTCACGCTTCACCGCGTCTACCAGAAAAGGATACGGATCAACGGCCGTCCCCTTCCACCACAGCCTTTCAGGCCCCAACTCGGAGATCGCGAAATGTAAGTGCGGCGAGCGAGGATCTGCATTCCCCGTCGATCCCACAAAACCGATGACGTCCCCACGCTCGACCCGCATTCCCTCACGCAACCCTTTCGCGTACCCGTCCAAGTGCGCGTAGTAGTAGCAATACGCTTCCATTTCATCGAACTGGTATATTGTCTTGCCGCCCGGTTTGCTGAGGAACAGTTTGCGGATGGTTCCGGATACCACCGCGCGCACGAGTGTCCCTCTCGGCGCCATAATGTCGGTCGCCTCATGTTTATGTCCGTCGTGAACCTCTCCGAACGTATCCCGCAGATTCGTGAGGGTGAGTCCGCGAATGGGCGGAGCCATCTCGAAAATGGAGGCCGTCGCTCCAACGGCGAGCAACATTGCCGACAACCCGGCAGCGCAAACCCGGAGCCTCACGCTTACTCCTCCAGGACGACCGGCGTACCCCGGCGAACCATGTGCGACAACTCATCCACATCCCAGTTCGTCAGCCGGATGCACCCGTCCGACACGCCGTGCCCGATATTCCCAGGATCCGGCGTCCCATGGATTCCGTAATCCTCTTTTGAGAGACCGATCCATGCAACGCCCACGGGATTGTTCGGACCCGGCGCGAGTTCCGCTTTCGGGAGCTTCTGGTCCACATTCCAGAGGAGCTTCGGGTCCCAGTTGAACCACGGGTAGTGCACAATGCCAACGATGGTCCAATCACCGATCGGCAGAGGATCGTGCGAGTCGCCAATGGTGGACGGATACTGCGCCAGTTCCTTGCCGCCCGCGCCGTAGGCAATGACGGTTCGTTTTGACTTCGACACCACCACGCGTAATGCTAGGCCGAGAGCGCCGCGCCGCACAATCGGCACGGTGATCCGCTCCCCCACCGTGTCCAGTTTCTTGCCGGGATTCAACTCGGCCAGCAGTTTCGGCGAGATATGGAACCTCTCGCCCAGTTCCTCTTCCGGCGTTTCGAAACCAAGCCACTTCAGCTTCGCCATTTCCGGGACCTCGGTCGGCAGTGGCAGGAACGGGCCTTTCTCATCCGCTTGGGTAATCGTGTAGGTCAACAGAACAGGGCCGGCGTCGCGATCGAGCAGGCGCCACATCTCGGCATCGATTGTGCCGGTCGGCTTCAGACCGTGGCTTTCCTGATATCCCTTGACCGCAACCCCAAAATCGTCGCCGTAGACACCGTCAATTTCGCCCGGCGAGAACCTGGCCCGGTCCAGAAGAATCTGCGCCCGCGTCACCCTTGGCCCCGTCGCTCCCGGACCCACCCCGCTGGTCTTCGTCGAGTCCTCTATTTTGCTGGCAGCAAGACTCCTGGGAACCGGAGCCCCAGCGCGCTCTTTCGGTGGTCCGGCTGCACCCGCGCCCGCCAGAGCCAGAATCGAAGCAGTCACCGCTAGGAGATAGGTTCGGCGCATACCGAGCAGCGGGCACTTTGCGGGCCGTTTCCAGGCGATTGCTTCTTTCACCCCAATGGTCGCCCTTTGAACCGTTTAAACCACAAGAATGGCGAGCGAGAATCCCTTGTTGCAATTGCGGCGGAGACAGCACTTCTTGCCTGATGGACGGCAAGACCTGCACATGACAACTCGCTGTCGCCCTGACCGTGTGTGGTTAGCCGAACGGGCTTACCGCGTGGCCCGGCGTGTCCGCGCAATTCCGGGAGACGTTCACCAGGCAGGTCGAACTTGCCGGCCCCGGCCCGTGGCTGTTCCCCAGCGACGGCAACCGGACCGGGCACCAGACCGAGTTCAAGAAGGCCTGGGAAACCACGCTCCGGAAAGCTGGGGTGCCCTACTTCCGGCTCTACGATCTTCGCTCCACGTACGCCACGCCGCTCAGTTCCGGTGGCGTTGCCGACGAGTGGGTGACGCAGATGCTGCGGCAGACTGACGCGCAGGTATTCAAGACGTATTCGCAAATGAAGCTCCAAATGAAGCGTGAGGCCCTGGCCAAGCTAAACCGCCGGGCCAGCGAATCAGGCTCTACCACGAGTTCTGATACGGAGAAGTGCGCCTGACGGGGTTTTGATACGGTTCTGATACGTTTTGACGCTTTTCGGGGGCAGCATGAGATTGAAGGCGGAAGGTAAATCGGTGATTCTGGAAAGCTTAGGATGGTACGCCCGAGTGGATTCGAACCACCGACCTTTTGCTCCGGAGGCAAAAGATCCGCCACGTGTTTTCATAGGCTTGCATGCCGTTTGTGGACTTTACGTGGACAGAAACCAACCGTTCCAGCCGACTTCTCATCACCCCGCCGCTTTCTTCATCCGGATCACCTTCGTCTTGGCCACCTCCAAATCCGCGGCCTTTACCAGCTTTTCGGCAAGGTGCTCCAGCACATCGCAAGCCTGCTCGCTGGGCGTATGCGTGTAGTGCAACGTCATCTCGGCATTCGCGTGCCCCATCAGTTCTTTCCTCTCGCCGATCGAGATCTTTTCCCCATCCGCCAGGGTTGCAAAGGTATGCCGGAGATGGTGCCAGCTCAGCCACGGCGTGCCCAACTTTGCGGCCGCCGGCTTTAGGTGCCGCTGGAGGATGGCATTCTCACAGAGGGGCCGGCCGCCCACGCCCGCGAACACCGGATCCTCAGGGCCCACCCATTTCGGCCGGTGTTGCAAGTTCAGGAGTTGGCCGACCGCCCATTGTGGCAGAGGCACGTTGCGGCGGCGCGCCTTGGCTTTTACTGATCCCCATTCGCCCTTGTACCATTGCTCGCGCACACCGGCCTTGAAGGCCGGCAGTAAATCCGCATCCATGATGATCGGCGCGCTGGTCAGATTGACCCGCTTCCACTTCAGGCCACAGATCTCGGCGATGTTCATGCTGGTCATGACCGCCAGGAACACCATCAACCGCACAGTTTCCGGCAAGATCTGCAGAAGGTTCGCGAGTTGCTCCAAGCTCAGCGCATGCGGAGTTGCCCGCGCCATCTCCGGCAACTCGACGAACCGCGCCGGGTTGGGCCCGCTGAACCAACCCTCCTTTTGGGCGTGCGTGTAGATGGCCGAGACCGTGGTCTTCACGTGCTTGGCCGACTGCACGCTGTAGCCGCGGAGCAGCATGGTTCCGACCAATTGCTGCACTTCCGACTTCTGCACATCGCGAAGCCGCATCCCGGCTAATCCGTACCTACGCGTAACCGGCAGCGGCTCCTCGCCAGGTCGGAATCTGGTTTTGCCTCCCCGCGGGATTTTTTTGTCGGGAACCCCGTCGAGTACGAACGGGAGCTGCGAAGCGTAATGCTCCCGGCCCCCGTGCTTCTTATACGCGACGTGCTGCGGGAGAAACTTGCGCGTCACGAACTCGCGCACGGTCATGATGGACTGCGGCGTGCGATTGTTTTGGTCTAGGCGCGAGAGAAAGTTCTCCCATCCCAGGCGGCGAGCTTCTTTTTCGGTGAATGCGCCCGGCCCTTCACAAGGCCCGATGCAGACGGACTTGCTCCATCCTCGCCTGAATTGGCCGTCGGCATCGATCTGGTCCTCGTGCCAGCGCAGCATCCAGTACCCGCCGCTTCGAAATAGATCGCCTTTTTGCTGTAATCTTCTTCGCGCCATGCTGTCCCGGTACACCGGGACCTTACCTCGAATTGGCGCCGAGAAGTTCACAGCATGACCCCGTCGAGCTTGTCCCCGTCGCCCCTCTCAAAGGAGTCCACCGGAGTGGCCGCAGGCTCCGCCCGGCGCCCGATATCCAATCGCTGAGCGATGTCTGGCACGGTAATACGCCCGGATCTCACTTCAAGCGGGTCTCTCGAGGAAGAGTTTGAAAGCGGGACGGTCATTTTTCTGCGGCCACCATTTCCGGGCTTCACGCGTGCTCGGGTTGGACCCCGCTGGTTTGGCTCGGCCACCTGCGCTCATTGGCCGGCCCGCTTCTGACAGTTGTGAAGCTGTCCTCCGAAGGCGTCGCGGCGTGCGGCCCGCCGACCTCGGGTCCACCAGAAATAGGTTGCCTCCGCCGACGTGGTTGGCACAGTGCTCCTGAGCGGAGGCGCTGCTGAAACTGTTCCTCGTCCACACGGACGGTACCGGCAATACGGACCACACAGTCGGGTGGAATCTTGCCTTGCCTGATCCAGAGATAAACCGCATCAACCGAAACTCTGAATCTCGTGGCAATTTCGCTCACCTTTGCATATCTCGGCGTCATCAAAAGGACCTCGTGCTTTCATCAAAACGCGCCGACGCGGAGAATCCATGTTTAGAAGTTTGGTAGAATTCTTGGAGGTATTTCTTCTATCACCTTTTGAGCAGGCGCCATGGTTATCCATAACTGGATCACGGAAGAGACAATCAAAACGGTCCTCAACCTTGCACCACCCAGCCCATCCTCGTATGCTCGATTTCTGGAGAAGTTCTTGGAGGGAATGCATGCTGATAAGCCATCCGATGCAGGGCAACAGCGAGTTGGGCCCGCCGACGCAATCCTTCGGCAGTGGGCTGACGACGCCACCCGGGAGATTGGAGAAACTCGGCAGGGGGGCTTCCTCCAGAATTACCTTGCAAGGGCGCCGACTATTCATCCCCCGTCGCAAGCGCATACGCACGGCTGGAAACTTCCGGAGACGATCTCGCGACAAGAATCCTACCCGTTCCGCGACCCTCTCATGTCGGCTCATCTCAGAGTCTATGTAGACGCGTGGCTTGGGACCGGACGACATGCGGACGGGAGTGAATGGCCTGGGCGACGGAATCTGCGTAAGGCCCAACATGCTCTGTTCGCCCTTTGGGAATACCTTGAGAACTCAAGGCCGGAATTGAGTCTGACTATTAATGATCCCAACTGCTATGACCTCGAGCTTTCTGTTGCGCTACCGACCGCTTATTCGGGCGGCGTACGGGACTTCTTTGAAGCGCAAATCATTGAGGCAAAACGCCACTTTCTTGGAATCATGGCAAGCGATTGGAAGGATCGCCTATGCAAGTGCCGATACCATCGGTGTGGCTGCTATTTTCTGCATCCCCGGCCTCGCAGGTCCTATCGACACGGAACGTTCTGCTGCTTGGCGCATGCCCGCAGCGCCGGGGCCGAAGAGTGCCTTGGCAAATCACGAACCCACGGAAAGCAGAAATTGGTTGAAGCCGCAGCGCGAATGCTACTTAAACGGGGGATCGCCGACCCGCGGTGGCAGGATGATGCACGCCTAAAGAAGAGTCTTGCCGACGAACTCTGCCTTGTGATCGCGGCCGAACGACTGCAGGGCTACCGGGACCAGGTGAAAGTGAATTGGGTAACCTGCAATCAGGACGTGATCGAACGGAAGAGAGTTCAGACGCACCACCCCAAGTGAGGCTTCGATGCCCGCCGCGCTGTCGCCGGTTGGGGCATCCACAGCAATCAACCGATTCATGGGGCAAGGGAGAATTGGTAGAGGGTGTGCAATCAACGGGGATACCAGGCGTCAAGGGCCGAGCGACGAATACCCGGAGAGCCTTCGGATTTCCGACAAGATTTTTAACCGCATCGAAGCTCCCCCGGCGGCAAACAAAAGACCAAGTCAACGCTAAAGGACTCCTACCGGCACACCGAAAAAGGCGCCCGTCGCGCCAGGATTGCCCATATTGCGCCAGTGGCGCTCAACACGACCAACGCGGCGACCGGCGCCCCGAGCCGCACCCAAAGCCAAAACCGTGGCCAGGCAGACGCGCTAGACCGGCCTCGCGACCACTACCGATAAGAGGGATTAGCGCTGTCATCAAAGGCAACGGTACTGCCAGCATCACGTGTATTTGCGGTGGCGCCGTTGCACGATCGGATGCGGCTGATCCACTGCCCCTTGTGCGCGCTCATGTTTGCGCGGGATAATCGGGCTTCTGTTCTGAATCTCGCCAATCTGCTTCGCCTTGCTTTTGGCTGAAGCCCGAGGACAAACATGCCAGCGTTCACAGACACACTGCCACGGTCCAGTCCGTTTTGGGAGGCTTGTGCAAGAGAGACTAATCACAAGACTTGCCGGACGGTGCAGCACATCTACTTATGCGACGATTGCGCTCAGCGCCTGACGGTGGAGGCTTTCAACAATCGGCCACCGATCTATCACGGCGAAACACTGACAGGCTATTGCGCCCTGTGCAATCGCCGGGTTACCGTAACGCTCAGGCTCTGGTTCGCCTGCACAATATGTTGGGGCGTCATCCTTGCGTACCAGAAGACGTTTGTAGCGTCGCAGGCGGTGTTCGACTTCTGGCGAGAGTTCGTTAGGCCGCGGTTCCCGGAGCTTAGCTGCGAGGAGACTGAAGTTGTTCAGTTGTCGCCATACGCCAGGGGAGCGAAGACAAAGAAGCAATTGGCCGTTGATTTAGCAGCGCTCGATTTCTTGGTGGCAGACACGCTTCCGGCTTACCGGCCGATCTTTCACATCGAACTCAAGACCGGCCCCGGCTCAATCGACGAGATGAAAGAGTTTCAGCTAGATGTCAACGATTCCAATGACATCATTGGTGCGGTAAAGAAAACGCGCATACCGGCATACGTCTTCCATGCCCAAGTGGTGCACGCTTATGCCGTACCTACCCGATATAGTGTTCCAAGAGGAATCTGGTACACCGACATCTGGACGCTAAAAAGCCGCCAGAAGGCCACCCGCCAACGCAGGGGCGAAGACAAGAAAGCCGGATATTACCGCACCGATGCATTCCGTCCGATCGGTGAATTTGTGGGAGAGTTGGAAGCTCGGCGATACGAGCAACTGGCCACGCAGATCGATGTGCTCGGACTAGACTGAGTCGGCTTGATCCCCCAACTGCCGCAGCAGTTCATCTACTAAGGTCTCGTCGCAGACGTTCTCTCCCGCGCGCTTCCCGAGTGCAAGTAGCTGCTCTCGCGCTGGGTACTTCATGCTGCGCAAATCCTGCGCGTTCACCTGCGTGTGGCCGTTGAAGTTCCTGAAGTATGAATCCGCAACAGTCGAGTTCAAATACGCAGCCAGACCGCGAGCCAGCGTAACGGGCAAACCGCGCCCATCTATGTGGAAGTAATTGAGGTGGTTCTCAAACCCCACGACTCGGTGCCCAATGGGGCCGGGGTTATAAACTGCTGCTACGATTCTCTTGCGCTCTTCCTTCGCACTAAACCGCTTCACCACAACGTAGCACTCACTTGGAATAAGCAGCTCCCGGGTGCGGTCACAGGCAACGATGGCCGTCGGTTTCTTCGGGTGAGCTTTCGGCCAAACCACCCGCCCGTTCTCCAGGTTAAAGGGATAGATGAGGGGTACCGTGCTGCGATCCTGAACGCCGCGGAGGAAAGGCGTGGCGCGGAAATCGACAACCCGGCCGGTCGACACCGAAAGCATCAAGTCGTGTAGTCCGCAACGAAGTTGCCTCACGGCCGTAGCGGCGCTCTGCCCCGCGTCGCTGGTCACTACGTGAACCACCCGCTCACGGTCCCCGGGATGGATCACTTCCTCGTGCGGCACGCAGCGGACACGAGGTTCAGGATCGTGCGGGCCGAGGCTGGTCGAAATCCTGACCTGGGAGAGCTGCGTGGGAGTTTTGATTGCGTAGAAGATGATGTTCTCTTGAAGAACCTCATCATCTCTGAACGCGTCCGACCGGGAATCGTAGACATGGATGGCGCCAAGTGACATCTGCGAGAAGAAGTCGTAGCGGAACGCCTTGAAATACGGGCCGTTGCAGAAGCTCCTTGGAGTAATCCCGACCAACTCGCCGTCGTGCCTCAGCAACCGCGCCCCAAGCGCCAGGAATGCCGAGTATAGATTGTTGACCTCGATTCCAGCGGCTCTCAGAATCCTTCGCGTGGAGGTCTCGCTATTGAGTTTCTTGTATGGGGGATTGAGAATGACGCAATCGTAGTCGACCGCCAGTGATCGAAGCATCGGCGAAGCCAGGCCTGACGCCGTATGGTCGATGAAATCTTCGGTGAAGATTTCGTACTGGAAACTGATGCTCGATTCCGAGCAGAGCCCCTTGCACGCTACCATCGTCTCCTTCAGCTCGCCTGCCAGCTTCGGATCGACCTCAAAAAGTGTTGCATGGATGGCCTTCGTATGCCGCGGCCCGGACACCGCCGCCGCGACGAACGCTGCCGTAAGGCATCCAATGCCTGCGCCGGGGTCTAGGAGTCGCACTTCGTCGCGGTCGTGACGGAACATCCCTGCCATGAACCGAGCGACATCGATAGGCGTCAGGAACTGACCGAGATCCGCCTTGGTTCCGGCAGGAATCGAGCCCGAGACACGCTTGCGTTTGGACTCAACGCCATCCAACAATTCGGCCCATCGGCCCGTTTCGGTCGCATCCACGCTCATGGGGTTCACCGAGCAAAAGTCTCGCTTCCGACACCAATGTACACCAGGTGCGTGGGAGGGAGGGCAACAAAGTGGGTCGGGCGAGCACGTCGCCCACGTTCCCAACCCGCTGTCCCACCCAATGGCGGCATTCGGCGTTAACGATGAGCTCAAGCCAAGACCGCGACCCGCAGCTTGATCCCGTCGTTCGGTGCGTTCACGAGATCCTGCTTCGTGCCGAGGTATCGCTCCGTCGTTTGCACGGATGCGTGCCCCAAGAGCAGTTGGATCTGCTCCAGTTCGCCGCCGGCCGCCCGACACAGCTTCGCGCAGGTCCTACGACAATCGTGGGGCGCAATTCCCGCCACACCTGCGGCCGCGGCGTACGGCTGAAGCAACTGCCAGACCACCTTTTCACTCAACGCAGCCGCCTGCGCTTGATCGCCTCGGTTCATGGAGCGGAAGACCGGGCCCTCGCAAACCCTGGCCGCGTCCGTCCATGCATCGATCGCCACCTTCACCCAGGTCGGCATCGGCACCGTTCGAACGCGCCCGTGCTTTCCGAGGAGATCCACGATGCACCAACGTCCGTCCCGTTGTTGGATGTGCCCAAACGTCAGCGCCGCCACTTCCGAGCGCCGCAGTCCGCAGCCCAGAAGCACCGCGATGATGGCCCGGTCCCGGAGGCCCTTGGTCGTGGTGACGTCCGGTGCGTTGAGCAGCGTCTGCGCCTGCCGGACCGAGAGCCAGTTCCCGAGGCGAACGCCCTTGGAGGCCACTCCCTTCACGCGGGTGATGCCGTTGGCCAGCTCCGGCGCCAGCAGCCCATTGTCAGCCGCCTCCACCGCCAGTTTCCGCACGGCGGTGATCCGCACGTTTATGGAAACGGCGCCCAGGCCGCGACCCTCCAATGCCACGCGCCAGGCGCTCACCGTCGCCTTCGTGAACCCGGGCCGGGGTTCCTGGACGGACAGCCATGCGAAGAACTCGTCGAGCCCGAGGTTGTAGACGCGCCGCGTGATTGGGGAGGAGACGCTGTCCAGCACCAGCGCCTTTAGCTTCCGCCATTGGTTCGTTTGCGGAACTACAATCAAATCATTCATTTAGGTCCCCCATAATGGGCATTATCGGTAGCCATTTGGACCTTACCTCTGTGAGCCAAGGACATCAAGCAAACGGGGCAAGTGTGGAAGCCACTCTCCCCGGATCGGTTGGCTATCGGCTCCAGCTTAGGCTTTCGGCCAAAGGCCCGGCGATCTCGGTCGGGTATGGCATTCTTGGCACGAGAGCGCCGAGAAACTAAGCTCAAAGTCCCTCTGGAAATGGTGGTTCGCTTGCGCTTTAGCCAGAGAGGTGCAAATCCTTCTGCGATGAGAATCAGCCGTTTGGCGGTACTCCGCGGTGCCCTGCTGTGGCACAATGACTCGGCCCGCGCATCGTTTGTCGCCGCTGCGTTATTCCTCACAGCCGGAACCGTCTCGACTTCCGCTCAATCTCCCTTCTCAACCTCTCTGGGGTTCAATTCGCTACAGGGGGTTGGCCACGACGCAGCCGGCAACATCTACGTTGTGGGGACGGTCAATAACAGCCCGATTCCAAACCATGGGATGGACTTTGTCGCCGCCCGCTTCAATCCCAACGCGACCGCGCTGGCTTACCTCGTCTATCTGGGCGGCAGCGGCAACGACGAAGCCCAGGCCATGACCGTGGACCCGCAAGGCAACGTGTACATCACGGGCTATACCCAGTCGAGTGATTTTCCGGTCACTTCCGGCTTCTCCGGGCCCGTGCCCTCCGGCGCAACCTATCCGTTCGCGGTCAAGCTGGACCCGAATGGAGCAATGGTGTACTCCACTTTGTTTGCCGGCGCCCTGTCCGCGTACCCCTCGGCGATTGCGGTCGATGTCGACGGCAGCGTCATCATCACCGGAACCGCACCGACGCCACAGGGTTATGCCGCCACACCGGGCGCGTTCTCATGGGACGGCGACAGCGATCATCCCTTCGTGACCAAACTCGACCCTTCCGGGACGAAGATCGTGTTCTCCGCAACCGGGGTGGGTGGAAGCCTCAGAGTCGACGTGGGCGGAGCCCAAATCGTGCTTGGCCCGCAAGGCGACATCTTCCTCGCGGGCAGTACGAGTTCCGTTTCGTATCCCACGACGCCCGGCGCACTCCAAGCCACCTTCAACGCATTCGACTGCAACCTGTTCCTCGGCTGCCTCGCGGGATGGGCGCAATACGTTTCGCGCCTCAGTGCCGACGGCACGCAGTTGATCTACTCCACCTTCCTGGCGGGCAGCGGTGGTAATACGTTAAATGCAGGCCTGGCGGTGGACAGCGCCGGCAACGCTTATGTTACCGGAACAACCGACGCGGCGGATTATCCCTATACGGCTGCCACGAGCTCGAACGACCGCACTGGTTTGTTTCTGACGAAGCTGGACCCGACTGGCGCGAACGTGATTTGGTCCGTCAGGCAGGGCGGCGCGTCTTTGGCACTCGATTCCAACGGCAACCCGGTGGTGGGCGGCTACTCGTGCAGCGGCCCGGACAGCACCCTGACCAGCTCCCAATGCCCGCCCCCTCCGCCCGCCGGCGATACTCCTGCTGCATGCCTCCCCGACGGAACAAACATGGAATCAATCGGGGTTGTTCAGAGCTTCAGCGCGCAGGATGGGAGCACCCTCGCGACCCGGATCCTGAGCGATCCGGCGTGGGCCGCGGAGCCCGACAGCGTAATCACGATCGAGCCGGATGGCCGCATCGTACTGGGTGGCCAGTCCAACGATCCGGTGGGCATCCCGCTCACTCCCGGCGTCGTATTCAGTGGCACTCCGGCGCTCGGAGTGTACCTCGCGGCAGTCAATCTCTCGCAACCGGCCACTGGTGCACAACTCAGTTGTGTCGCTGACCGCGCCACATTTGAGCTGGCCGGCACAGTTGCCCCTGGTCAGCTTGTGTCGCTCTTCGGTAATCAGCTCGGACCACAGGTGGGCGTATCGGGATTCACCTCGAGCCAGGCTTCGTTCCCCACGTCTCTCGCCGATGTGCAGGTGACCTTCGACGGAATACCCGCGCCTCTGCTGTACGTCTCTTCGGGCCAAATCGACGTGCAGGTACCGTTCGAGGTGGCGCCCGAAGCCTCAACGGTAATGACCGTTTCGACCGCTCCGGATTCGTCGAGTGCCTACACCGCCGCGGCCACCCAGATGTTCGCCGTCGCGCCGAGCCTCCCGTCGCTGTTCCTCAATACGAGCGTGTCGCCGGCGGTCTGCGACGCGACGCTGGCCAACGCTGATGAATTCGCGGCGGTGGCGCTGAACGAGAACGGCTCCCGAAACGCGTGCGCCAATCCTGCCAAACCGGGAAGCACGGTGACCGTTTTTCTTAACGGCTTGGCTGCCATGTTGGGCGGCGCTTTTCCGGTCACGGGGAGCGTCACCGCCTCAGACGCGGGCCCATTGAGCAGCCAGGTGGAGGTGACTGGAGCCATTTTGTCGCTCTCGACGGCAAGTGTGCCGCTGACTGCCGGCCTGCTGTTCCCTGCGCCTGGCGCAATTGCCGGAGTCGACCAACTGGCCATCCAGCTTCCCGGAGCAGCCCCGTCCGGCTTGCAAGAGGCCTTTCTGGCAGTATCAATCAACGGTATCCTTGTCAGCCCCGCGCCAGGCGTGATCGTTTGGGTGGAGCAGACCCGACGTAAGCGCATCCACCGCGTTATGTGGTGATATCGCGACGTGGCGGGCAGTCGCAGCCATCCGTGCGGGGCCTGGCGACATCCTGGAAAGCGGGGTCCATGCCCGTCGGCGGATTTGGCCTGCCGCACCGGCCGGGTTGTGACTTGGAAGATTTGGATTCGTCTGTGCCGGCCTTGATCCTGGCAATCCCCAGGGGGCGACGAGCGGGCCTAAACTACGGACTATGAAGAGCGGGAAAACACACGGCAACCAGGGCCTCCTGCGCCGCTACACCGACACACCGTCGCTTATTTATCTACTGAGCGAGCGAAAGATCACCCTACTTGATCCACAATCCTGGGACGATCACAACGACGCCCACTACATCACACTGTATCGGCGAAGGAAGAACCTAGAGTCCGTCTTGGCTCTTTGTTTTACACAAGCCAGCGAGAGATACCACCATTGGCGAGTATTCGCTAACGGATCGACCGGGGTGTGCATTCATTTCAGGCGCTCAGAACTGCTTAAAGCAGTGGGCGCAAGGCAGGGGTTGCGAGGTGACGCTGTTGTCTACCGGAAGTTGAACGAGATCCGAAAAAAGCCGATCGCTACGGAGGATCTTCCATTTCTCAAACGCTACCCATTCCAAGATGAGGACGAGTTTCGGCTGATTTACGAGTCTAAGGATGAAGAACTTTCAAAGCTGGACATCCCAGTTCCCTTGTCCTGCATCGACCGAGTGACTCTGAGCCCATGGCTTCATCATGATCTCTTGTCGGCGGTCAGGCAGTTGCTCCAGAAAATTGAAGGCTGCGCCAAGCTTAGGATTACGCGCTCGACTTTGATAAACAACGAAGAATGGAAGAGGCTCGGGGAATCCGGCCGAAAACAAACTCGTCCCGGCTTCGGTCCAACGCCGGCCAGCGTTTCTTAAACCCATCGCGGGCGAAGGGCGATTCGGGAACGAAGCATTACGGCAAACGATCCTCGTCTTCATGTTCAAAGCCAAGAATTGGTGGGGTAGGGCGCTTCCCATCCAGTTGACGTGGAAGCCACGTCACAGGGACGATCCGCCTGGGGCCCAGCCCGATCGAGGCCGGGCGACTCTCAGATAGGTCCGTGACCGTCTTGTCCTTGGAGCTGGCCGATGCGCTTGGGTCGATTTGGACCGGTTGCTATACTATGTGGGGACGGGACCGCGGAACGAAGCGTGTGGATTTCCATCGACAATCCAACACGACCTCCGCTGCGGTGCGCGGCGCTTGCCTTAGTGAGGCCGCCAGCATCGAGCTGAACTAATGCCGAATAGCTCCCACGACCAACGCCTGAGTGAACTTGTCGCATTCCCGCGTGAGGATCTCAACATTGAGCTCAAGGGTTGGTTGTCGCCCTCCGACGAAGCGGATCGTGCCAACATAGCAAAGGCGCTGCTGGCATTGGCGAACACGGGAGGCGGCTACCTGCTTATCGGCTTTGATGAGGTGGACGGTGCGTGGGCACCCGCCCCGGCTGCCGCAGCCACGGAGTTTTCGCAAGATTTGATCAATCAGATTGTCGCACGCTATGCTGACCCCCCCTTCCAGTGCGCCGTTTTTCAGGTCGCGGGTCCAGATGGCGGACCGTTGCACCCGGTCATCGTCGTACCCGGAAGTCATCGTGTCCCAATCAGAGCGAAAAGCGAGGACCCTGCTCACAAGCACGTGAGGGTCCACGCGTATTACATTCGCCGTCCCGGCCCCTGCAGCGATCAACCCCAAAACGCGAGTGAGTGGGACGACCTTATTCGTCGGTGCATGCTTGCGGCACGCGACGAGCTCCTCGCTGCGTTTCGGCACATCATGCAGCAAGATCATGCCAGCCCACCGCCGCCCACGCAGGATGATCTCCTCGCGTGGGATCGTGGCTCACACGAACGATTCGAGGCTCTCGTCAAGGGCGCGTTGGCAGATGAGACGCCCTCGCGGTACGCAGCCGGCGTTTGGAGTGTAGCGTATGCGCTGAACGGCCCATTCGCACGGCTGGACTTACAGGAGCTGCGAGGGGCACTTGATCAAGTCCGTGGTCACGAGACGGGCTGGCCACCGTGGTGGGTGCCCACGCGTCGTGAGATCGCACCCTACCCTTACAACGACACAATTGAATGCTGGATGCGCGAAGCACGGTTTGATGGCTCCGATGATTTTTGGCGGGCATCTACTGATGGCAAGCTTTTCCTGCTCCGCTCATATCAAGAGGACTTCGAAGGAGGTTTCGCGCCTGGGACGGCACTGGTAATTTCGAGTCATCTCTGGACCATGGGAGAGGTTCTCCTACACGCACACCGCTTTGCAGCAACCTTGACTAAGGACCCGCTCGACGTGACATTCCGGTGCAATTGGGATGGGCTAGCAGGCCGCGCCCTCGCATCGTGGCGTCGATCCTTCGGCCTGCCCATCCACCGCTGTCGACAGAACAGCGTGACCGCGGAGCTGCAATGCAGGACGGACGAGATAGTCGATGCCCTTCCGGAATTGGTCGGGCGACTCACCAAACCGCTCTTTCAGGCCTTTGATTTCTACACCCCAACACCGCAATCGGTACAGCGGGAAATTGCCGAACTTCGCAAGAGCAGAGTAACTTAAGGTGCCCGAAAGGGGGTGCTTCCGGTGAAACGGCGTTCATCGAAAATGGCGATGCGCGGCCGGTCATGGGCCGATGGACGATACGTCGCCAAACAGCAGAACAACCGCCGTCCCGACGCTAGCAACGCCAGATGCGCGGGAGCGATATCGCGCCATATCGGTAGCCTTGCGGCGGCGCCACGGCGCGCCGGCAGCGGCGTCGCGGGATCAGCGCGTGCGAAACCCGGATCGGAGTGATCTCCCAGAACCGGACTTCTGGCTCGCGTCGAGAAATTTGCGACGTTCCGGGTGCGGGATAGTTTCCGGATGCGCCGTAATCCAGGCTCTATCCGCGTCCAATCGGGTACACTGAGTTGAATCATTCATATATGCCGCTCTCTGTCGGAACACAACTCGGACCCTACGACATTCTCGCGCCCATTGGCGCGGGTGGCATGGGTGAAGTGTATCGAGCCAAGGACACCAAGCTTGAGCGCGAAGTTGCGATCAAAGTTTTGCCACCGGCTCTCGCGGAGGATCCCGAAAGACTAGCGCGCTTCGAGCGTGAAGCCAAGGTACTCGCTTCGCTGAACCATCCCAACATTGCGCAGATCTACGGGATCGAAGAGTCGAACAACTTACGCGCTTTGGTGATGGAGTTGGTGCCGGGAGAGCCGCTCAAAGGGCCGCTCCCGCTTGCGACCGCTCTCAACTACGCCAGGCAAATTGCTGAAGCGCTGGAAGCCGCGCACGACAAGGGCATCGTCCATCGGGATCTGAAGCCCGCCAATATTCTGGTGACACCCGGCGACGTGGTCAAAGTTCTCGACTTCGGGCTTGCCGCGGTGGAGGGCCGCGAACAGGAGGCCGCGGATCCTAACAACTCGCCCACCCTCACCGTCTCCCTGACGCGCGCGGGAATGATTATGGGCACCGCGGCCTACATAAGTCCGGAGCAGGCTCGGGGCAAGCAGGCCGACAAGCGCGCCGACATTTGGGCCTTCGGCGTGGTGTTGTACGAAATGCTCACCGGCCAGCCGCTGTTTCGCGGCGAGACGGTTTCCGACATTCTGGTCGAGGTCCTTGGAAAAGAGCCGGATCTGAGCGCACTGCCCGCCCACGCCCGCTACGTGGTTGAGCGATGTTTGCGCAAGGACCCGCGCAAGCGTTGGCAAGCCATTGGCGATGTCCGAATCGCTCTCGAAGAAGGAGCGCCGGAACCAAGTTCGCCAGCACCCAGCCTCAAAGCAAAGCGAACCTGGCTGCCCTGGACGATGGCTGGCGCACTTCTGTTGGTTGCGGCGGTCACGTCGTTCACGGCATGGCACGCCACTCGATCGGCGTCCGGTTCCGGCGATCTTCCGCTCATCCGCCTGGACGCCGACCTCGGTCCGGACGCGCACCTCGGTACAGCCTATGACGCAACTTTCGCGACCATTTCTCCGGATGGCACGCGGCTGTTGTATCCCGTGCGCGGGCCGGATGGCAAACAGATGCTGGCTTCCCGCCTTTTGGACAAGCCGGCTGGAACCGTGATCGCCGGTACCGAGCACGGCTCCGACCCGTTTTTCTCGCCCGATGGCCAATGGATCGGATTCTTCGCCGACGGCAAGCTGAAAAAAATCGCCTTGAACGGCGGCAACGCCCCGGTGACCTTGGCCGAAGCGCCCTTTGCGCGGGGCGCAAGCTGGGGCGAAGACGGAACGATTATCGCCGCGCTCACCAATACCGCGGGCCTTTTCCGCATTCCTGCTTCCGGCGGATCAGCCCCCCAACCATTAACCCAACTTCGCGCCGGAGAGGCAACTCATCGTTGGCCCCAGGTTCTGCCGGGAGGGCGAGCCGTACTATTCACAGCAAGCAATAACCTGAGTAACTACGAGGGCGCCAGCCTGGAAGTGCTGACATTCAAGACCGGCGAGAGAAGAGTTCTTCAGACCGGGGGCTACTTCGGACGTTATACGGCCAGTGGCCATCTCCTTTATGTTCACGGCGGAGCGCTCTTTGCTCTGTCCATGAGTGGTTCGGCGGACAAACCCCAAGGCGGCCCCGTCCCTGTTTTAGATGATGTAGCCAGCAGCTCGAATACAGCGGCGGGGCAGTTTGATGTTTCGCGAACTGGGGTTTTTGTCTACCGCAGCGGCAAGTCGGAGCTGGAGACTTGGTGCCTTGCGGTCTTGGATGCAAGTGGCTCCCGCAAGATACAGCCGCAGTTGTCCAAGCCCGCCGCTTACTTTACGCCGCGTTTCTCGCCCGATGGCCGGCGTCTGGCGCTAGGAATCGAGCGGAAGGGTATCGATATCTACACGTATGACTTGCAGAATGACGTTCTCTCTCGCCTCACGTTTTTCGCCCAGCTCAGCTACAGTCCCGTTTGGACGCCAGACGGCAAACACATGGTTTTCCAGTTTGTCAAGGGAGACAGTCATGCCCTATTGTGGATCCGCAGTGACGGCGCGGGCGACGTGCAGAAGCTGCTGGAGGGAAAGGCTCCGGTGGAACCCTACTCCATCTCCCCCGACGGCCGGCATTTGGCTTATCAGCAAGGCGCCAACGCGAATTTTGACATTTGGACCATGCCGTTGGATGTGACCGATCCGGACCATCCCAAGCCCGGAAAACCCGAACCGTTTGCGCATATAACCGCGAACGAAGTGCAGCCCGCTTTTTCGCCGAATGGACGCTGGATGGCGTTTGCCTCCGATGAGTCAGGCGTCTATGAAGTGTATGTCCGGCCGTTCCCGGAGACCGCCGGAAGAGGCAAGTGGCAGATTTCCTCCGGTGGCGGCAAGATGCCCGTCTGGTCCCGTGACGGAAAGAACCTATTCTTTGAAAATCCGGACAATCGGATCATGGCGGCCGGCTACACAGTAATTGGCGAATCGTTCGCGGCCAGTAAGCCTCGTCTTTGGTCCGACCAAGAACTCAGTCCGCCCACCGGCGACTCGAATTTTGATCTGGCTCCGGACGGTACAAGAATCGAGGCTTTGGTCCCGCGGCCGGCGGCCGAACAAAACAAAACTTCCGTGCACGTCACGTTTCTGTTGAATTTCTTCGATGAACTGCGCCGCCGCACGTCTCAAACCAAGTGATTTCGAAGCAGGGCAGGTACTCAGATCTACACGTTTTCTTAATTCTGATCTGGTTGTGTCACGAGCACGTGCCTCGATGCGCCGTTCCAGTCGGGTGCTTGCGATAACGAAATAGGGAATGATTTGTCGGCAACTCGGAAACTATCCAGAAACCGGCTTCGGGGAAGTACAGGCCGACGGCAATTGCTCGAATCGGCCCGTTATGACCAGATATCGGTGGCAATTGGTTTGCCAGCCCAGGCACGTCCATGTTGTTAGAGGTCTCGTGCCGCCTCATACTGGGGGCATGAGAGCATTGGTGATCACGAGCGCGCTTCTGCTGACGAGCGCCCTCGCACAGGCCGCGCCGCGCACCTGGCATTTCACTTGCGATTATTACAACCTTGACGTGAAGGGCAATCTCGCCGGGCGCCAGCGATACTCCGCGTCGTACACCCGCGGGCTGCCCGGAGACGTGGTGCGCTGGAGCGATGTTACCGTCGCCAGCTCCAGCGGATGGTCTGACGACTTCGGCCCGGCGCAGAAGCAGGATTTCATGGAAGGCTTCAGCTATCCCTGGTCAAAGGCGGCCGAGGATGGCAGTCCAGACTTCTTTCACGGGTTCCCGCCCATGGCCATTCAGCAGCGCAACCTCATCTGGGATACCCATATGTTCGAGGGCTTCGTCGCGGAGTTCGACCATCTTAGGCCGAACATTCCATATCACGTTCCGAACACCGGCGCGATGAACCTGGCGGGCGCGGGTACCTTTCGGAATAGAGACCTGCAACTGATTCTGACCGGCAGCTCCAAACGCAATGGGCAGGAGTGCGCCGTGATCGATTACCGCGCGTTCTTCAACGCCATCGAAGGCAAAACTCCGGCGTTTGCGCTGGTGGGTCGCAGCGACTACTGGGGGCAGATCTGGGTATCGCTCGCGACCAAGCAGATTGAGTACGCGACGTTATATGAGGAGGTGCTCGGCGAGCTTACCCTGCAAGGACAGGAGAAGCCCATGACCATCAGCGTGGTGCGAGTCGGCGTGTTCGAGCCGGCCCGAGCAATAGACGGCAAGGCCGGACTATTGGAGGGACGCGGTCCGCGAGGAGCCCAATAATATTCAATATCGGAGCCTATTTGACCAGCGAGAAACAACGGCCATCGGCATGGCCAGACGTTGTGGCCGACGATCGGCAATTCAATTTGCTGGTGTGCGGCGGCATAGAGCGTCTGCGTGTCAAGGGCAAAAGCTCCGATCGCGGTGTTATTGCACTTGGATGTTGACCGCGTTGCTAGTCGTCGAATCCGGAAATGTCAGCGACACCTGGACCGTGCCTGTGGGACAGTT
>JBAVYH010000103.1:0-5123 GCA_049698695.1 Bryobacteraceae bacterium | reverse complement strand
CTCTCCGGGGTTGCCCAGAGAGTTGCCGACTAGCCCCGAGGCCCCTGCACGGGGCCATTCCGCTCGCGTCTCTCAGAGTCTCCGAAAGGACAGCGCGTTTGGTTAACTGCCGGTCGGGCCCGTACCCGTCGCGGTAGATTTCAAGCATTTGCTTGCACCGGCTGCGATTTCCGCCGCGCATCCCTTCTGTCCCTGTTGCACCTCGAATAGTGAGCACTGAACAGCAACAGCGTATAGAGTCCAAGTTGAGGCCATTTTGGCGCGCATCCGTTTGGCGAAGGATCGCCTCCGAAACCTCCATCCCAGAAGTCCGGGTCTGCTAGAGAATCGGCTGGTCAAAACCACGGGCGGAAGGCCTTTTATTTACGTCGGTCAGAGGCAGCGGAAGCTCCGCTGGTACAGGGCGCGTAAAGACTGGGCGGGAACTCCCTGGTGGGCGGGCGGGGTCGGCTCCGGCAACGGAACCAGGACACGGTGGTGGATCTTCTTTTTCAGCCAAGCTGGAGACGCGGCGTCCCGAGGTCGGGCTCGGTTCGGCGATCTCCTGACGGAGGGCGCATGATCGAATGGGGATCCGCTCTTGAGCGTCCGCCACCACGGACAAAAGCCCAGCCCAAAACGGCTGGGCTAAAGCGGGACAGCAGCCAATGCGCTTGGCGCTGGAGGTACGCCGTGCGCTGCCAAACCGGGCGTTCCGTCGAGCGCGTCTTTCGCCAAGCCTGACCGGCCACATAAAACGGCAAAGCTTTGTCCGGCAGCAACCGGAAGCGGCGTTGGAAGGAACGGCTGGGGGCGGCGGCACTTTCGGCGACGGGTGATTTATCAGCGTCCCGACGGATCTTCGTCCACTTCCCCCAGGTCCGGTTCACCGCCTTCGATCTCGCGATCCTCTTTCGCCCATTCGGAGGGAAGGTCCTCGATCGGCTTGGGGATCTTTCCCTCTTTTACTTCCTTCTTGAATTTTTGGTCGCTTGGACCCATAACTTCAGTCTCCCACCTTTGCAGGCTACCTGAACCCGGCCTCGGTCAGTACGATGGGCCGTTCGGGCCGCTTAGCGGTGCTGAAGGGACATGGCCGCCCTTCTCAAACACTGGGCCGCCGCGGTGCGCGCCATCTCAATTACCGGCCAGTGCCGCTCTTTTTGTACGGCGGAGGATCGTTTCGGCCTCGTCCAGCAATTGCTTGCTGTGCTCACGCAGCGCGCGATACTTCCCGGACAACTCGTGGGTCGCATCCTCCACCAGTTCCCCGCTGCGCTCACAAAGATCGTCGCACTTCTCTATCAGCTCCTTACCCGCGTCGATCAGGTCCTCCGCGACTTCTTCTCCCTTGCGGACTAATCTCCGGCGAGTGCGTGCACCTGACGCCGGGGCCATCAGCAGTGCTGCCGCCGCGCCGATCGCGGCTCCCAGCAGGAAGAATACTGCTCGGTCTCCCGCTCTTGTATCCCGCATAGTACCTCCTCAGCCGAAAGAAAGCGTTCTCCATCCGAGCTTACCGCCTCAGCATCGCTGCGTCTACGTCGCGCAAACTTGGCGCATCGCGCGTCCCAAGTCGCGTTGGGGGCGGCGGATCCCGCTGGTATGGGCTTCGACGCAGAACAACCTGGGCACCGCTTGGGGCGATTTACTGACGGGTGATCGGGACGCGAACTTGCGCCGCGCCATCGAATGCTTCGAGGCAGCGCTGCGGGTCTACACCGAGCAGGCTTTCCCGTCGGAGCACGCACGGACCACTGCAAACCTGCGGATCGCCCGCGAGGCTCTCGACCGGCTTTGAAAGGGGGCGGTGGCAGCTCAGCAGATGACTGAGAAGGCCACGGGCTGGTTTTCGGACTGACCCACCACCAAAAATCTCCTGGTACCACCACCGACCGTGTTACCTGTGCTCGATGAAATTGCGAACCAGTACAGCGGTCCGAAGGACGGCAAGCAGCGTTTCGATCCTCGCAGGCATCCCCGGCTCATGCGGAAGTGAGAGGTGCAAATGTCGTCAGATATTGATTGCCCACGGCGCGACGAGCTTCGGCGCTCCCTACAGAATCTTCATCCGGAAAGCGACGAAATCAGCGGGCAAGGACTTAAGGATTGGGTTCGCGTGCTGCCGGAGGACTAGGCCGAGTCACTCGTCGACAGTAGCGCCGGGAAGACGGTGCGATGGGTGTCCGGCGCAGGCTGGGTTGAGGATCAAGCGTGTGACGCTCGACTGAGAGCCCAACGTTGCCAGAGCCTCCGTGAGCTATTGTCCGTCTGATCGATCGTTCGTTTCTGGATCCGATTGGTTCAAAGAGCGAGCGATCGGAAGTTGCCAGCCGCGTCGCATGGCCATTAACCGGAGTCCAAAGCAGAGGACTGCGCCGGCTGCGGCCGCCGCGGCAGACGGGAGATGCAGCATCGTTCCACTTACCACCACAGCCGCGCCAATCAGGGCGGCGACAGCGTAAAGCTCGGTGCGCAACACGGTGGGGATCTCGCTCACGAGCACATCGCGCACCATGCCGCCGCCGATTCCGGTAAGCATTCCGAGCAGCGTCGCCGCAACCGGCCCGGCGTGAAAGGCCAGCGCCTTACCCGCACCGGCAACCGCAAAGAGCGCCAATCCGGCGGCATCGAACACCAGCACCGGGCTGCTCAAGCGGTTGATGATTCTATACCAATAGAACGTAACCAAGCCGGCGAGGATTGAGACAGCGATGTATCGCCAATCGCTGATTGCGGCGGGTGGGACCGCCCCGATCATCAAATCTCGGGCGATCCCACCCGAGTTGCCCGCAGCGAAGGACAAAACCAGAACCCCGAAGAGATCAAGCCGGTGCTTCACCCCGGCCGTCGCACCGCTGAGCGCGAAAACGAATGTGCCGCCAAGATCGAAGGCAACCAGCAGCGTGCTCACCAGAACGTGTTCGTTGACCGTCATTTGGCCTTTATGCTGACAGCCAGGCCTGTGCAGCAACCACCAGCGCCTCTACACCTGTCTCCAAAGTTGGATGGATCACTGGAGCGAAGCGCGGGTTGTGATTGGTGGGGATATCGCCGACCTTGCCATCCTTCTCGGCTTTCGCGTAAATTTCAGGATCAGTGCCGCCGACGAACCAGAACACGGATGGCGCGCCCCATTCGGTTCCGAAAGATCCGAAGTCCTCGCTCGCCGTCGTCGGCCTGGTTTCCTGCACACGGTCAGCAGGAAAGTGGCGGCGAAATGCATCGCCCACTCGCCCGGTGGCCGCCGGATCATTCTTGACAAGAGAATAACGGTCCAGAGGCGTGATCTCTGGTTTCTTAGGAGCACCCGATGCGGCGGCTTCGGCATTGACGATGCGTTCGATCGCAGCGAGCACGCGTTTACGGACGCCCTCGTCAAAAGTGCGAACGTTCAGCTTGATGATCGCCTCGTCAGGGATGACGTTTTCCTTCGTGCCTGCCTGCAGTTCGCCGATCGTGACCACCGCGGCTTCGTTCGCCGCCACCTCCCTGGAAACGATGGTCTGTAGCCGCAATACCGTTGCTGCTGCCATCACTACCGGATCGATACTGGCTTCGGGCATGGACCCGTGAGCGCCGCGTCCAAACATTCGGATTTGCAGGCTATCACCGGCGGAAGTGACGGCTCCCGCGCGCGAGCTAAGTACGCCAGAGGACCCCACCATAACGTGTTGTCCGAGCACGACATCAGGTTTAGGAAAGCGCTTGAAGAGTCCATCGTCAATCATTGCCTGCGCTCCGGCCGCCGTCTCCTCTGCTGGTTGGAAGACAGGCATGAGAGTCCCTTTCCACGCATCACGAGCCTTCGCGAAAAGCGTGGCTGCGCCCATGAGCCAGGTCACATGCATGTCGTGACCGCAGGCGTGCATGACGGGCACGGTCTTCCCGGCACTGTCGGTGGCCGTCACCTTGCTGGCGTAAGGCAGACCCGTAGCTTCCTGAACCGGGAGCGCGTCCATATCGGCGCGCAGCATGACCGTCGGTCCTTCGCCATTGCGCAACAGACCGACGACGCCGGTGTTTCCGATTCCGGTGGTCACTTCATAGCCGGCAGCACGAAGACGGTCCGCCGCAAGGCCAGCCGTCCGTTTTTCCTGCATCGACAGTTCGGGATGAGCATGCAGGTCTTTGTAAACCGACTCAAGATCGGAAAGCAGGCCGCGCAAGTTTGCAAGTACATCTGCGGAAGCTTTCGACATTGCGTCGCTCATAGGAACGAGGCCTTTCGCTGGTGAATCTTACCACGTGTTCAATCCAGCCGGGTATGAGGATCGAACTACTTATGACCTCCGCCGTTCTCCTTTATTTTCCTCCCGACGTTGAATTGTAGCGAACGAGCGGGGCGCAGCCAAGGCAGTCCGCGACGGATTGACTGGCCGAAAGCGCTTTCCGACACGTTTGTCGGGCTGGCCGACTGCTTGTTTACCCACGACCTCTTCGCCATCGCGCTTGCGGGAAACTCAGCGATAGAGCATCAGCCCACCTCGCCACTGAACAGACCGCTCAGAAGAGGTTCGAGCCAGCGCCGGTCGGTGCTGGCGCTGTATGAATCCCAGGCCTCAACTGCCGCCCTGGTCCGGGCGGCTTCTGCTGCTGTGAACTCAAACTCCTTGGTTTTGAGCGAGAAAGCGGGATTCCAGACAACGCGCCCCTGGACGGCGACGAGCTCTCGCGTGAGTTCTAGTGCTTTCTCCTCATCGGCGTCGAGCGCGATGCGATCCTGGATGCTCCAGATGGAGCGAATCGAACCCACGTCCGCGCGCTGCGCGCCCAGGAGTTTCATGTCGCTCCCTCGCGCTTAGCGTTCCGCAGCGAGGTCCACAGGCTGGCCAGCGCGCCCACCGCGATGTCCTTTCCCGCGTCGACGCGGAAGAGTAGCAGGCCCACGCCGACCAGGAACACCAGGAAGGCGACCAGGATGTGGCCGCCTCCCGTATCGAGCCAATCGACCCGGTTCTGCATGGCGCTACGCGTTCGCAGTTGCGGCCATAGGCGGGGCCGTCACTACCACAAATTCCCACGGCTCGATGTTGACGGCGGTGGCGGCCAAGCGGCCGCAGTCGACGATATCCTCGATCACCTCTCGCGATACGGGTTCGCCCGTGTAGGCGCGAACCGACCGCCGCGTCTTCAAAGCCTCA
>JBAVYH010000102.1:0-10142 GCA_049698695.1 Bryobacteraceae bacterium | reverse complement strand
GTCCCGTCGATCTTTACACCGCTACACGATACCCGGCTGGCTACGCAAAAAGGGGTGATCGAAAGCCACGAAATGACCCCGCTGCAGTGGCAGATCCTGATGAAGTGCTGGAAGATGAGCGTGAATGCGGCCCTGCGTAGCTGGTGGGGACCGCCGGCATGGCGCCTGGGCGCGTTTCTCCTCTGGCTGTGGAAGTTGCGAAAAACCAATGGGCCGGCTTTCACCTGGCCGCTGCTGATGTTCACCTGCGCCTTCCCGGAACGGCTGATGGAGAAGATGGGGAAGATTTACCGCGGCCGGGCGCTCGCGGTGAAGAGCCGGAAGGAATTGCTGGCATCAATCAAGCCGCAGCACTGGAAATACCTGCGGGAGGACAACCGCGACCTCCCCGAGGGTTGGGATGCCGCGGTCGGAGCGACTCCGCCGCTGCGCATCATCCAATCCGATGCCGGCTGCGATTAGGGGAGGTTGAGAGCGGCGATGAACGGTGTGCGATAGATCCATCTGCGCAACACCCTTCACGGGATGCAGCGGAGCGTCTCCAACTACCCGGACGTATGGTCGGCATACCGGACGACCGACGGTGCATTCGTGCTTTCCGGCGACATTGATCCCGGGAAGTCCGGCTCACGTCAACTGGGCGCCCGTCTCGTGGATGCGCTGGAGGGGTTGCCCAGAGCCAAAATGGCCTGTAACGATGAGATCATTCCGCTGCAAGAACGGAAGGTTCGCTTCCGCATCCGGCCAGGATGCGTCTGCGCGTTCCGGGTCGGCGAGAATGCGCAACGTGCCTTGCCGGCTACCCAGCGTCTGGCCAGGGAAACTCCAAGATAAGCTGGTTGATCTGGTGCTCCCCAGTTAACTCGGATTTCCAGCACCAGTTCAGCATGACATGATCGCTGCGCCTCCTCTCAGCCACAAACTGAGGGGTATAGGTCACAAGGAGCGTTACCATCTTGACATATGTGAGATCTGGCGCATTACAGACTAGTGGGCACGAGTCGATAACACTCGCGTATTGCCGAAGGAAGTGGGACCATTCGTGTTCGTCATCTAACAGAGGTCCAACGATCTGCTGGCTTTCACAAAAGTCGCGGAGTTCCTGTCTGAAGTTTCGGAACTCGACTATCTCTTCAAACGCTGCTATCGGCGTGTTTAGGTCCGGAAGTGGATCTCCGGGTTTTGAGCGGTTGACTTCGTCCCACAGTCGATCGCGCTCATCGAAACGCTGGACAATGCGCCGCGCACCGCCCCTGTCGAGCATTGAGTGCATGGCCCAGTCACAATGGAAGTCGAGGGAGCGGTACCGCATCCGGGAGCAAGTGATCTCCAATAGCTTTCGGAGTTCAACCAAAATGTAAACGGCCTGACGCTCTGACCGGACAGGTTCCCGAAATTCCTGATTCAATTTTTCAACGATTGCGTGCCGCGCCATTCTTGAATGCCCTCTTACGTTCAGGATAACAAGCGTAGACGGGTCGGCGAGACTGTTGCACCGGCTACACCAGCCGCAACTGACTGAATTGCAAGGTACTCTTTCTGCGAGACGTCGATCATATCTAAATGCGCCAACTAGCGGGGCGGCCTACTACCGTTTGGAAAGGCCAAATCGCTTTCGGCCTAGTCTCGTTCCCCGTCCAGCTCCACGCTGCCGCCCGCAGTCAGTCCGTCAGCTTCCACCAGCTTCATCAGGGCGATCATTCGCGCGTCAAGCAGGTACTCTACTGTCAGGCCGAGGACCGGCCCGTCTCCCAGGCCGAACTGGTCAAAGGCTTCGAGTACGAGCGCGATCGCTACGTCGTGGTTGATGATGATGAGCTAGACCAGATGGCGCCGCCCAGCTCCCGGGTGATGGAAGTGCGCGAGTTCGTGCCCACCGCCGAAGTCGATCCGGTGTATCTGGATGCATCGTATTACGTGGTTCCGGAGACGGCAGGGGAGAAACCCTACACGCTATTGTTCGAGGCCCTGCGGCGGTCCGGTCATGCCGCCGTGGCGCAGTGGACCAGCCACAACCGGGAATACCTGGTGCTGCTGCGGCCCGGCCGCTTCGGGCTCCTGCTCCACACTCTCTTCTATGCCGACGAAGTCCGCGCCCTGGATGAGTTCCGCACCGAGGTGGAGTGGGTGTCACCGCGCGAGTTGGAACTGGCCGGTCTGCTGGTGGAAGCCCTGGCGGCGCGCTTCGAGCCTGCCAAGTATCGGGACACCTACCGGGAGAACCTGCGGGCGATGCTGGACGCTAAGATCCGGGGCGAGGAACTAAAGCGGGAGGAGCCAGCACCGGTGCCGGTGGCCGTGCTCGACATTCTGGAGGGTCTCAAGGCCAGCCTGGCGCGCGCCAAGAAACCTTCGCGTGTATCGAACCTGGCGCGGTTGGGAAGGGCTCATTACTGCACGCGGACGACGCCACATACGGGCCATTCGATGTCGAAATGGAACCTGAGACCCTGGTAATCGGCGACGACGGCTGTGTCGCGGTCGCCGCGAAGCGCGGCGGGCGGGGCGGCGAGGAAGTGTGGCTGCTGATCACCGGCGCCCAAGCGGGAACCGCTTTCAGAACTATCCGGCAGGAGGGCCACCTCGGACTCCAATCCCTCCTGCGCCATTCCCAGCACCTTCTCCGTAAACCGCTCGTCCGGTTGCGCAGCGGACTGCGGGCTTGACGCCGCAAAGGTCTGGAGAACTCTTCAAAAAAAAGGCTGGCAATGGTCCTTGAAACCGAGCAGCCGGTTAAGTGACGGTCGCCGTACCTCCCGCACACTGGGGATGGCGACTGCAACAACAACCCTGCTCTCGCTGGACCCGCGATGAGCATCACCAGCGTAATGAAGGAAAGCGGTAAGCTCGAAAGTTGTACAGCGCTATCGCCGACCACGGCTCGCCGCGCGGCCGACGAAGCTGTGCGGAAGCTCTGGTGATTGGCGCCCAAGTTCTTCCCCGCCATCGTCACCGGGTGCCGGTAGCGGCAAGCGCTACGGCGCTGAGCGAGGGATAACGGCGATTCTCGCGCCCTCGACCGTGAAGAACTCGCGCGGCGCGATGATCCGTAGGTCGGCGTCGCGGGCGATTTCTCTCAAGCGACACATCGAGATGGGCTCCTACCGCGGCTTGCGGCACCGCCGCGGCCTGCCGGTTCGGGGGCAGCGCACCCATACCTCCATCGCCAAGGCGTGGTGCGGGTCCCGTTCACGAGCCCGTTCAGTAAGAGAGCCCAAAGCCATCAGCGCCGTCCCTCCCAGTGTACTAGCTGTCAACGACATAGGGCGTCTGCACCCCTGACGGCGTCGTTCCGTTAACCGATTCGATCCGCCCCGCCGCGTCGGCTTTTCTGGCGCTAGAAATCGAAGCCGACGGGACGACCACGCCTGGCCAAGAACCTCCGGAAACTGATTCGACAAACGTCCGCGTACATGGCCAATTCTCGCAAGAACTTGGGCACTTTTCCGACTTGGCGTCATTTCTCCATTTCGCGCCACGTCGCCTGGGCTGCGAGCAAAACCATGATGGTTGCGCACGAGGGCCAGGCGATCCGGCCTCGAACTCTCCGTTTCTCTGTTTAATAGGCCCCGTTAGTTAACGCAGGTGTTGCGCTCGGAAGGCGCCGAGGGGAACCGTTCGCGTGCAGCCTTGGTCGAGGCGGCCCTGTCGGTCGCAATGTGTGCGCCCCGTGCCGCAACGGCGGCGGTCGTTTTGGCAGAGGCCGAGGATACCAGCGGGGAAGCGGTAGCCCGCGAACTCGATTTCCGCCCGCCAACCTACCGAAGCGGAGAGTAGCGCGATCATGTTCGATCTGTTACGTTTGTGTGTTACTGCTCAGTTTCTTCGGAGATCGTGGTTGCCCCTCGGCGAAGCAGACACCCGCGCGAAGCTCATCGATCCGGCCCTACATGCTCGGGGCTGGACCGAAGAGCTGATCAAGCGCGAGGAGACTGCTGGCGCTATAGAGGTGATCGACGGGAAACCGCGCCGCCGAGGTAAAGGGCGCACCGATTACACGCTCCGCGTCAAGGTCAATCCGGAAACGCAGCCGGTCGCGGTCGCGGTGCTAGAAGCAAAAGCGGAGCACCTACACCCGGCAACGGGTCTTGAACAGGCGAAGTGGTATGGCCGCGCATGTCAACGGCTGAACGTGCCGTTCGTCATCGCAACCAACGGCCACATGTTCGTGGAGTTCGACCGCACGACCGGCCTTACCAAGGCTCCGCGTCCAATCTCGGAGTTACCGACGCCCGACGAACTCCGGTCCCGATACGAAAAGGCGGTGATGTTCAGCCTATCGTCACCTGCTGCCAAGCCCTTGCTGGTTCGGTATCCGGGCGGCGAGGCCACCAGGCGCTACTACCAGGACGCCGCGATCCGGGCGGTGCTGGAGAAGTTGGCGCGCGGCGACAAGCACGCTCTCCTGGCGCTGGCGACGGGCGCGGGCAAGACGTTCATCGCCGTCAACCTGCTGAAAAAGATCGCGGACGCAGGGCAGTTGCGCCGCGCGCTATTTGTATGTGATCGTGACGAACTGCGAGCGCAGGGCTTGGGCGCGTTGCAGAACGTGTTCGGGTCCGATGCAGCAGAGGTGTACCGGAAGCCAGACGGCAGCAACAACGCCAAGAACGCCCGCATCCACGTGGCAACCTACCAGACCCTCGACGTCGCCAGCGACGACGGCACCGCCAACTTCCTGACGACGTTCTACCCGCCGAACTATTTCAGCCATATCGTCATCGATGAATGCCACCGTTCGGCTTGGGGCAAATGGTCGCAGATCCTGATCCGGAACCCGGATGCCGTCCAGATCGGGCTGACAGCCACGCCCCGCCAATTGGAGGTGCCGGAAGAGACCGAAGCAGTGGCTCTCGACTTGCAAATCACTGCCGATAACATCCGCCACTTCGGGGAGCCGGTTTATGAGTACGATATGGCGCAGGGCATTGAGGACGGATACCTGGCGGCGTGCGGGATTCAGAAAGGGCGCGTGAATCTGGATGATACGGGCATCACCATTGATCAGATCATGGCTCGCCATCCCACCGACGCCAGGACCGGCCAGCCTGTGACACGGGCGGAACTCGACGAGCTCTATCAGAAGTACGATTACGAGGACCACCTCCTCCTTCCAGATCGCGTCCTTTCGATGTGCGAAGATCTGTTCCGGTATCTCTTGGAAACGGGCGGGCCGGAGCAGAAGACAATCATCTTCTGCGTGCGAGACCATCACGCCGACGCGGTGGCCACGGAGATGAACAACCTGTATGCGAAATGGTGCTCTGCCAACGGCAGGCCACGGTTGGAGCCGTACGCCTTCAAGTGCACGGCCAGCGTTGGCGGCGCGCAGTATCTCGCAGATCTCAAGGGGGCGTCACGATCATTTTTCATAGCCACCACCGTGGACCTTCTGACCACTGGCGTGGACGTGCCCCGCATCCAGAACATTGTCTTCTTTAAGTACGTGAAGTCGCCAATCGCCTTCTACCAGATGGTGGGCCGTGGCACCCGGCTCAACCCCGCCACCAACAAGCTGATGTTCCGGGTGTACGATTACACGGATGCAACCCGGCTGTTCGGTCAACAGTTCATCACCAAGGTGCCACCACCATGGCAGCCCAAGGGGCCAGACGAAGGACCGGAACCGCAGCCTCCTGCCCCGCCAGAGCCATCGATCAGTGTGCAGGGGTTCGACGTAATCGTGACGGATGCCGGGAAGCTCATCCTCACCTCGGTGGACGGGAGGGCAATGCCGGTCACCGTCGAGGAGTACAAGGCGCGGTTGGCGGCGAAGTTGACCGAGGAAGCGTCGACCCTCGATGAGTTTCGCGCCAAGTGGGTCGCGCCGCAGGAGCGGCAGGCTTTGATCGGTCACCTGCCCGATGGTGGCCGATCCGTGATGCTGGTCCGTGACCTGGAGGAGATGCAGGACTTCGATCTGTATGACGTATTGGCCGATCTCGGGTATGGCGCGCAGCCCCGTACCCGTGTGGATCGTGCCGAAGCGTTCGGTTACAAGCATGGCCCATGGCTGTCGGGGATGCCGCCGCAAGCGGCGTGCGCCGTCCGGGCGCTGGCCAGCCAGTTCGCGAAAGCGGGAACAGACGGCCTGGAGAACCCGCAAATCTTCAGCACGCCGGAGATGCGAGGTGCTGGCGGGCTAGCGTCGCTCAAACTCGCTGGGATTCCCTCCCTGGTGCTCGCGGAAACCAAGCGGAGGATGTTCGCCGCGTGAACATCCGCAAGATTCCGTTGAGCGAAGCCCTGGTCGAGATCTCCTCGGGAGTGGGGCCAACGTGGTCGGACTACCGCGTCTTGGGAGCCACGCGTGCGGGGCTGGCGTTGGCCAAGGAACCCGTTGGTAAGGCTCCGGAGCGGTATAAGTTGGTTGAGCCTGGGACGATCTTCTACAACCCGATGCGTATCATGATCGGGTCCATCGCGATGGTAGACGACGGCGAGGAGCCTGGTATTACCAGCCCGGATTACGTCGTATTCCGCCCGCGCCCGGGAGTGCTGCACCACCGCTGGTTCTACTATTGGCTGCGCTCGAAGTACGGCGAGGACTTGATCCGGTCCCTGGCACGTGGCGCTGTGCGGGAGCGTCTGCTTTTTAAGAGGCTCGCGCGCGGTGTAATTGCAGCGCCCGACTTGGCTGCCCAGGAGTTCGCCGCCTCCAGCCTGCGACTTGTTGGCGCTGCCCGTCGTGCCGCGCAGCAGGCACAATCCGCGGCTTCACAACTGATCATCGAGTACCTCAATGAAGCGTTTAACGGTGAAGCGCCTAGATGGCAGCTAAAGCGGATAGCCGAGATCGCGGAGACGTGCAGTGGTTCTACGCCGAGTCGCAGCCGCTTGGAGTTCTACGGTGGATCGATAGCATGGATAAAGACCGCGGAATTGCGTGACGGCCCCATCGACGCAGCCGAGGAATACGTCACGCAGGAGGCGCTCAAGAAGTGCTCAATTAGATTGCTGCCGAGGGGCACGTTGCTGGTTGCTATGTACGGGCAAGGACAGACGCGCGGCCGTACGGGACTGCTGCGCATTCCCGCCACGACGAACCAAGCGTGTTTCGCCATCCTACCCAACCCGTCTGTGTTTATCTCGGAGTTCTTGCAGCTGTGGTTCCGCGCTAACTATCATCGGCTGCGACGTGAAACGGAAGGACGTGGCGGTAACCAGCCGAACTTGAACGGCGTCTTCTTGCGTGGCCAGAAGGTCGCACTACCGCCGCTTGAGGAGCAGTGCCGAATCGTTGAGACGCTGTCCAGGAAGCTATCCATTGTGGCGCAGATCGGTACGGCAATCTCATCCCAGACGGAAGCGATCAACGCGAGTTGCGCCGCGCTAGTCGGAAATGGAAACGGGGATCGGTCTTGATGAAGAACGGTAATCTCGGCAACAACGGTAATAGCGGCGGCAATGGCAAACGCCTTCCCACCCAACAATCGGTGAACGCCGCCGTCAAGAGCATCTGCGATGTGATGCGCCGCTCCAACTGTGCCGGTGCCATGCAATACGTGCCCGAGTTGACCTGGATTCTGTTTCTGCGCATTCTGGACGAGCGCGAAGAGCAGGAGGCACAGGAAGCCGAGGCGGTAGGCGCGGACTTCAGGCCATCCATCGAGAAGCCCTACCGATGGCAAGACTGGGCTGCGCCGGATGGCAAGAAGCGTAAGGTTCTGGAGGAAGGCGGGTCGCTTGGCGCCTTCTTTGGCTTCGTGAACGGGAAGCTCTTGCCGTACTTGCGCAAGCTGAAGGACAAACCCGGTGCTACTGCCAGGCAGAAGGTCATCAGCGAAATCATGTCCGGGGTGGAGCGCGTCCGCATAGACACAGAGCGGAATCTGCTCGACGTGCTGGACAAGGTTCACGAGATCAGCAGCGAGACGGTGGACCCGACTCACGTATTCACGTTGTCGCAGGTCTACGAGGGCCTGCTGCTGAAGATGGGCGAAAAGGGCAACGACGGCGGGCAGTTTTTCACGCCGCGCGAGGTGATCCGGGCGATGGTCCGGGCCATCAACCCTCGTGTGGGCGAGACGGTGTACGACCCCGGCTGCGGAACAGGCGGGTTCCTGGCGCAGAGCTTCGAGTACATGAAGGGCAACCTTGGCAACGAGGCCACCGGCGATCAGTTCGAAGCACTCCGCGAGCGCACGTGTTTTGGGCGCGAAAAAGAGAACCTGATTTATCCAATCGCCCTGGCCAATATGGTTTTGCACGGCATCGATCAGCCGAACCTCTGGCACGGGAACACGCTCACGGGCCAGGAAACTTACGGCGGCCTGTTTCATGACGCACCGCCATTGTATGACGTCGTGCTCACGAACCCACCGTTCGGCGGCAAGGAGGGCAAAGACGCGCAGACCCGGTTCGCGTACAAAACTGGAGCCACGCAGGTGTTGTTTCTCCAACATGTCATCGACAGCCTCAAGCCGGGCGGGCGCTGCGGAATTGTCCTTGACGAAGGTGTGCTGTTCCGGACCACCGAGATGGCGTTCCTCCAGACGAAAAAGAAGCTGCTCGACGACTGCGATGTGTGGTGCATCCTGAGCCTGCCCGTGGGCGTGTTCGTGGCGGCTGGCGCGAGCGTGAAGACGAATCTCGTGTTCTTTACCAAGGGCGGCCCGACCGAGCAGATCTGGTATTACGACCTGTCGGACCTCAAGGTGGCCAAGAAGAAGCCGTTGACGGTCGCGCACTTCGATGACTTCTTCGCGCGGCTGCCCAAGCGCAGCAAGTCGCCGCGCAGTTGGACCGTTAAACGGAGCCAGATCGAGGCGAGGGGCTACGATCTCAAGGCAGTGAACCCGCACGTCACAGAGGTGGAGGATAAGCGCACCCCGTCGCAACTTCTGGACATCATCGAGGCCAAGCAGAAGGAGATCGCGGAACTGGTGGCGGCGCTTCGGAGATGAAGGCGACGTTCGATGCCGCTTAGGGTTACAATCCGCGCAGCTCCCAAAGAAGACGGCGAAACCTGCTCCATGTTCAATCCTGCGATCTGGTGGCCGGGCTGTACCCTCCCAGGACCACCCGTCGTCCCGGGCGGCAAGACATAATCCGCATTTTTGGTGGATCCCTTGATCACCGCGCCTGTCTCGACGTAAAACTTGACATTGCTCTTCATCATCACTAGGCCGGTGAGATAGGCGCCGCCCTTGGGAAAAAGAGCACGCCGCCACCCGGTCTGGCGGATACGTCGCTGATCGCCTGATTGATCTTGGCTGTCTCGACGGTCTTACCCGTGTTGTCAATGTGGTAGTCCATGATGTTGACTACATTGGGGCCGCCGAGCTTGGGAGCACCGGCTTCGGGTGCGTCGGCGAACAGCAGCAGTCCGGTGCCTGAGAAAAGCGGTTCTTCATTGATGAAGATCACCAGATAACGCGGCCGATCCAGGTCGAAGCTGACCGTATTGCCCTTGATCTGCGGCTGGATGTTGTACGCGATCGGCCGGATGTAGGCCTAGTCTCGTTCCCGGTCAAACTCCACGCTGCCGCCCGCACTCAATCCATCAGCTTCCACCAACTTCATCGCTGCGATCAGGCGCGCGTCAAGCAGGTCCTCTACTGTCAGGCCGAGGACCGGCCCGTCTCCCGCGCCGAGTTGGTCAAAGGCTTCGAGTCGAACGCGCTCGCTACGTCGTCGTCGAAGATGACGAACTGGACCAGATGGCGCCGCCCAGTTCCCGGGTGATGGAAGTGCGCGAGTTCGTGCCCACTGCCGAAGTCGATCCGGTGTACCTGGATGCCTCGTACTATGTGGTGCCGGAAGACGCGTCAGTTATGTCCGCTTAGGCAACCCAGTCGTGTTCGAAAGGGCTCCACGCGTCTTCATATCGCGCCAGCCGATCGATCTATCGAAATGGGAAAGCAACAGAGTTTTCGGGAAAGCTACCTCTTCAATTCCTGGGCCGGAATCACCGGCAGTAGCACATGAGAGGGGTGCGCGTGGTCGTGGTAGACCACCTGCTTGGCCGCCACGAACTTGGTCTCCGTTTCGTTATGCCCTCCGGTGTTCAGGCTCGCCGAAGACACCGAGAATGAGTTACCGTGAATGGTACGAACGAACTCACATGCCCACACAAGAACTTGTCCACTCAATCCTCGAAGCTGCCATTCTCGGCTTCGAGTCCCAAAAGAAGCAGATAG
>JBAVYH010000101.1:0-3576 GCA_049698695.1 Bryobacteraceae bacterium | reverse complement strand
ACGGGTTCGCCCGTGTAGGCGCGAACCGACCGCCGCGTCTTCAAAGCCTCAATACACTCCATGTTGACGATTATGACCGACTGCCCGGCGACCGCAAGGGTCGCCCGTAGGCTGGGATGGTGGCTGGTTTTCCGCCACGGTGCGATGTCTGATCTGGGCGAAATCTCTTAGCGGCGATGCTTCGTACAGGCGGCTTCAGTTGCTCAAGGGGAAGAGTCAGCGAACGCCCGCGAAGCCCGAGTGATGCAAAACGGCTAAAATGGCTTCGTCGAAGGCCGGCTGCGATGCTTACGGACCGTCTTCCCGAAAAGGCACTGCTCCGAGCAGCGTACCTGAGAAGCGACGAGCTTTGCAGTCTCGAAGTACCCGCGGATGGTCGCCTCCGCACGCCGGCAAGGTCTATCGAGGAGGCTCTGAACGCAGCGGAGTTCGCACCGGTCCGAAAGGCATGCCTCGAGTTCGTAACCGCGGCAGCCGATTTCTATGGCGTCTCCAGGCCACAGGTTCGGATCCTGGCCGCCCGTCCGCTGCGCGTGCGGGAAAACCGTTGGGCTACGGAGCTTTTCGGGGACTACCATCTAGAAAAGAAGCTGATCCGCGTCTGGATGCGCACGGCCGTGCAGAAGCGAGTCACCTCGTTCGGCACGTTTCTCTCGACGCTCTGCCACGAGTTTTGCCACCACCTCGACTGCGAACGGTTCGGATTCCGGGACACGCCCCATACGCGGGGATTTTACGAACGCGCCGCCGCACTCTACCACCACGCGCGGTCTACGCCAGCCAAGCACCTTTTCTGGGCCCCGCTACCGAACGGCCGCTGGAGGATCGACTGGCCACGCACGAATCGCGGTGGGTGATGCGCGCACGCAATCACAAACGGCCAGAAGCGAAGTCAATTAACAGGTCGCCCACGTATGCGGCCCCACTTCATGGTCTCCAAGGAGTTTCTTCGCTACTGAGTCCGCGAAAAGCCGCCGCAGGAGGTGATCGGGACTGATGCGCAACTTAGCTCTTCTTGGATGTAACGGCGGAGAACGCCGCTACCTGTTGGGTCACGCGCTTGCCGCCGCAGTGCGGGCAGACTACGCCGCCCTTTTCGAGATCAGCGATGTGAAGAATCCGGGTAAACTCTTTGTTGCAGTCCTGGCAGAGAAAAACGTATTGAGGCATGGTCGCTTCCTCCTTGAACCGTCCTCTCTGCACACATAATAGCGCGCCTGCTTGTCTGTAAAGACCAAGATCGCTGTCCCCCAAGTCCGCTTCCGGAAGTTGCCTACAGCAGCAGAAACCCACGGTCTGAGATAGGCGCTGATGATGCCTACCGATATGGCGCGATATCGCTGTCGCGGATCTGGCGTTACCCGCGCCGGGATAGCGGCCAAGCTTCGGATTGGCGACGCATCGTCCGTTGGACCATGACTAGTCGAGCGGCGCCACTTTCATAGAACGGCGTTTCACGGGACCGATCATCTGAAAAACGGTCGCCGCTTTCAACTTCCCGCAAGCCGACATATGGCCCGCGGCTCAAGGTCACTTCTCCGATAAGCTTGTTTGTGGCCAGCGACACAGTTTCCGAGTGCCCCTCAACCGACGGAGGGGCACTGGACAGTCAACGGACGCGGAAACGCGCTGCGTCGATCATCCACCAGACGGCGCATCAACCGCCAAGCGGACATCGTCGTGGGTGATCTCCACAGTAGCCCCCAGCAGCTAACAGGCACCCGGAGGCAGAGACGGACGGAGCGCCGGGGGGAACAGGCGATAACCGCGGTTCGGCGGGAACCACCGCGCCAATAGCTCCAGGCGCCGGCGCAACGGCGCTACCGGCAGATAGTCCGGCCCTGTTCGCACGGTAACCTCATGCCAGAGGCAGTGAACGTACTCGGCCACAGTCCCAGCGAAGGATGCTCGGCCATAACGCGTCAGCCGCTTCACGTTGTTCGCATGGGACCGGCTTTCGAACAGGGAACGCTTCTCCTCAAGCGCCTGCTCGTCGATCTCGCCGTCGATCCCCATGCTGATCTCGTCGCACAGTAGCATCCAGTACGCACGGAGTTCGCCGTCCGACAGTCTCTCCCAGAGTCCCTGGCCAAGGCACAGGAGCAACTCCATTGCTACATCATGCTCTTCGATCCCCGCTGTCGTGACCGAGACTTCCAGCTCGCCGTTGGTGATGGCCCAGCGTGAGGCCACGCCGGGTGCCACTTCCGCCGGAAGCGAGATCCGGCAAGAGCCCAATCGCCGCGCCATGGAGCAAGGTACGGCGCGGACGGGCGGGCGGATGAACTCGCGCACAAGTGCTGCGGACAGGCTCGGGCCGCGGACCAATGTCCACCCATGAGCAAGCCGTGCCGAGCCGCGTGTTGGGGCCATGGCATTTCCTCTCAGCCGCCTCGTCTCATGTCTCGGAACGATTCCAGGCTCCATTCCCCTTCAGGCACAGATGAGCGGCGCTGAAGGATGTACACATTGCCGTCGCTCGCGCGCACCTTGAAGAAGATGTTCTGCGGCCCGTACCACTGATCCAGCAGTTCTTCCACGAAGTAATCCTGACCACCTAATCGGAAACGAACGGGACGCTCGTCCCCTTTGTAGCCGGAGTAGCAGACTACCTCGACCTTCATTTCGGTGCCCCCATCCTCGACTACTCCCCCGTAGTGAACCCTTCCACCACCATCCGTGGCCGCTCGCCCCCGCGTATACTGCTGCGCTCCGGCCACACGCACCGTCAAGCACAGCAAAGGGACTCGCCTCATATCATGAAACCGAATCGTACCGCCCTGCCTGGCCTGGTGCCACCGCGACTCCCAAGAACCTACGTCGCACGTCGCCTCGATACCGCAGTCCGCGATCACCGAGTCGATGTCGCATCACCCTGGCCAGTACACTATCATTCATGGATACTTTCGCAGAACGCTACTTGCCTGTGGAGGGCCAGACATTCCTATCCCGTAGCGGTACGTGGCTGTGTGAACTCAACGGGCCGGTAGACGTGACCGGCGTTGACCGGAGAATCTTTTCCCTCACCTTCAAACGGATCAAGGCCGACCCCCGCTGGAAAGGTCCACTTGCTGAAATACGAAAACTGGAATTGCGTACCTCACTTGCAAGCTTCACCTTCGACCCTAGTTATGCGGGTTGGCTGCGCCTGGTGATCGACGCCCGCCGGAAGCGGACGGTCTATCCGTTCCAGAAATCACCGGCGCTGTTAGAGAACAGATCTGAACCCATTAATTTCAACAGCACCGCAGCGGCAGCGCCGGAGTTCTATTGGATGCGGGCGTTGGTCTGGTGCCGGTATTTTTGCCATGCGGCGTAGGCCTTTCTCGACCTTGCTGCGGACCTCCTGGATCGAAAGAAGGTCTTTGTCTTCGAGCATCAGCCGTTATTTCTTGAGACCGCCAGTGGGGAGAGCCTTCTCCACCTCCTCATGGGGCCGGGGAATGACGTGAACGCTGACCAACTCGCCGACGCGCCGGGCCGCGGCCGCACCCGCCTCGGTGGCCGCCTTGACCGCACCAACGTCGCCGCGGACCGTGACACAAACCAACCCGGCGCCTACGTATTCCTTGCCCT
>JBAVYH010000100.1:0-69142 GCA_049698695.1 Bryobacteraceae bacterium | reverse complement strand
TCCGTTCGCTCCCCGCAGCCTTCAAAACTAGTGACCTAGACTTTCTGGCTGCGGATCACCGTTCCCGGTCCGCTACGTTTCCGGAGGCTTGCTGTTCCTCAAACCTCTTGGAACCTTAACCAATATGAACCGCGATGCGAAAACGGTCAACCAGTTTTTGCAGCAAGAACAGGCTTTTCCTCAAGATGTTTTTATAGTGTTTCGTTCAGGTTACCACCTGAGCCTGTGAATCGGGCGTGGATAAAACATGCTCGCAATTGGCTGTTCTTGCAAGCCGGGCGACGGGTGCGTCGTGGGGCCATCCGGCAGAAGGGCTGGCGGCTCACTGGTGTCGAGAACCGCTGTCTGAGCGCAGAGACCGGCGTAATTGCCGCTCAGAAATTGCTGCTCGCTGGCTCCCGACACGCTGCGGCGGCTTCCGGCGCGACCTGGTGCGGTCCAGTAGCCAGGTGCGGATCACCTTGGGGTGACGCGGCTTGTCCATACGCCCTCCCACAATGAAGTCTACACCCGCATTTTGCGGCGCGCAGGCGTCTACCGCACGGCGGCTTCACCCAACTGCATGACAACGGCGCGCGCGGGGCCGCCGGAGCCGTCGGAAACCTGCACAAGCAGGATGCGGATGAGGTCGTTGTGACGATCGACCCAGCCCTCGGTGCCGAACGCTCCGCCGTGGCCAAACGTGCCGGGAGAGTGCAGCAGCAGCGTTCCTTCGGGCTTGTCGACGATTTCGAACGTCAACCCATAGCCCGTGCCGCCCAGCCATCCGGATGGATCCACGCCAGGCGTGAAGACTCGCGTCATGGTGTCGATCGCCTGGCGGGAAAGGTAGCGGTGGCCTTGGTATTCGCCGCCCGAAAGCAACATCTGATAAAACTTCACCAGGTCGCCGGCGGTGGAGTACAGGCCGAGTTCGGGCCCTGGATAGCGGGCGCCAGCGCGATACTTGGTCGGATCGCCGGCGAGAATCTCATCGCCCGCACGCACCAGTTTGCCGCCCTCGTGCTTGTACACCAGTGCGATGCGATCGCGCTTCCCGGGTGGCGCAAAAAAGAACGTGTCGCTCATGCCGAGCGGTTTCAGAATGCGGCTCTCGATGAAGTGGACGTACTCTTCGCCGCTGACCTTCTCGATTATGCGGCCCAGCGTGGCGATTCCCATGTTGCTGTAGCGCCACCGCGTGCCGGGTTCGAACTGCAGATGGCGGGTGGCGTAGAAGCGGACCGCTTCGTCCAGGGGTACGCGCATGGTGCGCAGGTTGTCGCTCAACTCGCCGTCCGGATTCTCGGCCAGGCCGGAAGTGTGGCACATCAACTGCCAGACGGTGGGCGGGCGCGCCGGCGCGTGCGTGGTCATGTTGCCGTTGGGGAGGCGTTCGTCCACCACCTGGCCCCGGAACTCCGGAAGATAGTCTTCAATCGGACGCCGCAGCTCAAGTTTCCCTTCCTCGACCAGCATCATGGCGCCCACGCCGGTGAACTGCTTGGTCATCGACATGATCTGGAAAATGGAGTCCGTGGTCATGGGCTTGCGACCCTCGATATCGCGCCAGCCCTCGGCGTCGAGAGACGCGATTTCGCCATGCCGCGCCACCAGCGCGACGGCGCCCGGAATGGTCTGGTTTTCCACCAACTCCCGCAGGCGAATGGGAATCAGTTTCAGGCGGGCCGGATCGAGTCCCGTTTCGACAGGGGCCTGCGGCCTAACCGGCAACGCCGCCAACAGGATCAAGGCAAGCGGAAAGAGTCTGCGCATGGAGGATGAGTGTAACGCGATGAAGGTTATAACGCCAGCCGCGGCGGGCCCGCTTGCACAGCTCAGGGTAACCACGTGACTGCCGTTTTGGGCGGGTCGCATCGCAATCGGCGAGGCGCACAGGGTGCTGGTCCGTCTATCGCTCGGTCCTGCCATTTCGTGGCGTGAAATTCCCGGCTGCGCGGCGCTCTGGGTCAGGCTCACTCACCGGCGGCATGGAGACGCCCCGCCCACCGTGCCAGGTACGATTCGGAGGCGAGGTCTTCCAGGCCCTTGTCGCGCGCCAGGCGCCAGGCCTCGGAGCGGCGCTCTTTGAGGCGCTCCAGCAGGCGAAGGCGGCGGCGAGCCTCGAGCATGGCGCTGCGGCCGGCTGCCAGGCGCTCGGCGCACTCGGCGCGCCGGGCGGCCAGTTCCGCGTTTTTCTTCCGCACATGAAGGCGAAAGTTGCCTAACGCGGCCAGGTCGCGGCCACACACCGGACTCCAGTCGCGTACCAGGATTTCGGCCCGAATGCCGGCGGTCTCCAGTTCCGCAAGCGCTTTGTCGACCGCGGCCACGGCGGCCGTCAACTGCTGGAACTTGAATTCCGCCAATTCGAGCTCTCCGCGGCGCCATGCGAGCACTTTTTCGAGGGGAAAGCGAAATGCGTTCATGGCTCACCGCGGCGGGCGAAGTGGGGCTGCTCGATGGGTTTGTAGGGACGACTTGGGGGCCCGTCGAGCGCCCAGTACCCGCGCATTTGCATGCCCCACCCGGCGGATTCGGGTTCCGTGCCGAAACACCCACGCGACCCAGCGGAGTGGCGACGCGCAGCCGACGCGACGTCCGTTCGGCGGGCCGGATTGGGCTGTCTGCATCATCGGCTCAGGATTTCGCCGGCTTCGCAGCCACCATGCGCTCACCGGCTTCCAGGCCACGAGCTAGTTCTTCCATTCGCGAAAGGGTCTCTTCGATGGGTGCGCTTACCCCGTGGTCCTGGCGCAAGAAGTCGATCAGTTCGGGCCGCAGCCGTATGCTGGCGTCGAGCTGCGGATTAGAGCCTGCCACGTAGGCACCGAGCTGAATCAGGTCCTCGGCGTCATGGTAGGCAGCTAGCGCTTGCCGCATCTTCCGCGCCGCGGCCATCTGCGCCGGAGTGGAGAGCGCCGGCGACAGGCGGCTGACCGAATGCAGGATGTCGATTGCCGGATAGTGTCCCTGGCCGGCCAGTTGGCGCGACAGAATGAAGTGGCCGTCCAGGATGCCGCGGGCCGCGTCGCAAATCGGCTCGTTGAAATCGTCGCCTTCCACCAGCACAGTGAAGAAGCCGGTGATGGAGCCGCGGCGGAAGTTTCCCGCCCTTTCCAGCACCTTGGGCAGCAGGTTGAAAACGGAAGGCGTGTATCCTTTCTGGCTGGGCGGTTCGCCGGCCGCCAAACCGATTTCGCGTTGCGCCATGGCCAGCCGCGTAATCGAGTCCATCACCAGCAGGACATTGGCCCCCTGGTCGCGAAAGTATTCGGCTACGGCCAGTGCAACAAAGCAGGCACGCACGCGCAGTGGCGCGGGGCGTTCCGAGGTGGCGCACACCACCACCGACCGCGCGCGGCCCTTTTGCCCCAGTTCCTGTTCGAGAAACGCACGCACCTCGCGGTTGCGCTCGCCGATCATGCCGATCACGGTCACGTCGGCCGAATTGTCGCGCGCCATCGAGCCCAGCAGGGTACTTTTTCCCACACCGCTGCCGCCGAAGATCCCGATGCGCTGTCCCTTACCGCATGGCAGAAGCCCGTCGATGGCGCGCACGCCGGTCACCAGCGGCTGGGTGATGTGCTCGCGCTCGAGTGGATTGACGGGGACGCCGTAGAGGCTGTATTGCGCCCGCTCGTCGATGGGAGGGCCGTCATCCATCGGTCTGCCGAAACCATCGATGACGCGCCCCAGCAGCCCCGGCGAGACCGGAACGCGCGCCTCCTCGCTGCGCGGCACCACCAGATTGCCCAGTTGGAGCCCATCGATTTCCTCGAGTGGCATGGAGAGCACCCGCCCGTTGCGGAAACCGATCACCTGGGCCCGGATCCGGCGCCCGCCGGCGGTTTCCAGTTCGCAAAAATCGCCCACCGCCACGTTGGGCCCGTGCGACTCGACCAGCAACCCCACCAGTTCCGTCACTCGCCCTGTCCAGCGCATCGGAGACACGTGATCGAGCTCGGCGAAATACGGCGCCAGATAGATTGGATGATCCATCAGGCGCGCCTCCGCAGGCAATCCGCCAGCCCGCGCTCAATTTCGCGAAGCTGAGCATCCACCGATGCGTCCAGATTGCCGCGCTCGCTCTCGAAGATCACGGCGCCGGGCTCCCGTGACGCATCCGCGATCACTTCCACCGACCGGCCTACCCCACTCTTGCGCAGCAAATCGCTCAATAGCGCGGCATGAGACGGATGCACCTTCACGCGGGAAACCTCCTGCCCTTGCAGCTTTTCAAGCGCCGCCAGCACCAGCCCCCGAATGGCATCCGGATCCACCGCCATCTCGCGCCGCAAGACACGGCGCGCAATCTCGAGCGCCAGCCGCAGCATGTCCGCTTCGGCCTCGCGCCGCATCGCGCTCCGCAAACCCGCCATTTCCTGGATGGAGCGCGCCAGGCGTTCGAGCGCCGGCTCCAGTTCTGCGGCGGCGCTTCTTTTCCCGGCCGCCTCACCCTCTCGGAACCCGGCGGCGTGCGCCTCCCGCTCCCGCTGCTCAGCCTGGCGCTCCTGGCGCGCCGTGGCCTCGGCCGGATCCGGCCCTCTTCCCCCGGGCTTCCGTCCCGCCCCGGTCTCCGACAAGGGCACTTCCTTCCAGGCGAAGCGAACCGCGCCGGCGGCATCGTCCGGCGGCAGCAATTTAGACGACATACTGCTCCCCGATGGTACCCTTGAGACTGATCACACCCTCCGATTCGAGTTGTCGCACCACGGCGATGATCGACTGCTGGGCCGTCTCCACCTCTTTGATCTTGACCGGCCCCAGCGCTTCCATGTCCTCCTTCAACATCTCGGCGCCGCGTTGCGACATGCATCCCAGGATCTGCGCCCGCAGTTGTTCGCTGGTCCCTTTGAGCGCCACCGTCAGCAGTTTGCGGTCCACCTTGGCGAGCACCTCCTTGAGCCCCATGGGATCGATCAACAACAGGTCCTCGAACACGAACATCAGGTGGCGGATGGTCTGCGCCAGGTTGGTATCCGCCTGCTCGATGTGATCCAGGATCTCCCGGCTCGAAGTCGAATCCAGCCGGTTCAGCACCTCGGCCACGGCGCGCACCCCGCCGTAAGACTCACGGCTGAATTCTCCGAGGGCCTGCAGCTTCTGGCCGATGACGTTGGCGATTTTGAGGATGATCTCCGGTGAGATCTGGTCCAGGCTCGCCATGCGCTGGGCCACGTCGGACCGCAACCCGGCGGGCAGCGAGGTCAGCAACGCCGCGGCCTGGGAAGCGTTGAGGTGCGACAGCACCAGCGCGATAGTCTGCGGGTGCTCGTTGTGGATGAATTTCGCGAGCTGCTGCGGATCGGCTTTTTGCAACGCATCGAAAGAAGCGGCATCCGCGCCCAACGCTTTGGTCAGGCGGTCGAGCATCCGCTTGGCGGTGTCCGGGCTGAACGCCCGCATCAACAGTTTGCGCGCGTAGTCGATGCCTCCGCGGGCCACGTAATCGCCCGCCACCGCCATATGGTGGAACTCATTGAGGATGCTTTCGGCCTGTTCGGCGGAGATGGAGGTGATTCGGGCCACCTCACGGCTGACCTTCTGGACATCATCCTCGGATAGCTGTTGCAGCAGCTCCGCCGACGACTGTTCGCCCAGCACAATCAGCAGCATCGCCGCTTTGCGCAGGGACGCCAGGGTTTCGGTCTCGGGTCTGCCGGCGTTGACAATCATCGCTTATCCACAAGCCCCCGGTGTCACGTCTCCTCCTCACGAATCCACGTCCGCAGGACCTGCGCCGGCGTTTCCGGCTCGTGCTTGATTTTTTCCCGGAGGTGCTTGGCCAGCACTTCGGCGGTCTTGGTGATGACCGGTGTCACGGTCAGAGCATTCAGCGCCTGTGCCTCCATCTTCTGCTGCAAGGCATCGCGCTCCGCCAGCTTGGACTCAATCTGTTGCTCCACGCTGGAGCCGGTTGCCGTGAGGGCCGGCGTGGCCGGCTCGCCGTCCTCCGGCGCGGCCGGCAACGCTTGCTGCAGGGCCACTTTCCCGCGCGGTGCACGGCTCTTTCCCCGCAGCAGAAGCGCAGCCACAAAGCCCAGGACCCCCAGGCCCAATGCCGCTCCCACCGCGATCGGCAAGGTCTTGCGGTCGACGGGCAGGCCGAAGGGCCCAGTTGGTCTGGCCGGAGCCGCCGGGGCCTCCGGCTGTGGAGGCTCCAAGGTCAGCGTGGTCTCGAAGGGAAGCGACTCGATGGTAATCTGGTCGCCGCGATCGGCGTTGAAGCCGGTGACGCCCGTCACCAGGTCGCGGACCACCTTCAGCTTGTCCGCGCTCGGAGGCACCAGCACGCGCTGGTAGCCGCTCTTGTTCTTTTGCCAACTGAGGTCGTTGTCCACCAGAACCGCCAGCGACATGCGGCGCACCGTTCCCGCCGGAAGGCGGGTCTTCTTCACCGTCCGGCTCGCCTGGTAGGTGATGTTTTCCGTCACGCGCGTGTTGCGTCCCGCACCGTTGGCCGGGCGTGAGGTGGGCCTGGGCAGACTCGAAGGTGTTCCCGGCACGCCGGCCGCGAAAGCAGAGCCGGCGCTGTCTTCGCTGCGTTGCGAGCTCAGCATCACCGAGTGTGCCGGGTCGTAAGTCTCCTCGCTCTGTTCGCCGGCGGCGAAATCGCACTCCACCGAAACCCCCGCCCGGTACTTCCCGGCTCCCAGCAGAGGCTCGAGCGTGGAACTGATTTTGGCCAGCAGGTCCCCCTCCACCTTGTGCCGGTATTCGAGCGCCGCTTCGGAGGATTCGGGACCCTCCAGCCCGCCCGCCGCCGCAGGCCGCCCCAGCAGGTTGCCGTTCATGTCCAAAACCGACACCGCGTCAGGCGCAAGCCCTTCCACCGCGCTTGCCACCAGATGGTCGATGGCCTGGACGTTCTCCGCCGCCAGTGAGCGCCGGGCCGGATCTTCACCAGCACGCTGGCCTTGGCCGGCTCCTGCGAATCCAGAAAAACAGATTCTTTCGGGAATGTAATGTGGACCCGGGCTTGTTCCACTTCCGCCAGGCAAATAATCGACCGTTCCAGCTCCCCTTCGAGCGCACGGCCGTAGTTGACATGTTCGGTGAATTCGGTGGCCCCCAGGTTAGCCTTGTCGAACAGCTCGAACCCGATGCGGCCCGATCTCGGCAGGCCCTGGGTTGCCATGGTTAAACGCAATTCCGCCAGGCGGGCCGAGGGCACCAGCACCGTTCCGCCCGACTCCGGCAAGCGGTACTCCACTCCGCTTTCCTTCAGCTTCTGCACGATCGCGCCGGCGTCCTCCGGCGCCAGGTCGGTGAACAGCGGCTTGAAATCCGCCTCCTTCTGCCAATGCACCAGGGCGTACAGACCGGCTGCGACCGCCACCAGCATCAAGCCGATGGTGACGCGCTGGCGCAAGGTGAGGTTGGCAAAAATCTTGTTCATGCCGGTCGCTCCGGCGCACTGCCGGTCTGCTTCTCAGATCGGTGGTAGGGGTCCAAAACCTGAGACCAAATCAGTACCAAATAGCGGAAAGAAGCCAGCGCCATCAAGAAACAGCAGGTCGCGCTGCAGAAAGCCGTCGGCGGGCGGGACCAAAGCGTCGTCCCCAGAGGGAACCCGAAGTCCAGGGGATAGTCCAGAGGGCCGCTCCATGGGCCGGTTCCGACGCGCGCCTGCCCCGCAAACCAGTTCCCGTCGCTCAAGTTAACACCTGCCGGCTGGCGCCGAGCATTCGAGCCCCATTGCCTGCATGCGCGACTAGAGCTGCATGCGCATGATTTCCTGATAGGCGCTCACTACCTTGTTGCGCGTCTGGAGGAACATGTCGAAGGCCATCTCGGCCCTGGTGGTGGCCAGCACCGTGTTGTGGAGATCCTCACCCTCGCCGGTGAGGAAGCGCTCCACCGATGCCTGCGCCTCCTGCCCGGCGCCCTCGACCGAGTGAATGGCGCTCGAAAATACCTGGCCGAAATCGCCGCCGCCTGTTCCGCCGCCCACCTGCAGCGGCTCGACCATGGTCGGAGCCGAAATGGGAAGAACGGGAGACGCCATGGTTCAGCCTCACTTCAACAGGTCAATGGAACGCTGGATCATGTCCTTGACCGCGCCGATCGCCGCTACGTTGGCTTCGTAGCCGCGCGACGCGTCCAGCAGATCCACCATATCTTCGGCCGGATTTACTCGCGGAAAAGCCACATACCCGTTGGCGTCGGCATCGGGGTGCCCCGGCATGTAGCGCCGCTCCGGCTCGCGCGTATCGGTTACCACCGAGGCCACAGTCACGCCGTTGGGAGCATTCATTTCCTCGCCGAATACCGATGAAAATGGAGACTCGACGGGAGTGCTTTCGAACACCGCGTCCTTGCGCCGGTACGGCCCACCCTCGGGAGTGCGCGTAGTTTCGGCGTTGGCCAGGTTCTCCACCAGCAATTCGGCGCGCGACCGCTGCGCCGCCATGCCGGATGCGCCCACCGAAAGCGCGGAAAACAGGCTCATCAGCTTTGTCCTTCTTTAATCGCCTCGCGCAGGATCTGAATCTGCGAGTGCAGCAGGCTGGACGCTGCCTGAAAGCGCAGCGCGTTCTCAGCCAGCAACCGCGACTCGCGGTCGAGGCTGACGTTGTTGCCGTCATTCTTATTGGGCAGGCCAGCTACGGCAACCGCTTGCGGCGCGCTCATCGCGCTTTCGAACTCGCTCTGAAAATCGATGTCCTGGGTCTGGTAACCGGGCGTATCCGCGTTGGCGATGTTGGAAGCCACCAGCTTCTGCCGTGCGCTCAACAGGTCCATGTAGCGCTCCAACTCACCGGCCATCGGACCTAGCGTCACACCAGGTTCCAGGCACGCAGGCTGCCAAGGGCAAGTCTATTGGCGCCAGTGCGGGTCGGCGTGCATCGGCGGCATTTTACTGCCGGGCGGCAAGATTTCGTCACTTGCCAGGTCCCCCAAGGAGACCGCCGAATCTGCCGACGCTGGCGGCGCGTGCCTCTATTGCTGAAAACGGAGGCAGGCGCGGCCCAGGTAGATCTCGTCGCCGGAGCGTAACTTCTCGCCGCGGCGGTTGCCGGCCGGGACGTCGATCGAGCGGCCGTCGCGGAAGACGCGGGTGCCGAATTCGCTGCCGTCATCCGCGATGCGGTATTCGCCGGCCGCAAACCGCACGTGCGCGTGCTTACGCGACACAGTGCTGTTGGCCTCGTCGCCACCTTCGAAAAAGACGATGTCGTTGCGACGCAGCACGCGTGCTTCGGCGTCGGTCAACTCCGCCAGCCGGCCGATGTTGGTGCACGGCTTGGAAATCGCGTACGTTTCGCTGTCCGCCTTGCCCTTTACTACCACCAGGCTGGCCGGTGCGGGCAGCGCGGGTGTCGCGGAGCCGTACTCAATCTGAAACGCGCGATCGCCGCTTTCGGCGGTCTTGACATCCACCGCAAAACCGCGCGGCAACTGGCAGCCGGCGCCTTCCAAAGCTTGCCGTATGTCGTTCGCCAGGCGGGCTTCGTCTGCGAACGCCGCCCGGTAGAGCGCGCGCCGGTCCGCATCGGCGGAGATCAAGGTGACGGTCACCAGCGAGTACGGAAAAATGCCCTTGCCGCGGCTGCCGGTCTGGACTTTGTTTTCGATTTCTTCGAGGATGGCGCGATGCACCAGCAGCAGCTCATCGGATTGCGCCGCGCCGAAGACGCGCTCGGTCCATTTGCGGAAGCCGCGCTCGATGGTCTTTTCGATCCCGGAAAACAGTTTCATGGCTGAATCAGGCCCAGTTGGGCCGCCGCTTCGGCAATTTGTGCGGCGGCGGGCGCGGCGGCAGCCCCGCCGTACACTCCATTTTCCACCAGGATGGAGAAGGCGATTTTGCGCGGCCCGGCGCCATAAGGCGCGAAGCCGATGAACCAGGCGTGCGAAGGCGCACTGGCCAGTTCGGCGGTGCCGGTTTTGCCGGCGATGGGAACGGACCCCTCCGCCCGGCGCCCGGTGCCTGAGGTCACCACCTCCCGCATGAACCTGCCCAGCGTGGCGGCGACATCGGTAGTCAACACCGGTTGCGCCGCCGCGGTGCGCGGGTTGGTCTCGTCGGTGATCCAGCGGCCCTGCGGCATCGCGCCGGTCGCCACGGTGGCCGCCACGCGCGCCATCTGGAACGGCGACGCCACCACCTGCCCCTGCCCGTAGGAAGATTGCGGAAGCGTCTTGCGGAGCTCGGCGGCGGTGGCCGGAGAGGCGACGGAAATGCCCAGCAGGCCGGCGGTCTCCAGCAGCGGCTCCGCTCCCACGTCATACGTGCCCAATTGCGCGAAGTAGGCGTTGCAGGAAACCACGATCCCGCGTTCCATGTTTACGGTTCCGTGCGGCACCTTATCTTGGACATCGTCTCGAATGGGGCGTTTCCAGCCTTTGACAAAGTTGCCCACGCGCCCGTCGGGGAGGCGGATGCATTCATAGGTCTTATCGGCCAGCCGCGGGTCTTTGCGCAGAGCCGCCATGGCGGTGACCACTTTGAAAGTAGACCCGGGCGGGTACAAGCCGAAGCGCGCGCGGTCCAGGGACGGATTGGTTTGCTCAGCGCCGGATTCGGCCTGGGGATTGTCGACAGGCAGCGGCAGGCTGACCGCGGCCAGCAGGTCGCCGGAGGATGGATCGAGAACCACCGCCGCGCCCTTCTGCAGGCCGGCCGTCTCCAGCGCGGCGCGCAGAATCGCCGCCACGCGCACGGTCAAACGCGCATCGATCGACATGTGGATGTCGCGCGGCCGGTCGAGCACGCGCCGCATTTCGGCGCTGGCCGGATCGTAGCGGTGGCGCACCAGCGGCACCAGCTCGCGGTAATCGTAGCGGATCACGCGCTCGCGCGCACCGGTCTTCGGGTCCTTCACTTCCACCAGCGTGGGCCGGTCGTCATATCCGCGCAGGCGGCGGGCGGAATCGCGCTCCACGAACGCCGTGTTGCTGGCGCCCCAGCGGTCGCGGGTGCGCAAGTCGCCCAGCAGGTCGAACATCAGTCCGCCGAACGGATAGTGCCGGCTCTCGCTGCGGGTACAGGCGCGATCGATATCGATGCCGAGCGCGGCATATTCGGTACGATGCTTCTCCAGTTCGCTCCAGTCGCTGGTGGCAAGCGGCAGGCCGTTGCGGTCGTAAATGGCGCCCTTGGGAATCACACGCATCACCTCCTGAAAGCGGGGGTTGTATTCGAAGCGGCGGGCGCCATCGGCCTCCACCACCAGCGTGCCTTCCGCCATCACCGCCGCGGGGCGCAGCACCTCAACCCAGGCGGCCTTGGCCAGCACCGTCGCGCCCACCGCGGCGATCAGGATGCCCGCCACCGCCGCCGGCGCCCGAAACGGCGCAGTGCGATCGTCCGGCCCGCGGCGCGCGGAGACGGATTCGAGGATGCCGATCACCAGAAAATTCGCCAGCAGCGCCGTCCGCCCGTAACTCAGGAATGGCGTCACTACGCCGGAGAGCGGGGCCACGCCGAGCGCGCCGGCGGAGATCAGCAGCACCTGCAGCGCGGTGGCCACGCCCAGCCCGGTGGCGAGGTAGAATTCGTAGTCCGAGGCGGCGCGCAAGGCGATGCGCAGCGCCCGCCATACGATGAATCCGTAAATGCCGAAGACCGCCGCGACTCCCAGAAAGCCCCATTCCTCGCCCAACGCGGAGAGGATCAAATCGGTGTGCACCGCGGGCACCAGTTGCGGATCGCCCAAACCGATGCCCATGCCGGAAAACTGGCCGGTGGAGAAGGCCCACAGCGACTGCGCCAGTTGGTCGCCGCCGTGCACTATGTTGTCCCAAGGCGACAGCCACATCGAAACCCGCTCGCCGACGGTGTGCGGCACCCCAAGGTAGAAGCCCGCCACGAAGCCCAGCACCACCAGCGCCAGGCCCACCACGGGCACGAATACGCTCGAGCGCGCGATGCCATAGAGCGTCAAAAACAGGCAGCAGAAGACCAGCGCCGGCCCCATGTCTCTCTGCAGGAAGAAAAACAGCAGCGAAAGCGCCACGCACGCGCCAGCCGGCAAGGTGTATTCGAGCGGCGGGATATCGAGGTAACGGGTGAGCCCGGCCATGGAAGCGCGGGTTTCCCGCGCGTGCCGCAGCACGTCCCAATTCCGCGCAAAATACCCGGCCAGAAAAAACACCAGCAGCACACGGATGATTTCCACCGGTTGAAAACCGAGCAGGTTGACCTTGGCATCGCTCGTGCCGGGACCGGAGCCGAACGCAATCAGTAGCGCGGAAAGTGCGAAGCTGGCCAGCAGGGGCACGAAGCTCAACCCGCCGGTGAGGCGCTCGAAATTGAGCAGCGCGGCAGCGGCCATCAGCACGCAGCCGAGCGCGGCGCCTTGGGCGAAATCGGCGAATAGCAACTGATCGCGCAGCGGGTCGCGCAAGCTGATCATCAACACCAGGCCGGCGCCGGTGAGCAGCTCGACCGCCGGCACCAGCCATGGATCACCGCGGAAACCTCGCACGCTCCAGACCGCGTTGACCAGCAGAAAGGCGGCGAAGAAAAGCGCGATCCAGATTTCGATCGAGCGCCGAAACTCCTCCGGCCGGCGCACCACCAGCGACGGCTTCAGCAAGCGCAGTTGATCGCCGCTCAACAGAGGCATGGACTCGCGCCCGTTGAGCCGGTCGCGCAGTGTGTGCAAGCCGTGGCCGGCCAGGTCCTCGCGGGTCACGCGAATGCGGGCGATGGCGCCGACGTTGGGCAGGCCGCCGCTGATGTCGTAGATCTTGCGGGCCACGAATTCGCGCTCGGCCGGATCGGCATATACCGTGAGCACCGGCAGCAAATCTTCCCGCGCGGAAAGCGCGTTCAGGTTAACGATTTGCTTGGCGTCCAGCGCCTGTTCCGTGGCGGGAAAGCCGGCGGTCTTGGCACGCCAGACAAGCCACAATGCGGCGGCGATCAACAGGCCCGCAGCGAGCATCGACAGAAGCTCGCGGATGCGCCACGCGGGCCGGCGAAACGCGCCACGCCCGGCGCTCGGACGGCTGGCGGCGCTGCTGCGGGTGACGGGCATGCTAGCGGGATGTGCCCAACACTCTGCGGGTCATTGCACAGGCAAGTGGGGCAGGCGCTTTCGCCTGCCAACCCCCGGCGGCTATTCTCCCTGCGATTGGGCGTGTGGCTGGTTTCATCCGGCGGACTCCGTTTCCGAAACGGTTGGCAGGCGGAAGCGCCTGCCCCCGTGCCATCGCATGGGATCAACAACAACCGCTCGCTTCATTGCTGGGTCGCGCCTCCGGAAACCGCGATCTGATCCAGGCGTGCATGGACGCTCTCCAGGCTGGTTTGGATGCGCGCGATGCCGATGCTGGCATTGCCGTACGGCGCAACGCTCTGGTACAGGTCGAGGGCGCGCTGGTAATCGCCGGCGGCGCGTTCCACTTCGTCCTTTTCCTGCGGCAGCCCGCGAACGTTGCGCGAATCCCAAAAGGTGCGGTCGGCGCGGTCGCGGTACCCATCGGCCAGTTGCATTTTGTCCCGGTTGGCGAGCTGGTAGCCGCGCCGCTCGGCTTCCTCAAGCGCCGCCGCGGCCTTGTCGGCATCCCTCAGGCTGAAGTAGGCGCGGGCCAGGCCCAGCTCGGGATCGGGCGAGTGCGGTAGCAGGCGCTCGGCCTCGCTGAAATCGTCCACCGCGGCTTGCAGTTGCTTCGCATCATGATGAGCCGCACCGCCGATTCGCGCCAGGTGTCCCTCCGCCACACGCAGCTTGCCGCGCACCTGGTCGTCCGGATCCACCGTCAGGGCGCGCGCCAGGGTGCTGCGGGCGCGTTCCCAATCCTTCTCATACACCGGCTGGCCGTCCGCGTTGCGGTAAGCGGCAATCACGCGATCGGCTGCCTCCACCAGTTTCTCCTTCACCGCTTTCCGCGGCGAGTACAAGAGAATAGACGAAGGATTGTGCTTGGAAAGTTCCGTCCAACGGCTCCAGATCTGGTCGGGATCGGTGACCTGCTCGGCCTGGATGTCGCGCTTGAGCTGCTGGCCGTGCTGGTACATCAGGTAATCGGCGGCGGCATCCCAACTGCCATACAGGATCGCGACCACAGCCAGCAGCGCAACCCCGCGCATCACGGTGCCGAAGGCCGTTCGCGGCCGCTTGGGAAGCCGGGAGGCGGCAGCCGGCCAGCTCTGCGCCGGCGGCTTCCGCCGCGTCTCTTCGCCTCGGGGCGCGGTGCGGCGGGTGGCCTCGTCGGGCTCGGGCCGCGCCGTGCGCCGCGTCGCCTCCAGGTCTTCGGCGACCGCCATTACCGGCTTGCCCTGGCGGAATGCGATCAGGTCGTCGGCGAACTCGCGCGCCGATTGGTAGCGCGCACCGCCGTCGGGCGCGGTGGATTTGATGAGGATGCGCCGCAGCGGCTCCGGACAAGGATCGGGCGCGGGCGGCGGCGGGATGCGCGAGCGGATCATGCTCTCCAGCCGCTCGGTCGATTCGGCGTGATACGGCTGCAGCCCGGTCACCATTTCGTAGAGCATCACCGCCAGCGACCACAAATCGGAGAGCACGTCCACTTCGCCCGAATCCAGCCGCTCCGGCGACGCGTACGGCACCGAGCCGAATTCGTTGCGCGTCAGCCGCCGCGAAAGCGAAAGCGCCTTGGCAATGCCGAAATCGAGCACGCGCACTTCGCCTTTGTTATCGATGCGAATGTTCTTGGGCTTGATGTCGCCGTGCACTACGCCGCGGAATTCCTTGCCGTCGATCGACGCCTCCAGGTTGTGCGCGTTGACCAGCGTCTCGGCCACGGCGATGGCGGTATCGACGGCGAATTCGACCACCAACGGGCCCCGGCGCAGCAGCTCAGCCAGGTCCTGCCCCTCGATGTACTCCATGGCGACGTGAAAGTAGTTCTCCACGTCGCCGGCTCCATACACACGGACTACCCTCGGGTCGATGGCGGCCAGGTGCGCCTGCAATTCCGCGCCGCGGCGTTCGGCTGCGATGGCGTCGGTGGTGTCGGCGTCGGGGCTGTGCTCGATCAGCTTCAGCGCCACCGTGTTCCCGGTTTCCTTGTCCTCAGCCAGGTACACGTCGGCCATGCCGCCTCGGCCCAGCTTGCGGCCGATTTCGTACTTGCCGATGCGCCGGTCGGCGGGGGCGATCATTTCTTCCTGCCTCCCCGCCGGGCCGTGGCGGGCTTCGCATCGAGCAGGAAATTCTGCTCGCTGACGCTCTCCATCTTGAGCTCGGGCGGCAGCTCCAGCGTGCTCCTGTCGAACACGTTGCCGGTGAGCGAAAGCTGCGCGCCATCGCGCGCCGCGAGGTTGGCGCCGCGGTTGTGCAGAAACGAATTGTGCGACAGCCACAACGAGCTGGGGCCGGAGGCCAGCAGTCCCTCGGCCAGCGAATCGCGAATGGTGGAGGCCCGCATCGCCAGGCTGCCGGCACCGCGCAGTTCAATGCCGATGGTGGCGCCCTCGATTTCGGTGTCGTCGACTTCCACGCTGGAATTGATCGACAGAACCCCCTGTGCGATCGGCGCCTGCGGATCGGCGAGGATGCGCAGGCCTTGAATGCGCGCGTCGCGAACGTTGTCCGCCAGCACCGCCGGGCCGGCTACTCCGGCCGCAAGCCGCAGGATGGCACGCGAGCCATTCGCCATTTCGCCCGACTGGCTGCCACGAAATGTGACCCCGGATTTCAACCGCACCGGTTGGTGGTACTCTCGGCCGGCGGCAAACTGAATGGTGTCGCCGGCGCGGGCTTCGGCCAGCGCCTGGGAGAGAGATTCGACCGCCGCCCCCGGCTGCCCACCGAGGTCGGCGTCAACGTGGAGCACCCTCGGCCCCATCGCGACCGGCGGCAGGCTCTTCACCGGCTGGAAGGTGTGCAGCACCGCGGCGACGAAAAGCGCCACCAGCAGAATGCCGGCGGCCAAAGCGACCGCGCTGCCGACGCGGAACCCCTGGCGCGCCGCAATCACCCCGGAAGCGGCAAATTTCGGGCCCTCCACCAGCACCAGCGTGACATTATCCTTGCCGGCGGCAGTATTGGCGGCCTCAATCAACTGGCGCGCCGCGGCGGCGGGGTCGCCAGCGGTGCGCTCCACCACCACGCGGGTGTATTCCGATGTCACCTGGTCGCTGAGGCCGTCGGTGCATAGCAGCAGCGCCGCGTCCGGCTCGAACGGCAGGCGTTCGATGTCGATGAAGTCCGCGTCGTCGGGCGAGTGCTCCTCGCTGCCCACGTCGCGAAACACCTCGTTGCGGCGCGGATGCAGCATGGCCTCCAGCTCGGAAAGCTCGCCCGCGTCCTCGCGCGCGCCCACCGGCGAATGGTCGTGAGTGACCTTGCGGATCGCCCCGCGGCGAATCTCGTAGAGTCTCGAATCGCCCACGTGCCCCACCACCACCGACCCATCTTCCACCACCGCCAGTGTCAGCACGCACGCCATCCCCTGCCATTGCGGATTGCCGCGCGCGGTGCGCAGAATTTCGTTGTTGGCCACGGTGATGGCTTCGCGCACGCGCTGCTCCACGGTGCCGGTCTGGCGTTCCAGGCGCGCCCGGATGCGGTCCACCGCGATTTCCGCCGCCTTCTCGCCCGCCGCCTGCCCGCCGATGCCGTCCACCACCAGGAAGATGCCGCGGTCGGTGTCCATATACCAGGCGTCTTCGTTGTTGTGGCGCACGCGGCCCAGGTCGCTGGCCCCCGCGCATTTCAGCATTGTGTTAACCATGCGCGATGCTTCGAAATTCCAGGAAGCAGACGCCGGCCAGGCCGAGGCGCGCCTGCGCCGGCACCGGCGCTTCCACGTTGCGATCCCGCTTTTCGCTGCCGATGACTTCGATGCTCGAAGGCGCGGCGACGCCGTCGATGGTGGTGCCCAGGCGGCTCAGGTCCTTCAGAAAGAACTGGCCGCTTTCCGGATCGCGCCGCAGCCGGAAGTGCTCGCGCGAAACATCGGGCAGCGTGTCCAGTTTCAAATCGGTCCAATAATCGCGGCCGCCGCGGCCCACCACGATTTCGTTCTTAATCATGTAGAACGTTTTGCGCACGCCGCGGTCGTCGTATTCGATCGCTGCAAACGCGCCGGCCGGGACTGTTGCCGGCGCCGCGGGCACAGCCTGCGCCGGCTGGTAGGACGATTCCGCGCTCGATGCCGCTCCCGCCATGCGCCGCGTGGCGATGCGCTTGGTCATGCTGCCGGCGCCGAATTCCTCCTTGGCGGGCAGCGCGAGCTCGGAGTAAATGACGATGTCGCCCGGGCCCACATCGTCGTCGGTGTTCTCCAGGATGCGGATCTGCCATCCGCCCTCGGGTGCGGCCACTTTCGGCTCGCCGCGCCGCGTCAGTTTCAGCCGCGCCGCCAGCCCGCCGCGGTTCAGCGATTCCATCTCCGCATCGAGCGCCCGCCGCGCCTCTTCGAGAATGCGCGGGACAATGCCGCGCAGCCGCTCCATGTCGTCCGGGTGCAGGTAGACGTGATAGATGGCCGGCGGCAGCGTCGAGTAATGCAGGGGTTCGAGACCCTCCCGCATGTTGCGCACGATTTCCAGAATGATGTCCCGCGCGGTGGCGGATGTCGCAGCGGCAGGGCGGTCCATGGCAGCCTAATAGAGAGTTTAGCAGCCGGGAGATAAAGCGGGCCCGGCACCAAGAAAGGAAGCCCTGCCGCTGAGGACGGAGAAATCCCTCCGGGGGCGGGATATTCGGAAGCTGCCCGCACCCTTGCCCTAACTCCCCTTCCGCCGGCGCGGCCCGGTTCTTCGAAGACTCCGAATTGCAGCTTGCGTTCGTTGGCGTCGATGCGAACCGGGACCAAGCGTCTGGCGACGTGGCGCGGGCTGTCAAGCCTGCTGAGCCGAGATTCGTCTCGGCTTTTCTTCTCAGGAGATTCTTCCCCGCTGAAGCCACTAACTGTTCATGGAGATCCAGCAACGTCGCCTTCCCCACGTCTACCCGGAAGGCAAGGCCCTGTTTATCACCTGGCACCTTTACGGCAGTCTCCCGCACGACCTCTACCCGCCGCCGGACAAATTGAATGCCGGGCAAGCCTTTGTCTGAATGGACCGATACCTCGATGCTGCCCGCAGCGGGCCGCTGTTTCTCAAGCAGGAGCCCGTCGCCCAACTCGTGGTTGGATCCATCCGGCACTGCGCCGAACAATTGCGGTACTACGATCTGCATGCCTTCGTGGTGATGGCGAATCATGTGCACCTGCTGGCGCTGCCGCGGATAAATCCCAGCCGGTTTCTGCAAACCGTGAAGGGCTACACGGCGAGAGAGGCGAATCGGCTGCTCGGACGCATCGGCCAACCATTCTGGCAGGCAGAGTCGTACGATCATTGGGTGCGTGACGAGCGGGAATGGGACCGCATCAAAGCATATATCGAAAACAATCCAGCAATGATCCAGGCGATGGCACTTGTCAAGGAGTTTCTGGAATTGGTAATTTTGCCTGTTCTGGCGCAACCTCAATGACGTGCTGGGTTGCTGGTTCGGCTTTCTTGGGAACAATCCGAAGGTGCGGCAGCGCGGGTGCCTGGTGCCCCATTCGGGAAGTGATGTTTTGCAGAAATTCCCGCGCATACGGCCAGCAATTGAACACCGCCGTGCCCCTTCCAAAAGAAGAAAGCTGATCCTCGGACGGGACGTAGCCACCCCCAAGGTCGTACGCTACCTCAAATGTGCAATTGACGGCAAAAAGACGTTCAGGCGGATCGGAGGCGTCCCATGCCGAATATTCGAATGAGACTTCGACAAGAATCCGATCTCCACGTCGCGATGGCGAGACGTTACTGAGGGCGGGCCTAACCGAGAATGGCTCTTTGAAGCTGTGACCGGACTTCGCCCGCGTGACGTTGCAGGAAAGCAACGTCACGGCCTGGATGTCGCATTTCGCTTGAAGGTCGCTGAGTGCCTGAATCTGTTCGTTAGTCTGCGAGATCTGCATTCGCTTAGGCTGCGATCAAATCGCCGGCTTCGAGAAATCCATCGGCAATTGCGACCGCTTCCATCGTCATAGCTGGCCGATGTCCATACTGCCCCCGATCACCCATTGTGAGCGTCAACGTAACATCGTCCGTCTCTGATAGCACCATCTGCTCAGGCACCTGCTGCTCTAGAGCTCGCAGATTCTTCCGGGCGGCTTCCGGATCGGTCTTGAGCCGGATCAACTCGTCCATTGCCTTGTCTTGAACCTGGCCCAGTTCCCAACGTTTGACGCTTGCAGGACCGGTACCCAAATATTCGCCAAATTGCGTCTGCGACATACCCAATTGCGTTCGTCGAGCACGAATCTCCTTGCTCGTCAAACGACAGTGCGCCGTGCGGTATGCATCCGATACAAGTCTCGTGAACTCGGCACTCTGTTCGCTGTCCACAGTCTGAAAGCCGCACGCTTCGCATTTGAGACCATCCACCTCAACGGTGAACGATTCTCCATGGCGATTGCTGGTCAGGGAGACTCTGGACGGCAGCAATTGGCCGTGTCCGCACTGAAAACAGGTCATCTATTCCTCAAGGTCCTTATCGGTAGATTCGTGGAAAGAGTGTAGTACCAGATGCGTTCTGCCGGCATCAAATGACAAAGCAAACTTGAAATACATGAACTTCCCGAATTCGTGCGACTCCCAGTAGAAAGCATACAGGTAGTCACCTGCATGAGTGATGTCGTTAGGCGGCTGAGGGCCGAGTCTCCAGCACGGCGCAATCTCTTGGAGCGCGATGTCGACCCCCATATATAGCTCCTCCGGCGCCAAGAGGTCCAGCGTGTAGAATTCCTCTTCGATCTTGTCGTTGCCCTGCCAGAATCGACCGCTTGCTTCAAGAGCCTCCTTAGCTAACCTGATAGCAGATGCGGAATCTAGCTTCTGACGTGATGGTATCATTTGATGCTGGCGTCGTCAAGGCGAGCGAGTGGCACCATGGTACTATAGCTTACGGACAACGCTTTTCTAATCCTAGCCTAACAATTCTCCAAGATTCCAGGTTTTATCGGCGATCCCCGCTTCCATCGCAGGCGTGACGCGAAGCGCTTGCCGTTTGCAATAGGATAGCGCTGGGATGCTGTAATTATTTGAGCTTTACTTTCAATGGCTTACATTTTATACTTGGAAGGCCGGGGTAGGAATTGAACCCATAGCTCGGGAGTTAGCGGCTCCCGTCGCAGGACCTTCCACGATAAGCTCCCCGGCCTCAAAAGGGGGAGAGCGTCGCAAGGCGCTCTCCCGACCCCAATCGAGTCACGATTTATCACTTGAACTTTGGTGGCGGCCTAGCTAAAATAAAAGATGACAGTATTTCCACGCTAACCTCTGATCCAACGTGGGTTTGTGTGACTCAGGGCCGAACCCCGGCAAGGGTTCGGCCCAACCATTTTAATCAGGTTGATCCAAGTTGACCTCATCTCCTGCGACTTCCCCAGCGGTAGCAGAATCCTTTTCGGCCTTGGCGTTCTGTTTCTGTTTAACCGCCTCTGGATACCATTTCGGGAGTCCGAAGAAGCCGTTTGGCAACCGGTGGAATGCCGCATTGTTCTTCGATAGAGTGATCGTGAAGGACCGCAGGCGATCCTTTTCTTTCCATCCCTGAGTCGAGAAATCGTAGCCCCCGTGCTCTAAAACTTCGATAATCTCGGATGCGGCCATTGCTTGCCCTCTCACTTCGAGCACTTCTCGGGCGACTGTAGCTAAGGGCCTGCCATAAAACTGGTCCGGACGAATAGTCATGCTTCGCGCGGCTCTGTTCTCATCGGCTTCGGGAAACATTGGCTCCTTGTCCATGTGGTGAAGCAAGGTATTGATGGTCTTCTTTGTGTCGCGAACCGCCCGCTCTTGGGCTTCCAGTTTCGCGAGAAGGGCTGTTACAGCAGACTGCAAGGCGTCATCTGATGAACTCATGCGATTTTTCTCCAACATGGGTGGCGGCGGCAGCCGCTTCAACTAGAATGCTACACGATTCAGGAGCTTCGGTCAATATAAGTTTTGACAGTATGTAATCATAACATTTTAAATGCACATGCAGTAATTTAAGTGACTATATACAACTGCCAATGACACGGTCTTCATTGGAGCTCATAAACAGCGAGCTCTAGCTGGGGCATCGTAGACAGGAAGTTGACAGATCTGCCGACCTATACCGAACTGCCAATAAAGCCATTGTCATCAAGTAGATAGCCTATGAGCAGGGGAGGCGTTGTGGACACATCTGTCAACCTACTGCGTACGATGCCTTTTCCGGGTGAGTCCAACCTGTGTTGATCTCACTAGATCCCCTGGGCTGCCTTGCTTTTTAGGTCTGCCACCGGCGTGCGTTTTGCGCATTGCCGCAATCTTGGCGAAGATTCCGACCCGCGCCTTTTGGTCTTCAGTCCGCCCTTCTCCCGCAACATCGCTGCGTCCGGCTCTCCATCCGGCTCGACAGCCTACGCCACCGCTTAAGACGGCACTCGCAGAGCGGTACCCAGCGCCTCGGCGATCCGTTCGCAGGCGCGCCCGTCGCCGTATGGGTTGTGGACGCGGGTCATGCGCTCGTATTCGGCCTGGTCGTCCAGCAACCGCGTCGCCTCGGCGACGATCCGCCGCTCGTCGGTGCCCACCAGTTTCACCGTTCCGGTTTCCACCGCTTCCGGCCGCTCGGTTTTCTCGCGCAGCACAAGCACCGGCTTGCCGAGAGACGGCGCTTCTTCCTGAATGCCGCCCGAATCCGTAACGATCATCCAGCACCGGCGCATCAGGTCCACAAAGGCCACGTACGGCAACGAATCGAGAAGGACGATGTTGGCATGCCCGGAAAGCCGGCTGTGGGCGGGGCCGAGCACGTTGGGATTGCGGTGCACCGGGTAAACCACCTGCACGTCCGGCCGCTCCGCCAACGCCGCCAGCGCGCGCATGGCCCGGTCGAAGCCGGGCCCGAAGTTTTCGCGGCGGTGGCAGGTGACCAGAACCAGCCGCCTGCCAGGATCGAGCCAGGGCCAGTCCGGCGCGCGGAGCTCGCCCCGATCGAGCGCGCTGCGCACCCAAAGCACTGCGTCGATGCCGGTATTGCCGGTGACGAAGATCCGCTCGGGCGCCACGCCTTCCCGCAACAGCGCAGCTTCGGCGGCGCGCGTGGGGGCGAAATGAAACGCCGCGATGCGCGACGTGAGCACGCGGTTCATTTCCTCCGGGAACGGCTGCCGCAGGTCGCCGGTGCGCAGCCCGGCTTCGATGTGCGCCACCGGCACGTCGTGGTAAAACGCACTCAGCGCCGCGGCAAAGGTCGTGTTCGTGTCGCCCTGCACCACCACCAGGCGCGGCCGTTCGGAACTCAGAACCGTCTCCATGCCGGCCAGAATACGCGCCGTGAGGCCGCACAGCGTCTGGCCCGGCCGCATCAGGTCGAGATCGAAATCCGGGCGGACCTCGAACGCATCCAGCACCGGGTCCAACATGTCGCGGTGCTGCGCCGTCACACAGACTTTTACCTGGAAGTCATCCGGCTGCGAGCGCAACCGTCGAACCAGCGGGCAGAGCTTGATGGCCTCCGGCCGCGTCCCGAAAACAAAAAGTATCCGGTTCAAAGTTCGAGTATAGCCGCGATTACTGGCGCGCTTGCATGCGGGTCGGACGCCAGAGCGTTCCCGGCGGCACGAAAAATACCAGCACCGCCAGCAGCGCCGCCGCGTTCATCGCCATAAAAGTTCGCGCCGGAGACGAAATTCGCTTCAAGGGGAACGCGCGGGGCACGAATCGATCCAGCGCCGCCAGCACCACCAGCATCAGTTCGTCGATGAGCAGGAAGTTGCGCCACCCGGAATCGCGCAGCGCCAGCGTCGAGCCCCAGATCAGCAAAATCGCCCAGGGCAGCACAAGGCGCCCGAATTTGTAAGAAAGAAAGTGAAAGCGCATCCGGTCGGCGCTGGTGAACAACTGCGGCAGGCGAACGAAGAGCTGCCAGAGACCGGCCAGCGTGCGCAGCCGGCGGCGAAATTCGCCGCCTTCCGCCGCCGGATAGTCGAAGGCCAGGGCCTCCGGATCGAAGATCACCCGATAGCCGCGCAAGAAGGCCCGCAACGAGAATGTGCCGTCGTCGGCAATCGTATCCGGCGGTAACGGCGAGGCCAGACTCCGGCGCAGCGCGTAGATGCAGCCGGTGGTGCTGAAAATGGAATCGATCCGCGAATGGCGGCTACGGGCCCAGATCTCAAAACGCCAGTACAACTCCATATCGGCCTGCTCGCCCGCCTGTGCGGGATTGAGCAGGCGTAGCTCTCCCGTGACCGCCCCGACCGTTGGATCTGCGAAATTCGCCGCCAGGTGCGAAAGCGCGCGCGCATCCAGCATCTGCCGGACGTCGGTGAAGAACAGAATATCCCCCGACGCCTGGGCCAAACCGGCGTTCAGCGCCGCGGCTTTGCCGCCGTGGGGAACACACAGTAATCGCACCCCTCGGCCGGCAAACGAGGCGGCGATGCTTTCTGTACGGTCGGTCGAACCGTCCGAGATCACCAGAATCTCGCGCAGGTGCGCCGGATAGTCCAGCGCGAGCAGAGACTCCAGCTTTCGTTGCAGGAATTCCTCGCCGTTATGAACCGCCACCAGGACCGAAATGGTGGGCCGAAACGCCGGATCTTTGCGCACCGGCGGCGCCGCGCGCCGCGAAATCGCCAACAGGATCGGGTAGCCGATGAGAAAGTAGAAAACCACGGCGGTTGCAACCGCCAGCAGCACGACGGCCAGCATTACGAGTCTCTCGCCGTGTCTGGAATCGCCACCCAGGTTGGCGCGGCCTTTCGCCGCCGGAACAGCGATCGAAGCAAAATGTCCAGATCGAGGGATGGGCTTTCCTGTCTGATGTAGTAAAAATCGTACTCCAGACTGAGGGCTTCTTCCGGCACGCCCCCGGTTTCGGCAAAGTGCGCCTGGGACCAGCCGAAAATGCCGGGTTTCACCGTGAAGCGATACGCATATGCCGGTATTAGGTGGTGCAACCGGTCTGCAAAAACGCTGCGCACCGGCCGCGGGCCGAACAGCCCCATTTCTCCGCGGAAGACGTTAATCAATTGCGGCAGGTAAGTCAGCCGCAGCCGCTTAATCAAATTCCCCATCCAAGAAGGCCTGCCGTTCGGCCGAACCGTGCGAAAGCGAAACATCTGGAAAGGAATGTGCTCCAGTCCCGGACATTCGATGTGCTCCATGGCGGGACCACCAGTGGAAACCACGATCAGCAGCGAAGCCAGAATCAACACCGGGCTGGAGAGGACCACGAGTCCCAGACCCATCAGGGTCTTGTAGACCGCCTGCAGCGCCAGCATGGCGCGGCTGGTGATGGGGGTGACCGAAAAGAGCAGGTCGGACGGCGAAAGATGCTGCCATGCCACGCGCTGCAAAACGCCTTCGCATAGAAACGGAGCGCCCTCCACTTCGATCCCTGCGTAATGCAACTGGAGCAGGTGCGCCAACGAGATTCCGGCTGGCTTGCCGCTCATCACAACCGAGCGCGGACGTTTGGCCTCGCACACTTCATCCAGCCGGTCCGGCGCGCCTAAGCAAGGCAGTTGCCCGGATGCGGCCTCCGGTCGATCGTCGAGCACGCCCACCGTGCTCTCCCGCAACGCGGCTGCCAATGGCGGCGTGGAAGAATCGAAGCCAACCAGCAGGATTCCATCGCGTCCGCCGGCCCGCCCAATCGGAACAGCCTTTCGCAACAGGGCGGCGGCAGCCAGGCTCAAAGCGCTGCCCATCACGATGAGGAACCAATGAGCGGCCGGAACTCCAAACAAATAGGTCAGCCCGTATTGGACCAGCAGATTGGCCCCGGCTGCTGTAAAAAACCCGTCGACCCAGCGCGGCAGCCCTTCGCGCGACCAACCCTCCGGGAAGACGATGGCCAGCCATGCGATGGCGGCCGAAAAGGCCCATTGCAATGCCCACGGCTCTGCGAATGCCCGCTGACCCAGCCAAACCCCCGTCGCCCAGGTGGCGACGCCAAACCCGGCAAGGCAGGCGAACAGGTCCAATAGTGCGGAGGAGTATTCGTCCCCGCTCCGAAGCGATGGCTTCATGATTTGGCGGCCGCCGTGGTCTCGGGTTGGGTCGCGGCGCGGCTGGCCTGAAATGTGCGGCGGGCGGTCTCGGCGAATCCAATGAGATCCAGCGAAGACGCTGCGTCGGGGACGCCGCCGCTGACCTCGATAGACTCAGCATCCGTAAGCGACACCCGAAACGTCCACGCCGGCGCCGTTTGCGGCGCCAGGGTTTCCGTGCGCGCGCCCTCAAGCCCTATCCAGCGGATTTCGGACATACCCAAGCCCCTGGCGCCCTCCACGAGAGTGGTCCACCAGTCTTTCTGGTCGGTGACCCGCTCCAGTTCGGACGTCAGGCGCTCCAGCCGCAACCGCCCGTCCAGGGCCCGTTTGAGCCCTCCCCGAAACAGGAACTGGCCAACCATATCGAATTCCCAGTATCGCAGTTGGCGTATGCCAATGCCGGCGGCCACACAGAACAGGACAATCACCACCACCTGCGATTTGCCGCCCAAAGGAGAGCTTGCCAGCAAGGCCAGGGCCGCGGCCAGCGTGCCGAACAGATACAGTACCCAAACCGCCTGCCGCGCCGAAAAGCCCCGGTCCAGCAAACGGTGATGGATGTGCCTCCGGTCGGCTGAGAAAATCGGCTGGTTGCGCAAGAAACGCCGCAAAACTGAAAGCGAAACATCCAGCAGCGGAATCGAAAGCGCCAGCAGCGGTACCAGCATGCTCAACAGCGTCGACGCCTTCTGGGTCCAGATCATCCCGTAGCAGCCCAGCAGGAAGCCGATGAGTAACGCGCCGGAATCGCCCAGGAAAACGGTGGCCGGGCTGATGTTGTAGCAAAGAAATCCCAGCAGCGCGCCGACCAGCGGAAAAGTGGCGTGCGCCAACGGGAGGTTATGGCGTAACATCGCGGCGCCGAATAGCGTCAGCGTCGCCACCAGCCCCATCCCGGCGCAAAGCCCGTCCAGCCCGTCGATCAGGTTCAAAGCGTTGCTGGTCAGCAGCAGCCAGAAAACAGTGAGCAGGTAGTCCAGCCACACCGCCACCGGCTGGCCCGCCAGGCCGCCGACGTGCAGTCCACTGAAGAACACCAGGGACGCCGCCACCACCAGGCCGACTATTTTAAAGACCGGCTTCAGAGAGAAAAAATCGTCCAGCAGCCCGGTCAGGAATACCAGCGCAGCTCCTGGAAGCAGCTTCCACACCGCGGGAGCAGCCGCGGTCTCTGCCGCAGGCGCGGTGAGCAAAGCAACGCCATAGGCGATGGCAATCGCAATTCCGCCCACCCGCGGTATGGGATAGATGTGGACCTTGCGCTTCCCCGGCCGATCCACCATGTGGTACGAGCGAAACAGGTCGCGGACGATCGGCGTCAGGACGATGGCGACCAAGAAGGCCTTGCCGGCCATCCATAGCAGTTCACCCATGCCGTAGCCTTCCGGAAAAACTACGCCCAGGTATTCTGTATGGAAGCCAACTTCTGACGGTCCAGCGAATGTTCCACTCTGACGGTGAAACCGCCCTCGGAGCGCTGCTGCACCTCGCCCAGGTACAGCATGGGACCGCTCTCAATCTCGACCAGCGCACCTCGGGAAAAGCCATCTTCTGGTCCCGGCAAATCTACCCGAAACAAGGTGTTCTCCCAGCCGGCGCCCTGTGCTTCCAGGAAGCCGCCGTCCGGCAGATACCGCACCTTTACGGTGTTCTGTTCGGGCATGGAAGTATCATACTCCATCTACCGGCGGAGCGTGTACCTTGGGAACCTCTTCGACAGTCGGAGCTTTGCCTCGCCCTTGCGCCTCCAAGGCCTCTCCCAGTGCCAGCAGGCCTGGCATCGAGGCCGCGACCGGCATCGAATCTTGTTTGGTGGCGTCCCGGCTGTCATCCGGTTTCTTGCGCGGCTTGCGAAGCAGGTACTCCATCACAGCCAGGGAAGCCAGGAAAAGCAAGAAGGTCACTGAGTTCGTTCTCCCTTCCTGTCTTCTATCGGCTGGGACCCGCTTGGCCTTTAGGCAATCCGGAAAAGGAGCGGCGCAGGATCGCGAAACCCTGCTGGCGCTTGCCACACTAACCCAGCTTCTCCAAATCCAGCTTCGCATCCCAGCTTTCCTCGGATCTCACCAACTCGTCCCAGGTGACCTCGCGGCCGGTGTACATCGCCATGCGGCCCAGCATGGCGGACAGCGAAGACTCCACGCCCGTGGCCGCCTGATTGTGGAACGCGCCCGCCGTGATGCTGCCGATAAATGACTTGTGCTTTTCCGCATCCGCCTCCGCCAGGTTGTCGGCGAAGGTGCCGGCGGCGGAAAATTGGCCGCCCTGTTTTTTCTCGCTGCCCGCCCATGTCCAGTTCTCATCGCCGGTGATGCCCAACGGGCCCGAGTAGGGCGACTGGCTCTCGCCGCGGGCGCCGAAGAAGCGCTCGCTGACGTCGAAAACGCCCGTGCCGAACTGCTTGGAAGCGAAGCTCACGTGGACGTCGTTTGGATACCAGAAGGAGACCGCGCAATGGCCGTAAACATCGCCTGGGTCCGGCCGCCCCTTGCGCCCGCCCACGCCCGCGGCCTTCACCGGGTGCCCCTGCAACACCCAGTTGCAGATGTCGATGGCGTGGATGTTCTGCTCCACGATGATGTCGCCGGAAAGCACGCGGTCATAAAGCCAGTTGCGGAGGCGCCATTCGGCCGGTGGCGCATCCGGGTGCGATGCCTCGAGAAACGGGCAGTAGTAATAAGCCGCGCCGAAGCTGATGTCGCCGATGGCGCCCGCGTGAATGCGTTTCACCAGCTCGACAAACGGCGGCGCCTGGCGAATCTGGAACCCAACCTCCAGGCTCATCCGTCCCTCGGCCTTCTGACCGGCCGCTAGCACCCGCCGCGTCCCCGGAACGTCCACCGCCACCGGCTTCTCGCAGTAAACGTGCTTGCCCGCCTCAACCATCGCCTCCAGGTGCTGCGGATGGTAGTAGGGCGGAGTCGCGATCACCACCGCATCCACTTGCTTCGACTGCGCAATTTGCTCGAACGCGCGCGGGCCGCGGAAAATCTGCCCGGCATCGATCGCGGCCACGCCCTGCTTCTCCGCCAGCTCGTCAAAGTGCTTCCGGGCGCGATCCAACTGGTCGTCGAAAAGGTCGCCCAGCGCCGTCACGCGGGCGCCGGCGTTGACCATCATGCTGGTCGCATCCGCCGTGCCCCTTCCGCCGCAGCCCAGCAGCCCCACGCGGACCGCCGAATTGGCTTCCGAGCCGCGCACCAGGCGCGCGCCCATCACCGTCAGGCCGGCCGCTCCCAGGAAGGCGCGCCGGTTCCATCCCTTGTCGCTCTCTGGCACTTTCGCACTCTCCTCAACCAATCAGCTTCTCCAAATACCGCTTCGACGCCAGGATATCCTCGGTCTGCCGCGGGCCGTTGATCTCGCGCTCAATCGTGATTGGACCGCGATAACCGACTTCCTTGAGCCGCGCGATGAAACGCGGAAAATCCACTTTCCCCTGGCCGATCGCCGTTTCCTCGCCCAGTTTATCCGGATCCGTCGGGTAACGGCCGTCCTTGGCGTGAACGCCCATCACCAGCGGACCCAGCGTATCGAGCGCATCCACCGGGTTCGCTTTACCGTAGAGAATCAGGTTGCCGGCGTCGAAGTTCGCTCCGACGTTGTCATAACCCGCCGCCCGAATTACTCGGAGCAGCGCGATCGGCGTTTCCTGCCCCGTCTCGCAGCGGAACGTCTGGCCGTTGCGCTTGCAGTAGTCCGCCACCTGCCGCAGTGCTTCCACCGAGGGCGCGAACAGCGCATCGTTGGGATCCTCGGGCAGAAATCCGAAATGGCGCTGCACGGCGGGGATGCCGGCCGCCTTGGCGAAATCGGAAGCCCGCTGGATGGCCGCCAGCCGTTCAGCCCTGTACTTCGACGGCACCAGGCCGATAGTGCGCGGCCCATCGCGAAAGGTGTAGATCTCGGGTCCGGGGCCAGTGACAATCACCGACGTTCCTTCAATGCCATAGCGGTCCAGCGCTTCCCGCAGCCTCCGCGCAGTGGCCGCATCGTACGATGCCACGTACATCTGGCAAGTGGGGAAACCGAGTTCTTTCACCCGCCGGATCCCCGCGTCCGGGTCTCTGCAATCCGTCACCACTCCCAGCCGCAGCGGCTTCGCTGCCGGCAGCGCACGCGTCGCCACGAATGCCGCGGCCGCCAGTTGCACGAACCTTCTGCGGCCGTGCGGAGCCGCCGGAAATCCACCCCCGCTTCCTCCGCCTGCTACCATAAGTTTCATCTCCCTGAACAGCATTCTATGCCCGAAAGGCCCTACGACCATCGCCACATCGAACTCAAGTGGCACGAGCGTTGGCAGAACGCCGATTTCTACCGCGCGGAAGAGAATTCCGCCAAGCCCAAGTTCTACGTTCTGGAAATGTTGCCGTATCCCAGCGGCACGCTGCACATAGGCCACATTCGCAACTACTCCATCGGCGACGCCCTGGCTCGCTATAAATGGATGCGCGGTTTCAACGTGCTCCATCCCATGGGTTGGGACGCGTTCGGCTTGCCCGCCGAAAATGCCGCCATCGCCAACCAAGTGCCGCCGCGCCAATGGACCCTCCAGAACATCCAGGCGATGAAGAAAACCCACCGGCGCTTCGCCTTCAGCTATGACTGGGACCGCGAAATTTCCACTTGCGAGCCCGAGTACTACCGCTGGAACCAGTGGTTCTTTCTCAAGATGCTCGAGCGCGGCCTCGCCTACCGCAAAAAAGCGCTGGTCAACTGGTGCCCGAAGTGCGGCACCGTACTGGCCAATGAACAGGTGGTGGAAGGTTGCTGCTGGCGCCATGAAGACACGCCCGTCGAACAGCGCGCGCTCGAGCAGTGGTTCCTCAAAATTACCGATTATGCCGACCAGTTGCTGGCCGATATGCGCCAGCTCGAAGAGGGCTGGCCGGAGCGCGTGCTCGTCATGCAGCGCAACTGGATCGGCCGCTCCGAAGGCGCCGAAATCGATTTCACGCTGGCGGCAACCGGCGAGAAGATTCGCGTCTTCACCACCCGCGTCGACACCATCTACGGCGCCACCTGCGTGATCCTGGCGCCCGAGCATCCGCTCACCGCGCAATTGCTCGATGCCGCCGGCCAGGCGCGCGCCAAGGCCATGGTGGATGCCCGCGCCGGCCGTGACCCCGGCGATATCGAAAAGGAAGGCTTCTTCACCGGAAGCTATGCCGTCAATCCGTATAGCGGCGAAAAGATTCCCATCTGGATCGGCAACTTCGTGTTGATGGGTTACGGCACCGGCGCCATCATGGCCGTGCCCGCACATGACGAGCGCGATTTCGAGTTCTGCCGCAAGTACTCGATCACCGTCCGCCCGGTCATCCGTCCCGTCGATGGCGCGCTCGGCGTCGAGCCGGGCCTGACCAGCGCGTTCACCGAGGATGGCATCACCGAAAACACCGGCCCCTGGTCCGGCCTTTCGAGCGAGGAGGCCCGCGTCCAGATGACCGCCCATGCCCGCCAGCACGGCTTCGGCGATGCGGCCGTTACCTTCCGCATCAAAGATTGGGGCATCTCACGCCAGCGTTATTGGGGCACGCCCATTCCTGTGATCTACTGCCCCGCGTGCGGCGCTGTCCCTGTGCCCGAAGACCAGCTCCCCGTGCGCTTGCCCGATCGCGTCGAGATCACCGGCACGGGCCGGTCGCCGCTCGAAAACGTGCCCGAGTTCGTCAACGTCCTCTGCCCCAAGTGCGGCGGCGCCGCGCGGCGCGAGACCGATACCATGGATACCTTTATCGATTCATCCTGGTATTTCTACCGCTATTGCGATCCGCACAACAGCAAAGCTCCGTTCGACTCCGCCAAGATCGCCTACTGGTTCGAGATCGATCAATACATCGGCGGCATCGAGCACGCCATCCTGCACCTCATCTACTCGCGCTTCTTCACCAAGGTGATGCGCGATATCGGCCTCATCCGCAACAACGAGCCTGTCCGCCGCATGTTCAACCAGGGCATGGTGATCGCCGAAGGTACCAAAATGTCGAAATCCAGAGGCAACGTGGTGGGCGCCGACATGCTGGCCGAAAAATATGGCACCGATACCGCCCGCATGTTCGTGCTCTTCGCCGCGCCGCCCGAAAAGGAAGTCGATTGGCGCTGGGAAGGCGCCGACGGCATTTACCGCTTCCTCGGCCGCGTTTACCGCTTCGTCACCCGCCATATCGGCGCCGATGCACCCGCAGTAGGCGCTTCCGACCGCCAGGTGCAGCGCAAGCTCCACCAGTGCCTCAAAAAGATCACCGAAGACTTCGAGACGCGCTGGCATTTCAACACTTGCATTGCCAGCGTAATGGAGCTGGTCAACGTGCTCTACGCCGAAGAGGAGAATATCGGCTCCGCGGTGGTCAACGATGTGCTGGAGAAGCTGGCGCTGATGCTCGCCCCGTTCGCCCCCTACCTCGCCCAGGAGATCTGGGAAGAACTCGGTCGAGAAGGCCCAGTTTTCCGCCACCCGTGGCCGGCCTATGATCCCGAGCTTGCCAAAGCCGAGGAAGCCGAAATCGTCGTCCAGGTCAACGGCAAACTCCGCAGCCGCGTCTTCGCCCCGTTCGGCGCCTCAAAAGACGAGCTCGAGAAGCTAGCCCTGGCCGACCCCAAAGTGCAGCAGTCCATCGCCGGCAAACAGATCGTCCGCATCGTCACCGTCCCCGATAAGCTGGTGAACATCGTGGTCAAATAAGCCCCCGGAATCCCGCGCAACCCAGTTCAGCGGATGGGCGTCGCCGGAACGAAACCGACCTCCGCTCCTGATCTGGAGCACTTCCCAGCGCCCTTTCGAGGGCGCGATTCCGGCAGACAGGGCCAGTAGCCTCACAAGTGCCGTGAGGATATAGCATCGAGAGCGAAGTCGTGCCGAAGTTTTCTATACTGGGCTTTAGGCGCCATGGAAGCGGACAACAAATCAAGTGCTGTAGCGTTCGACCGCCGACAACTCTACAGACCATTCTTGGAGAGGTTGAACCCGATTGCCTTGCCCCGCGATCTGCTCGCCCATGACCTGATAGTCAGCCGCGATCATGATCCCCGTGACGCGACGCAGCCCCCAATCCACGAATCGCTCGCAACTTCCGCTGAGTTAAGCCGCGGGATTCAGATCGCCGTGGTTGGTGGCATAGGCTCAGGAAAGACAACAGAGCTTGCGCTCACGCACCAGCTCCTCAAACGTCACGCTGACGCGGTGAACATTTACCTGGATCTCGCGAACCATACTGACCTTAACGGGCTTAGCAGCGGGGCGATTCTGGCTAACATGGGTATCGCGCTCTACCAGAGGCAAAGGAACACGGGGAGCGAACCGTCTGAAGATGCCAGGGCTGCATTTCAGAAGCTTCGTGAAATCGCCTTTGGAACGACAAAGTGGATGGATCCGGACGGGATGGACTACGACGACGACGATCAGAACCCCGGCTTGGTGCGCATCAATGTACCTGGGCTAATGAAATTACGGTTTCCTGCCCTGAGACGGGAGGTGAACGAGGTAAAGGAACTACTGCAGCGAATTGCCTCGCCATTGTTAGAGGCTGGCGCCCAGATTACATTTTTGGTCGACGGTCTTGATCGCCTGATAAGGGCGGATCGTTTCCGTGAATACGCCGAACAGGATCTGCGAGCGTTGAGGGGCACTAACATTACGGCGATCGTCGCAGCTCCGTTACTGCTCTGGTATGACGAGAGTCGGTTCATCGAGAACTACTTCGATGTCGTCAAGCACATTCCCGCAGCTGCTCCAGCCGAGTCCGTTTTCTTAGTTAAGATTTTGGAGCGGCGAGGGGCTCAAGAATTGATGGACAACAAGGAAATCACATCCGTTGTGAAGGGCTCGGGTGGGGTCCTGCGGGATCTGCTGACTCTGGCTCGATCGGCGGCCGAGTATGCGTATAATAACGATCAAGATCGCATCGGCCGTCAGCATGTGCGCACGGCTATCAGGCAGCTTGGGAACCGTTACCTTGCAGGCCTCGGCAGGACCCATCGGCTGCGGCTGCGGCAGCTTGCCACTGGTGAGGGCTTCGAAGTCAGAGACTCGGCCTCGCGGGAGTTGCTCGTCAACCGTCAGGTTCTTGAACATTTTAGCAACGGCCGCGAGTCTTTCGTCGTTCATCCGGCGCTCGCAAAAGTGCTGCCCAAGACGGCATGACCGAATTCTCGGCAACTACGCCTTTTCGGCTCGTCAGACGGCTTGCGGCCGTGGGACAAGACGCCCCATCTCTATATCTGCTGATCTGTGCCGCAGGCGAAAGAGATGCGGTGCTAGCGGAAATTGCGGCGGAGGTGGAAATTCAACTCGGACTCAACCTCCACCAATTGGCAGGGTCGGAGCTCCAGCCAGAGAATCTGGAACCGCTGATTAATCGTGACGCCTCGGATCTCATTGTCATTGCATTGGACCGTTGGCTCCCATCGTTGGTCGGTTCGTTCGACCGAAACGTCGTGCTATTGACAGCTGGCGGAACGGCGATGTTGCTTGCTGATGCTGACGTTGTCGAGCGCATACTGACAGCTGCTCCGAACCTGCGTAACCGCCTCACTGACATCCTGCTCATTACACCTGATGAGATCTTGAGGGGTTCGCCAGCGTGAGCATCGAGAGCGACCTGTTGCGGTTGGCGCGAGACCGCGAAGCTGCGACCGACGCGGCTGTCGACAGGATGCTGCTGGAAGCACCGGATATCGTCCGTCGGCAGCTCCGGGCCTACCTATCCCGGAAAGTTGACTGTGGCCGGATTGAGCGCACAGACGAGAAAATTCCTCAATTGATGACACTCCAGGGGGGCTTCAGTCAGTTAAGCTGCCCGGACGTGCAGTTTTCGTCTGGAGCTCGGCTTAGCTTCGAAATCAAACTGGAAGAAAAACAGGGCGGTTGGCTTGTCAGACAGTTCCAATTCCACATAACCTTGGCACGTTCGCGGACCATCAAAATGGTCCGATTCCACCTTAACGCCGCAACGCGCCACGATCCGCTAACAATTCCGCGCTGTCACTTGCATATCGACAACAGCGAGGCTCACGTCCCGCTGCCCGTAATGGACCCGCTCCTGATGGTGCACATCATTTGTGAACATGTAGAACCTGATTTTGGGACCTGAGCTCGCCGCCGTCGTCCCCGCACTGCCAACTCTCCTTTACCCCGACCATGGGGAGATTCGGGGGCTGTTCCCGAAAGCCCCCACGATGGCCCGGTCTTCCGGCAACCTTGGCCGCCCTACGATCCCGAGCTAGCCAAAGCCGAGGAAGCCGAAATCGTGGTCCAGGTCAACGGCAAACTCCGCAGCCGCGTCTACGCCCCGTTCGGCACCTCAAAAGACGACCTCGAGAAGCTAGCCCTGGCCGACCCGAAAGCCCAGCAGTCCATCGCCGGCAAGCAGATTGTGCGCATCGTTACCGTCCCCGATAAGCTGGTAAACATCGTGGTAAAGTGAGGCCACCACGATTGCATCAATGTTGAGCAAGATGATCCCGGCGGTTACGAGCCTTCTGTTTCTCGCAGCCGGGCCCGGCAACCTCGCTGCGGGGACACTCGGTGATGCGCTGCGGACCGCAGATGTGCCCACGCAGCAGTTCACCGCGGCGGAGTTGGGCAGAAACATCACGAGCTATGCGATCGGCAGCGACGACGCATACCTGCTTGCCTATTACACCGACGATGGGTCGGGTACGCTTCAGCCTCCGCTCCACGTGATCCGCTATGACCGTGCCAAGGACGAGTTGCGGCGCGCCGACCTGGGAGAAGCCCATGCGCTTTTCCAGGGTGCGATACAGATGGATTGCCTCGGATCGGCCGATGGCCTACGCGAATATCGCGGCATCATTTATATCGACACGCATGTCAACCCCTCGGCCGGCTGCATCATCGTCCTGAATTCGCAGCTATCGCTCAAGGCAGCACTCTCGGGCTGGCTGATAGGGCTCCTGGGATCGGACTACGCGATACTGCGCGGCAGTGAAGTGCATTTCATGTCCGTCCATCCCATGCACATTGAGGTTTATGACTTGAAGAGGAATCGTCTGGCGGAAGTGTATCCCTATTCGGGCGATCCGCAGCGGCGCGAGTTTTCACGCTCAATCGAGCCGCTGATCTCCAGGAAGTGGTGCATGGAATACTACGCGCAATGCGATCCTGAGATCTTCGACACCAATCTGAAAGGCAACGTAGCGGTGAACGAGGCCTCGCGTGTGTTCGGTTTCGAGGCGCAATTCGACGCGGCCGGTTTTGGCGAGACGGTAGCGCAGCAGGTCCCCCTTCGAGTCGTTGTCTATGTTTTTCGCGAGCGCGCTGGCACGTGGGAGCACCGGCAATTCGAGCCGGGCCAATTCCAGAGGCTGTTCGGAGGCATGAGCATCGAGGAGCTGGTCAGCAAGAAGCCAGACGTTGCCTTTGCACAGGCCACGGGGAAATAGGGGCGCTCTGCGCCGCCTATTTCGCCTGGAATTCCGTCCACCCCCTGGCGTCCATGTCGCGGAGGATGGGCCGGTACCACGCGTATTCCGGGTGTTGGATCAAGTACGAGGCGGAATGGAAGTCCTTGCCGCAGGCGTGGCCCAGGGCGGCCGTGAACGCCATCTTGGCGGCCAGCGCGGCGCTGGTCACTTTGTTCTGCACGGCGCCGGCGGGAGCGTACGGTTCCAGCCACTTCGGCACGCCGCGCGGGGAAAGGTCGATGTGGCCGCACAAGGTGCGCTCGCTTGGCTCGACCTTCTTCGCAAATGTGTCGTAGTGGTCGCCGAGGAAGCGCTGCCCGGCGGCGATGTCGATCTTGCCGCGGTCCTCTTCCATCAGCTCCAGCCAGCGGGCGTGGCGCGCGTTTGCCGAACCGCCCGCGTCATCCGTCTTGAAGGTGGTTTCTTCGCGAATCAACTGGGGATCGATCGGGAAATTCGAGCCGACAAAGAACCCGTCCCGGCTGCGCCACAGATTGACGTTCTTGAGGCCCAGCTCCAGATCGGCAATTTCGTTGGTGTTGCGGTCGGCCACCAGCCAGTTGTTGGCGTAGCCGCCATTGTTGCCTTCCTTCATGATGCGCGCGAAATCGTCGATGGATGCCGCATATTGCATGGCCTTGCGCGCGCGCACGAATTCGGGAATGCCATTCGGGTCGAAGCCGGAGAAACTGCCAATGGTGGTTTCGGTGATCAGTATGCCGGCGGAATTGACTCCGAAATCGTCGCCGCTGTCGATCAGCCCGGCCATGCCGTCCATCAGGATGTGGTAGCCGTGTGCCGGCACGATATCGAAGATAATGTTCCAGCGCTCGCCATCGGCATACCCGGTCCAGCTATTGTGGCCGATCACCACCCGGTGGTCCGCCGTGTAGCTGCCTGTGGCCACGAAGGCGCTGCAACGGTCGTGCGTGACGCCAGCCTTGTGCTCCAGTTCCTTGGTGTAGTACGTGACTTCCGTCCAGGAGTTCAGCGCCACGATGTCCCACAAGTCGAGCTTGCTGCCGCGCGCCTTCACGCCTTCCGCAATGCCGTTGAGCTCGGCGCGGTACTCCTCCTCCACGCGGGGCCAGAAGATATCGCGCGCCGTGTCGCGGTAAAATCCCCACTCCCGCTTTTCGTCGTGCGCGAACTCAGTGGAAACAACCTTGACCGTGTCTTCGATTTCGGGGGCCAGCAGATACCCGTGCTGGAAGCCAATTTCGGCGGGCGAGCCCTCCAGATGAACCTGGATCCATCCATTGCGCTCCGCGGCGCGCGAAGCCTTCGTCAAGCGCGGATCGGTTTTGGGATCGCCGGAGAGCAGTGTAAGCGCCACAGCCAGCAGAAGAGCAGAAAACCAGAGAGTGCGATACATTGCCGTTATTATAGTGGATGCAGTCAAGAGCGCGACGGACCAGGCGCCATGGATGATACGACACAGCTTCGCAAACTGACGGCGCACGTGAAGGCCGCGGGTTGAGCGTCCAAACTCAGTCCAAAGTTGTTGGACCAGGTTCTGGCGAGCGTGCCCCGCTGGGCGAATGAGAACGTGCTGATCGGGTTTGACACCGCCGACGATGCCGGCGTGTACAAGCTGACGGCGGAGCTTGCCCTGGTGCAGACCGTCGATTTTTTTACGCCCATCGTCGACGACCCGTACACCTTCGGCGCCATCGCCGCCGCCAATGCGCTGAGCGACGTTTATGCCATGGGCGGACGGCCGATTTCGGCGCTCTCCATTGTCGCCTACCCGGCCAAGGGCGACGCGGAGGAGCTGGCGCAGATCCTCAAGGGCGGCGCCGAAAAGATGCACGAGGCGGGTTGCTCGATATTGGGCGGGCACAGCGTGGCCGATGACGAAATCAAGTTCGGCTACGCCGTGACTGGTACTATTCATCCCGCGCGCGTGACCGCCAATGCAAGCGCGGTGCCCGGCGATGCGCTGGTCCTCACCAAGCGCCTCGGCACCGGCGTGATCGGGACGGCACTGAAGCGCGGGCTGGCGGCGCCGGAGCACGTCGAGGAATCGGTGCGCCAGATGCTCACCCTGAATCGGCGCGCGGCGGAAGAAATGCTGCGGTTCAACGCCCACGGCTGCACCGACGTCACCGGCTTCGGCCTGATCGGTCACGCACGCGAAATGGCGCTGGCCAGCGGCGTCACGCTCGAAATCGAAACCGGCCGCGTCCAGTTTCTCCCCGGTGCGCTCGAGTATGCGAGGCAGGGCACTATCCCCGGCGGCCTCAAGAACAATCGTGAATTCGCCTCCTGCGTGGTGGAAGCCGCGCGCGAATTACCGCGCGAGATCGAAGACCTGCTCTATGACCCGCAAACTTCCGGCGGTCTCTTAATTTCGCTGCCCGAAACCGATGCCGCGCGCCTCGAACAGGTGCTCGAGGGCGCCTACCGCATCGGCCGCGTCCTGCCGCGTGGCGCAAAGGCGATTCGACTGATATGAACTACAACCCCATCATCATTGCCCTGGACGTGGACACCGTTACGGAAGCGCGCGATCTGGTAAAGCGCATCGGCAACCGCGTGAATTTTTACAAAGTCGGGCTGGAGCTGTACTCTGCCGCCGGTCCAGAATTCGTGCGCGAGCTGATCGGCCAGGGCAAAGAGGCTTTCCTCGATCTCAAAATGTACGACATCCCGGAAACCGTGAAACGCGCCGTGGCGCAGGTGGCGCGCACCGGCGCGCGGTTCCTGACCGTGCACGCGGTCGGTTCGGTGATGCGCGCGGCGGTGGAAGGCCGGGCCGCCGCTGACTTAAAACTGCTTGCCGTCACCGTGCTCACCAGCTTCGGCCGCGAAGATTTCGAAGAGATGGGCTACCAGGGCGAGATCGCAGAGCTGGTGGGCCGCCGCGCGCGCCTCGCGATGGAGTGCGGCGTGGATGGCATAGTGGCTTCGCCGCTGGAGGCCGCTGACCTGCGCCGTCTCCTCGGTCCGGCGCCGATTCTGGTGACACCGGGCGTGCGCTCGGCCGGTGCCGACCGCGGCGATCAGCAGCGCGTGGCCACGCCCGCCGAAGCCTTGCGCGACGGGGCCAGCTACCTGGTAATCGGCCGGCAGGTAACGCGGGCTGCCGATCCCGCCGCCGAAGTCGAGCGGTTGCTAGAGGAGATTGGTGGCGCAACCGCTCCCTAACGGTCGTGGCTCCGAATGGGCGGCACCTCCCAAGTTGCATCGGAGCCGCGACCGTGAGGGAGCGGTTGCAGGCGATTGAATTGGTTATTTCCTGGCAGCCCTACGCCGGCACTAACCCCAACCCCGGCCGGTCGGGCAAAATCAGCTTGCCTTTCTCCACCCGCACGCCGTGGAACGGGTCGTTGGCGATTAGCAGGTTGCCGTCGAGATCGGCGTAATCCACCAGCGGCGACAGGTGCGCGGCGGCGGTGACAGAAACCGAGCTCGACACCATGCAGCCTAACATCGTTTTCATGCCCAGTGATTTCGCCACCGCGATCATGCGCCACGCTTCCAGCAATCCGCCGCTCTTATCCAGCTTGATGTTGACGCCGTCGTAAGCGCCCTTGAGTTTCGGAATGTCGGAAGCGTGCCGGCAGGCCTCGTCGGCGATGATCGGAATGTGCACGCGCTCGTGCACCCAGCGCGTTTCCTCGAGCATGTCCGCCGGCATCGGCTGCTCAATGAACTCGACCCCCTGCTTCTCCAGCCAGTTGATCTTGCGCACCGCCTCTTCCTTGTCTTTCCAGCCTTCGTTGGCGTCCACGCGGAGCGGCTTGGAAGTTACGCTGCGCACGGCTTCGATGGTCGGCTCGTCGGTGGCCAAGCCTACCTTCACCTTGAGCACCGGGTACTCCGCGGCCTCGCGCGTCTTCTGCCGCGTGATTTCGGGTGTGTCGATGCCGATCGAAAACGTGGTCACAGGCGCGTCCGCGGGATCGAGTCCGAAATACGAGTAGAGCGGTATGCCCAGCTTCTGGCCGACCCAATCCATCAACGCGATATCGATGGCGGCCTTGCCGGCCCATGCGCCCTCCACGCGTCCGAAAACGGTTGCCATCACCTTGGCAAACTGCATCGGGTTCGCCGCCAGCAACAACGAGCGCACGGACTCCACCGCCTGCCGCGCGCCCACGGCGTCCTCATGGTAGCGGACGATGGGCGCACCTTCGCCGTGGCCGGTGATGCCGTCGCGCGTGTAGCCGACATACAGCGTGTCGCGGTACGTGCTCGACGACATGGTGGTGGTCCAGGTATGCTGCAGGTTGAGGCGGACGATTTTGGTTTCGAGCGCCGCGCCCCCACCTGCCGCCGACAGCCGGCTCAGCGGATAGGCCGCCGCCGCGCTCCTGACAAAGTTCCTCCGGTTCATTCCACTCTCCTCATCGCCACCAGCAGGCGCGACCAGTGCGGGTCATCCAGACTGTCTATGCGCACCATGGGCGCCTGGTAGGTGGTGGCGCTGATGAATTGGCCCTCGCCCAGGTACATGCCCGTGTGTGTGATGTGCTGGGGCGAGGCGCCGAAATACAGCAGGTCGCCGGGCGCGAGATCCTTCCAGGTTATCGGCTCGAGGAGGCTCGAATCCGCTTGCGGCTGCGCATCGCGCGGCAGCGGCACTCCATGGCGACGCTCGAGCATTTGCACCAAGCCGGAACAATCGTAGCCGAAGCTGGAAGTTCCGCCCCAGGTGTACGGCAGGCCGAGAAAACGCCGGCTCAGCGCCAGCATCTCCGCGGTGCCGAGAGGCGCGGCATCGAAGATCACGTCGCCCGCCTGCACCCAGCCTGCGCGCCCGTCTGCCAGCCGCGCCTGGTGCCAATGCCCCTGTTCGCCTTCGGCAATTTCCAGTTTGGTTTCGAACGGCACGGTCAGAATGGGCGCGTGCGCGGTGACATCGGGTTCGCGGTAAATGTGCGCGAACAGACTGGAGACCATTGCCACTCGGCCCGAAGCGGCATAGGGCGAACCAATCTTCAGTGCGGCCAGCGGCGCCCAGCCGCTGTATTCATCCGCCGTGCGAATCCGGGCCCAGCCGTTGCGCTGCTCGACCACGGCTGCATTGGAACCGTAGATTGCCTGCGAGACCACGTCGGCGTCTTCCGACGGCTTGGAGTACATGTTCACCACCGGCCGCAGCACCACTGCGTTCGGCAACGCCGTCGCGAAGAGGGCCACCGCCATGCCGATCATGCTCACCTTCAGCGTACCGTAATCCGTCCGAGCTGGAATTGAAAACGAATTTGGCGTCGAAGGGCCGGGAGTGAATCTTGGGCAGGCCGAACATCGAAGAATCGGGCGTTCAGGAGAATTCGGCGCCACGCTCGGCAAGCAGTCTCTTCAGAATCGAGCGGTGGCACCGATCCTCGTTCTCACAGTAACAACCCAACGAGAAGTTGGTTTGACGAGAAAGGGCCGCCAGCAGATCCAGGACTCGAGACGCATCCGGCTGGTTCATCTCGGTGCGGAATTTCCGCTCGAACGTTTTCCATGACCGCTCGTCGTGCGACCGTTGGGCTAACGACACCAACGCCTGGCCCGGCGCCAGATTGGGCAGCCAGACATCGTAAAAGTCGAGCTTGGCGAATTGCGTTTTCGGCACGCCGCGCGGCGGTCTGCGAACGGTGCCAAGCCGCAGTCCCTCGTTCGGTCTCCTCGGTGACCCGAGCCTCAACACGGCAATCGGCAAGTTCGAACCCTCCCCCTCGATTTCGGTTATCTCACATTCGATGATGAGCGGCCCTTATCTAAAGGTTTCATGGATCCCCTATACTTCTTACGGACTACCGCCATTTCACGCATTCTTTGCCGGTCTACCGTTCGGTTGCCTGCAAGAACTTCACCAGCCGGTCTTTCCAGAGCGCCGCCTTGGTGTGCGAGCCGTGGCCGATTGTGTCGGGCGTGTACGGATAGAGCTCGAAGGTGACCGTCGGCGCTTGTTTCAGCAATGTCTCGGCGATGTGCAGCTCCGGGGGATTGATGGTGTCGTCGGAGAAATTGATGTGCATCATCGGCGTGCGGATTTTTGCGAGGCCCGGCGCCGGGTTGTAGTCGTGCGAGGCGTCCACCGCATACATGATGTCGTTGGCGTCGGCGGTCCGCAGTCGCGTTTCGACGATACGGTGGAAGTAGGCCAGGGCCTTTTCGCGGTCGGGGCCGGCCTTCTGCCAGGTGAGCGGATTGCCGCCCACGAAAGCAAGCATACTAAGCGCTGTACGCAGGCCGGGCGGCTGCGCGGTGTAGTCGCCCGACCGCCAGTCGGGGTCGTTGCGGATGGCTTCGATGGCGGTCATGCGCCAGGCCAGGTTGCGGCCAGAGATCTGTGTAGGCAGGCATGCCAGCGGCATGGCCGCCTGCAGAAATTCGGGGTGCGTCTCGGCCCAGACGTATGCGTGCATGCAGCCCATCGACGTGCCGAGGAGCAGGCGGAGGCGATCCACGCCGAGGCCCTCGACCAGCATGCGGCGCTGCGCCTCGACCATGTCGGTGTAGCCGTAGCGGGGGAAGTGAGTATGCAGCCCGTCGCTGGGCTTGGACGAAGCGCCGTGGCCGATGCCGTCGGGCATAATGACGTAGAACCTGGCGATATCGAGCGGCTGCCCCGGCGGAAACAGTTCGTTCGAAAAAATGGGGTTGAGAAACTGCGCTCCCGAGCCCGACGTGCCGTGCAGCAGCATGACGGCATTCGTCACGTGGCCGTGCGCGTCGCGTCGCGGCGAGCCGACCGTGCGGTAATGGATTTTCACTTCGGGCAGCGACCCGCCGTCGGCGAACTTGAAGTCGCGCAGCAGTGCGTCGCCTTGCTTGACCGGCCAGGATGGTTGAGGCGTGGATGGCTGCGCGAGGGCGGGCGCGACCGCCAAAGCCACGAGCACGATGGATCGCATCATACGCCGGAGTCTATCATGGATGTCCGCGAAAGGGTGTGCACGCCGCCGTTTGATAGGATGATCGCCAATGGCGGACAGCCTGTTGAACTGCGCGAACTCGACTGCACGCTATGTGTGCTGCCAGCGCTCCATCGGCCCCTACAGCTTGAATTCGGCGTGGACCAGCTCGTCTTCCATGTTGTGGGTCAGCGAAAAGCCGAGCTTCTCGAAGACGCGGGTCATGTCGCGGTTGTCGGGCAGGATGTTGGCGGTGAGCATTGGGACCTTGTCATCGGCGGCGACGATCAGCAAGCGCGCCATCAACTCTTTGCCGAGGCCGCGGCCGTGCCACTGGTCGCTCACCACCACCGCTACCTCGGCTCCCTCCGTGCCGTGGACCTTGGTCATCCGGCTCACGCCCAGGATCTCCGGTTCGCCGGTCTCCGGGTTGCGGCGTTCAGCCACCAGCGCCATCTCGCGGTCGTAATCGATGAAGCAGGTGCGCATCAAGCGTTCGTGCTTGGTGCGCTGTTCAAGATTCATCAAGTGGAAGAACCGCAGGTAGACGCTGCGCTCGGAAAGCGTCTTGTGGAAGCGCACCATGGTTGGCTCGTCCTCCGGCCGGATGGGGCGGATGGTGACCACGTTGCCGTCTTTGAGGGTAAACGGCCCCACGTAGCGCGTGGGATAAGGCCGGATCGCCATTTTGGGGATCTGATCGAGAGTCACTTCGGGCCCATAGACCACCACGCGGGCATCGAGCGCCATCAGGCCGTCGGGCGAAGCCAGCAGCGGGTTGATATCGATCTCCTTGATCCAGCGCTGCTCGGCCACCAGGGTGCTGAAGCGAACCATCAACAATTCGAGCGCCGCCAGATCGACCGGCTTCCGGCCACGGACGCCCTTGAGCGCCTTGTAGATTTTGGTCTGCTCGAGCATACGCCGCGCCAGCGTGGTGTTGAGCGGGGGCAGCGCCAGCGAGCGGTCTTTGAACACTTCGACCAGTTGCCCACCGGTGCCGAATAGCAGCACGGGTCCGAACTGGGGATCGAGGCTGGAGCCGACAATCAGCTCATACGCATCCTTGAGCCGGACCATGGGCTGCACCGTGACGCCCTGAAAGTGCTCCGCGCCGGCCTTCTCCACCACCGAGGTCTGAATCGCCACGAACGCCTTCTCGACGGCTTGGGCGTTGCTCAAGTTGAGCTGCACGCCGCCGACATCGGTCTTGTGGGTGATGGTTTCCGAGTAGATCTTGAGCACCACCGGATAGCCGATCTGGCCGGCGGCTTGGACCGCGGCCGCAGCATCGGCGGCAATGATAGTGGCCGTAGTAGGGATGCCATAAGCCGCCAAAACCTGCTTGGATTCGGATTCGGTCAGGATGGTGCGGCCGCGATCGCGCGATGTCTGGACGATTTGGGCGACGAGCGCACGATCGGGAACCCAATCCCCCGAATCTTCCGCCAGGGCCGGGGTTTCGTAGAGACCGCGCAAGTTATAGCTGTAGCGCCACATGTAATTGAAGGCGCGGGCAGCGGTATCGGGGTAGGGGAAGGTGGGGATATTGGCGCGGTTCAGAATCGCCTCACCCGCGGCTACGTCCACGCCGCCCATCCAGCTTGCCAGCAGCGGCTTCCCTTCCTGCTTGGCCAGCGGCTTTAACTGCTCGGCGATCTGCGTGGGATCGGTCATGGCCTGCGGCGTCAGGATCACCAGCATGCCATCGGAGTTGGGATCCTTGGCGGCGATCTCGAGCGCTTTGGCGTAGCGCTCGGGGGAGGCGTCGCCAATGATGTCGACCGGGTTGCCGTGGCTCCAGGTGGGAGGCAATACGGCGCTAAAGGCCTCCATGGCTTCCGGGGAGATCTCGGCCAGTTCGCCGCCGCCCATGATGAGAGCGTCGGTGGCTAGCACGCCGGGACCGCCTGCGTTGGTAACGATGGTGAGCCGCGGCCCCTGTGGCCGGGGTTGCTTGGACAACACTTCGGCCATGTAAAAGAGATCGGCGATGTTGGCGACGCGCAATACGCCGCAGCGGCGGAAGGCAGCCTCCAGCACCTCGTCGGAACCGGTGAGCGCGCCGGTATGGGAAGCGGCCGCCTTGGCTGCGGCCGCGCTGCGCCCCGGTTTGATGATGATGATCGGCTTGTTGAGCGCCACTTCGCGGGCGGCGGAAATGAACGAGCGGGCGTCGCCGATCGACTCCATATAGCAGACGATGGACTTGGTTCTCGGGTCGTTGCCGAGGTGATAGATCAGGTCGCCCCAGCCGACATCCACCATCGAGCCCACCGAAACGAATGCGCTGAAGCCCACCATTTCCTTGAGGCTCCAATCGAGCACCGCAGTGCACAAGGCCCCGCTCTGGCTGATGAAGCCGACCGAGCCGGGGCGCGCGATGGTGGTGGCAAAGGTGGCGTTCATGCCGGTGAGCGGAGCCATCACACCCAGACAGTTGGGACCGATGACGCGGATGCCGGCCGTCTGCGCCGCGGCCAGAAGCTGCTGTTCGAGCGCCGCGCCTGCGGGGCCGACCTCCTTGAAGCCGGCCGAAATCACAATCGCGCCGCGCACGCCGTTCTCACCGCACTCTTTGATCAAGCCCGGAATCGAAGGCGGCGGCGTCACGATCACCGCCAGGTCGACGTCTTCCGGAATTTCCGCGACGGACTTGTAAGCCTTCACGCCCAACACGCTGGGCCGCTTCGGATTCACCGGGTAAACGGTGCCGCCGAAGGGAGAGGTGACCAGGTTCCACAACAGCGTCCGGCCCACCGAGTTGGCCGTTTCGGTGGCGCCAATCACGGCCACCGTCTTGGGGGTGAAAAACACCTCCAACGGCTGGTTTATCGGACTCTGTTTCTTCTTCTTGCGCGTGATCTTATTGGTGGCTTGCATGTTCGTCGCTCTCCGCCTGCGACCCGAAGGCGGCGCGATTGAGCGCGTCCAGGACGTCGGGAATTTGCAGGCCGTTTTTGCGCGCCACAGTCTCGATGGCGCAATCGTCGCAGCTTTCGCGGAAATGTAAGTTGTCGAAGACAGTTCTGGTTGCCGGGTGGCGTTGTTTCACGTCACGAATGATCATGTCGCGGCGGATCAATTGATCGAATCGGAACATAGGGGTGCGGATTGATTGTACAGCACCCCTGCTTCCAAAGGAAAACCACGCAGGATCAACAAATTACGAGGCGTCTGGAAGAGCGGGTTGGGTGAAATGCCCCAGCGGAGTTGCGGATGCTCCAGACTCTCATCGCGGCGCCCCTTGCAGCCGCCGGGCTACGTCCTCGCGAAAGCGGTCGATGAAGGAGAGCACGTAGGCGGCGATGGGGAGGGTGGGATCGTCGATCAGGGGGGTGAGATCCATGGCGAAACTGAGCGCGGCTTCCTGGTCGGTCGAGTGCGAGGCGAAGTAAGTGGCGTGGGCCAGGCGGCGGCCGGCGGTGGCGAGGTCGTAGCGCTTGCCGCCGGAGACCTGGGAATCGAAAACGCCCACCAGGGCGGCGGCGATATTGGAGCGGGCGGACACCGGAAGCGGCCGCTTGTCCTGATCGGGCAGCCAATCGAGGTCGCGCCAAACTTCACAGCCGTAGACGGCGCGGGGCCGGGTTTCCGCGCGCACGGTTCGCAGCGCGGCGATGGCCCGCAGGGCGACCGCGACATGAGTGTCGTGCTTGTCCGCCAGATTGTGCAGGTAGACGACTTGCGGCTTGGCGGCGCGCAGGATGGCGCACAGGTCGCCAGCCAGCGGGCCGGCCGGATCCTTGACCTGGGAGCTCGAATAGCCGAGCTGGATCTGGCAGGCATACTCACCGACGAAGGCGGCTTTGCGCTGCTCCTGGATGCGCACGCGCTGCATATCCTGATCGGTGCAATCGGCGTAGATGCCGGAGCGCGGGCTGCCGGCGCCGTTGGTCGCCACCACGCCCGTGAACCAGCGGTCCGCGATGCCGAAACACTCGGCGATACCGTGGTAGGCCATGATTTCGATATCGTCCTGGTGCGCGGCAATGGTCAGGTGGGTGGTGCGGGCCAGCGCCTCGGCGGGCGGCAGATTGTCGGGAACGAACACGTCAACGTGGGGATTACTTGGAAACATGCGGGACCTCCTTGGGTGGGATGGCGGGAAGGCTGGCGGCGGCGATGGCCTGGCCGTGGCGCTTCTCCTGCTCACCGGGGATGTGGAAGCGGATGCGCTCCGCAAGATCGGGAAACTCGGCCGCCAGCACGCGGCGAGCGGTGGAAAGCAGCAGGTCGCCGCCAACGCCGGTCATCACGCGCCCGAGGACCAGCAGGTTGCGGACCTGATAAAAATCCGCGAAGTGAGCGATGGTGTAACCGAACCAGACGCCGATGGTTTCGAAGATGCTTAGCGCGTGGGCGTCGCCACCGGCTGCGAGCTGCTGCACCTGCTCGAGCTTCACAGGAAGGGGCATTTCCGGCGGCAGGTGGATGCCGGCGGGTGCCAGCAGGCGGCCCACGGCTTGCTGCGAGAAATATTGCACACCGGCGCCCGAATCGCCGGACCATTCGTCGAGTGGCGCACCCGGCCGGTAATCCACGGGGACGAAAGCCAGCTCATTCAGCCAGCCCGTGATGGCGCCGCGGGGCGTGACGTATCCGGCGGCCAGGCTGCTGCCCATGGCTACGCCGAGCACGGCATTGTCGCCGAGGGCCATGGAACCGGCGAGAGCGGTGACTTCGCCATCGTTGACCACTTCGAACGGAACGCCCCAGGCGGCTTGCAGCTCGAGGAAGAGGTTGCGAATGCGGGCTTCGAAGAGGGGCTGAGGGACGGAGCGGTAGAGCGAGCCGACGCGAACCTGATTGTTCACATAGACGCCGGCGGCGCTGCCGCCGATGGCGTCGACGCGCGGCAGGTGGGCAGCGGCGCGGCGGAGAGAATCCTGGACGCCATCGAAGTGATATTGCGGGTCGGACTGGGCGGAGGGATTCCAGGGCGTTTCATCGCTCCAGACGGCGCGGCCCTCCATCACCGCAGCGCACTTGCGGTCGCTGGCGCCCAGGTCGAAGCCGATGCGGCAGCCCTCGAGGTGGCGGCCCAGCGGAGTGGTGGGCTCGCGCTCCTCGGGGACGGCATCGTAGGCGGCGCCAACGACAGCGAACGGCCGGCCATAGATGCGTTCGCCCATGAAGCGATGATCGAAGGCGCGCACGCCGGCCGGCGAGTATACCGCGCCGAGGTAAGCGGCCAGGCCGGGATCGCTGGCGATGGTCACACGGCAGCCGCCCTTTTGCCACAGCAGGAATTTGAGGAGCCGTTCGGCATAGCGGCAATTCCAGTCCACGTATGCGCCCTGGTGCGGCAGAACGGCGGTGCGATAGACGGAGACCGAACCATCGCCGCGCTCGAGCGCGATGGCGAGCGGCGCGCCACCGGCCTGGCTGACCGCGGCGCGGTAGGCGCGGTTCCACAACGCGGCCGGGACGAATTCGGGATCGAGCGGCGGATGGAATTGAGGGGTAATGGTAAGCGACGGAGCCAATCTACATAGTGCGACGGGCCGCGGCCCTCTGTCCAGCGGCGGCCCTCTTCACCCCGAGAGGCTGAAAGCGGCGGGCGTCCGGCGTCATCTTGATAGCACTGAAGCTGGATATCTTTTGCGGCGCGGGGGAACAAACGGAGATGGAAAATGCGTCTGTCTCGTGCACCGCTCGTGCACGCTTTACGCCGTACAGACCGCGCTATCATCTGGCTGACCGCTTTTTTCGCCGGATCCTCTGAGACTGCTGCGCGAGGAGTGAGTTGGCCTTACCGAAAGAGTCAACTAAGATGCATGGATCGGCGGCGGATCTTGCGGGATGCAGTATTATGGAGCGTCTCGCCAACCAGCATTTCTACTTGATTGCGGAGAAGTCCGTCGGATGCATGAACACGTCGTCCACGTGGAACGCTCCATTCACTTTTTCGATCAGAGGCACCGCCGCACTTCGGTAAGGGAGAAATGCCGGGTCGGCGTGCAGTGCATTCCAGTTCTTTTGGCCGTCATCCTGGTTGGAATGAGTGATCAGGTAAACAAAAGTGTCCTTCCAGGCGGGCGAGTCGTCGTTCGGCACCCAATAGCCGATGGCATTGAGCCCGTGTTTTGCCTGTAGCTTGGATACATCCTTAAAGATAGATTCGAGCGAGGGCACTTTGCCCGGCTCTGTGTGATAGACCATCAGCTCGAAGACGCGATTGCCATCGGCCTTCACCTCTTGTACGTGTGTCAGGCGGGCTGTGATGACCGATCCGCATGCAAAGGAAGCCAGAGCCGTGGCACAAAGTTTCCATCCTCTGAATTTCAAGTTCACAGACATTACGCTCCTCCCAGTTCGGTAGGCGTCTACCCTGCACGTGAACGCCTCGTATGGCAGTTGGATTAGCATGTGCCGGGCCAAATCGTTCTGAGCTAAAGTCGCTCCGGAATCAGTGCATATCCTCATATCGGGGAGCCTTTGTGTCCGTTCCTGGGCGAAGATGTTCGGCATCGGACACTTGTGAACTGGATTAAGGCGGCTGTCTCGCCATGCGTCTGTCAGATGGGCCTTCCTTGGCGTTCTGCCAGATCGGGATGGACCGCCGCATCGGTCTCAATCTGGGGCCGGGGATCCGAAGCTCCCGCCGCCATTGCCGGAGCGGCTATCCTCGCGCTCTGGCTCGCCGACTAAGCCAGCCGAACCCAATCAGCCCGAACGCCAGCAGAAGCCAGGTGGACAACTCCGGCGTAACGTATTCCAGGCTGAGGCTGTCGGAGCTCCAGATTTCCACCCAGTTCCCGGCCGGGTCCACGCTGTGAAATTGCCAGTGACGGAGCTGAAAGTCATGACGTCGTTGAAGGTCTCGGACACGTAAGGGTAGAATCCCGCACCGAAGGTGACGTTCAGCGTGCCGTTGAGCTGGGCAGCACCGGTGACGATCAATTGGTCGTAATCGACATAAAATACCGGTGACAGGTGAGCACTGACCGCACATGTACGGCAGGGAACCCCAGTCCTCCTGCCAATATTCAATGTAAGACTCCAAAATGGTAAAGGGAGAGAAACCGTGAAACAGAGCCTTCTTATCGCGGCTGCCTTGTTGGCCGGGTTCCTCGGCGGCATGCTTGGCACACGTGTGGAACGCGCCCGCGAACGAGTATACCCGGATCAGGTGATCCGGGCCCGTAGCTTCGAGCTGGTGGACGCAGCGGGACGGCCAATTTCCTATTGGGGCATTGACAAGCGCCACAACGCGGTGCTGGCCTTCGGAGGACAATGGGACCCGAAACACTACGTAGCACGCACCGGCGACCTCACCGACCCGCGCTACCAGGGGGCGGTGTTTGGGATGGTCGGTGGCAGCCCGACTCTGGAATTCAATGGAGCGGATGGGACAACCCGCCTGCATATGGGCCTCAGCCCGTTTGAGAAACCGCTTCTTTGGATGGGAGACGAGACGGGGAAAAGGCTGGCACTCGGAGTCGAACACAGCGACACGCCAAGCGCCGAGGACAACGACTGGTACCTGAGGTTCATCCCGGACAGAGCCTGGATTGGGATGTACGTTGTGAGGGATAGGGGACAGCAATATGTTAAAGGGATGCTGTCCGTTAGTACGGACAAAGTGAAATACCCATAGATCTAGGCAAAGGAACTCCGTGGTGTCGGCGGTCAGGCAGCATCGAGAACTTCGGCCGCACGCCTGGCTTGCTGATCGATCGCAGAGAAGCCCGTGACAGGCTGCGTGTTTCCATCGTCCTAAACCGAAAGGTACGCCCGGCCGCCGCACTGGCTGTCACGTTGTTGATAAGCTGATAACAAATGAGACTGCTGGTGGTGGAGGACGAAAAACGCATCGCCGACTTCCTGTGCCGGGGTCTTGAAGGGGCCGGCTATGTGGTGGATGTGGCGGCCAATGGGACAGGCGCGCTGGACCGCACGCACTCGACCGATTACGACCTAGTGATTCTGGACCTGATGCTGCCCGATATGGACGGTATCGAGGTGCTGGAGAGAATCCGCGGCGGAAAGGTGGGCCCGCCGGTGCTGATCCTGAGCGCGCGCAGCTCGCTCGACGATCGCGTCAAGGGCTTGGAGCAGGGCGCCGACGACTACCTGGTGAAGCCGTTCGCCTTCGTCGAACTGCTGGCCAGAGTGCGGGCGCTGCTGCGGCGCGGCCAGCCGACGCCGGAAAAGCTGCAGGTGGCCGACCTGACGCTCGACTGCATCCGCCGCAAAGTAACGCGCTCGGGCGAAGCGATCGACCTGGCGCCCAAGGAGTTCGGCATACTCGAATACATGATGCGCAACCCCGGCCGGCCGCTCAGCCGCACGATGATCGTGGAGCACGTCTGGGATATGGACTACGACGGGCTGACCAACATCGTCGACGTCTACATCCGCCACCTGCGCAGCAAGATCGACGACCGCTTCCCGCAAAAGATCATCCAGACGGTGCGTGGGATCGGGTACATGATCGAGGCTCCGGACAAGGCGGCGGACCGGGCGCCGGAAGCCGTTCCCGAACGGCAGGCGTAGCATGCGGTTACTGCGGCGCGACCTGCTTCGCATCGGCCGCGACTTGCGGCGGGCGTCGCGCGGCTTGCGCTTCCGCCTCACCGCTACTTATGCGGCGCTGTTTGTCGTCCTGCTGGTAGGCGCGGCGTGGCTGGCTCGCGCGCAACTGGCAAGCAGCCTGCAGACGCTGGCGACGGATTCGCTGGACGAGGATTGGACGGCGGTTAAAGGCAACATCCTGCGCATCGATCGTGCCCCGGATTCGAGCGCCTACGAGGCCAACTGGTATTACGACAAAGACGACCCCGACGAAACCACAGTGGTGCTGGACATCAAGAAGGTTCTGCTGATCACCGACAGCAGCGGGCAGGTGATTCAGGACCACGAGACGCAGGCGCCCGCCGAATCGACCATCTATCAGGATCTGCCGCAGGACCGCCCCGCCGATATTCAGGCGCGGGTGCGGCAGTGGGTGGCGGCTTCCAAACCGGGGCAGGCCGGCAAGCCCTTCTGGATGGAGAAACGGGACTCATCGGGAGAGCTGTTTCTGATTCGCGCCGCGGTGATGTGGGATGAGAAGAGGCGCGATCCGTTTTACGTGGCGCTGGGAACGTCGCTGGCGAAGAACGAAGAAATCCTGCGCAAATACTCCTTCATGATTTTTGTCGGCGTCATCCCCGGCGCAACCTTGCTGGGCTGGCTGGTGGGCTGGGTGGTGGCCGGGCGCGCGCTCACTCCGGTGCGCGACGTGGCGCAGGCGGCGCAGCGCATCACCGGCTCCAACCTGGGGCTGCGCATTCCTTCGCGGCATTCCGGCGATGAACTCGACTATCTGATTCTCACCTTCAATCGCATGATCGAGCGCCTGGAGGCCTCATTCCGGCAGATGAAGCAGTTCTCGGCCGATGTTTCGCACGAGCTGCGCACGCCCATCACCGGCATACGCGGGCAACTGGAGGTGGCCTTGATGACGGCCGGGGGCACCGAGCAGTATCGCGAGGCCATGTTGAACGCGATGCAGGATATTGACCGGCTTTCGCAGATCGTGCGCGCGCTGCTGCTGCTCTCGCAAGCCGAATCCGGGCAACTGGCGCTGCAGAGAGCGCGGATCGACCTCGGCCTGGTGTTGGAAGACCTGGCTGAGCAGTTCCAGATTCCCGCCGAGGGCGCCAGCGTGCGGCTCACAGCGCATTGCCAACCCGGCTGTTTCGTGGAGGCCGACCGGGTGCAAATCGAACGCATGATCACCAACCTACTCTCGAACGCCCTGAAGTTCACTCCCGAAGGCGGCGAGGTGCGCCTCAGCGCGCGGCGGGTGGGGGGCAACGTGGAGCTGGTGGTGGAAGACACCGGGCGCGGAATTCCCGCCGAGCACCTGCCGCACATCTTCGACCGTTTCTACCGCGTTCCCGGCTCGGGCACGGCCCCGGCACCCGATCAGGGCCTGGGACTAGGCTTAAGCTTCGTTGCCTGGATTGCCAAAGCGCACCAGGGCGTCATCGACGTTCAGAGCAGCCCCGGCAAAGGGACGCGATTCACCATCACGCTGCCCGCCGCGGGAGCGACGGCCCACCTGGAACTCGCCCAGCAACCAGCCGGCAGGGCGTAGTGATAAGATCAACTCTCCATGTTGATACTAGCCGCGATCCTCGGCATTCTGATCTACGGCATCGTCGCCGCCACGTGGGGAACGTTCAACCCGACGCTGGGATTCACCGACGCGAAGATCGGCACCATCGCCGCGGCGCAGGCGATCGGGCTGGTGGTCGCTTCCGTTTCGGTCGGGCCGCTGATCGATCTTAAAGGCAAAAAGACGGCGCTGGTCGGCGGCCTGGCGCTGATTTCGATTTCCTTCTGGCTGCTGCCTGCCGCCGGTAGCGATTTCACCCTGGTGCTAGTGGCCTTGACGCTGCTGGGCCTGGGTGGAGGCGTGGTAGTGACGGGCGCCAACGCGCTGGTTTCCGATGTCAGTGAATCGCGCCGGGGCAGCATGTTGAACATCCTGAATCTGTTCTTCGGGCTGGGCGGGCTGATCACACCGTTCGTCACCGCCAATGTGCTTGGCGGCAGCGCGGTGCGCATGTGCTACGTGGCCGCCGTGCTGGCTACCATCGTGCTGTTGTTCAATATCGTGACGCCGATGCCGAAACCCACCGGCGCGCGCGGATTCAAAGCGTCCGAGATCGGCCTGGTGGTGGGCCGCCCGGTGCTGTATGTCCTGTCGCTGTTTTTGTTTCTCTACATTGCCTGCGAAGTGGGCGTCTGGAACTGGCTGGCCAGGTACCTGACCGTGGTGCGCGGGCTCGACAAAGCCACCGCGCTCAATATCCTTTCGCTGGGCTTCGCGCTGGGGCTGCTGGTAGGACGCCTGGCGGCCTCGCGGATTCTCATCAAGGTATCCGCGTTGTCGGTGACCCTTGGCGCCTCGGTGGCCATGGCCATCGCGACATTCGCCATGCTGCAGGTCACCAGCCCCTCGGCGGCATGGGTGGTGGTATTCTGCGCAGGGCTCGCGATGGCGCCGGTCTTTCCCACGACGCTCGCCCTGGTGGGCGACGCCTTCCCGCGCATGAGCGCCACCGCCATGGGCATCGTAATCACCTGCGGCTGGCTGGGTCTCGCGGTCAGCAGCCCGATCATCGGCGACGTGGCCAACTCGCACAGCCTGGGAACGGCGCTGCTCCTGCTGCCGGGCTTCTCGGTGATTATGATTCTGGTGAACCTGGCGCTGCGCCCGCTGCTGCGGAAGCCCGCGTAGGCAGTCGTCAACGTTCGGATTGGCAAGCGCCAAATAATTGACAAATAACGGGTTAACAATACTCTTTCGTTGTAGTCCATTCTAGTGTAGAATTGATGTATAAGTGTTTATGCGCTTATGTGTATAGGTGTTATATGGACGTGACGATCCGCTGGAACATCACGGTTTCGAAGGAGACCGACTTGGCACTTCGCACCTACTTGGGGTCGCATGGCATGAAAAAAGGCGACCTCTCGAAATTCATCGAAGAGGCCGTCCGTTGGCGGGTGTTTGATCGCACCGTGCAGGACATCAAGGCGCGCAACGCCGATGCCAGCCCGGATGAGTTGCAAAGCCTGATCGACGATGCGGTGCGCGCGGTTCGCGTCGAGCGTCGCGCCAACGTCACGGCTGACCGAGCCTGATGCGTGTGGTGCTCGACACCAACGTTCTGGTCTCCGCCCTTTTGGTCCCCGCAGGCAATCCGGCCGCGATTTATCGCGCTTGGCAAGAGGGGAACTGCACGCTCCTGATCTGCGAGGCGCAGCTCGACGAGTTGCGGGCCACCCTGCACAAGCCGGCACTCGCGGCGCGCATCAAGCCGTACAACGCCGGCCGCCTGGTCAATCAACTGAAGGAGCTGGCCACGGTTGTTGACAGGCTGCCGCACGTTGAACGCTCGCCCGACCCCATCGACGATTTTCTGCTGGCTCTCTCCGAAGCTGGGAAGGCCGATTATCTAGTGACGGGTGACAAGAGCGGGCTGCTTGTGCTCGGCCATCACAAGGCCACGCGGATCATATCCGCGAGCGATTTCGCCGCATTATTCGGGTGAGTCTGGCGTAACGCCGGCAGCCAACGGATCACACTGCCTCAACCAGCAGGTTGTCGATCAGGCGCGCGCGGCCGATGCGCACCGCAACCGCCAGCAGTGCGGCACGGTAGATCCGGGTGAGGGGCACGAGCGATTCCGCATCGACCACCTCGGCGTAATCGACACTTGCCAGTGGCTCCGATTCAATCGCCTCCCGCAGTTGCCGGGCGACGGCGGCGCCGTCGCGCTCCCCGCGCTCGATGCGATCGCCGGCTGCAAGCAGGGAGCGGCGCAGAATGGTTGCGTGGCGGCGCTGTTCCGGAGAAAGATAACTGTTGCGCGAGCTCATGGCCACGCCATCCGGCTCGCGCACGATCGGGCAACGCACCAGCTCGACCGAGAAGTTCAGGTCGCGAATCATAGTTTCAATCACGCGCATCTGCTGATAGTCCTTCAAGCCGAAGTAGGCGCGCTGCGACTGGCAGATATTGAAGAGCTTGGCCACCACAGTGGCCACGCCGCGGAAATGGCCCGGCCGGGATGCGCCGCATAAGTTGGCGGTGAGGCGCTCGACGCCGACGAACGTGGCGTGATCGCCCGCGTACATCTCGGCTGCGTCGGGAGCGAACATTACGTCTACGCCCTCGGCGCCGGCAAGCGCGCAGTCCCGCGCGAAGTCTCTGGGGTAAGCCGCGAGATCCTCGCCGGGACCGAACTGGGTGGGATTCACAAACAGAGACACGACGACATGGCCGCACCCGGCCCGCGCCCGGCGCATCAGCGACAGGTGGCCCTCATGAAAGAAACCCATCGTCGGGACAAGGCCCACGATATCGCCGGCGCGCCGCGCCGCGTGCGCTGCGGCACGCATTTCACTTATGGTTTGTACGATTCGCATTTGCGACATTGTTTATCTGAATTCATGGGGCGGTCCCAGCCGGGCCGGGCATGCCCGCCCCTACAGAAGACGGCGGCGCCGAAGCAGGGGCGAGGCGCAATTAGCGGCATCCACCATCTCAGCGCGGGTTTCTATCGCCGCTTCGCGCATCTGCGGTCAGTGTGCGCAATTCGTCCTCGGGCATTTCGTAGCAGTTCCCGGCTGCGGGAAACGAACCGTCCCGGACTTCGCGGATGTACGATGCGGCGGCCTGGGAGATCATATCACCCAACTCGCAGTAGCGTTTGGCCAGGCGCGGGCTTCGCGGCGTCAACCCCAACGCGTCATGCAGCACCAGGATCTGGCCATCGCAAAAAGGGCCGGCGCCGATGCCGATGGTCGGCACGGTCAAGCGCTGGGTGATCAATCGAGCCACCTCGGCCGGCACGCATTCCAGGACGACGGCAAAAGCCCCCGCGCCCTCGAGGGCGATCGCGTCATTGAGCAACTCGCCCGCGCGCGCCGCCGTCTTACCTTGCACAATATTGCTGCCGAACCGGTGGACCGACTGCGGGGTGTATCCAAGGTGGCCCAGTACCGGAATCCCGAGTTCGACCAGTCTCTCGACGACGGCGAGAACCGGGCCCGCTCCTTCCACCTTGACCGCTTCGACGCCACCCTCTTTCAGGAGCCGGCCTGCGTTGCGAACCGCGTCATCGATGCCGGTCTGGTAGGAGAGGAAGGGCATGTCGGCAACGGTCAGCGCCCGCGTGACGCCGCGCGCGACTGCCTTGGCGTGGTGCAGCATCTCGTCCAAGGTAACCGGCAAGGTGGTGGGGTAGCCTAAAACAACATTGGCCAGCGAGTCGCCGACCAGGATCATATCGATGCCGGCCCGATCCAGCAGTTGGGCGGTAAGAAAATCGTACGCCGTGAGGGCGGCGATTCTGCCGCCGCTTTGCTTGATCTTCGCCAGGTGATTCACACGAACCTTGGCTGGCCGTTCAGGTTCTGCTTGACGTGGCACTTGTGTTAGCCAATCTGCTGCAGCCGCCGGAAGGGAGTTCGATACCGGCCTGCGCAGCCGCGATGCACCGGCATGAAACCTCTGCGACCGTTCGGCCGGCGACAATTCCACGATAGCGGACAGGCTTGCCGGGAAGCAATGCGGGCAAGCAAAGCCAGCCTGCCTAGTGGGTGAAGGCGTAGATCAGATAGTTCACGCCGATGCGGATGCCGAGCTCGGAAAAACGGGCGGGGTAGGTTGGCTCGTCGGCGTTTTCCCAGGAGTCGCCCAAGTCCATGTTGTGGCAGATGACGACGATCAGGCGCCCTTTGTCGTCGTAGATGCCGCGCCATCGCGGGGTGTCGCCTCCCGAACCCCAGCGCGGATTGGTGGGACACTTCTCGCAGACGCTGTGGGTTTGGGTGTACTGCATGCCTGCGACCTGGTAGCGATGGTCCAGGTCGAACACGGTGTGAAAAATGGGGTCGTCGTTGGGAATGTCGACGATCGGCCGGTCCAGCAGCACTTTTTTCATGCTGTGGACGAACACGTTCCACTCCACCGTCCCGTGAAAATCGTCGCACATGAAAAAGCCGCCGCGCAGGAGGAATTCGCGAAACTTGGCGACTTGCAGATCGGTCAGCTCCCAGTGCCCCACCTCGACCGAGTAAAGCCAGGGGTAATTGAAAACGTCGTCGTCTTCCTCGAGGTTGATCGGCTGCTCGACCGATTTGGCGTCGATGCGCGTGAGCCGGCGGATGGCGAGGGCCAGATGGCGATCCGAGCGCGGATAGTCGATGGTCCAGTTGGTGTTGCCTTGATGCCAGTCATAGCCGCGCTTGTATTCCGATTGCCAGTCGATGTAGCCGTGCCAGGTGGGATACATCAGGCGGGCGAAGGTCCATTCGCCCGGCACCAGATAGTCCTTGGGGATGGGAAAATTGTTGTACTCCCAGGCGGGGTATTCGCGAAACGGCCGCTGCGCGAAGACGGCACATGCCAGAATCCCCAACCCGATCGTACCCGCTAGAATTGCTCTGCCTCGCATGCACTTATCCGTAGTATCGCACCGGGCGCTTACGGGGCTGGTGAAGCGCTCGCTGACCGAGCGCCAGGCACCGTGATCGAAATAGAAACGCGCGGCGAAACTGCCGGTTATGCTTGCGCCGCCAGAGAAGGGCGGCCGGGAAAAGAGTTAGATGCGACCGATAGACCTTCCCGCTCAGCCGCTATGGCGCCGCGCGCGTGATACCATATGAGTTTCCACCAAGCTGAGGTTTTCGTGGCTAGAATCACCCGTAAAGAGTTAAAAAGCGACAAGTTTGCCCTCGAAGTCGGGCAGACGGTAAGCTTCTTCGAAGAGCACCAGAAAGAGATTCTCCGCTACGGCGCGGTTGCGCTGGGGGTGGCGGCGCTGGTAGCCGGCTGGCTGGTCTATCAAAGACACCAGCGGGCCGGACGCGAGGAAGCGCTGGCCAGTGCCATCCTGATGCAGGAAGCGCCCATCGGCGCAACACCCAATACCGAGGGTCTCAACTTCCCCACCCAAGCGGCCAAGGATCAGGCAACAACGAAGGCCTTTTCCACTCTGGCGACCAAGTACACCGGAACCACGGAGGGCGAGGTAGCCGAGTATTACCTGGGCTGCATCGAGGCGGACGAGGCGAAGATGGCGGAGGCGGAGAAGCTTTTTCAGGAAGTGGCGCAGCATGGCAATGCCAATTTCGCTTCCCTGGCCAAGCTTTCGCTGGCTCAACTTTACTTTGCCGATGGCCGCGACGCACAGGGCGAAGCCATCCTGCGCGACCTGATGGCCCACCCCACCGCGCTGGTATCGAAAGACCAGGCGACCTTCACGCTGGCGCGCTACCTGATGATCAAACATCCAGCCGAGGCGCGCAGGTTGCTCGATCCGCTGAAGAGCGTCGGCGGCCCGGTAGGACAACTGGCGCTGTCCTTGTACGGCCAACTGCCGCCGCACTAAGTGGCCCAGGATGCTGGCGCGCCTGCGGTTCCCGGTCGCTCAAAGCCGGGGCCGGCAATATCCCGAGCCCGCCCACCCTTATCGCAACCCGTTCCAGCGCGACCGCGACCGGATCGTGCACTCGCGCGCTTTTCGCCGCCTCGAAGCCAAGATGCAGGTGTTCGCCCCCGGCATCTCCGATCATTTTCGCAACCGGCTGACGCACACCATCGAGGTATCGCAGATCGCGCGCACCGTGGCCCGGGTTCTGGAGCTGGACGAAGACCTCACCGAAGCGCTGGCGCTGGCGCACGACATAGGACACCCACCATTCGCTCACGCCGGGGAGGACGAGCTGAACCGCCAGATGCAGCGCTATGGCGACGGCTTCGATCACAACCTGCATGCGCTGCGCATCGTGGAAGGCTTCGAGCAGCGTTACGCGCGCTTTCCGGGCCTCAACCTGACGTTTGAAGTGCGCGAGGGGATGGTCAAGCACTCGCGCGATTTCGGCCCCGGCGAGCAGCCGGAACTGGATGCCTACCTGCCTGGATTGCGGCCCCTGCTGGAGGCCCAGTTGATCGATCTGGCCGATGAAATCGCGTACAATGCCGCCGACCTCGACGACGCGTTTTCGGCCGGCATGTTCACCACGGCCGAAATCGCCGGGTGCGTGCCTGAATATGGCGCGATTCTGGAAGCCGTGGACACGCAATTTCCCGGCGCCAGTGAGCGCGAGCGTTTCCATGAAGCGCTGCGCCAGTTGATCGACGCGCTGGTTTCTGGCCTGGTGGATGGGACCGCGGCCAACGCCGCGCGCGCCGCTGTGGCCGACGCCGAGGCCGTTCGCCGCCTGCCCCACCGCCTGGCGGCGTTCAACGCGGAAGCAGCAGCCGCCAGCCGCGATCTCAAGCAGTTTCTCTACGCCAGGGTGTACGCCGCGCCCGCATTGGCCCAGGATCGGCAGCGCTCCGTTTCGATGATCGCGGAATTGTTCGAATTCTTTGTCGCGGACCCGCGCCGGCTGCCCGACCCATACGCGGCGCTCGCCGAAACCGAGCCGCCGCACCGCGTGGTCTGCGACTACATTGCCGGCATGACCGACGCCTTCTGCCGCCGCACTTACGAGCAAGCCTTGGGCCCCGCTCCGGGGGCGGGTGCATGACCATGCCCGGACGCCCGATTGCCGGGATATAGAATAGGGCCATTATGCGAATAGGCATGATCTGCCTTCTCTGCGCCGGCGTGGGCGCCGCGGAGATCCATCACAACCCTGGCAGCACCACGCCGCTACCGTACGACAAATACATTCACGTAGTCAGCCAGGCCGATTCGCCGGTTCAACCCGTCTACATCAAGGCCAAGGACGGGCTGTACATCGCTGCGGCGATTCGCAAACCCAAGGGCAGCGGCCGGTACCCCGCCATCATCATGTTCCACGGGGCGCCGGGCGGCCGCGGCATGGAACAGCTCATCGGATGGTCCGGGGGCGACACCGGCGGACCGGTTTGGGAGCGCTTCCTCCAGGAAGGCTTCGTGGTGGTGGTGGCGGACTACCGCGGCGGCAACATGAACCTGATGTCCGCACCTTCCACTAACGGTCTCGTTACCTCGATCGACGATGGGCTGTCGGTTATCGACTATGTCAAATCGCTGCCCTATGTCGATCCGGACCGGCTGAACCTTTACGGCGTCAGCCTCGGCGGCAACCTAGTGATGAACCTGGTGTCCCGCGTGCCGGTCCGTTCGGCCATCCTGGGCGCGCCCGCGGCAATCTGGTTTCTCGGCATCACCATGCCTCCCGGCGGGCCGGCGCACGGGCCAGACGCTTTCAAGGATGTGAAGCCCGACCCCGAGATTTCCCGCAAGAACATCGAGCCGATCCGCACCCCGATTCTGATTCTGGCCGGAACCGCCGACGGCCTGTTGCCGGTCGCCATTCTATTGCACGATGCGCTGGCGGCCGCCGGCAAGCCGGTCCGCCTGGAAATCTACGAGCACGGATATCACGACTTCTGCCTCGGCCCGCAGGGTCAGAAGCGCCCCGACTTGCAACAAGGCGAAGTGCTGCTCAATTCCGCCCTGGACGCGCTGGAAAAATCCGTCGCCTTTGTGAAAAGCAATTCGCAGTAGGCGCGGCGCGCCTGGAAAGGGTGACAAGATCGGTTGGCAGGCGAAAGCGCCTGCCCCACCCGCCACCTGGGACAGACGCTTTCGTCTGTCAACCGCGCTGGCGGCCTGATTTATCGCAGCACATTACAATAGAGATTAAATGAAGCTCCCGGCGACGCTGCGCGCCCTTGGGTACCGGAATTTTCAGCTTTTTTTCGGCGGGCAACTGATTTCCCTGATCGGCACCTGGATGCAGAACATTGCCCAGGCGTGGCTGGTGTACCGCCTGACAGGTTCCGCGGTGCTGCTGGGCGCGGTGAGTTTCGCGGGTCAGATTCCGATCTTTTTCCTGGCGCCGCTGGGTGGAATCCTGGCCGACCGCCGCAGCCGGCGGAACGTGGTAATCGGCACCCAAACCGCTGCCATGCTGCTGGCTTTCGCCCTGGCGGCGCTCACTCTCACCAAAGCGGTACATGTCTGGCATGTTTTCGTGCTGGCGGCGTTGCTGGGCGTGGTGAACTCTTTCGACATCCCGGCGCGCCAGGCGTTTCAGGTGGAAATGGTGGGCAAGGCCGACCTGATGAACGCCATCGCGCTCAATTCCTCGATGTTCAACGCGTCACGCGTGATCGGCCCGGCCATCGCCGGAATCCTGGTGGCGGCGATCGGCGAAGGCTGGTGCTTTTTTGCCAACGCGGTGAGCTACATCGCGGTCATCACCGGATTGTTGTTGATGACGGTGAAGGGGCACGCGCGCGGCGGGCTCAGCGAATCCCCACTGGCGGATGTGGCGGAGGGATTCCGCTTCGTGGCGCGCAACACGCCAGTGCAAGCCATCCTGATGCTGCTGGGCGTGGTGAGCCTCACCGGGATGCCGTACGCGGTGCTGATGCCGATCTTCGCGGACCGCATTCTCCATGGAGGGCCGCGCGCGCTGGGCTGGCTGATGGGCTGTGCCGGAATAGGGGCCTTGGGCGGAGCGCTGCGGCTGGCCAGCCGCACTGAGTTGAAAGGGCTGGGCCGATGGCTGCCCAGGGCGTCGTTTGCCTTCGGCGCGACGCTGATCGGATTTGCCTGCTCCCGGGTGTTCTGGCTTTCCGCCTGCATCCTGGTGCCGGTGGGATACAGCATGATGATCGAGATGGCTTCGTCAAACACGCTGTTGCAGAGCATGGTGCCCGACGAGCTGCGCGGGCGGGTGATGGCGGTCTATTCGATGGTGTTCATGGGAATGGCGCCGTTCGGCGCGCTGCTGGCCGGCGTGGCGGCCGGCCGGGTCGGCGCCCCGTGGACGGTAACCGGCAGCGGCATCATCTGCATGATTGCGGCCGTGGTGTACTGGACCCAGCGGGCGCGCATCCGCGGTCCGGCACATCAGTTGATCGCGGCGCAACGGGCGGCGACCGCGGGCTCGGCGGTGGAAGAGACGGGCGGCGGATAAGCGGGACTGAGGTTAAGCCAGGGGCAGGGCGAGCTGCGCTTCGCGCTTTTGGTACACCAGGCGGCGGTAGCCCTCGACCAGGTTGCGGGTGAGAGCGGCCATTGCCCAGTTGGCTTCCACCTCGGCGCGGGCGCGGGCGGCCATCGCGGCGGCTTCCGCAGGGTTCGCGAACAGGTCGATAACGCGCGCGGCGAAGGCCTCCGCTGAGTCGGCCAGCGCGCAAAATTGGCCATCTTCGGCCGCCAATCCTTCCGCGCCGACCGCCGTGGAAACCACAGGGATGCCCGCGGCGTAAGCTTCCAGCAGCTTGACCCGCACGCCGGAGCCGCTCAGCACCGGGCAGACGAAGACGGCGAAACGTTCCAATGGTTCGCGAATGTCCGCCACCGTGCCCAGCATTTCCAGGTGGGCAGCGTAATCGGCGTAAGTGTGGGCGGGCGGCGGATCGGACCCAACGATCACCAGGCGCGCGCGCGGTTGGCGGGCGACAATCAGCGGCAGCACTTCATGCACGAACCAGTCGAGCGCGGCGCGGTTGGGATCGTGGCGGAAGCTGCCGACAAACAGCATGGTGAACGGCTCGCGGCCCTCGGAGCGAAAGCTGTAGCGTGAGACGTCGATGCCGGCGCGAAGTCCGGTCGCGACCCGCGGGGCCAGGCGCGGCAGGAAGCCGAGCAGGTATTCGCGATTGGCCGCCGTACAAACTTGCACCTGGTCGAAGCGGGGCAGCGTGCGCAACTCGTAGCGCAGCGCGCGCAGATATTCGCCGCGCGCCTTCAGCTCGGCGGTGAGGCCGGCCATGCGGCCCAGGCCGCGGCCGATGGATTGGAAATAAATATCGTGTTCGAACAGGACCACCGCGATGCGCCGGAAGTCGCAGTGATATTGCGCCAGCACGGTGTATTCGAGCTGCACCACGTCGATCCGCTGCAAGTAGATCTGGCGGTGAATTAGCCATTCCAGGTCTTCGTTGTGAAACTCGCGCACGGCGTACGGCTCCAGCGGGCCGCCGCTCTTGGGATGGCCGCTGGGGCGCACCAGCCATTCCGCCGAGGCGCAGAACTGGCGAAGCTCGAGGTTGTCCTTTTCCTGCCAGGCAAAGTCGAGCAAGCCGGCGACGTGCACTTCGGCCAGGCCGGCCAGCTCGTGCAATGTTTGATACATGAATACGCCGCCGCCATGCACCGGCGGGCAAATGGGATAGGGCGAAACGAAAAGCACGCGCAGCGGCTCAGGCGCGGCTGGAAGCACAGCAAATTGATCGCGAAAATAGCCTCCCAGGGGACGGCGGAAGGCCTCCGTGTCGCTGACCGCTGCGAGCGCGCGGGCCCGCCAACGCGCGCGCACGGCCTGGGGCAACCGCAGGAAAGCGCGCCCCAGGGCGGCGAAAGTGGGCCGGCCCGTCACCTCGCCGAAGATCACGCTCAGCAGGGCCCCCGCCCAGGTGAACGCAAAATGGCCGGCCAGGCGCCGCCACTCGTGAATGTTCTTCCAGGCGAACAGCAGCCCGTTTCTCTTGACGACGCCTTGGATGAAATCCTCGCCGAAGGTCTTGCCGATGGTGCCGCGGTGCTCATGGTGAACCACGCTGCGCGGCTGGTAGAGCACTTTCCAGCCGCGCTTCCACGCCATGTAGCCAAGGTCGGTATCTTCGAAGTAGAAGGGCTGGAACAGCGCGTCGAAGCCTCCCAGCACAAGGAATTTGCGCCGGTCGAACGCGCACGATCCTCCGCCGCCGTAGAAGCAGGGAAACAGGTCCGTCACCGCCGGGTCGGCACGATGACCCACGCGCAACGCTCCATCCTGCCAGCACCCCTGCGTCAGGCCGGTTTCCTCGCGAACCTTTGCGGGGTCCTTGAAAAAGATTTGGCAGGAGACGGCGAAAGCCGCCGGATCGGCGAACCCTTCGAGCAGCGGCGCCAGAAAATCGGGCTCCGCGCGCATGTCGTTGTTGAGCAGGACCACGACATCGTTCACCGCCGCGCGGAAGCCCGCATTCGAGCCGCCGCCGAAGCCGAGGTTGCGCTTGAGTGCCACCAGCTTGACTTGCGGAAAATGCGCCCGCACGTAGGCGGCGCTATCGTCGGTGGACCCGTTGTCGACGACGATGACCTCATTTGCCGGGTTGCCCTCCAGCGCGGTGATGACCGAGGGCAGATATCGGGCGAGCAGGTCGCGGCCGTTCCAGTTCGGGATCACCACGCTGGCCGCCGCAGGGGCCGGCACCCGCTCGGACGCCGCCGGATCGCCCGGCATTCTTCGCACCCCGCGCACCAGGAACGAAAGGGCGTCGGCAAGCCAAAGGGCGAGGAGACTCCCGGCCACCAGCAACGGCGAGAGGACCAGCAGCGGCAGCGCGCGCAACAGGCGTTTCAAGAAGAGCATGTCAACTGGCGCGGGATTCAGGGCCGAGGCCGACCTTCTTGCCCAGCTTGACCCAACGCGATGCCTGGTACAGCGCCAACTGGGCCGAGACGCGGGCCAGCTCCTCGCGCAACCCCGTCACTTCGCCCTCGAGACGCTGCGCCCAGGCGGTGCGTTCCGCCAAGTCGGCCTCGGTTTCGTGCAGCATGTCGACAGCGCGTTTCTTTTCGGCGATCTCCTTTGCGAGCGCGGCATCGAGGCTGCGCGCCCACTCGATCTTTTGGGCGAGCTCCTGTTCGAGCTGGCGAATCTGCGCCTGGGCGTTTTCCTGCTCGCGAGCGAGCTCCTGCTGCAGTTCGTCCACTCGCGCGCGGCGCTCCCCGAGTTCGAGGTTGAGCGCATCGGCCCACTGATTGCTTTGCTCCAGCTCGCCCAACAGTTTCCGCTGCTGGCGGTCGAACTCGGCCAGATCCTGCTGGGCTTTTTCGAGCCACTGGTTTTTCTGGGCGAGCTCCGCATCGAGTAGGGCGATGTGGCGTTCGCGCTCGCGCAGCACGTTGGCGGTGCGGGGCACGTATACGAAGGTTGGGTTGCCGACCTGCGGGCGGTGGGCGCAGACGGCGACGAAGAAGTGCGACTCATCGGGCAGCGGATCGCCAGCATCGACGCGTGTTTCCACCGTCTCGCCCGCCAGGTGCGGCTGGAAGGTGACCCCCTCGACGTGATTTTCGAGGAACAGCGTGACGTGCGGGAAGACGGATTCGAGCGCACCGCGGAACTCCTCGAAATCGAATTCGTGCACGTGGAACGGGTTGGCGCCGTGGGCGCCGCGCGATTCGGTGTAGTAAAGCTTGTTGGGCGTGGAGACGATCAACTGGCCGCCTGGCGCGAGCACGCGGCGGGCTTCCAGCAGGAAGTCGTGCCAGCGCTCGAGGTGCTCGATCACCTCGAAGGCCACCACCAGGTCGAAGCACGCATCGGGATGCGGCAGTTGGTCGCAGGAAGCCTGCTCGAAGGCGAGATTGGGCAGGCGGTAGTGGGCGCGGGCGAACTCCATGGCTTCGGCGGCCACATCGGCGCCGGTCACCGAATCGGCATGTGCGGCCAGTTCGGCCGATCCGTAGCCGGCGCCGCAACCGGCGTCGAGCGTCCGCTTGCCGTGCGCCAGGCGGGCCGCGAAGGCATAGCGCGCCAGGTGCTCGTTGAGCAGATCGACATCCACCTGGCCGGGAATCAGACGCTCGCCGGTGAACTCAGCCAAGGCTCGGCTCCACTTCCGGCGCCAGGCGCGCGTTGATTTCCACGCGGCACGGCAGATGAACGTAACCGTAGATCGGGCTCTCGGTGCGGCTCATCTGCAACGCGATGGCATTGTCGATCCAGTCGCACATCGTATAGCCGGTCAGCGGGCCATCGGCAATGGCGGGGGAAAAAGAGAACGAGGCGGGGTACAGCTCGGGCAGCTCGAGGTGGAAATCCACCGTCACGGTATCGCCGGCCTGGAGCGGCGGCACCGGGCTGCCTTCGCGCGCCGTGTTGGTGCCCGAGAAGTCCATGCCCAACTGGTTGCGCAGCATGAAGCCGATCATCGGCATCGGGACCGGTCCCTTGGCGCGCGCGCTGATGCGCACCACGATGCGCGACATGGGTTCGAGCAACTGAAGCGGCCGGCCCTGTTCATCGAGCACGGCGATGCCGAGGATTTCAGCGCGGCCGTCGCCAAAGCGGTGGTCGATGTTGGGGATGGTTTCGACAATCTCGGGCGCGCGCACTGCAGTGGCCGACGCGCTCGACGGCGCGGCGGACGACCCCGAAAGCCGGTAGCTCGAATCCTTTTCCGTCATGGCGGCGAGGTAACGGGAGACCACATCGGCCGGTTCGCCGATTTGCGCGATGCGGCCGCGGTCGAGCCACAGCGCCCGGTCGCCAATGGCTTTGACGTCGCTGACGGCGTGCGACACGAAGAGAATGGTAACGCCGCGCGCCCGCAACTCGTGCACCTTGCGCATGCAGCGCTGGCGGAAATAGATGTCGCCCACGGCCAGCGCTTCATCCACCAGCAGAATCTCCGGATCGACGTGGATGGCGACGGCGAAGGCCAGCCGCACCACCATGCCGCTCGAGTAAGTCTTGACCGGCTGGCGAATGAACTCGCCGATCTCGGCGAACGATTCGATGTCGCGATAGCGTTGATCGATCTGCCGCGTGGTGAGGCCAAGGATGGAGCCGTTCAAGTACACGTTGTCGCGCCCGCTGAACTCCGGGTTGAAACCAGCGCCGAGCTCGAGCAGCGCCGAAACGAGCCCGTGAACCTGGACGGAACCGCTGGTCGGTTCCAGGATGCCGGCGACGATTTGCAGCAGCGTGCTCTTGCCGGAGCCGTTTTCGCCGACGATGCAGAAGGTTTCGCCGCGACGAATCTCAAAAGTGACGTCGTGCAGGGCCCAGAAATCGGTGTGCCGCTTGAGGCGGTTGAAGGACGCGAGTTCCTTCAGCCGATCGCCCGGCGCGCGGTACATGGCGTAGCTCTTGGAAACTGCTTGGAACTCGACGGCGTTCACGGCGGCCAAACGAAAGACCAGTGTAGCGGAAGTGCGCGTGGAAGAAAACGTGGGGATCAAAAGAACGGGGGCGACCGCCAGGGCTTCCCGGAAAAACCTCAGCTCGTGAGCCTCAACGACTGCGGCTAAAGCCGCGGCGCCACATCCAAGCAAAGCTTAACGGCGCGTCACGGCTCAGAAGCCCTCCGGCCAAAGAAACTGGAAGCCGCCCCTCGAAGGTGGACTGTGTCTATGCAGTTCCTCCTTGCCGTTAGAGTACCCCGTACAGGGGTAGCGGAGAACAGAACCAAATTGTCTCCAATTGGAATATGCGCCTGTTCGGGCGGCGTGTCAAGGGCCTCGCTCAGAGGGCCTCGCTCAGAGGCCGGAGCCTTGTGTACCCCTATACTCAGATTCATGCGATTTCACTAGGAATCGAGAGTTTTCGCCATTTCTGCGTCGCACACCCGTACGGCGCGCAACCCGATCCGAGTTTTTTCCTAACCTGCTAAAATAGGCATTACCCACTCCCCAGGAGGAACAGCCTACTTGAATTCTGCAATCCTCGCCCTGGAAGACGGAACGGTCTTCGAGGGCCGGAGTTTTGGTGCGCCCGCCGAGCGCGCCGGCGAAGTCGTATTCAACACCGCGCTCACCGGCTACCAGGAAGTATTCACCGATCCTTCTTACTCCGGCCAGATCGTCATCCTCACCAACCCGCAGATCGGCAACTATGGCACCAGCCGCGACGACAACGAGAGCCTGCACCCTTACATCGAGGGGCTGGCGGTGCGCGAGTTTTCGCCGCTGGCGAGTAACTGGCGCTCCGATACCCCGGCCGGGGAGTTCCTGGGCGCAAACGGCGTTCCCATCATTTCGGACCTGGACACGCGCGCCCTGGTGCGCCATCTGCGCAGCCGCGGGGTGATGCGCGGGGTTCTCTCGGCGGTGGAAGCGGATGCGGAGAAGCTGGTTCAGAAGGCCCGCTCGATTCCGACCATGGCCGGGCTCGATCTGGCCAGCCGCGTGAGCACGCCCGAGCCTTACGAATGGGCCGCGCCGGTGGAACCGTGCTCGCCATCACAGCGGGTCGGCAGGCCCGCGGAAGTCCGCTACCACGTGGTGGCATACGATTACGGCATCAAGCACAATATTCTGCGCCGCCTGGTGCAGGCCGGCTGCCGCGTCACCGTGGTTCCTGCCCTCACCTCGGCCGAAGATGTGCTCGCGCTCGCGCCCGACGGCGTCTTCCTGTCGAACGGCCCCGGCGACCCCGAACCGCTGGTCGCGCAAGTGGCCAACATTCGCAAGCTGATCGGCCGCAAGCCGGTGTTCGGCATCTGCCTGGGCCACCAGTTGCTGGGCCTCGCCTTTGGCGGCAAAACGTACAAGCTGAAATTCGGCCACCGCGGTGCCAACCACCCGGTGCGCAACGAGCTCACCAAGAAGGTGGAGATCACGTCGCACAATCACGGCTTTGCCGTCGACCCCGATTCGCTCAACGCGAACGACGTGGAAATCACCCACTGGAATTTGAACGACCACACACTGGAGGGCTTCCGTCATCGCCGGCATCCGGCATTCTGCGTGCAATATCACCCGGAGGCGGCGCCCGGCCCGCACGATTCTCACTACCTGTTCGACGAATTCATCAAGCTTATGCACGAGAGCCGGCCGGGAGCGGGGAAATAACGGATGCCGCGACGCAACGATCTCCATCGCATCCTGATAATCGGCTCCGGCCCGATCGTCATCGGCCAAGCCTGCGAGTTCGACTACTCGGGAACGCAGGCGGCCAAGGCGCTGCGCGCCGACGGTTTCCAAGTGGTGCTGGTCAATTCCAATCCGGCCACCATCATGACGGACCCGGAGCTGGCCGACAAAACCTACGTCGAACCGCTCACCGTGCCTTATCTCGAAGAGATCATCCGCCGCGAGCACCCCGACGCGCTGCTTTCCACCGTGGGCGGGCAGACCGGCCTCAACCTTTCGGTGGAGCTGGCCGAGACCGGGGTGCTGGAAAAATACGGCGTGGAGCTGATCGGCGCCAAGATCGACGCCATCAAGAAGGCCGAGGACCGGCTCCTGTTCAAGGACGCGATGCGCAAGATCGGCCTGGAAACGCCGGAATCGCAGCTCGTCAACAGCCTGGAACGCGGGCGGGAGTTCGCGGCGGGGATCGGCTTCCCGTGCATCCTGCGGCCCAGTTTCACGCTGGGCGGCACCGGCGGCGGCATCGCGTACAACAGGGAGGATCTGGACGAAATCCTGGAGCGCGGGCTGGCGTTGTCGCCGGTCCACGAGGTGCTGATCGAAGAGAGCGCGCTGGGCTGGAAGGAATTCGAGCTGGAGGTGATGCGCGACCGGGCGGACAACTGCATCATCGTCTGCCCCATCGAGAATTTCGACCCGATGGGCGTGCACACGGGCGATTCGATCACGGTCGCTCCGGCGCAGACGCTCACCGACAAGGGATACCAGATCATGCGCAACGCGAGCATCGCGGTGCTGCGCGAGATCGGCGTCGACACCGGTGGCTCGAACGTGCAGTTCGCG
>JBAVYH010000099.1:0-27520 GCA_049698695.1 Bryobacteraceae bacterium | reverse complement strand
TCAAGGCAGAAGTCTCCCTTAGTTGAGATTGGTTCGGTCAGGAACCCAAAACCTCAAAATAACAGGGCTTCCGCCCTTTCCTTCAAACCTAATTTGGACAAGCCTGGGGCATGCCCGGCCCCTACGGAGATCGGCGGCATGTTTCGCCCGTTGTGTTGCCGTTGCTCCGCCCTTCGCTTGCTCCGCCCCGGCCACTTGGTGTAGAGTGAAACTTCGATGTCACGCTATTACGCCAGCTCGTTTAGCGACCGGTTCTGGTTTAGCCAGATCCGGTAGAGCGGCGTTGGTTGCGTCAGGCGTTGATGGATTTTCGAAACCGGCCCGCTCCAAGGAGCGGGCATTTTTGTTTTAGAGGGCAACGACGATGGTCATTTCGATGCGGCAGCACGCCACCAAGGAAGAAATCGAGCACGTTTGCGAGCGTATCCAGGAATTCGGATACAAGGTGCACTCGATTGTGGGCGAGGAGCGGGTGGTGATCGGCGTAGTGGGGGTCGGCGACGTCACGGCTTGCCTGGAATCGCTCGAGGCCACGCCCGGGGTGGAGACGGCGCTGCGCATTTCGGCGCCGTACAAGTTCGTCAGTCGCGAATTCAAAAAAGAGCGCAGCGCCATCAAGCTGAACGGAGTTGAAATCGGCGGCGCCGAGTTGATTGTGATGGCCGGGCCGTGTTCGGTGGAAAGCGAACAACAGATCATGCAGACCGCGGAAGGCGTCGCCGCCGCGGGCGCCCGCGTGCTGCGCGGCGGAGCGTTCAAGCCGCGCACCTCGCCCTACGATTTTCAGGGGATGGAACTCGAGGGGTTGAAGCTGCTGCGCAAGGCGAAGGAAGCCACCGGGCTGGGCATCGTCACCGAAGTGATGAGCGACAGCGATGTAGAGCTGGTGGCGGAATACGCCGACTGCATGCAGGTAGGCGCGCGCAACATGCAGAATTTCGCGCTGCTGAAATCGCTCGGCGGTTGCGGCCGGCCGGTGCTGCTCAAGCGCGGCATGAGCTCCACCATCAAGGAGCTGCTGATGTCGGCCGAGTACATCGTGGCGCACGGCAACCCGAACGTGATTCTTTGCGAGCGCGGCATTCGCACCTTCGAAACCGCTACGCGTAATACCTGCGACATAACGGCCGTGCCGGTGTTGAACGAGCTGACGCACCTGCCGGTGGTTCTCGACCCCAGCCACGCCACCGGCAAGCGCAGCCTGGTGCCCGCACTGGCGCGGGCCGGCGTGGCCATAGGGGCAGACGGGTTGATCGTGGAAGTGCACCCGTATCCGGAAAAGGCCGTCAGCGACGGCGCGCAGTCACTGACGCTCGACGGATTCGCCGGCATGATGCGGGACCTGGCGCCCTATATCGAGATGTGGCGCCAGGCGCGCGCCGCCCAGAGCGCGGCGGTGGCGATTTCCTGACAGCCCTTGGCACAATCGTTTCGGAACGCGACCTAAAACTCCGCCACCGGCTCTGCCTGCTTGGCGCCAACGCGGCCGGCGACGATTTCGGCCAGGAAATAATTCTCGCCGTGCATCGGGCAGCCGGCCAGGCGGCGCAGCATGGCGATCTGGCCGACGTGAGTCAGCGCATCGGCAATCGGGCCCTGGAACAGCTTTTCGGCCGAACACGCCGGCGGTTGATCGGAAGCCAGACGCCGGTCGAAGGCTTCGAGCGCGGCAAAAAAGCGCGCTGTGCCCTGCTCCCAGGCGAGCGGCGGCGAATCGTGCCAAGCCTGCTTGCCATCGGCCATCGAGAGCGCCCAATCCAGCAGATCGCCGATGTGCGCCAGAATCTGCCCGGGCGTGCGCGGCGGTTCCCCTATACGAAACGCGGCGAATTCGGCCGGCGCCCCGCGCAGCGCCTTGCCTCCGCGGTAGGCCAGCGTCGCCAGCGTGTGTCGTAGCAGAGCGGTTTTGTCGTCCATTTAAGATACTCTACCGAAATCCAAAAAGCCGCGCTGCGGGTCGGTGCTCAACAGCGTCACGCGCAGGCGGTCGCCCACGTCGAGCCCATGCTCACCGCGCATCAGCCTGCCTTCCACCGGCGGATTGAAAATCCTCACGAAGACGCCCTTGGGCGTGTTGCCGGTCACCACCGCCTGAAAATTCTCGCCGATTCGGTGGCGCAGCGCCACCGCCGCCATGCGCTTGGTCATGGCGCGCTCCACCTTGCGCGCGGCATCCTCTTTCAGAGTGCAGTTCTTCGCGATCTCATCCAATTCGTTGTCCGCGTAAACCGCCTTGGTCCCGGCCGCGTGCGCCTTGATGAGGCGCTGGGTCACGACGTCGGCGAAGCGGCGGTTGGGAGCCGTCGAATGCGTGTAGTCATGCGCGGCGAGGCCGAAGTGTCCCTGCGGCGGATCGCCCGGCCGCATCAGCACGTACTCGCCGGGCCCCATCAGCTTCAGCACCGAAAGCGAGACATCGGCATAGTGTACCGGGTCGGCCGCTTTGCGCTGCAGGAGGAAAGCGTTGAGCGCCCCCGGATCGGGCGTGGCGGGCAGCGTATCGCCGTATTGCTTCGCCAGTTCGACAATGCGCGGCCAGCGCTCCGGCTCTTTCACCACGCGGCGGATCGAAGAGACCCCGGTGTCGCGGAGGGTGCGCGCCATCACTTCGTTGGCCGCAATCATGAAGTCTTCGATCAGGTGCGCCGCCCGGTTGGCGGCTCGGGCGGTAATGTCCTGCACCTTGCCATCGACGAACACCGGCTGCGCTTCCAAGCGGTCGAAGGTGAGCGCGCCCAGCCGGTGGCGCGCCTCGCGCAGGATTCCGGCGGCCTCATCCTGCAACTTGAGCTGCGCGGCGAGGTCCGCGGACGCGGCGACTTTCGAGGGCGCCGGGCCGGCGCCCTCGAGCCAGGCGCCCACGGCGTTGTAAGCGAGTTGGGCGCAGTTGCGCACGCGCGCCCGGTAGATGCCGCTCTTGGCGACCGATCCATCGGCGGCCACCACCATCTCGATCACCACCGCCGTGCGCTCCTGCTCTTCATTCAGGGAGGTAAGATCGGTCGAAAGCCGCTCCGGCAGCATGGGAAACGTGCGGACTCCGGTGTAAACCGTGGTGGTTTCCTGCGCTGCGTGGGCATCGATCGGCGTCCCCTTGTCCACCAGCGAATCCACGTCGGCGACCCCCACCAGCACGCGGATGCCTTCGCCCGTGCGTTCCGCCCATTCGATCTGGTCGAGATCGCGCGAATCGTCGTTATCGATGGAAGACCACAGCAGGCCGGTGAGATCGCGCAAGCTTGCGTCCGAGCCTGGCTGGATGCCCGGCCGGATGGCCGCAAGCTGCCGGTCGGCCTCGGGTGGAAAGTCGGGCGCGAAACCATGGTCGATCATTTCCTGGCGCGCCGCCGCCAGCAGGTTGAAGTCGTCGCGTGGCATGAAATGATGAGAGTAGCAAAAGCCGGAGTACGAAACACGGCGCAGTGTTTGCGAATGTTAGTTGTCAGCCACAAAGCCAATGCGGCGTCTCGTCGCCGGCGGCCCTTGCCGCAACCTCTTGATTTCTTCCACCACCGCCAGGATGATCGATCCCTGGCGCTTCTGCGTAGCGTCGAGCCGGCTGACCTTGCGGGCCAGTTCCTTGTGGCTTGCCACCACCTCGCGCGATTTCACGAACGCGCGGATGATGACGATGTTCATCTGCGCGGCGCGATCGCTGTTGAGCACCGAGGCAAGCATCGCCACGCCGTGTTCGGTGAACGCGTACGGCAACGTCCGGCGTCCGCCGCGGCCCGCCTTTGACATCGCAGTTTGCGATGTCAAAAAATCTGCCTCTTCGCGGTTGAGCTGCAGCATGAAATCCGAAGGGAAGCGTTTGCGATTGCGCTTGACGGCTTCATTGAGGCGGAAGGTAGGCACACCATAGATCTCGGCAAGATCCGAATCCAGCATCACCTTCTGGCCGCGGATGAGATAAATCCTCCTCTCAATCAGCCCCACCGGCACGGGCAGCCGCCCGCCAGGCGAGGAAAGCCGCTTGGTTTTTGGCGGCGCCCGTATCGCCAAAACAGACTATAGCGGATCTCATCCTCGCGCAGAGGCTTTGCCGTGGGGCTCAGTTCGGCTATCGGCACAAGCGGCAATGGCGCGCCTGTTTTGACATCGCAATTTGCGATGTCAAAAAAGCGGATTCGAGAGGCTACCTTCGCAACCGCCAGGCCAGCAGCAACCAGCCGACGATGAACGCAACCCCGCCAATCGGCGTGATCGCGCCCAACCAGCGGTTGCCGGTGATGGCCAATAGATAAAGGCTCCCCGAAAAGAACACGATTCCCGCCAGCAGCACCGCGCATACCGTACCTGCGGCGTCTTCCGGCAGCGCACCGGCGCGCGGCAGGATGGACACGATCAGAATTCCCAAGGCGTGCAGGAAGTGGTAGAGCGCGGCCTTTTCGTAGACGCTCATCCGGTAGGCGTCCACGCGCTGCCTGAGCTCGTGCGCGCCGAAGGCGCCGAACGCCACGGCCAGAGCCAGCAGAATGGCTCCCGTCATGCTCCAGTTCATGTTGTCCTTCCCCGTTAGTGGGTCATCGAATACACAATGTAATTCACGCCCAGGCGTATGCCAAGGTCGGAGAAGCGGGCCGGATACTGCGGGTTGTCGGCGTGCTCCCACGAATCGCCCAGGTCCGTGTTGTGGCACATGGCGACCATGATGCGGCCCTTGTCGTCATAGATGGCGCGCCAGTGCGGCGTTTTGCCGGTCTCACCTTTTTCGTAAGTCTTGCCGGTTTCCAGGTACAGTGCACCGGGCACCTGGTAGCGGTGGCTGAGATCGTAGATGGTGTGGAAGATCGGGTCGGAATCGTCGATATTCACGATCGGACGGTCGGGAAAAACCCTCTTCATGCTGGCGGCGAAGACTTCCCACTCGATGGCGCCGTGAAAATCGTCGCACATGAAAAAGCCGCCGCGCAGAAGGAACTCGCGCAGTTTCGCGGCCTGTGCGTCGGTGAGGTTCCAGTGCCCAACTTCCACGCCATAGAGCCACGGCCAGTCAAACACGTCGCCGTCGTCATCAAGGTCGATAGGCTCCTCCACGCTCCGTGCGTGGATGCGGGTGAGGCGGCGCACCGCCTGCGAAAGGTGACGGTCGGAGCGCGGATAGTCCATCGTCCAGTTCGAGCCGCCGTTCTTCCAGCTCCCGTTGAACTCGACGCCGCCATAGTAGCGGCCCACCGGCGGGTACATCAGCCGCGCGAACACCCACTCCGTCTTCTCCTGGTAATCGGGCGGGATGGGAAAGTTCGAGTATTCGATCCCCGGATATTCCCGGAACGGTTTTTGGAATGCGTTGAGCGCCGTCAGAGCCGCGAGTCCGGCGACCGCCAATAGGATAGGCCGCAGCACGTTTTTGTTCCTTCAAGGATACCAGGGGGACCGACAGACCAACCGTTCGCGCGGGTAGTCGGCTAAATCTAGCGCACGGGCCGCGGGCGCGTATTCCGGCGCCAAGCTTGCGCCCTGGAGTATGATTGACGTTCCATGCAGGGTGAGCCTCAACCGCCCCGCGCCTCGCGGCGCCTGCCGTTGCTGCTGGTCTTGTTTGCCGCCAGCGGCTGCTCGGCGTTGATCTACGAAATCGTCTGGTATCAACTGCTGCAGCTCGCCATCGGATCGACGGCGGTTTCGCTCGGCTTCCTGCTGGCGGCTTACATGGGCGGCCTGTGCGCCGGCAGCCTGGCGTTGCCGCGCGTGGCGCCGGCGGTGCACCCGCTGCGGATTTACGCGGCGCTGGAGCTGGGCATCGCGGCATTCGCCGCCCTGGCGCTGGCCGGCATTCCGCTGGTCGACCGCGTTTACATCGCCGGCGCGGAGCACGGCATGCCGGGCTTTCTGCTGCGCGCGGCACTGGCCGCCGTCTGCCTGCTGCCGCCCACGGTGCTGATGGGCGCGTCGCTGCCGGCGCTGGCGCGCTGGGTGGAATCCACGCCGGCCGGCGCATCCTGGTGGGGCGCGCTCTACGGAGCCAACACCGCCGGCGCCGTGTTGGGCTGCCTGTTGGCGGGCTTCTATCTGCTGCGCCTGTACAACACCGCCATCGCCACCTGGTTCGCCGTGGCTGTCAATTTGGCCGTGGCGGCGGCCAGCTACGCTCTTTCGAAACGCACACCGGCCGCGGTCCCGAGCGCGCCGGCCGCCCCGCGACAATCCGGCTTATGGGCCCGGCACTGGCCCGTCTACATCACCATCGCGATTTCGGGCGCTGCCGCGCTCGGCGCCGAAGTGGTCTGGACACGCCTGATGGCGATGCTGCTCGGCTCCACGGTCTACGTCTTCTCCATCATCCTGGCGGTCTTCCTGATCGGCCTCGCCATCGGCAGCGCCATCGGCTCGGGCGTGGTGCGCAGCGTTCGGCCGCAATTGGCGCTCGGCTGGTGCCAGGTGCTGCTGGCCGGCGGCATCGCCTGGACCGCCTGCATCATCGCCGACTCCCTGCCATACTGGCCCATCGACCCGCTGCTCGCCTCCAGTCCCTGGTTCATCTTTCAATTGGATCTGGCCCGCTGCCTGTGGGCGATTCTGCCGCCGACGCTGCTCTGGGGCGCGAGTTTCCCGCTGGCCTGCGCCGCCGTGGCCGAACCGGGTGAAGATTCGGGCCGCGTGGCGGGCGGCATTTACGCCGCCAACACGCTCGGCGCCATCCTCGGCGCGCTGCTGGTGAGCCTAGTGCTGGTGCCCGCCATCGGCACCCGGCAGACCGAGCGCGTGTTGCTCGCCGCCTGCGCCGCCGGTGCGCTCTTCGCGCTGGTGCCTTGCATCCGCCGCAGCCGCTCGATTCCGCTTGCCGCCGCGCTGGCGGTGTCCGTGCTGATGGCGGCGCGGCTGGCCGCGTGGGTCGATCCGCTCCCCGGGAAAGTCATCGCCTACGGCCGCAGAGCGGCGGTCAATCTCAGATCCTCCACCCTGCTCTACACCGCCGAAGGCATCAATTCCTCCGTCGCCATCACCCGCTGGAGCGACGGCAACCTGGAAGTCGACGTCAACGGCCATGTGGAGGCCACCACCGAACCATACGACATGAAGCTCCAGCGCATGGTGGGCCATCTGCCCGCCCTGCTGCACCCGCACCCGCGCTCTGTGCTCGGAATCGGCTTCGGCGCCGGAGTTTCGGCCGGGACTTTCACCCGCTACCCAAGCATCGAAACCATCACCGTTTGCGAAATCGAGCCGGTGATTCCGCCCACTTCCACCCGCTACTTCGGGCAGCAGGATTACGACGTGCTGTATAACCCGCGCACCCATATCGTCTTCGACGACGCGCGCCACTACGTGCTGACCACGCCGGAGAAGTTCGACATAGTCGCCTCCGACCCGCTGGACGTCTTCGTCAAAGGCACCGCCGCACTCTACACCAAAGAGTACTTCGATGCCATAAAGCAGCGCCTCAATCCCGGCGGCTTCTTCTCACTCTACGTGCCGCTCTATGAGAGCGACGAGCGCACCGTGCGCAGCGAGGTGGCGACCTTTTTCGCGTCGTTCCCTTACGGCACGGTGTGGGCCAACACGGTGGATGGGCGCGGCTACGACATGGTGCTGCTCGGCCAGGCCGGCCCGCTCTCCATCGATCTGGACGCGGTGGAAGCTCGCCTGGAACGCCCCGACTACCGGCCGGTGGTGGCATCGCTCGGCGGGGTCGGCGTCTATTCCGCCGCCGACCTGTTTGGCACTTACGCCGGACAGAAATCGGATTTAGGCCGCTGGACCGCCGGCGCGGAGCTGAACCGCGACCGCGATCTTCGCCTGCAATACCTCGGCGGCTGGGGCATCAATTCCACACTCGATGATGTCATCTACCGGCACATGCTGAGCTTCCGCCAGCCGCCGGTGGGAATCTTCAAAGGCTCACCGCAACGCGTCAGCGCGGTGCTGGCCGCCATCAATGAGGGGCGGTAAGGCAGGCAGGCCGCTGCACTGCTGATCGAGGCTTTCTGGTTTGATGCGATGCCCCGAACGGCGATGATAGCCTAGAGATATGCGCTTCTCAGAGTCCATTTTCCCCGGCCGCTTTCAGATCGCCCGCGGCGACCTGGAAAGCTATCTGGCCGAAGCGCTTTCCGCCGGCGGCGATTACGCCGACCTGTATTTCGAATACCTGCTCACCAGCTCGATCAGCATCGACGAATCGATGGTCAAAAGCGCCGCGCAGGGAGTTTCGGTGGGCGTTGGCGTGCGCGTGATTGCCGGGGAGCGGACCGGCTATGCCTACTCCGACGACCTGGCCCCGGAGAAGATCCGCAAAGCGGCGCGCGTGGCGGCGCACATCGCCCGCGGCCCCGGCCATGTGGATAAGGTGAGCCTGAGCGAAGGCCAGCCGCACAATTTGTACCCGGTGCTGGTAGCGCCCACCGAAACCGCCTTCAGCGAACGGGTGGAACTGGTGAAGCGCGCCGACCGCGCCGCGCGCGCCTACGATTCCCGCATCTTCCAGGTGCAGGCAACCTACGCCGACAATCTGCGCGAAGTGATGGTGGCGACCAGCGAAGGCGTGCTGACGCTGGACCGCCAGCCGCTCGCCCGCCTCAGCGTCTCCGCCCTGGCGCGGGTGAATGGCGGGCCGCCGCAGCGGGGCCACGCTGGCGGCGGCGGGCGCGTCGAGCTGGATTTCTTTCTCCGCGAGAAAACGCCCGAGCACTTCGCCGGCGAAGCCGCGCGCGAAGCGGTGGCGATGCTCGACGCCGTGGCCGCGCCGGCCGGTGAAATGACCGTGGTGCTGGGACCCGGCTGGCCGGGCATCCTGTTGCATGAAGCCGTCGGCCACGGGCTCGAAGCGGATTTCAACCGCAAGGGCGTGTCCGCCTTCAGCGGCCGCATGGGCCAGAAAGTCGCGAGCGAATTGTGCACCGTGATCGACGATGGCACCATCTCCCACCGCCGCGGCTCGCTCAACGTCGATGACGAAGGCCACCCCACGCGCCGCAACGTGCTCATCGAGAACGGCGTGCTCACCGGCTACCTGCAGGACAAGCTCTCCAGCCGCTTGATGAAGTCGGCTTCCACCGGCAGCGGCCGCCGCGAAAGCTACGCGCACATCCCCATGCCGCGCATGACCAACACCTTCATGCTGGCGGGCGAAAGCGATCCCGCCGACATCATCCGCTCCGTGCCCAAGGGACTCTACTGCGCCAACTTCGGCGGCGGCCAGGTGGATATCACCAGCGGTAACTTCGTGTTTTCCGCTTCGGAAAGCTATCTCATCGAAGATGGCAAACTGACCCGGTCGGTGCGCAACGCCACCCTCATCGGCAACGGCCCCGAAGCGCTGAAATACGTCAGCATGGTGGGCAACGACCTCCGCCTCGACGAAGGCATCGGCATCTGCGGCAAGGAAGGACAAAGCGTCCCGGTCGGCGTCGGCATCCCCACGTTGAAGATCGACCGCATGACAGTGGGCGGAACGGGGTAAGCCATACAGCCCTCGGCCTGCGATGCGCAAGGCGTGCTTCTGTCTCTATATAGGCATGCTATTGATGCTCTATATAGAAGCATGCTATAGTCGAAATAGATATGCCGTCTGTCTTGATTCAACTCGACGATGCGACCGCCAGGAAGCTTGAACGGATTGCTCCAGCGCGAAAACGCAAGCGGGCCGAGTTCATTCGCGAGGCAGTGAAAGAAGCCATCCGTAACCATGAGTTCGCGCGCATGAGGGAAGCCTATCGGCTGCAGCCCGACTCGGCGGAAGAGGCCGACGACTGGTCCTCCGCGGAGGAATTCAAGGCGTGAAGCAATTCGAGATCTGGTGGGCCCACCTGCCCGCGCCCGCAGGGCGACGGCCGGTGCTGCTGTTGAGCCGCGACAGCGCATACGAGTACCTGAACAAGTTCGTGGTGGCTGAAGTGACCTCCAAGATCCGCCACATCCCGGTGGAGGTTCCGCTGGGCCGCCGGGAAGGAATGGCGAAGCCGTGCGTGGCCAACTGCGACAACCTGCGGACCTTGCCTCGCGCGGCGCTAGACGCGAAGATCTCCCGGCTCGCAGCGGGCCGCGTGCCGGAGGTGAAGCGCGCCGTCGGCTACGCGCTCGGTTGGCCCGAACTCATGGACGTCGAGGGTGACGCTTGGCGCGCGGAGTAGCCTCTCCGCGCTCTGCTGGGCACTCATGCCGGCCTCTCTTGCGTTCCGCAGAAAGGTCGTTTGGACGGGTCAGCAGATTTATCTGCGTGAATCAGCGTCAATCGGCGGCCGAAAATGCTTTCTCCGGACTTTTTCAGCATCCTCTTTAGATCGCCCCATGCTCGCCCCTCTCGCCAAAAACCATTGACCCCATCCCGGCTTTGCGCTACCACTAACTGGAGGAGCGCAGGGACATGAGCGACATAAAGAGGCACTTACTCGTGCCGAGGACGCGGCAGTTTCTGCCCTGCATCCTGCTCGCGCTGGTGGTTACTCCGTACGCCTGGTCCGCCGACGACCAGCCGGTAATCGAGTGGATGCGCGCCAACGCCACCCGGCTTGAAACCTCCGAGGCCGGCCACGGTTTCACGGATATGCAGCCTTTGAAGCAGGTGGTGGGCAACGCGCGGATTGTCGCACTGGGCGAGGCTACCCACGGCACTCGCGAGTTCTTCCAGCTCAAGCACCGCATGCTGGAGTTCCTCGCCACCGAAATGGGTTTCACCATCTTCTCGATTGAAGCCAACATGCCGGAGGCGTACCGCCTGAACGACTACGTCCTCAACGGCAACGGAGATCCCAAAAAACTGCTGGAGGGCATGTATTTCTGGACGTGGAACACCGAGGAAGTGCTGGACATGATCCGCTGGATGAGGGAATTCAACAAGTCCGGCAAAGGGCGCGTCGAGTTCACCGGCTTTAACATGCAAACGCCCACGGTGGCCATGGAGATCGTGCAGGATTTCGTCGCCAAAAACGATCCGGCGTACTCGGCCGCGCTCCGCCTTGCATCGGAGCAGGCAAGCCATGCGGAGGAGGCGCCCAAGGGTGCAAACTTCGGGTTTGCCACGGCGAACTTTCCCGTCAAGGAAGCAGCGGGCAAGCGCGTACATTACAGCGGCTACATCAAGACCGAAGGAATCACCCGCGGGTATGCGGGGCTGTGGTGGCGGGTGGATGGCGCCTCAGGAATTCTGGCTTTCGACAACATGCAGGATCGCGGAGTGACCGGCACCACGGACTGGAAAAAGTATGACATCGATTTGCCCGTAGCGGCCGGCACCATAAACATCAACTTCGGCGCGATCCTCACCGGCGATGGGTCGGCATGGTTCGACGGCCTGGCGGTGGAGCTGGACGGCAAGCCTTACGCAGATACCGGCGTCCTCGATCTGGACTTCGAGGATTCGGCGAAAGGGTTCTTTACCGGCGGAATCGGCTACCAGGTGCGGCCGGATGACGCCGTATTCCACAGCGGAAAGCACAGCTTGCAGATGAAGTACGTAGGCGCGGCCGCAACTCCATCGAATGCGACGGATGCCAACGTCGCTTCGGCAACCTGGAGCGGCGTGGTGCGCCATCTCGAGGGATCGCGCGAGGCCTTTCGGAAAGGCGCCGTCACGGCCGCCGATGTCGAGTGGGCCATCCAGAACGCCAGAGTTGTTTTGCAGTCGATGCAGATGAAGGCCAACCAGGTCGCCCGCGACGAGAGCATGGCGCGCAACGTCAAGTGGATTCTGGACAGCTCGCCGAAAGCGAAGATAGTCGTGTGGGCGCACAATGGGCACGTCGGCACGGCCACCAGCGGGGCGTACCGCTCGATGGGATCCTGGCTGCGGGAGATGTATGGCGACAGCATGGTCGTTTTTGGTTTTGCCTTCAACCAGGGATCCTTTCAAGCGGTGGAGACCGGCAAGATGCTCCGCGATTTCACCGTGCCGCCGGCTCCCGCCGGCAGCCTGGATGCCACCCTGGCCGCAACCGGAATCCGCCTCTTCGCGCTGGACCTGCGGCGAATTCCCAAGACCGGGCCGGTCGCTGCGTGGTGGAACGAGCCGCACCTGACACGGAGTATCGGGGCCGTGTTTTCCGAGAGCGGGGCCCACGTCCTGTTTCCGATGATCGTGCCACGGACCTATGATGCCCTGCTTTTTGTGGAGAAAACCACGGCCGCGCGCAAGAACCTCGGTATGGACTTGAAGGTTCGCGCGGTTGGGGACTCGAAAGAATATAGCGACCCCGAATACGGCGTCGCCTTCACGCTCCCACCCGGCTGGAGCGTCTCTCAAGCATGGCGATGGGGCAATCGGGAAACGACGGTGTCCTTTAACGCGGCGCAATCGGAAGCGACCGCCGCCCTTTATTTCAGGGTAGCGGCGGCGCCCGAGAAGATGTCGCCCGATGAGATTCGGCAGAAGCTTCGCAGCGAGACGGAGGCCAAAGTCGCACAGCGGGTAACCGAGGGGCTTGCGGGGTATCGAATCCGGCCAGACAGCTATCAATATCGCGAGATTAACGGGCGACAGGCCCTGGCTTGCGTCGCGGACTACACGCAGGAAGGGCGCCCGATGGCGGAATACCTCGTATATGCCAAGAGCGGCCAGGCGCTGGCATTGTTCTTTGCGCGCATGCCGGCCGTTGAATTGGACCGGTTTCGCCAACGGTTTGACACCGTCGCCAACAGCCTGACGCTTCCGGAGTAAGGGCGAGACATAAGAACAGCGGGCCATCGGAGCCGCGACCGTTAGGGAGCGGTGGGTACTGGTGTCACGGAGCGCCGGGTCGGACTAGCGTCATGATTTCGTCCGTCCGCAGCAAATATCGTCGAACGCGCATCGACCCGGCCTGTGCGCCTTGAGTATCCTATCAGTCAACGGAGGTTTCCATGGAGCGAAAGAAAAGCTGGGCGGAACCGTTCCGCATCAAGGTGGTCGAGCGGGTCCGCATGACATCGCCGGAGGAGCGCCAGCGCGCGCTGCGGGAGGCCGGTTACAACACCTTTCTGCTGGCTTCGCGAGACGTGTACATCGACCTGCTGACCGATTCCGGTACCTCCGCCATGAGCGACCGGCAATGGTCGGCGATGATGCTGGGCGACGAGGCCTATGCGGGCAGCGAGAGCTTCTATCGCCTGGAAGATGCCGCCCGCCGCGCCTACGGCTATGAACACGTCATTCCCACCCACCAGGGCCGCGGCGCCGAGCACATCCTGTCGCAGATTCTGATCCGGCCCGGCGATGTGGTTCCGGGCAACATGTATTTCACCACCACGCGCATGCACCAGGAACTCGCCGGCGGCCGGTTCACCGACATCATCGTTCCCGAAGCTCACGATCCATCGAGCAACCATCCGTTCAAGGGCGACGTGGACCTCGAGAAACTCGAGCAGATCCTCGCCGCCAATCCCGGCAAAGTGCCGTATCTCAGCATTGCAGCCACGGTCAATATGGCCGGCGGCCAGCCCATCTCGCTCGCCAATCTCCGCGCCGTGCGCGAGATGGCACAGCGCCACGGCGTGCGGATTATCCTCGACGCCACTCGCATCGCCGAGAACGCCTACTTCATCGAGGAGCGCGAGCCGGGCCAGCGCGGCCGCTCGATTGCCGCGATCGTCAGCGACCTGTGCGCTCTCTCCGATGGCTGCACCATGAGCGCCAAGAAGGACCCGCTCGCCAATATCGGTGGATTTCTGGCACTGCGCGATCCCGAGATCGCCGAGCGCGCCCGCAATCTGCTGGTTGTTTTCGAAGGGCTGCACACTTACGGCGGCATGGCCGGGCGCGACATGGAAGCGGTGGCCGTCGGCATCGGCGAGTCGCTCGAGGACGACCACATCCGCGCGCGCGTCGGCCAGGTGCGTTACCTCGGCCAGAAGCTGATGGATTGGGGCATTCCCCTGGTCCAGCCGATCGGCGGCCACGGCGTGTTTCTCGATGCCAGAGCTTTTCTGCCGCACATTCCGCAGCCGCAGTATCCGGCACAGACGCTCGCCGCGGCCCTCTATCTCGACGCCGGCGTGCGTTCCATGGAGCGCGGCGCCGTCTCCGCCGGCCGCGATCCCGAAACCGGCCAGGAACGCATGCCGCGACTGGAACTGGTTCGCCTCGCCATTCCGCGCCGCGTCTACACGCAGGCTCATATGGACGTGGCCGCCGAATCGGTGCTGAGCGTTTTCGAAGGGCGCGACTCGCTCAGGGGCCTCCGCATGGTCCACGAGCCGAAGTATCTGCGCTTTTTCCAGGCGCGCTTCGAGCCGCTGGCGTCCTGAGGGCTGCCCGCGAGACGATGTTAGCCTGTGAATATGCCTTCCGGCGAAAACCATTTGGGCGAACTGGCGCAGGACGTGGTGCGGCGGGCGCTCGCCGCGGGCGCCGGCGACGCTGAGTGCACCATCGAGGAAGGCGACGAGTTTTCCGCCAACGTGCGCATGCGTGAGTTGGAAAATCTGAAAGAGGCCGGCTCGCGCGCCGCCGGGCTGCGGATTCTGATTGGCAAGCGGACCGGATCGTCCTACACCTCGGATCTTTCCGCCGAGGGCATCGAACACCTCGTGAAGTCGGCCATCGAGCTGGCGGAAGTGACCACCGAAGACCCGCACGCCGGTCTGCCGGAGGCGGACGAATTGGGCGCGCTCACTGGCGACCTGAACCTTTATTCGGCGGACGTCGACGGTCTCGATACTGATGCCAGGGTCGCGCTGGCGCACCGCGCTGAGGATGCCGCGCTGGCCGCCGATCCGCGCATCACCAATTCCGAAGGCGCTTCGTTTGACAGCTACGCCGGGCGCCGCATTTTCGCCAACTCGCGCGGTTTTGCGGGCGATTACCGCACCAGCTCCTGTTCCCTGGCGGTGGTGCCCGTGGCGCGTGAGGGGGAATCGATGGAGCGCGATGCGTGGCACCATTCGGCGCGCTCGCTGGCCCTGCTGGAGCCGCCCGAGCAGATCGGCCGCACCGCGGCTGCGCGCGCCCTGCGCCGCCTGAACCCGGTGAAGGCCGCCACGCAGAAGGTGCCCGTGGTGTTCGAGCCGCGCACCGCCGCGTCGCTGGTCGAAAACCTGTTTGAAGCCGTGCACGGCATGCTCATCTACCGGCACGAATCGTTTCTGGCCGGGAAGCTCGGCCAGAAAGTGGCCAGCGAAAAACTCTCGCTGATTGACGATGCCACTATCCCCGGCCTGTTCGGCACCTCGCCTTTCGACGATGAAGGGGTGGCCTCGCGGCGCACCGTGGTCATCGAGCGCGGCGTGCTGAAGAGTTACCTGCTGAACACCTACGCGGCGCGAAAGCTGGGGATGAAGACCACCGGCAACGCTTCGCGCGGGCTGGCCGGAAACCCGGGCATCGGCCACGGGAACTTTTTCGTCGATTGCGGCGTCCAACCGCCGGAGCGGATTATTGCAGGAATCGCCGACGGCTTTTACATTACGGAACTGATCGGCATGGGCGTGAACATCGTCACCGGCGATTACTCGCGCGGCGCCGCGGGCTTGTGGATACGCAACGGCGAGCTGGCGTACGCGGTTTCCGAAGTCACCATTGCCGGAAAGCTGCAAGACATGCTGATGGGCGTTGAAGAGGTCGGAAATGACCTCGAGTTTCGCGGCTCCGCGGCCGCGCCCACGCTCAAGATTGGAGAGATGACCGTTGGCGGCAAATAAAACCGAGGGCCTGGACCAGGCGGCCAGCCCGCAACACAACCGATTCTCGATTCACCCGGCGGCCATTGTGGTTGTGCTCGTGCTGGCCGCGGGCGTGGCCGGGTTCCTGTACCTGAACCGGCTTTCGCAGCAAGCGCCTCCTGCGCCGCCACCCTTGACCGGCGCGGCGCGCGCCTACATCCACGATGGCTTCCTCAAGATCACCGACTCCAACATGCAGGCTCATGAGAGCTACCTCAAGCAGGAAGTGGTGGAAATCACCGGCAACATCGCCAACACCGGCAACCGCGTGCTTGGCAGCGTGCAAATCTTCTGCGTGTTCTACGATGCTTACGGGCAGGTGATTCTGCGTGAGCGGGTGGCTATCGTCAGCCGCAAGATGCAGAAGCTCGCGCCCGGCGAATCGAAGCCCTTCCGGCTGGCATTCGACAACGTGCCGGATAGTTGGAACCAGGCGATGCCGCAAATGGTCATCGCCGCCATCGATTTCGCGTGAGGCTCATTTCACGCCAGGCCTTTAGCGCCGGCGGTCTTTTGCCGCCGGTACTTGGCGTGCCACGCATGGTGCGGCACGATTCAACCTGCCCCTCGAGCTTCTACATTCTCGCGCCAGGCCTGTAGCGCCGGCGGTCTTTGCCGCGGGCTCTTGGCGTGCCACGAATGGTGCGGCAGGTTTCAACCTGCCCCTCGAGTTTCTACATTCTCGCGAAAGGGCTGTAGCGCCGGCGGTCTTTTGCCGCCGGTACTTGGCGTGCCACGCATGGTGCGGTACGATTCACCCTGCCCAGCGCGGGTTTTTACATTTAAGCCGAGAGTTCTCTGTGCGGTGGCCCACTTCTTTCTCGGCCGGCTTCCCGCGTCAAGCCCGAAGGGCGAAAGACAGTAGCCCACGGCGTCAGCCGTGTGGAATCGAAACGCAGCAACAAAGAGCCCCGGAACGGGGCGTAAGTCTTATGGCGCACACCCTCGCTTCCCTTTTGGTTCACCTCGTCTTCTCGACCAAGAATCGTGCGCCTGCCTTGTCGCCCGCGATTGTCAGCCGCCTCTTCCCGTACATGGGTGGCATTGTCAAGGAGCGAAAGGGTGTTCCACTGATCATCAACGGCCCGGCTGATCACGTGCATCTGCTCGTGTCGGTTCCAACTAATGAGTCGGTGGCAGAGTTGTTGAGAGTGGGGAAAGCCAATTCGTCGCGCTGGGTGCACGAACAGTTCCCAGCCCAGAGAGGATTCGCCTGGCAGGCCGGATACGCCGCCTTCACCGTAAGCGGGGCTCCCGAGCGGCTGCCGTGAAGGAATACATCGCGGGGCAGCAGGAGCACCATCGGCGGGTCTCGTTCCAAGATGAGCTACTGAGCTTTTTGAGGAGGCACGGCATCAGTTACGACGAGTGCCAGCTCTGGTGCTGAGGCGAATCTTACGCCCCGTTCCGGGGCTGGCGATGGTAACACGGCCATTCCGCACGGCTTGCGCCGTGGGCTACTGTCTTTCGCCCTTCGGGCTCGATTCTGGGCGAGAAAATGTAGAAACTCCAGCGGCAGGTTTCAACCTGCCCAGCGCGGGTTTCAGCCCGTCAATCGAGTTTCGACAGTTCCGAGCGTTCGGCGCCCCACTCGCTTCGCCTGGCTAATGGTTGTGCCTTGTATCAGGGCACGGCTTCAGCCGGGCCACAAGACTCATCGATCATGAGGCTTTAGCCCCTGCTGCTTTTTTCCTTGCCGGTTACGTTAAGCAGTACGGAAACCTCTCGGAATTTGCTTTCCAACAGGCCCTCACTTCTGCCGCTTGATGGTCATCGGCGGCATGTCCATGTCGCCGGTATCTGCCTTCGTCTTGAGGACGATCTCGTCGCCGTTGATGGTGCCCTCGCTCGAAAAGATAGTGCCGCCGTTGAAATCCACCTTCACGGAAAACGAAATCTTCTCTCCTTCCACCTTGCCGTTGTCGAGCGGCAGCGGGTCGCCTTGCGGACCCAAAACCGTGCCGGTCAGCTTGGCGCCGTCCTGTTTGAAGGTGTAAGTCAGGCTGAAAGTGCTGCCATCCGGGGCGGACAAGTCGCCCTTCCAGGTGCCGGTGACGTCCGTCGCCCAGGCGGCCGTGGCCAAAAGCAGGAACAGGATCCCCGTTCCCAGTCTGTGTGTAAGCATGCTCCAGATTGTACCGTCTGTCTTTCGGGTACGCTAGTCTGGAAAGATGGAGCCAGGCGGGCGTATCTCGTGGCGGAGCCTTGGGCGCTGGGAAAAGGCCTTTGTGCTTCTGCTGCTGCTCTACGTCGTTTTGCGTCTGACCGGCGCCGCGCCGTTGGCGCAGTGGTGGCTCGCCTGCCTGTGCTTTTTGCTGGGCGTGGTGGTGAGCTTCCGCCTGGCGCGCCGCGGCCTGCGCAAGGCCATCTGGCGCCTCCGCAACCGCCTGGTCGCGGCTTACATTTTCATCGCCGTGGTGCCGGTGGTGCTGATTCTGCTGCTGGCCGGCATCGCCACTTACGTGGTGATCGGGCAGATGGCGGTGTACCTGGTGGACACCGAATTGCGGCATCGCCAGATTTCGCTGCTCCGGTCCGCCGAGGCTTTGGCGCTGGTGCCGGTGACGGACCCCGCCACCGCGCTGCGCCGCTTCGAAACCACGACCCTCAGTGCATTTCCGAAGTTCTCCCTGCTCATCACCGGGCGGCGCGAGTTTCGCTATCCGGACGGCAACACCCTTACGCAGCCGCCCGCCGAATGGAAGCGCGCCTCCGGGCTGATCGTCAAGCAGGAGGGCACCGAGGACCGCCTCTACGCCTGGGCGCACGTGATCGAAAACGGCGAGGAAGTGACGGTGCTGGCGCCGGTGACGATTGATCTGCTCAGCGGCCTGGTGCCGGGTTTGGGCGACGTGGCGTTCACGCCCTTCGGCTCCGGCGGCGCGCCGTTTGCGCCTGGACACGGCCTCGGCTCGCCCGTGCCGGAGCCCATCAATACTTTCGACTTCGCGTTGCGCGGCTGGTATCTGGTGGATGTGCCGCGGTGGCACTCGCCGCACGAATTCAGGACGCTCATCCTGCGCGTCGACACGCGCGCTTCCGCCGTGCTGGGCACCATTTTTCAATCGCGCGATCAAACGCTCGATTGGGCCGGGTTCTACCTGGGCGCTTTCATCGTGGTGACCATCGTGTTCCTGTTGGTGGAATTGATTTCGCTGGTCGCCGGGGTGCAGTTGAGCCGCAGCATCACCGGCGCCGTGCATGAGTTGTACGCCGGCACGCGGCGCATCCAGCAGGGCGATTTCGGCCACCGCATTCCGGTCAAGGGCAGCGACCAGCTTGCCGAACTGGCCGCGTCGTTCAACACCATGACGTCCAACCTCGGCCAACTGATGGTGGTGGCCAAGGAGAAGGAGCGCCTGGAATCTGAGCTCACCATCGCGCGCGAAGTGCAGAAGCAGCTCTTTCCCAAAGACGTGCCGTATACCAAGACGCTCGAGCTCAAGGGCGTCTGCAGCCCCGCGCGCATGGTGTCCGGCGATTACTACGATTTCATGGCGCTCTCCGAAGAGTCTCTCGCGTTCGCCATCGGCGATGTCGCCGGCAAGGGAATTTCCGCCGCGCTGCTGATGGCCACCATCCAATCCACCATGCGCACCCAGTTGGGCGACACCAACGGCGCGTCACCGAGCCAGCTCTCCACCGCCAAGCTGGTGGCCACCCTCAACCGCCAGCTTTACGCCAACACCAGCCTGGAGAAATACGCCACCTTTTATTTCGCACTGTATCACGAAGTCACCCACTCGCTCACCTACACCAACGCCGGACATCTTTCGCCCATCCTGCTGCGTTCGGGCGAGCTGCAGATGCTCGAATCCACCGGCACCGTGGTAGGCGCGTTCCCGATGGCGCGCTACGAGGAGCGCACCGTCCCACTCGAGCACGGCGATCTGCTGGTGGCTTACACCGACGGCATCGTCGAACCGGAAAACGCCTATGGCGAAATGTTCGGAGAAGACAAATTGAAGGAACTGGTGTCCAGGTATGCGCGCGCGGATTCCTCCGAGCTGATTGCGCGCACCATGGAGGCCGTGATGGAATGGACAGGCTCCTCGGAATTGCAGGATGACATGACCATGGTGGTGGCAAGGCGCATATGAAAGTTCTTACCGCAGCCGAGATGCGCGAGGTCGATCGGCGCACCATCGAAATGGGCATCCCCGGCATCGTCCTGATGGAGAATGCCGGCCTTCGCGTGGTTGAGTTCCTGGCGGAACGATTCGCCCCGCTGGAAGCGCAGCGCGTCCTGGTGCTGTGCGGCAAGGGCAACAACGGCGGCGACGGCCTGGTGATCGCGCGGCAAATCCATACTCGATTCCCGCGTTGCTGGCTTACCGTGGTGCTGTTGGCCGATCCGGCGGACCTGCACGGCGACGCGCGCGAAAACTACAAGATGCTCCGTGCCTGCGGTTGCCCGGTTACCACCGAAATCCCGCCGGAAGCTTACCGTGCGACGGTGATCGTGGACGCCCTGCTCGGCACCGGCATCAACGGCCCGGCCACCGGCGTGATCGAACAGGCCATCGCCAAAATCAACGGCTCCTTGAGGCCCGCGAAAGTAGTGGCCGTCGACATTCCCTCCGGCATGTCAGCCGATTCGGGCGAGTCCCCGGGCAAAATCGCGTGCGCCGATTACTGCGTTACCTTCACTGCGCCCAAGCTGGGCCAAGTGCTGCCGCCTAACTGCGACGCGACCGGCGAATTGATCGTGCGGCCTATAGGTACGCCGCCGGAACTTCTGCTCGACGTGAAGATCGATTTACTCGAGCCGTCGATGTTTTGGCGCGTGATGATGCCGCGCCCGGCTGGCGGTCACAAAGGTACGTTCGGCCACGCGCTGGTGGTGGCCGGCTCGCGCGGAAAAACCGGCGCCGCCGCATTGTGCGGGCTCGGCGCGCTGCGCGCCGGAGCGGGCCTGGTGACGGTGGCTTCCGCCGAATCCGCTGTCCCCCAGATCGCCGCCCACGCGCCGGAATTGATGACCGAACCTCTGTCGGAGACGCCGCACGGCTCCATCGGGCTCAACGCCGCGCTCGCCGCCGCTGCCGAAGGCAAAACCGTCATTGCCATGGGCCCCGGCCTGGGCCGCCAACCCGAAATCCCGATCCTGGTGGCGAACCTGATGGAAGCCGCCGAACAACCCCTCGTGCTCGATGCCGACGCGCTGGTGGATATCGCTAAGGCCCCGCCCACGCCGCGCGTGCGCGTGCTCACGCCGCATCCCGGCGAGATGGCGCGCCTCACCGGCAAAACCACCGCAGAGGTACAGGCCGACCGCATCGGTGTGGCGCGCGCGTTCGCCGAAGCGCATCGGCTCACGCTGGTGCTCAAGGGCCAGCGCACCGTCATCGCGTTCCCCGATGGCCGCGTCTGGATCAACCCTACCGGCACGCCGGCCATGGGCACCGGCGGCACCGGCGATGTGCTCACCGGCATGATCGCTGGCTTCCTGGCTCAATTCCCGCAGCACCCGGACGAGGCTGTCGCCGCGGCGGTCTACCTGCACGGCCTGGCCGGCCAGATCGGCGCGCGTGCGCTTGGCGAGCGAAGTCTGATCGCTTCCGATCTGCTCCACTACCTGCCTGCCGCGATGGAGGAGTGTGCCGCTCTACCGCGCCTCGACTGAAGCGGAGACCATTGCCCTCGGCCAGCGCATTGCCGCCGAATTGCCGCGCGGCGTGGTGCTGTTGATCGGCAACCTCGGAGCCGGAAAGACCACGCTCGCCAAAGGCATCGCCTCCGGCCTCGGCGCCGCTTTGCCGGACGATGTTTCGAGCCCGACCTTCACTCTCATCCACGAGTACGGCCGGGGCAAGGTCTATCACGTCGATCTCTACCGCATCGAGGAAGCCCGCGAACTGGAAAGCCTCGGCCTCGATGACATCATCGATGGCGGCGCCCTGGTCCTGATCGAATGGGGCGAGCGCTTCCCGCAGTTGCTTCCGCCGCAGCGCACCGAGATACACATCCGCGCGCTGCCCGACGACACGCGCGAAATCGAGCTGCGGCTGCCGGCGCCCTCGAAGTGAGTTGAGGGAGTCCACTGGCTTCGGCGGCTCGCACCGCGCTCGCAAATATCGCTGACTCGTGCTCCGCGTGACCCACACTGCACCACAGTGGTGGATGCTGGTACCATTAGAACATGCCGACACGAACGAGGACGGCCCGCGCTCCGAAGGTGAAGGCCACGCGCCAAAGCGTGACGATCCCCGCGCCGCTGGCCGCAACAGTGCGCCGCGTCGCGAAACAGCGTCATCTCACCATGAGCCGGGCGCTGGTTTCACTGGCCGAACGTGGCGCCCGCGCCGAGCTCGATGCTAAGGAGAATCTGAAGGCCGCCTACAAGCGGTTCATGGACGAGCAGGAGCCCGCTCGCAAGAATGAGGCCGGGAAGGATCTTGTTCGCGCGGTCTTTGGGAAGGGCGCGATTGCCGAAGATACGGTTCTCTGACCTCCCTCACGGACTCTGGCAGCATCTGCTGGAGCGGGTCCAGGAGCGCGAGATCACGCTCGGCGATCTGAGACGGCTGCAAGAGTGGGTCAGGTCCGAACCGTTCGCGCCCGATGGCGACTGATACAAGGACTTCGGTTCGTTCAAACTATGCGGCTCGAACGAATATCCGAAAACGATACTCACCAAGGGCATAGCAGCGTTCGGGAAGCGGATCGAGTAGCGCCGCTTCGCTTCATCGCGCGCGCCCACTCGCCACAGTCCGGGGCAAGCCGGGGGGCCAGACCATCCGCGCGCAGCCTGCGCAGATAGTCGTAGTGCACTTTGTATACTTAGCCCCCCATCCGGGCACCGGATTCCAGACCCACGTGGGCACAATAAGGCCGGGCGCCGTGCGGCGTTTGCGATACAGTAACATCATGCTTCGCCGTTCGTTCCTGCAGACTGTTCCCGGAACGCTTGCCGCCACGGCCATGGCTGCGCCGCTATCCGCCGCCGATGACGTGCCCATCAAGCTCGGGTTCGACACTTACTCGCTGCGCGCCTTCCGGTGGAAGGCTCCCCAACTTCTGAGTTACGCCGCAGGTCTCAAGCTCGACACGATACAGATTTCCAGCCTGAACGACTATGAGAGCCTGGATCCGGCATACCTGCAAAAGGTGAAGGACCAGGCCGACCGGCTGCATATCCATGTCGACGGCGGCACCGGATGCATTTGTCCCTCGAGCCATTCCTTTGCCAGGAACGGACCACCGGCGCGCGATCGCGTCCTGCAGGGGCTGCGCGTAGCCGCCGCGGTGGGCGCCAAGGCGATGCGCTGTTACCTGGGCAGCAGCGCCGACCGCATCGGCGAGCCCGGCATCGAAGCGCACATGGAGAACACGATCAACGTGTTCCGTTCCGTGCGTTCCGAGGCTCTCGATCTGCGAGTGAAGATTGCCATCGAAAACCACGATGGCGACATGCAAGCGCGCGAAGTGAAAACCGTGATCGAAGAATCCGGCAAGGATTTCGTGGGCTCCAACCTGGATACCGGCAACCCTCTGTGGGTGGTGGAGGACCCGCTACTGACGCTGGAAGTGCTGGCACCCTACGTGATCACTTCGCACACACGGGATTCGGTGCTGTTCGAGCATCCGCGCGGGGCGGCCGGGCAGTGGGTGGCGCTGGGCGATGGCCAGATCGACTTCGGCCGCTTCGTCGAGCTATTCCGCCAATGGTGCCCGCAAGCCTCGATGCAACTGGAGATCATCACCGGCCGCCCGCCGCGCGTGATCCCATACCTGGAGCAGGATTTCTGGAAGGCATTTCCCAAGGCGCTGGCCTCGGAGTTTGCGCGCTTCGTGGCGCTGGCCAAGGCGGGCCATCCCTACATGGGAGCCATGGTGATTGAAGACGTCGCAGGACAACGACACCCGGCGATCATGAGCGACGCGCTGAAAGAACAGCAGCGCCTCGACCTGGAGCGCAGCCTGGAATACGCCAAGAAGAAGCTGAACGTGGGCATTAACTGGCGCAGTTAGCGCAGCGGTGTTTGCCGCCAGCGTAGGTCTGAAGTGCAGAGCCGCCGGAGGGCCGATCACCATTGCTCCTCGGGTTCTTCACATGCTACTTCGAGGAAGGAGTTGCGTCAACGTCCGGAGCCCGGCACGCGCCGCACTTCAGCGATAGGCGAAGAGCATGGCGTAGACGATGAGGCCGATCAAGACCAGGCCGATGCTGAGAGCAGTGAAACCCAGGCGGCGCCAGAATTTCACGTCGCGGGGCGCAGGCGCCGGCATCATCATTTGATCCAGCTCGCCGCTCTCCACCAGTTGACGGTATTCCCGCGGACGGTCGCGCTGGAACTCCTCGAGCGGCATCCCCTCGGTGAAAATCACCGTATCCATGGGGAATTTTTCGGGGCGGAAGTGGGTATTGAAAAAGTGCACCACGAAAATGAAACTCACGGCCAGCAGGGCTTCATCGCTGTGGATGGTGGTGGCGACATTCACGGCCCAGCCGGGGAACACGTGGGTGAAGATCTCCGGGAACCATAGCATAAGGCCCGTGCCGCCGATCACAGCCACGCCCCAGAACACCGCGAAATAGTCGAATTTCTCCCAATAGGTCCAACGGCCATATTCGGGACGAGGGCCGCGCTTGAAAAACCATTTGAGGGATCCGGCCAGTTCATGCAAATCGCGCCGGTTGAACAGCATGCTTTCTTCGCCGCCGATATACTGGCGCCAGCTCTTGCCGCTGGCGCGCCGCTGCTTCACCAGATCGAACACGTGCAGCCCGAAGTAGGTGAAGGTCAGACAGGCGCAGAAGCGGTGGATCAGTCCGGCCGCTTCAAAACCGCCCAGCAGGTGCGCCAGGACCTTGGCCCAGCCCGCATAGGAGAACTTCAGAATCATGCCCGTCAAAGCGAGTCCGAGGAAGCTGGAGACGACCATCAGGTGAAGGTTGCGATGGAACCGCCGGAAGCGGCGCACGTAGGTTCCACCTTCCGCGCGCCCGTTCTTGATCTGCTTGCGGTATGCGAACGAGCGGGGCAGCCAGAGCACGGTGTGCGCCCCGGAGACCACTAGCGTTCCGATCAGCAGCGTGGTCATGCCCCAGAAGGTGACGAACAGGAAGGGATACTTCTTCGGATCGTGGTGGGTGGCGTGTGTCAGATAGCCGGCAAACTGGCGGTGGGAGCCGGTATGGCACTTACCGCACGTGGCAACTATGTTGCGCCGGCTTAGATGCGAGCGCGGATCGTTGACCGGCAGAATGTCGTGAGCGCCATGACAGTCGTAACACTTGGCGGTCTTCAGGTATCCCAGCTTCGAAACCTTGCCGTGGAACGTGTCGAAGTAAGCCTCGGTGATCTGCCGGTGACAGCCGCCACATTGGTCCATGATGCTCAGCCGGAAGTCAGCCAGGTCCGTGCGCTCGATGCTGTGGGCGGAGTGGCAATCGACGCAGACCGGCAGCGGTTTCCCGCTGTGAGTCACATTGGGACTATGTACGCTGGCGGTGAATAACTCGTAGATGCCGCGGTGGCATTGCGCGCAGGTTTCGGCGATGCGGGCGCGGTTGACGCTGGAGCGTGGATCGCTGCCCGGCAGTTCGTGGTGCGCGGTGTGGCAGTCGGCGCAATTGGCGGTGACGGTGAGGCCGGCCTCCAGCAGCCCCTTGCCGTGGATGCTCTCGCGGTATCGTTCCACGATGTGGTCCTGCTTGCCGGTGTAGCGGAGAGCGGCCTTGTGCCCGGCCTGGTGGCATTTTGCGCACAGCGCGGGAACGTTGCGCGAATATGTCGGCGAGGCGGAATCGAGCTTGCCCAGGGTGCCATGCGGGCTGTGGCAATCCTGGCAGAGAGGCGCGTCCGGACTACCTTTCGCCGCCAGCGTGCCGTGCGTGCTTTCGCGGTACTGGTTCACGACGTTTTCGTGGCAGATGGAGCAATCCACCTTATCCTTGATGGTGTCGCAGGCTCTCACGTCGGACGGCGTCCCGCCGGTGTGGCATTGCACGCACGCGATGCGGGTATGGTGGGAGCCGGCCAGTTCAGCCGCGCTGACGTACAGCGACTGTCCGGAGCCCGTCGCTCGAAGGTTGGGATTGGAATGGCAGCTCAGGCAATCGCGGTTGGACATCCCCTCCGTGTAGTAAACCTTGCGGATTTGGTGAGGCTGATGGCAGTCGACGCACGCCGGAATCATGTGCGGTTGCTTCTCCCATAGCTCGCCGCGGATCACCTGGCGGTGCACGTCCTCGATTTTCGCGTGGCACTTCATGCACGTTTTGGCGATGTTCTGTTTGGCGATAGAGGACCGAGGATCCGTATGTGGGAGTTGGTTGTGCGCCGTGTGGCAACTAGTGCAGACCGCGGTAACCGTCAGGCCCTGCTGGAAGAGGCCGATGCCATGAATGCTGTCTTTGTAATTCTCGGTGATATTGGTCTGCGGGATGGCGCGCGTCTTGCTGACCACGGTATCTTCGCTGTGACAGCCGCCGCACAACCGCGGAACGTTGATGGTTGCCACAGGCGATTTCAGGTTGGATGGGGGCAGGATGTCATGCGTGCCGTGGCAGAGCTTGCAGTTCGGGGCGTAGGGGTCGTGCAGCGCCGCCCTCTTCCCATGGACGCTGCCGGCATACTGGCTCGTCTCTTCGTTGTGGCACTGGCCGCAGTCGACGGGCGCCACTTTTTCCGGATGCGGCAGCTCCTTGATGCCGCTGTGGCAGGAAACGCAATCGACGCCGGCGTGTGGGGAGGCTTTCAAGGCGGCCGCATGGAAGCCCGGAGGCACTCCGGGCTGGCGCTTCCCAATCTGCGGGCCGGAATCATGGCAGCCGGCGCACTCCTCGGAACGCGGTGCCGCCGCCTCTTGGCCGTGGAGACCGGCGGTCAAGAGGGTCGCAATGGCGGCGAGCCGGAGTGCGTTCACGGCCGACATGGTGTGGTGTTTTTCAACAAACTGCCCCTTGCGAAGCGCTGAAACGGGATATAAAGGCCTTTTTAATCGTATACCTTGCTGAAATTTGCGTCAAGTTGTGAAAAAACTCTGTTCATAAACCCAATTTGGATGTACGCTCCCAGTATGTGGAGGCGTTTTCGCGGTGTACCAGTTGTGCTGATGGTCGCTTGGAACCTGGCTTCCTGCGACACCGCGGCGAGAAGCGCCGCGGCACCTGCACCCGAGGCGGAGCAGGTGGTGAGCGCTGCCATGAAGAAGCTTTACATGGCTGCCAGCGCGGCGCCGCCGCAATCCGCGGCGCAACAGAAGGTGATTCTGCAGATGGCCGAGCAGGCATCAAGCGGAAAGGAATTGCTGCTGGTGGTGCGGGCGGCAGTGGGAGTGTTCCCTGCCGGTAGCGGGCCGCAGGGTGCCGAGAGGCAAATGCGCTCGATGGTGACGGCGAAGATGATGGACTTGGGAACGCTGGACCAACTGATTGAGTACGGCACCGAGTACGCGATCGACCCGGAGAGTGCCCGGCCGTTTGTCCAGCGCATGATGCAACTCGGGGACAAGAACTCCGACCCGCGAGTCTGGCACGGGATCAGAGTGGCCGCTTTCCGTTTGAAGGTGGGCGATCTCGAGCGGCAGGCGGAAGTGAGGGGCGACCAACTGGCAGGCCGATGACATGGCTGCAGCCGGGCCTGCCGCTGCCGGCAGGGGAGGCCAACACAATGAAAGTCCTGTTAAGTGAGAACGAAGTCAACCAGCAGAGCGGCGCGGCGGTACAACGTTTCGGGCGCGCGTTCCTGACTCTGAGCGTCACCATTCTCGGCTTAGCGGTCGCTTACTTCAGCGCTTTGTATCTCATCGCGCACTGAAGTTACACCGGCTGTAACCCGCGATGGCATTCGATCACGGCCTGGGCGGGATCAGTTAGCCGGCGTTGCTTCTAGCCGGCCGCCGCCGGGCGTGCCGCGAGGATCTGGTTTGACGGCGGCCGGCTGGGTATAAACCTGGCCGTCCACGGTGAGGCGTACGGTGTACTGTCCGGGCT
>JBAVYH010000098.1:0-9273 GCA_049698695.1 Bryobacteraceae bacterium | reverse complement strand
CCAGGCTCAATTCCTCTGCATCCTGCATGCTGATGATCAACCCCCAGCATGCGCACACCCTCCTCCAGGCTCATCCTGTGTTAGAAACAGGCTCACCTTCAGGCTCATCCTGCATTAGACAAGACTTGCGGCGGCAAAGTTACCTACTCTTGAGATAAACTGGCATCAGTCTGGGACTGAACATGCCAGAGCCCTGCACGCATCTCGATCAGATCAAGATCAGAACCACAACCAAGAAGGGTTGTGAAGATTGTCTTAAAATCGGCGACACCTGGGTGCACCTGCGCTTGTGTCTGTCTTGCGGGCACGTGGGATGCTGCGACTCTTCTAAGAACAAGCACGCCACCAAGCATTTCCACGCAACCAAACACCCGCTGATTCGCTCCATCGAACCGGGCGAGGCCTGGATCTGGTGTTATGTCGACAACATCATGCCGGGCGACTTGAAAGTTTGAGCACACGGTGGCGACGCGCCGCGATGAGCCCTGCAAACTGAGTTTCGAGCTATGAACGAACACAATCTTCTTTCGGTAGCGTTCCCCAAACTGGATGAGACACAAATCAGCCAACTGGCGGACTGCACCCATGCTCAGCCGAAGTTGTTCCGGGATGGGCAAACGCTCTTTGCCGTAGGCGAACGGAACATGAACTTTTTCGTTGTGAAGTCGGGCGAGGTCGAGATAGTGGATTACTCGGGCGACGAGCGAAAGACAATCGCCACCCATCGTCCGGGCGAATTCACCGGTGACATCTCGCACCTCACCGGCCTCCCGGCCGTCGTCAGCGGCATCGCCCGGGGCGACTGCGAGGTGTACGAAATCACCGGAGACGCCCTGCGGCAAGCTCTTAATCGGTGCCCCGCTATCAGCGACATCATCCTCCAGGCGTTCATCGCGCGAAGGCAGCTTTTGCGCGAATCCCCCAACTTCACCGGCCTGCGAGTGATCGGGTCGCGTTACTCCCCTGATACTTTCCGGGTGCGCGATTTCCTATCGAAAAATCGCATTCTCTTCACCTGGGTGGACGTCGAAAACGATCCCAATGTGGACCGCTTGCTCCGGCAATTCGGGGTGACCGAATCCGATACGCCCGTGGTCGCCTGTGGCTCGATGCTGCTCCTGCGGAATCCTTCTAACCGGCAACTCGCCGACGCCATCGGCATCCGGCAGCCCCTGGAGGATTTGGTGTACGACCTGGTGGTTGTGGGCGCCGGTCCGGCGGGCCTTGCGGCGGCTGTTTATGGCGCCTCGGAAGGGCTGAGGACCGCCGTGCTCGAGCAGACCGCACCGGGCGGGCAGGCTGGCGCCAGCATGCGAATCGAAAACTATCTCGGCTTTCCCACCGGTTTGACGGGCAGTGAACTGGCTGGCCGCGCCATCCTCCAAGCCAACAAATTCGGCGCCCATTTGTCGGTCCCCACTCTGGTGAACCGATTAGCCTTCGAGAACGCCTACACCCTGGTGCGGCTGGATGGAGGAGAGACGGTGACCGCCAAGTGCCTGCTGATCGCCACTGGGGCAGACTACCGCCGATTGGGAGTGGCAGGGGCAGACAGATTCGAGGGCACCGGCGTCTACTATGCCGCGACCTTGGCGGAGGCCCATCTGTGTCAAGGCAGCCAAGTAGTAGTTGTAGGTGGCGGCAATTCAGCCGGCCAAGCGGCCGTCTTTCTCTCCGGCCACGCCCACAGCGTGCTGATTGTGATCCGCGGCGATGACTTGTACAAGAGCATGTCCAGCTATCTGGTGCAGAGGATTGAGCAGACACCCAACATCGAGCTGCTCTGCAACACGACCATCCGCCAGATGAACGGCAACGGGCACCTGGCATCCGTGGACATCGTCCACAGTAAGACCGGCGAAGAGCGGACCGTGGAGACCCCAGGCGTATTCAGCTTTATCGGTGCTGACCCGAGAACCAGTTGGCTCCCGCCGGAAATTGAAAGGGATGGGAAAGGGTTCGTCCGGACCGGCGCGGACCTGGCCCGCTCCCCTTACTGGACGTCCGGGCGCCAGCCACTCCTACTGGAGACGAGCCGGCCGGGCGTGTTCGCCGCGGGAGACGTGCGGTCCGGCTCGGTCAAACGCGTCGCGTCGGCCGTCGGCGAGGGCGCCATGGCGGTTCAGTTCGTACACGAACACCTCAGGCACATGTGAGAAAGATCGCACCGCCCGGTCGGTGGAAGGCGTCAGCCGCGCATTTGAACCATTCTATCCCACGCCTCGGCGCCCCCCAGCAGAGGACGTACCTGTGTGATGCCAATCGATTTGAGCCGTAGCGCCGCGCTGGCGCTGGCAGCTTCATTGGGGCAACTGCAATACAGAATGATTTCCCGGTCGCGAGGAATTTGTTTCGAATTGCGGGTGAGATCCTCGGTGGAGAGGCGGATCGCCCCTGGTACCGAGGGCGAGTCCTTATCCAGCTCACTGCGCAAATCAACAATATAGAGATCTTCGCCGGCATTCATGCGAGCCCGTAGTTCTTCGGGCGTGATGCGGGCCGCTTGGAGTTTCTTCAGGAATCGCCGTCTCTGGATGAACTTCCAGAGGATCCACGCCCCGAGTAGGCCAGCTAGAAGAATCAGCACCCCAGAGCCCAACCGTCGAGCATAGCCAAGGGCGTCCTCTATCTGGTCACTGAAGATATACCCTACGCCTAAATACGCGCCGCTCCAGATCACGATTCCCAGGCTGTCCATCGCGAGAAAACGCGCGACTCCGACTTCGGAATCGCCAGCCAAAGGAGCGGCAACGGCGTTCAACCCTGGGACGAATTTGGCGATCAGAAGCGTCTTCAGGCCGTACTTGAGGAAGGCATTTTCCGTTTGTCTTACGCAGGAATCGGGTTCCAGCGAGATGCGGCAGATGAATCGTAAAACACGCTTGCCGCGAGTGCGTCCGAAGCAAAACCACACGGTGTCCGCGGTGAGAGCTGCGATGAGACAGCACGCCAGCGCTGCCGCCACATGCAGCTTACCCGCGTGGATCAGCGCCCCCACCGCCACCAGCAACGGGATGGAGGGAATAGGCAGCGCTCCCTGCTCAGCCAGTATCCAGAAAAACAGGAGTGCGTACCCATGGCGCTCGACAACGTGAACCAGCTCCATGCGACTCAGCAGGGGGTTCATTTGAATACTCTACCTGGCGCAGGTGATCGCGAGGGATCGCTTTCGTTTCATCATGCCGCGAAAGACCGGCATGGTCGCACCGCGTTGGTCACGGGTGCAGCAGGGGCGTAGGCACGGCCATTGTGGAAGTGTTGAGGACGGCGGGAGGGCGTACTAAATTAGGATCTGATGCGGACAACGACTGCGTACCAACACCCTGGAGCCGCCCAATGACCCAGCCGGGATACCCAGCCGCGAGGGCGGCAGCCGCCCGGATAGGTGCCCATTTTGCGCGACATCTCGGAGCCTCGCCTCAGCAGTGCGGACAACTTGCGCCAGTGCCCAACGCCGCTGCGATTGAGGCGATTATCGAGGCGGCTTTCTGGGCCAGCCTTCGGCGCGAAGAAGGCTACATGCCGCGCATCTCGCTGGCGTTCGTTGCGCCTGAAACGGCGAAATGGTCTCTGAAGTTCGATCGGCGGCTGCCGCTGGCGGCGCAGCCACTCACGCGCCTGGCGCCGGCCGTGGAGCGTCCCGGCATTCATCTCGGCGTCTGGCGCGAAAGTGAGCAGTTCTTTGTCTGGGGGGCCACTCGCAACCTGCCTGCGTTCTGCCTCGTGCTGGAAGTAGTCGCACCCGGTCTGTTGGTTGTCAAGCACAGCCGCTGCGACGAATCCGAAAAATTCGTGAATGTCGCCGTGATACAGGCCGACGAAGTTAAAATGATCGACGAGCAGGCCGCGCGCCTACCGGACTGCCCGGACCTATTGACTTCGCTTCTCGGGTTCGATACCCAGCACGCCTCCAGCGAATCCGTAAGCGTCCTCATCCATCTGGCGGTCTCGATGCGCGCCCATGGCCGGGGCGGTTCGCTGCTCGTTGTGCCATCGAAGACGGAGACATGGCGGGAGTCGGTTGTTCAGCCAGTCCTGTACGCCCTCGTGCCGCCGTTCTCGGTACTTGCCCAGCTCATGCGGGATCGCGTCGCCGATGACCCGGACCGGCGATGGGTGGAAGCGCTCCGGCGCGCCGTCGACGCTATCGCCGGGCTTACGGCGGTGGACGGCGCCACCGTGATCAGCGACCAATACGAGGTGCTCGCGTTTGGCGCCAAGATAGTGCGGCGCGATGGATCGTCCCTGGTCAGTGAGGTGATTATGACGGAGCCGATCGAAGGCGCCCGTGCCGAGGTGGTCGAGCCGGCACAACTCGGAGGCACGCGACATCTTTCGGCGGCGCAGTTCATACGCGATCAGCACGACGCGGTGGCGCTGGTTGCCTCTCAGGATGGTCGGTTCACGGTCTTCGCCTGGTCGCCTTGCGAGAACATGGTTCACGCGCATCGCATCGAGACTCTGCTGCTGTAGACCTGGAGCCCGCACCAAAGTATTTCCTCCGTAATCAAAAAGTTATGCCGAGATACGCTGCTGCTCTCCAGGATTACGTCGCGCACCGCGTCATCGCTCGCTGACGCGCCCAAAATGTGCACATCGCTGCTTCCCCGCCCGTAACGGGGCGGCCGTTATCGCACTTGCTCACTCTTTAGCGCCGAGACCGAGTGGACGATCGTGTCTACCACCATTTCATCGCCAAGCGTGCTGTTGATCATCAGGTGGAAGAAATGCCGGGTAGGCCACTCTACGTCGAAATACTTCCGGATATATTCGGCGCGCTCGCGGTCCACATTCTCCGCCAGCTCAATGGCTTCGCTCTCGCTTTTTCCTCGGGCTCGCAGACGCCTGACCTTTTCCTCGAATGGCGCGTAGATGAAGACGTGCAGCGCATCGGCGCGGTCGTGGAGATAGTAGGCCGAGCAGCGTCCGACGATGACAGCGTCCCCCTGAGCCGCAGCGGTCAGCACGACCCCCTGGGCAACTTGCCGGATGCAATCGGCGTCCACCAGTTTCATCCGCGGCGCGTTCAGGCTGCCCTCAAAACTGCCGCGCATAAAGGATTTGAACAAGCGGTATTGCAGCGAATCGCGCCGTTCCTCGTGCTCCTCGACGGTGCGCGAGGGGCAATCCATCATGCGCGCGACCTCGTCGGTGAGCGCCTGATCCCAAAGTTTCCAGCCGAGGCGAAGCGCCAACTTCTGGGCGATCTCGGTGGCGCCGCTGCCATACTCGCGTTCGATCGTAACCAGTCGAATCATGGCTCCCTCTTCAACTCTACGCCTTCCGTCCCGCCCGCGCCTTGGGAACCCGGACGCCAGGATTTACCCCACTGCCACCTCTCCGCCTGCCGCCGGATCGTTCCTGCGGACAATGAAAGCCAGAACGAACATGATGCCGGCGCCGATGGCCAGCACCATAAATGTGTCCAGGTACGACAACGTGGCGGCCTGAGCTTGTACGCCTTGATAGACGCGGCCCAGAGCCTGGACGCGCGCATCGGGCGGAGTGGCGCCGGAGTGAGCGAGCTGCTGTGCAAGTCCGGCCACCTGGTTGCGAAATGCCGGGTCGTAGCGTGTGGTGTGATAGGAGAGCACCGATTGGTGGAACTGCGCGCGCCTGGCGAGCAAGGTGGTCACCATGGAAGTTCCCACGCTGCTGCCGATATTGCGCATGAAGTTGATAATGCCGGCCACGCTGTTGCTCTTCTCGGATGGAATTCCGATGTATCCGGCCAGCGTGATCGGAACGAACAGAAATCCCATGCCGACCGCCTGAGCCACACGCAGCCACGCCGCTGCGCGGAAGCTGATCTCCAGGTCGAGCCACTGGGTGGAAAAATACATCCCTCCGGCCAGCGCCAGCCAGCCGAACGCAATGATGTATTTGGCCGGGAATCTGGTGGTGAGTTGCCCGACGATGGGCATTTCAAAAAGGAGCGCGACTCCGCTGAAGGACAAAACCACGCCCGCGGTCTGGGCCGTGTAGCCCATGAGCGTCTGCAGGAACTGCGGCATCATCACCAGGCTGCTGAAGAGCAGGACGCCGAGAACGAACATCATCAGGTTGGCCACCGCGAAGTTGAAACTGCGGAACAACCGCACATCCACAATCGGCGCACTTTGAAACCACTCCCAGATCACCAGGGACACCAGGCAGACGACCGCCACCACGGCCAGCGTGACGATAAAACGGGAGCCGAACCAATCGTCTTCCTGTCCTTTGTCGAGCACTACCTGCAGCGCGCCGACGCCAAGCGCGAGCAGCGCGATTCCCAGGTAATCCAAGCGAACGCCCGCTCCTCTGAGGAGCCGCAGATAAGGCGGATCCTCAACCATGCGATACACCAGAAAGATGGCCAGAATTCCCACTGGTAAGTTGATATAAAAAATCCATCGCCACGAGTAGTTGTCGGTGATCCAGCCGCCGAGCGTAGGGCCGATGGTGGGCGCCATCACGGCGGTGATTCCGTAGAGCGCGAAAGCCATACCGCGTTTCTGCGGCGGGAAACTATCGGCCAGGATGGCTTGCGCCATCGGTTGCAGGCCGCCCCCGCCGGCGCCCTGCATCACACGGAAAAGAATCAGGACGCCGAGAGTCGGAGCGATGCCGCAGAGCAGCGAACTAATCGTGAACAAGGTGATGCACAGCATGAAGAAGCGCTTGCGTCCGAACAGGCCGGCGAGCCATCCGCTAATAGGAAGAACAATCGCGTTCGATACCAGATAGGAGGTTAGCACCCAGGTGCTCTCCTCATTGCTGGCGCCGAGGTTGCCGGCCATGTGTGGGAGGGCCACGTTGGCGATGCTGGTGTCGAGCACTTCCATGAATGCAGCCATCGCGACCACGATGGCGATCAGCCACGGGTTGAACTTCGGCGTCCAAGGCACGGGATGCGGGGAAGCGGTTGTGGCGGGACTGTCGGCCATGTGCCCAGCTTTAACGGTTTATGTACACCTTGGGATCGACCGACATGCCAGGCCGCAGCAGATGGTCCTTGTTTTCGCCCGGGTCAAGATCGATCCGGACGGGAATCCGCTGTACCACCTTGACGTAGTTCCCGGTGGCGTTCTCGGGCGGCAGCAGGCTGAACCGCGACCCGCTGGCGCCTCCGATGCCTGTCACATGGCCGTGATACTCGCGATCGTACGCATCCACGCTGAACACCACCTTCTGGCCGGGCTTGATATGTTTCAATTGCGTCTCTTTGAAGTTCGCCGTGACCCAGATGTCGTCCAGCGGCACCAGCGCCATCAGGCTTTCACCAGGCGACACGTTCTCGCCGATCTCAGCGGTCTTCTTGCCGATGATTCCCGTGGCCGGAGCGTTGATCACCGTGTAGCTCAGGTCCAACTTGGCTTGATCGAGTTGCGCCCGCTGCTGCGCAACTCTCGCCGCGGCCGATTTCTCCCTGGCCTGGCTTTGAGCCACCTGTTGGGGCCGCGTCATGGCGGATTGAATCGCGGCGTCGGCTTGCGCGATTTTGGCCTCTGCCTGCCGAACCTCGGCTTCGGCGGCCGTGACATTTTGCCGCGCTTCGTTCACCGACGCCGTGCGTGCGGCAATGATAGCCTTATCGGCTGCCGCGATCTGTACAGCCGTGTCGTATTGCTGCCGCGGGATCTCGTCCTTGGTGACGAGCTGCCGGTAGCGCTCGACATCGTCCGCGTCTTTCTTATAAATCGCCTGCGCCTCCGTCACTTGAGCTTGCGCCGTCTCCTGGCGAGCCCGAGCCGCGGCGAGTTGCCGTTGCGTGGCGATCAACCCGGCGTCGGCATCAGCGCGCGACGAACGGGCCGTTTCCAGAGTGCTGGCGGTAGTCGTTGTGACGATCGGCACATCTGTTCGTGAGCTGTCGAGAGCGGCCTCGGCATCCGCCAAATCCGCTTCGGCCTTGGCCGCCGCAACCTGGTAATCCCGCGGATCGATCTTGACCAGTGGGTCTCCGGCTTTGACGACCTGCGCATCCTCCACCAACACCTCGTTTAGCTGACCGCTGATTCGCGCGCTGATGGCGTCGACGTGTCCGTCGATCTGCGCGTCATCGGTGGATTCGTACTCGCCAAAGTATTTCCATAACTCGTATCCGGCCGCCGCCAACGCGATCACGACGATCAGCGCCACGACAAAACGGCCACGGCGGCGTCTCGGAGACCTCCTCGGCCGGGCCGCAAGCGGCTCGGTCTTTCTTTCGGAAACGGTTGGGTCCGCCATTCACTTCACCTCGATAAATCTCTTCACGCCCTGCTCGGTCAATCCCATCGCCTTGGCCAGCGACACTTTGGCGAGGTTGTGAGCGTACAGCGCCGAGATCAGATTGTCATTGGCAACGGCCACCGACCCCTGCGCCTGTACCACCTCGATGTTGTCAGTCACACCGGACGTAAACCGGTCGCGAGCCTGCTCCAGGGTCTGGTTGGCCAGCCCCAGACTGTCTCGCGCCACGGCCACCTGATCCGCGGCGGATTGCAGATCGAGGAACGCATTACGCACATCCACTTCGATCTGCGCGCCCTGGCTTGCCAGTTCGTCGGAGCGGTCTTTGAGAGCCGCTCTGGCTTTCTCGATATCCGCGCGGATCCGGCCTCCGTTAAAAATATTGAAATTCAAAGCGCCGGCGACCACGAAAACGCCGTGCGAATTCGCCAGCGTCGGACCTGCGTCGCCGTAATAGCCGCTCAAGTCGACCGTGGGATACCATTCGGCTTGGGCTGCCGCCAGCGCCTGTTGCGCGGCTTCCACCGCTCGTTTCGCGCTCAGGTAATCGGGGCGTTGGGCCAATGCGGTTCGCAGCGCCTCATCCTGAGCGATCCCGCTAATCGGCGAGAAAGGCGCCGTGTCGGCGATCTGAAACACCTGGGCCGGCGCCAGTCCGATGATTCGGCCCAACGCCAATTTGTCCTTTTCGAACTGATTCTGCTGCCCGAGCAGCGCCTGCTGCTCGGTCTTGAGCTGTACTTGCGCCCGCAGCACATCGATGCCCGCCGCCAAACCCGCCGTCTTTTGATCCGCCGCTCGTTTATATAAAGCCTGGTCCGTTTCCACCTGTGCTTTAATCGATTCCACTCGCGAGCCGTCGGCGATAACGCCCAGGTACGTGTTGGCGACGGCTTCGACCACCAGATCCCGCGACGCCTGAACGGAGAGTTTACTAGTGTCCTGTCTCTAAAGTTCGTTTATACTTCCGCACCTTCCTGATGATCGTGTTGGCGCTCGCCACCCACTGGAACGGTTGGGGGGCCTTGTTGCTGTCGCGAATGTATTCGCGGATCGTTT
>JBAVYH010000097.1:0-26510 GCA_049698695.1 Bryobacteraceae bacterium | reverse complement strand
TCAATTCCTCTGCATCCTGCATGCTGATGATCAACCCCCAGCATGCGCACACCCTCCTCCAGGCTCATCCTGTGTTAGAAACAGGCTCACCTTCAGGCTCATCCTGCATTAGACAAGACTCCGGCTTCCCATTTTGCGAATAATCGCTTACCATGTTTGCCATGAAGAGAGACTTAGCATTTCATTGTCTTTTACTAATGGTTTTGCTGATCGCGGCCACCGCCAGCGCGCCTCTCGGCACGGCGCAAGCCCCGGCCGGCAAGGCGGCCTTCAACGGGCAGGCGATCTTCGACGATTACTGCGCCGTGTGTCACGGGCGGGACGCCAAGGGCGACGGCCCCGCCGCGCGGGCCCTCAAGACCCCGCCTATCGATCTGACACAGATCAGCCACGATCATTCCGGTAAATTCCCCGAGGCGGAGATCAGGAAAATCATCCTCGGCCTGGATATGATGCCGTCGCATGGCACAGAAGCGATGCCCATCTGGGGAAAAGTCTTCACCAAGATCGGCGATCCGAGCACCGTCGGGCAGCGCGTCGACGCCCTGCTGGTCTACCTTCGCCAGATCCAGGCGAAGTAGAAGGCGTGGCCGGCCCAGGGGCAGATCATTCCCGGCCTAATCATATCCCCCCGCCCTCGGAAGAGTGGAAACTTCAGGCGTCTGCCGCCCTGCCGCCCAACGCCGCAAAAGGCGCCGAGATGTCTCGTTAATTGTCATCCTGTACTAACCTGTAATTTGAGCCCCGATCGCCCTCTGTTCACCGCCACGACGTTGGACCCCTGGTGGTTCCGCTGGCGTCCCACCGTCCATTACCTGATGCAGACAGAAGCACACGTCTACGCGCTGGCTATCGGCGCCTGCGTGTTGTTGACGTTCTTTCCGTTCATGACCGTCATGATCTCTTTGTGCCGCGACGTCCTGCATTGGCCGGCCGCCGTCAGCGCGATCTACCTTGCCGTTCGCGACGTCTTTCCGGGCAAAGCAGGCGACCTGCTCGTTCAGAACCTGCTGTCCTGGGAGGTGCCGCCTGCCAGGGTCACCTCCGTTTTTATCCTGCTGATCACCTCGAATGGCATTTTCGAGCCGCTCGAAGTGGCGTTCAACCACGCCTGGGGTGTCAAGAAAAACCGTAGCTACTGGAAAAACCAGCTCATCAGTCTCGGCATGGTTTTCGCTTGCGGCGCGCTCGTCCTGCTGCCGCTCACCTTCACCGCCTACAGCCGCGAGTGGGTCGCGTCCTGGGCCGGCAAAGGCGCACTGGCCGCTTGGTTTACTTTGCTGCTGTTCAAGGCTGCCGCCGTGCCGGTATCCATTCTCATGCTCTTCCTGATTTATTGGCTCGTGCCCAACTGCAAGGTCGACCCCCGGCGGGTGGTGCCAGTCGCCATCTGGGTCGGCCTGACTCTGGAGTTATTCAAGTACCTGAACATCCTCACCAGCCCCTTGCTGGCGGAGAAGCTGAATCGCGAGTTTCACATGTTTCAATACTCCGTGACCCTCCTGATGGGAAGCTTCGTCGCCTCCCTGATCGTGCTGGCCGGCGCCGAATTCGCCGCCCGCGGCGGCCGCGACGCCGACGGCAACTGGTCGTAAGGGCCCCGCCTGCGCCGCCGGCTGTGGGAACCTTTCACCCACACGCGGCTTCGGCAAGCTCCGTTCCAAGCCTCAAAAGTCCAAATGTGCGCCAAATCGCCCAGTCCAACTGGGGCTTTGGGGCAAGCCGCATCTCGCGCCCGGGTGATTTCAGCTCATCTTGGCTGAATTTATCCACATTGCGTGAATTTAATCCACAAAAGCGTATTCCGTGTCCACATTCCCATAGATAGCTAAAGCGTTCTGCCATAACGAGATGACTGAATCCTGGCACCGCCGGGTGCCCGATTTCGGGAGATTCGTCTTAGTCCGTCGGTAGCCAGCGATTTGTCTTTCAAAGAGATTACGCTCACGCTATATTTGGTAATACGCGTGCGGACAATAGCCCCACCACGAGTGTTGGAACGTACGGCAAGAGCGGAGTGTGTTTCTCAGCCAACCGGGGAAAAACACGCCCGAGCTTCTCAACTTTCAAATTGGGAGACGATATGAGCAATCTCAAAAGATTTCGAGGATCGTTCGCGATCATTTTCGGCCTGATGCTGGCTGCCCTGATGCTTTGGGGCCAAGTGGAGACGGGCCAGATCAGCGGAACGGTTCAGGACGCTACCGGCGCCGTTGTACCCAACGTGACGGTCACGGCCAAGGGTGTCACGACCGGCACGATGCGCGCAACGGTGACGAACACTGCCGGCGTATACGTGCTTCCGAACCTTCACCCCGGCGATTGGGAGGTCACCCTTTCCGCCAGCGGCTTCTCCACCCAGAAGAAGCGCGTGACGGTAGACGTCGGCGCTGCGGTGACCATGGACGCCAAGATGGAAGTGGGCCAGACCAGCACTACCGTGGAAGTGAACGCCGGCGCGGTGCAGGTGAACACCGAATCACAGATGGTCAGCAATACCATCAGCACCCAGCAAGTGACGGAGTTGCCCTCCTTGACCCGCAACCCGTACGATTTCGTGGCCACCGTGCCAAATGTGACGTCCGATATGCAAAGCGGCCGCGGCGTGGGTTACGCGGTCAACGGCATGCGTTCGTCCAGCACCAACGTGATGCTGGATGGCGTCGCCAACAACGATGATTTCACGGCAACCGTGGGACAGCAGGTTCCCCTCGATTCGGTACAGGAATATCAGGTTGTGACCAGCGACTTCAGTGCCGAATACGGGCGCGCCTCCGGCGGTGTGGTCAACGTGATGACCAAGAGCGGCAGCAACGATTTCCATGGTTCGGCTTATGAGTTCAATCGGGTCTCGGCGCTGGCTTCCAACAGCTTCTTCAACAACGCCAACGATCTGCCCAAGGGCATTTATACCCGCAACAACTTCGGCTACTCGGTTGGCGGGCCAATCAAGAAGAACAAGCTGTTCTTCTTCCAGAACACGGAGTGGACGCGCATTCGCAGCTATGCCAACGAAGTGGCGAATGTTCCGACGCCGCAGTTGATTGCCGCCTCCAATGCCAACACGCAGGCGTTCTTCAGCGCTTATGGCAAGTTGCGCAGCAACCTGACAACCCTCGCCACTTTCACCAAGTCACAGGTTTCCAGCGTTTGCAATGGCGGCTCGGCAACGGGCCCGTGCGCCGGGCTCCCCGCGAGCACGCCGATGTTCAATGAGGTTACTTACCAGACCCCGGCCGATTCGGGCGGTGGATCCCCGCAGAACACCTATGACATCGTGGGCAACGTGGATTATAACCTCAGTGAAAAAACGCAGATGTCGTTCAAATACGCCCTCTACAACGAGGATGATTTCCCCGGCACCGTCAACACCAGCCCTTATCAGGGCTATGAAACGGGCCAGACCAACGTGGACAACCATGCCACCTTCTCGCTGACGCACACGTTTTCGCCCAGCCTGGTCAGCCAGACGCGTTTGAGCTTTAACCGCCTGAACAATCTGCAGCCGCTGGGCACGGTGCCGCCAACCCCAACGCTGTATATGAACGCCAGCGGCCCTGTGGCTTTAAATGGCGAGTACATTTCCTTCCCTGGCTACAGCGAGTACACGCCGGGCAACGCGATTCCTTTTGGCGGCCCGCAGAATTTCGGCGTTCTCTCCCAAGACGTGACCAAGGTCCGCGGCCGGCACAATATCCGCTTCGGCGGCATGATCAACTACGAGCAGGACAACCGCACCTTCGGCGCTTACGAGGAAGCGGTTGAAGCCTTGGGCAGCAACACCGGCAACGCGATGGACAACTTCCTCAACGGCCAGTTGCACGAGTTCGAAGCAGCGGTCAATCCGCAGGGCAAGTACCCCGGCGGGACGGTGAGCTTGCCGGTGGGGCCGCCGAACTTCTCCCGCAGCAACCGCTACAACGAGTTTGCGCTCTACGGGCAGGACAACTTCAAAGTGACTTCGCGCTTAAGCATCAACTACGGCCTGCGCTGGGAATACTTCGGCGTGCAGCACGACAAGAACCCCGCGCTCGATTCGAACATCGTGTTTACCGGGCCCTACAGCCTCAGCAATCTGCCGCAATTGATCAACACCGCGGTGGTCGATCCGACGCCCACCAACCCGAACGGCGGCCTGTGGGATAAGGACTATAAGGACTTCTCTCCGCGCGTCGGCTTTGCTTACGCGCTTACCGCCGACGGCAAGACCAGCTTGCGCGGCGGCTATGGCATCGGCTACGAGCGGAACTTCGGCAACGTGACCTTCAACGTCATCCAGAACCCGCCCAACTATGCGGTGTTGGCGCTGATCGCGGGCACCGACCTGCCGACCATTCCGATCAATGTGAACAACGCCGGCCCGCTGGCTGGCAACACCGGCACCAAGACATTGCTGCCCGTCAGCCTCCGCGGAGTGGACCCGAACATCAAGGAAGCCTACGCGCATACGATGAGCCTCACCCTGGAACGGCAGGTTACCAACAACGTGCTGGCCAGCCTGGGTTATTCCGGCTCGCGCGGTGAGCGGCTTTACGATATCTCTCATACCAACGACGCCGGCTACGGCAACGAGTACCTCGGCGTCCCCTGCACGCCGGGCACTTACGGCAACCCAGGCACCTGCACCGCCAAACTGAACACGCAGTACTCCGCCATCAACCTGCGCGGCGGCAACGGCACTTCCGCTTACAACTCGATGATCGGGCAGTTGACGTATCGGGACGTCGCGCATACCGGTTTGACTCTGCAAGCCAACTACACCTGGTCTCACGCCATGGACGACCTGAGCAGCGCCTTCAGCGATGGCGTTCAGTCCGATTATCAGTTGGGTTACATGGATATTCTCCACCCCATGCTCGACTACGGCAACTCCGATTTCGATGCCACGCAACGGGTATCGATCTCTGCCGTTTGGGCGATTCCGGTGGCTAAGGGGAGCTCGCTGCGCGACAAGATTTTGGGCGGCTGGGAACTGGCGCCCATCTTCACCGCGAATACCGGCAACCCGTTCACGATTTACGACTGCACCAACGCATACAGCTATTGCCCGCGCGCGCAGCAGGTCAGCGCAACGCCGCCGATGGGTGTCACCAACATGCCCAACCCTGGGGTGCCCGACAATTACGAGTACTACCAGTTCACCAATTTTGCCACCGGCCCGTTGTCGTATTACAACCCCAAACTCGGCATCAGCGATGACGGTCCGTGGCCGAATAATATGATCGGCCGCAACACCTTCCGTACGCCGGGCACCTGGAACCTCAATCTTGGTTTCTACAAGAACACCAGGCTGACCGAGAAAACCCAGCTCCAGCTTCGCCTGGAGCTCTACAATGCGTTCAACCACGCCAACTTTTCGGTCAACCTCCCGGACGCCGAAGTGGAGGGTCCCTTCGTGGACGGTCTTTTCAACGGCAACCGAAACCTCCAGCTCGGCGCCAAGTTTAATTTCTAAGCAACTCGCTTTGGAGCTGGCAGGCCACTTCGCCTGCCCAGCTTAACCCGCAGTATCGGGGGAGCCTTCGGGCTCCCCTTTTTTTGTGCCAGAGCCGCCCAACTCCTGAAAGCGTGAGAGTGGGGCAGGCGCTCCCGCCTGCCAACCGCCGCATGTTGTAGCAGTTGGCAGGCGAAAGCGCCTGCCTCACTCGACTGAGAATTCACCGCGCCGCGGGCCACTAATCCTTGTTCGGCATGAAACACAATTGTGCGTGGCTCATGTTGGCTTGGGCATCGGTCTTGCCGGCGGCTGACCTTCCGGCCTACACCATCCAAACCGTGGCCGGCAGCTCGTTCATGGGCGATGGCGGCCCGGCCACCGCAGCGCAGATTGGCTCCATTCAGGGCGTGGCGCTGGATGGGAAAGGCAATCTGTACCTGTCCGATACCGATAACAATCGCGTCCGCAAGGTAGACGCCACGGGGATCATCACGACCTTCGCCGGCACCGGCGCGGCCGGCTTCAGCGGCGATGGCGGCCCAGCCAGCGCGGCCCAACTCAACCTTCCTTACGGCCTGGCAGTCGATGCCGCCGGACACGTGTATATTGCCGACCTGGGCAACAACCGCGTGCGCAGGGTCGGCCCCGATGGCACCATCGCCACCATCGCCGGCACGGGCGTGAAGGGCTACTCGGGCGACGGCGGCCCGGCCAACGCGGCGCAGCTTTTCACGCCGCGCAACGTGGCCGTCACGGCGGCCGGCAACCTCTATATTGCCGAGTTCGAAGGCCACCGCGTGCGCCAGGTGACGCCCGCCGGCGTAATCGCCACCGTGGCAGGCACCGGCGTGGCTGGCCTGGGCGGCGATGGCGGCCCCGCTGCCTTGGCCCAGCTCAATTTTCCGGCCGGGCTGGCGGTGGACCGCACCGGCGCTCTGTGGATCGCCGACTCCGGCAACAACCGCGTGCGCAGAATTCTGCCAGGCGGCATCATCTCCACGGTTCTGGGCGCGAGCGCTTCCACGGCGCTGGCGACGCCAATCGCCGTCGCGGTGGATCAGTCGCTTACCGTCTACGTAGCCGATTCGAGCGCGCTGGTTCGCTCCTACACCGCGGCGGGCGTCTGGTCGAATTTCGCCGGCACGGGTGCGCCGGGATATTCGGGCGATGGCGGCCCGGCGGCCATGGCTGAGCTTGCGGCGCCGCACGACCTGGCAGCAGACCTTGCCGGTGACGTCTTTATCGCTGACGGCACCCGCGTGCGCGAAGTGAATGCAACCGGCCTTATCTCGACCGCAGCGGGCGACGGATACCTGTTCGCTGTAGGCGACGGCACGCCCGCCACCAGCGCGATTCTTTACCGGCCCTCCGCCGTGGCGCTCGATGCAGCGGGCGAACTCTTCATCGCCGACACCGGAACCGAGCGCGTGCGGGTGGTGGTCTCCGCCGGCCTCATCCAGACCCTGGCCGGCAACGGAACGGCCGGCTATAACGCCGATGGAGTGCCGGCCACCGCGGCAGAGCTCAATGTGCCGACGGGCCTCGCCATGGATCCGTCGGGCAACCTGTTTCTGGCCGACACCAACAACCAGCGGCTACGCGAGATTTCGGCCGGAGTGATCTCCACGTTCGCCGGAACGGGCGTGGCGGGCACTGGGCAAGAAGGCCTGGCGCCGGCGCTGATGTCGCTACGCGGCCCGCACGGCGTGTGCGCCGGGCGCGACGGCTCTATCTACATCGTCGACACGGACAATAACCGCGTGCTGGTGGCGCCGCCCGGCGGCATGGTGACGACCTTCGCCGGCAACGGTAGCCCGGGAGACGCGGGCGATGGCGAACCCGCGCGACTGGCGCAACTCAATCTGCCCGGCGCTTGCGCGTTGGACGACGTGGGCGATGTCTTCATCGCCGATACCTTCAGCCATCGCATCCGTGAGGTGACCCCGGCCGGCGTCATCGCGACCGTGGCGGGCACCGGCACGGCAGGCTACTCGGGCGACGAGAGCGCCGCCACCGCAGCCACTCTCTTCGCGCCTGCCGGCGTCGCGGTGGACGACAGCAGAGACATCTTCATCGCCGATACCGGCAATCACGCCATCCGCCTGGTAACGCCGGACGGCATCATCCACACCATCGCCGGACAAGGCACGGCCGGCTTCTCCGGCGATGGCGGCGAAGCTAGCGCCGCCTTCCTCAGCTCGCCTTCCGGCATGCTGCTCGATGGCGCGGGCGACCTGTACTTTGCCGACACCGGCAACAACCGCGTGCGGCGCCTGGTGCCGGAGACCGGCACGGTCACGGTTGGTCCGGCCCCGGCGGGCGCGGAGTTGGCCCTGGTCAACGCCGCCAGCCAGGCCCAGGGACCGGTAGCGCCCGGCGAGATCGTCACCCTCTACGGCGCCGGCATCGGCCCCGCATCCGGCGTGTCTGGATCGTTCGATGCGTCTGGGGCGATCGGCAGCCTGCTGGCGGGCGCGGAAGTGCGCTTCGACGGCGTGCCCGCGCCGCTGTTCTACGCCCAGGCTTCGCAGATCAATGCGCAGGTGCCTTACACCGTCGCCGGCGAAAGCTTCACCCAAGCCGAGGTGTATTATCAGGGGCAGTTGGTGGGAGCGCTGAGCGTCCCGGTGGCGCCTTCGGCCCCGGCGCTGTTTGCAGCGGCTCTCAATCAGGATGGCAGCGTCAACTCACCCTCCGCGCCCGCAGCCCGCGGCGCGGTGGTGACCTTCTTCGGCACCGGGGAAGGGCTCACCAACGGAGCCAATATCGCCGGCCAGGCCGCCGCGGCGCCGTACCCAATTCCCATTCTGCCGGTGACGCTGATGGTGGACGGAATCGCCGCGCAGCTTTTTTACGCGGGCGAGGCGCCGACGTTCGCCGGCTTGCTGCAGGTCAACGCCGTCATGCCCGGCGGTTTCGTCCCCTCCGGGCCGGTGGCCGTGCAGTTGGTGGCGGGAGTGGCGACGTCGCCACCGATCACCGTGTGGCTCCAGTAGGAGCGCCTCGCGAACCGGCGCTGCGGTTCCGGCCGGCGGTTACCGAGATTCCCGAGGCAAGAGTCTGGCTCAGGCGCACCAAATCCGCGCGCTCGCCAATTCGGATCCGCAGGCAGGCGTTGCGCGTTCCGGTCTCCACGGTGAGGGCCACGCCGGGCTGCAACCCGAGACGCGTCATTTCGCGCAAAGCGGCGGGGTCGCGGTCCGACACACTGCTGATGACGGCCGGAATTCCGCATGCCCATTTGGAGAGCAGCACCTCGCTCCGGGCCGGAAGCGCGCCGCTCCGCTCGGGAATCGGGTGTCCGTGCGGGTCCGTTTCCGGGTCACCCAATTTCGCCGCGATGCGATCCTCCAGCCGCTCGGAAATGAAATGCTCGAGCCTCTCCGCTTCGTCGTGGACCTCGTCCCACGAATAGTCGAGGAAGTCGTGCAGGAAACGCTCCAGCAGACGGTGATGGCGCAAAACCTCCAGGGCGCGCATCCTCCCCGCCGGCGCTAAGCGCACGCCGCGGTGCTTCTCGTATCTCACCAACTGCGGCTTTTGCGCCGCCAGTTTTTGCAGCATGCCGGTGACGGAAGCCGCGCGAACGCCAAGGTGCCGGGCGAGGGCGTTGCCGGTCACCCGATCTTCTTCGGCGCCCCCCAGCTCCAGGATCGCCTTCAGATAATCGTCGACCGATTCCGTGTGGGACGGCCCATAGCTTCTAGGTGTCACTAAATCCCAGAGTACTCTCTTCGCCGCATGCGCGCAATTGGCTCCGGCTGCTGGGTGAAGTATGAATTAGCGTGTCGGACGACCACGGATCGCACCGGGGCACCCCCAGGCCGCTCACCCAGACTCACCGGGCGGCTTGACGCAGCTGGAATCGTGCTTTACACTTTTAGGTATGCCTAAATCTGGGAGACACCGCTGCGCGATTCCGGTACCGCTCGCCGCATTTCTGGTTTCGACATATGCGCTGCCGGTTACGCTTATGGCCCAGGGCGAGACGACCAGCGCAATTGTGGGTTCGGTTTCCGATCCGACCGGCGGAGCGATCCCGGGCGCCACTGTGACCGTCACCAATCTCGCCAATAGCCTCACGCGGTCGGTGAAAACGGACGGTTCCGGGCGTTTCAGCTTTCCGCAACTCCAGCCGGGCACGTATTCGGTAAAGGCCGAAGCGGACCGTTTTGCTACCCGGCAGAACAACTCTGTGTCCGCGGAGCTTGGGCAAAAACAAACGGTCGATTTCAAGCTCGAGATCGCATCCGCCAGCGAAACGGTACTCGTCACCGAGCAGGCGCCGCTGATCAATCCGGAGAACCCCAACACCTCGACCAGCCTGACGGCACGGTCCATCGAAGATCTTCCGAATCCAGGGGGCGACATGACTTATCCGCTGCAGTTTGCCGCCGGCGCTCTCATCAATACGGCCGGCAGCGGCAACGATTTCGTAGGCGGCACAAACGGTTATGGCAACGTGCAGTTCAATGGACTGCCGTCTCTATCTAACGGCTATATCGTCGATGGCCTGGAAACCAACGACCCGCTGACCAATCTGAATAGCGGTCTGTCGACCAATCTCGTGCTGGGGCTGAATTCCATCGCGGAGGTAACAGTCAACACAGTTTCCTACTCAGTCGATCAAGGCAGGTATGGCGCCTCGCAGGTCAACTATGTCACCAAATCCGGCACCAATCGGTTTCACGGCAACCTGTACGAGCTGTGGAACGGGTCGAGGTTCAATGCGGCGGATTTCTTCACCAACGCCACAGCCGGCAATCATCAGCCGCGCTCCACGGTGAATCATTTCGGTGGCAGCTTGGGAGGTCCGATCCTGCGCGACAAGCTGTTCTTCTTCTTCGATTCCGAATGGGTGCGAATCGCGCTGCCGATCGTCACCGCCACTACCGTGCCGACGCCGGCGTTTCAGAACTATGTTTTGCAGCAATTGCCGCGCGGCGGCGTCGACGCCGTAACCGGATCGGCCTATAAGCCGGCGCCGCAACTGGTGCCCTTCTACCAGAAGCTTTTTTCTCTGTATGGCAATACGGCGGGAACGCCGCTCGCAGTTCTCGGCTGTCCGTTCAACAGCGACGGGACTGCCGCGGGCGGCTACCCGCCCAATGGAAACGGTTGCGCCAACCGCCAGAGCGTTTCCCATTCCAGCGACGATCGAGAGCAGGTGCAAACCGCCCGCATCGATTACAACATCGATCCCGGCAACATTACCTGGTTCCGGCTTCAGTCCGACACCGGACTTCAGGCCGCTTACACGGATCCCATCAATTCTCTGTTCGACGCTGTGTCTCCACAGCCGCTTTACTCGTTCGCATCGGGCTACACGCACGTGTTCTCCGGCCATCTGGTTAACTACTTCAACCCGGCGTTCTCGTGGTATGAGAGCCTGTTCGGGCCGGCCGATTTTCAGAAAACGCTGGCGGCGCTGCCCATCGTGCTCCAGGGCAGCGGAGCCAATGCGCCCTTCACCACGCTCGGGGGGCTCGACAACACCTGGGTGCAGGGCCGGCGCGCCTCCCGCTTCTTCATCAATGACAATCTCGCCTGGACCGTCGGCTCGCATGAATTCCGGTTCGGGACCAACAACCGGATTTTCCGCTTGAACGATTATGATTTCGGCGAGGGCGTGGTTCCGCTGGTTACGTATAACACGCTGCCGCAATTCATCTACGGCGTGGCATCGACGGCCTCGGAAACCTTCCCTCAGGCCGATTCGCAGCCCTTCAACTTCCTCAATCTGGATTTCTATGCGCAGGACACGTGGAGGCTAAGCCGCACCCTGACCTGGACCTTCGGCGTCCGTGATACCTACAATTCCAATCCCGAGGATCCGCACGGTGCCGTGGCGCGCCTCGCCGGCTCGTTCGATTCCATTTCGCACGATGTGAATCAACCGCTGAATCAGGTCATCCGGGCCGGCCAGGGCACGATCTTCGCCGCTACGCCCGCCGCGATCCTCCAGCCCAGAACCGCGATTGCCTGGCAGATGGCACGGGCGACGGTACTGCGCAGCGGGTTTGGTTTGTTCAGCGACATCCTGCCGGGCAGCGTGGTCGATCTCGTCGGCACGAATCCTCCCTACTCGACGACCTTCCAGGGGGGCCTGTTGGGCACTGTGGGAGGGGCGGCGATTGCGCCCGGAGTCTCGAACAGCGCGATCGATGCGACCGCGGCGGCGAATCTCGAATTCAATTCGGGCTTCGCCCAAGGTCGGCTTTCCTGTGCGTCGGGGCTCGCGAATCCCAACGCCTGTCTGCCGCCGGTTTCGATCACCGCTGTGCCCGATGGCAAGCTGCACGCGCCCTATTTCATCGAGTGGAGCCTCGCGCTCGAGCACCAGGTCGGTAACGCGCTCAATCTCCGCGCTCAGTACGTGGGCACACGCGCGGTGAATCAGCCGTATGAGACGCAGGTTAACGGGTATCAGACGGTCTGCGACGGCTGCTTCGCGCCGTTCCCGTACGGGCAGCCGGAAGATCCGCGCTTCGGGCCGGTCACGCAATTGAACACCGGCGCCAATAGCCACTACAACGGCCTCCAGTTGACGGTTGACAAGCGGCTTGGTCATGGCATCCAGCTTCAGACAAACTACACCTGGAGCCGCTGCATGGACACGGTTTCGAACGGCGGATTCCTGCCCTTCGCTGCCGGCGCCATTCTTTCGCCGCTGCCGGGCGAGTTGGGCCGCCAATACGGCCCATGCGATTACGACGTGCGGCAAAACCTGACCGCTCAGTACGTCTATCAGTTGCCGCTCAAATTTCGGAACCGCCTGCTGGCCCGAGCGCTGAACGGCTGGCAGGTATCGGGTACCGTGCTCTGGCATAGCGGTCTGCCGTTTTCGGTTCTGAGCGCGCCGTATACGGCCAACGGAAACGGCATCGTGCAAGGCAGCGGCCCGCAATACGCCAGCGTGATCCCCGGCGTGCCGCTGTACGAACACAAGCCGATCCCCGGCGTTACGCAGCCTGGAACCATCCAATGGCTCAATCCGGACGCCTTTGTTTCGGTTGTCGATCCGAGCACCGGGGCCTGCACCGGCGGCAATAGCCCGCAGAGCTGCCAGTTCGGCAATCTGGGCCGCAACGCCTTGCGCGGTCCGAATTTCTTCTGGAGCGATGTGTATCTGACCAAATGGTTCCCAGTAACCGAGCATGTGAAGCTGCGCATCGATGGTCAATTCTTCAACGTGCTCAATCATCCGAATTTTGGCCTTCCCGTTTTGGGCTACGCGGGTATTCCAGGAAAGCCTTCCACCCAGACGGGATTCGGCGCGCTCAGCTACCCGACTTCGCCGCCTACCGGGCTGCTCGGCGTTGGCTTGGGCGGCGACAGCTCCCCGAGAATGATTGCCTTTCAAGCGCGTCTGGAGTTCTAATTAAAGCCAAGTTCGAGTGAGTCAGTTAGTGAGTGACTCAGCGGAAGCGCCAGAGCTCATACCGATTCCATTCCCCCGAGCCCCAGGCCCACATCAGATCGCCATAGAAGTTTGAGTACAGCCCCGCACCATCCTTTCGGCTCATGGTGCGACCACTCGGGCCGCCGACTACGAAGGTTTCGACCAAAACCGCCGGCGGTAAGCTCTTCATGGTGCCCAAGTATCCTTCCAATTCGCCTCTCGCCAGATAATCACCCGACGCGGGCGTCTCATCCTCGTGGATGTGCCGGGCTCCAGCCTGCAACGCGTACCATTGGAATCCCCACATGCTGGCAAACCAGACGCGGTGGCCTTCGGCCACTTGTGGCACTATCAGCCGTCTCACCGCTTCCCGCCCCATATTCGCAAGTGCGTAGTCGGCATGAAGCACCAGGCCGCTGAAAGCGATGGCAGCGCCAACAATGCCGCATAGGAATACCCTTCTCCAGCGGCGAGTATCCAACCGGTTGGCAATCAGCAAGGCGGCAGCGGGCGCGCAAGCGGTCAAATACTTGACGGGGAGATGCAGGTAGACGATGTTCACCAACGGCAGCATAATCCAGAGTCCGCACGCGACCCATCTGCGGTCATGGGTTCCCCACGCGTAGCCGAGAAAGTCGATCAGCGCGAGTAAGCCTGCGGCGGAAATCAGCGTTACCCATATCACGTGGGCCGGGCCGGTCCAGCTCTTCCAAATCGCCAAGGCGGCAAGCGCCGAAATCAACAGGAGAAGCAACTTCACGCGGCGAACTGCTAATAGAATCCACGCCAGGCCCAAGGGCATGGCAAGCATCCAATCGATCAGATAGGAGCGGAGATTCCGGTAGGTGTTTTCCGGCTGGATATACATGTGGCGCGGCAACACGCCGCCGCTTCCCGGTTCCATCGTCAGCAGGTTCACCGCGATCATCACCAGCACCGCGCCTCCGAGAGGCCACCACAGCCGCTTCGGCAAAGCGGACCAACTGCGCACGTCGAAGATGCGAACGCCGTCGCGCAACAGCAAGGCGGCGATCGGCAATAACAAGACCAGATGTACCCGGGCAAATGGGGCGAGGCCGAGCGTTACCCCACAGGTGAGGCCGTCGAAGAACTTTCGGCTTTGCTTCCAGGCCATCGCGCGCTCGATGCCGATCACACCCAGCGTCATGGCCAGTACATCGGGCATGGCGGTGCTGGCCATCGCCAGCACGGGAGGCGTCGTAGCGAAGATCAGGCCCGCAGCAACAGCGGCAAACGAACTGCAGCCGAATCGGAATGCCAGCGAAACCGTCGCCAATATTGCAAGCCACAGGAAAGCAATCTGCAACGAGTGGGCGAACCACTCGTGGCTTCCGAATCTGACCACGGGAACCAGAAAATACGGCAATAGCGCGTTGTTCGGCACAATCTCAGCGGCGCGGGTGGAGACAGTGCTCATCCAGCAGATTTCTACCGCTTGCGGATGCAAGGGCGTCTTGAGGATCTGCTGGGCTTCCTGAAGAAAGATGGTGTCGTCGATGGTAAAGGCCTTATCGAGGTACGGCAGAAGGCAAGCGGCGGCGAGCAGAAGCGCAGGTGAGGCGCAAAGAAACACCCGCGAGCGTAATCTGTCAGCCAATACCGGTGCAGTCAATGTATTGTTCCAACGCTGACGGTGGTCCTTCCCGCTACCCCGCCGCAAAGGCGGCTGAAAGCTTCTCCCAGGTAGTTTCAAGCGCCTCCGGAACCACGCGGGTTTCGCCGGCGGTGGTGATGAAGCTGGTGTCGCCGATCCAGCGCGGCAGCACGTGCATGTGCGCGTGAGCGGCAATGCCGGCGCCGGCGCTCTGGCCCAGGTTCATGCCGAGGTTCCATCCGTCAGGGCGATAGACGGCGCGCAGGTGCTTCACCGCGTCGCGCGCCAGGTTCATCATTTCAGCCAACGCGGGCTCGGGCAGGTCTTCGATGGTGGCGACATGCGCGAAGGGCACCACCATGACATGGCCGCTGGTGTAAGGGAAGCGGTTGAGGATGACGAAATTGTGGGTGGCTCGGTGGACCACCAGCGCCTCGCGGTCATTCGCGGCGGCGGCCTGGCATAAAACGCACACGCCGGGCTCTGCCCTGGCGCCCGTGATGTACTGGTAGCGCCAGGGAGTCCACAGATAGTCCATTGGGGTGCGGGTGCGCGCGCTTACGGATTATGGATCTGTCCCGGCGCCGGGTCAGCGCCGGCGGCGGGCGCTACCGGAGCCGCGGAAAGGTTGACGACGTCCTTCAGCTCCTTGCTCGGTTTGAAATACGGGATTTTCTTGGCCGGCACTTCGACGCGGGCGCCCGTCTTGGGATTGCGGCCGATGCGCGGCTGCCGCTGGCGAGTGCGAAAGCTGCCGAAGCCGCGAATCTCAATCTTGTCGCCCGTGCGCAGCGAGCGCACAATGCTGTCGAAAATGGCCTCTACGATGACCTCGGACTCCTTGCGCGTCATTTCCACGACGCGGGAGACTTCTTCAATCAAATCAGCTTTCGTCATCCCATGCTCCAGGGTCTCAATCGTTTACGAAACCGCAGTATCTCGTGATTCCAGTCCATTTGCAAGTTTACTTCGGTTCAGGTTCCTTGAGACTCATCGCCTCCTCGATGGTAGTGGTTGCGGCCGCGGCGTGCCGCTGGTAGTCCACCAACCGGGTCTTCTCTTCGTCGTCCGCCGCCGCTCGCAAGCTGAGCCCAATCTTCTTTTCCGCCTCGCTCATCTTGACTATCTTGAAATCGCACTCCTGGCCCGCCGCCAGTGGGGGTTCGGCGACGCGTTTGCCGGCGTAACCCGGCACTTCGGAAAAATGGCACAGCCCTTCCACAGCTTCGGCCAGCTCCACAAAAGCGCCGAAGCTGGCCAGGCGGCTTACCTTACCGTGCACGGTATCGCCCACCTGATGGGTTTGGAAGAAGCTCTCCCAGGCGTCCGGCTGCAGTTGTTTGATGCCGAGCGAGAGGCGGTGCACCGCCGAATCGATGGCCAGGATGACGGCCTGCACGGTTTGCCCCTTCTTCAGCACCTCGGAAGGATGCTTGACGCGCTTGGTCCAAGATAGGTCCGAGACGTGCACCAGGCCGTCGATGCCCTCCTCGATTTCGATGAAGGCCCCGAAATCGGTCATGTTGCGCACCCGGCCTTCCACCACCGAGCCCACGCTGTAGCGGGTGTCGATGGTGGTCCACGGGTTGGGCTCGAGCTGTTTGAGGCCGAGCGAAATGCGCCGCTCCTTGGGATGCACTTCGAGCACCACGGCTTCCACCTGGTCGTTGGGCTTGACCACCTTCGACGGATGTTTCATCCGCCGCGACCAAGTCATTTCGCTGATGTGGATCAGGCCCTCGATGCCGGGCTCGAGCTCGACAAAAGCGCCGTAGTCGGTCACGTTGACCACTCTGCCCAGCACGCGGCTGTTGACCAGGTAGCGTTCGGCCACCGACTCCCAGGGGTCGGGCTCCAATTGCTTCATGCCAAGCGACACCCGCTCCTTGGCGCGATCGAACTTGAGTACCTTGACCGTAATCTCGTCGCCGACGTGCAGCACTTCGGAGGGGTGAGCGATGCGCCCCCAGGAAATATCGGTGACGTGCAGCAGGCCGTCAATGCCGCCCAGGTCGATGAAGGCCCCGTATTCGGCCAGATTCTTGACGACGCCGGTTACCACCGATCCTTCCTCGATATGGTCGAGAGTGGCGCTCTTGCGAACCTGGATTTCCTCTTCCACGGCGAGCTTGCGGGAAACCACTACGTTGCCGCGGCGGCGATTCAGCTTTACGATCTTTACCGGCACGTCCTGGCCGGCCAAAGAATCCAGGTTGCGCACCGGGCGCGAATCGGCCTGCGATCCCGGCATGAACGCCTTGACGCCTACGTCCACCGACAAGCCGCCTTTGACCCGGCCCAGCACCCGGCCGGAGATGACCAGTTGCTCCTGATACGCCTTTTCCAGGTTGTCCCAGATGCGCAGCCGGGCGGCTCGCGAATGGGAGAGTAAAACGTATCCTTCCATCTGCTCGCCGTGGTCGATCATCACGTCCACGACGTCGCCGGGCCGGACGGTGACTTCGCCGTTGGGACCCTGAAACTGATCGAGCGGAACAATGCCTTCGGATTTGTATCCGAAATCGATGATGACGTCTTTGGCGGTCAGGCTGAGAACGGTTCCCTGCAAGACTTCGTCGGCCGCGGGCGGCGCAAAATGGCTATAGTCGTCCAGCAGTTCTTCGTAGCTGTCCGGCATAGCCTGGTCCTGTTGCCCTTCATGCTGCTCGTCGGCCATTAAGACTCCGCCCGTGGCTGATTCGCTGGTGGTTGCCGGGGGTGATGCCGCTGCGGCGATCTCAAAGCACGTGGCAGCGACTGCGCTACTCTTTCCCCCGAAACACGATCGACCGAGACCATGCGCCAGCTACCACAACCATTGAAAGATCAGTATGTTAGCAAATATACGCCGGTTAAGATAGGGTTGTCAATCCGGGGTCTTCTCTGATGCAGGATGACCCTGAGCGAGAGCTTGTTTCTCGCACAAGATGAGCCTGGAGGAACCATCCAGCATGCCGGTCATTGATCGCCGGGGATGGAGACGGGCCAAGGGTTGAGCCTGGACAGATCAGCGGGCGCACATCGAGCCGCTGGCGGTAGTGGATGCGGCGCACGAGCCGCTGAGCGGGCCGGCGACGCGGAGACTCGTCGTTGTGGGCCTCCTGATTTTCAGAATACCGCAATTGTTACAGCCACCACCGCTCCTCGCCGCCTACTCGGCGCCCTTCCTCACGGGTTCGGGTTCAGTGGGTGGCTCGGCGGACCTCCAGTAGTCGGTCTTCGTTTCGCTTGTTGGTCGGCGGGCGCCGTCCAACACGTTTCCTACGAGGAAGATACTGTTCAACTCGCCGGGTCCGGCGGAGAGAAAGGTGACGGTGCCCGGAAAAACGCGGCTGGCGCGCACGATAGCGCCGGGAGTGCGGTCAAGGCGGACCACCGGAGCGTCCGCGTGGGGCAGGCGCGTAGAGACATCATCCAGTTCCGGTTCGCGGGAATCCCGCACCAGAAAGGCGGGTCCACTCTCCGTGTCGATCTGTACGTTGTGGAGTTCCATGGCGACGGTGTTGGACGCCTTCAGGCCCATTTTTGCCGACGCCACGATGTTCGAGATGCGAAGGCCGGAAATCGGCATCTCAGGCAGCCCTTCGACATTGATTGCCACCCGCGCGCGGCGGATGCTCATGTTACCGATGGCAATATCGCGAAATACGGGTGTGCGGTTCGATACCGGTTCCGCGCCCTCGTGCCTCACTTCGCCCTCCATCAGGTAATAGTTAGTGACGCTGATCGCCTGGCCGACGTCATCCATCACCCAGTTATCGAATCTCACGTTCTCCACCCCGCCGCCGCGGCCACGGCTGCTCTTGATGCGCACGCCCATTTGCGTGCCGGCGCAGGTCAGGTTACTGGCCACCAAGTTGCGAATCCAGCCCGAGGTCTCGCTGCCGATGGTGACGGCGCCATGCGCGTGGTGCACGGTGCAATTCGTGATCGAGATACTCTCGCTCGGGCGGTTGACCCGCAGGCCGTCGGCGTCCTTGCCGGCTTTGATGACGATTCCGTCGTCGCCCGTGTCGATGTAGCAGTTCGAGATGCGCACGTTGCGGCTGGAATCCACCGCGATGCCGTCGGTGTGAACGCCCGGATAAGTTTCGATGATGACATCTCGCACCGTTACGTTGTCGGAATAAAGAAGATGGATGGTCCACATGGGCGAACCGGAGAAGCGCACGCCCTCGATCAGCACATTCCTGCTGTCCATGAAACGGACGAAAGACGGGCGCAGCTCCGGCGCGGCTTTAAGATAGGCTTCCGGTGGCGCGGGCGTTTTGATCTCGAGCAGTTGCAGCAGGCGCTCCCAGTTTGGACCGTTGGCGCTGCCGGGGCCACTCGCCGAAGCTTTCTCGCGCGGCATCAACTTCATCCACTCTGCGTTGTCGCTGGCCAGCACGCCGCGGCCGGTGATGGCGACGTTCTCGAGGCCGCGGCCGCCGATCAGCGGAACGGGCGTCAGCGCCTCCACACCCTGCTGACGGCCCTCGGTATACGGGAGGTGCGCCGCGGGAAATCGCACGGTGGCGCCGGCGCCGATGTGCAGGGTCAGGTTGCTCACCAGCTCGATGGGGCCGCTGATGTAATTGCCGGTCGGAATCAACACCGTGCCGCCACCGGCAGCCTTGGCGGCCTGAATCGCGGATCGGATCGCTTCCGTCGCGGGCGCGGAGCCGTCGTTCCGGGCACCGTAGTCGAGAATGTTGAAGAACGGGCCGGCGCTCCAGGCGGGCGCGGCCAGCAGAAGGAGAAGCGGCAGCCGCTGCATTGGCGAGTTCCGTTTCATGATAATCAGTGATCGATATAACTGCAATTGGTGGGGCGGGCTTCAGCCTGCCAACGCCCGTGCCTATCCGCCGATGGCGTACATGGGGCGCGGTGGGGCGACAAACTGGGCGCTGTTGATTTCGTGGCCCGCCCACTTGCGCGCCACGTTCCGGCGGATCAGGGCGGCGATTTCCTCATTCGACGCGCCGGCCCGCATCAGCTTCTTTACGTCGTCTTCTTCGAGCGCAAACAGGCAGTAGCGCAGCTTGCCGTCGGCGGTGAGCCGCAGCCGGTTGCAGTTGCCGCAGAACGGGCGGCTCACTGAGGCGATGAAGCCCACTCTCCCGATGCCATCGGCGAAGGCATACTCGGCGGCCGGCGCGCGCGGGTCGGCGTCGGGCACCGGCTCCAGGGGAGCGATTTCGCGCGCCAGCATGGCGATGATTTCATCCGCCAGCAGAACCTTGCCGCGGTCCCACAGGTTCTGCGCGTCGAGCGGCATGAACTCGATGTAGCGCACCTCGAAGCCGCGCTCGCGGCCGAAACGCGCCAGCGGCACGATGTCGGGCTCGATCAGATTCTTCACCGCGACCACGTTCAACTTGATGGCCGTGTAGCCCAGCCGCCGGGCCGCTTCGAGGCCGGCCAGCACCTTGTCGAGCTCGTCGCGCCGCGCGATCTGGCGGAAGCGGTCGCGGTCGAGCGTGTCGAGGTGCACGTTGAGGCGCCGCAGGCCGGCGTCGTAAAGGGGCCCGGCCAGCGCCTCCAGCAGCACGCCGTTGGTGGTGAGCGCCAGGTCGCGCACGCCCGGAATGGCCGCCAGGCGCCGGACCAGCACCGGCAGGCCGCGCCGCACCAGGGGCTCGCCGCCGGTGACGCGAAGCTTGGTCATCCCCAGCCCCACCGCGATGCGCGCGAAGCGTTCGATCTCTTCGAAATCGAGAATCTCGCGCCGCTCGACGAATTCCACCCCGCTCTCCGGCATGCAGTAGAAGCACCGGATGTTGCAGCGGTCGGTGACGCTGAGGCGCAGATTATCGTGACCGCGGCCGAAGCCGTCGACGAGCTGTGCGGCTTGCATGACCATAGGTACCCAGAAGGTATCTTGATTCTATCAGAGCAGCGGCACTGATCCTCGGCCGCCCGCGTTACCATTACTATTCAGCTTTGAAACAGAGCTTATGAGAATCGCCAAGGATGTCACGGAATTGATTGGTCATACGCCGCTGGTGCGCATCCGGCGCCTCGCGGCGGACGCCGCCGGCGACCTGGTTGCCAAGCTGGAATTTTACAACCCGGCGCACAGCGTGAAGGACCGCATCGGCCTGTCGATGATTGAGGCCGCCGAGCAGGCGGGCCTGATCCACGCGGATACGATCCTCATTGAACCGACCAGTGGCAACACCGGAATCGCGCTGGCTATGGTGTGTGCCGCGCGCGGCTACAAGTGCGTGCTCACCATGCCGGAAACCATGAGTAAGGAACGCCGCCAGGTGCTGCGGGCCTACGGAGCGGAACTGCTGCTGACGCCCGGCGCGGAGGGCATGGCCGGCGCCATCCACAAGGCCGAAGAAATCGCGGCGTCCGATTCCCGCTACCTGATGCCGCAACAGTTCAAGAATCCGGCCAATCCCGCCATCCACCGCCGCGCCACCGCCGAAGAGATCTGGAACGATACCGACGGCAAGGCGGACATTTTGATTGCGGGCGTCGGCACCGGCGGCACCATCACGGGGGTGGGCGAGGCGATCAAGGCGCGCAAGCCGGCCTTTCGCTGCGTGGCCGTCGAGCCAGACGCATCGCCCGTTTTATCAGGCGGCGCGAAAGGCCCGCACCCGATTCAGGGGCTTGGCGCGGGGTTCGTTCCGGAAGTGCTGAACCGCGAAATCTGCGATGAGATCATTCGCGTGAAAAGCCACGACGCCATCCAGACCGCCCGGCGCGCCGCGCGCGAAGAAGGGCTGCTGGTGGGGATCTCTTCAGGCGCAGCGTTGTGGGCCGGAGTGCAAGTGGCCCGCCGCCCGGAAAACGCGGGTAAGCTGATTGTCGCCATCGTTCCGTCGTTCGGAGAGCGCTATCTCAGCACAGCGCTTTTCTCCGACCTGGCAATTTAGAGTAGTTAGTGCATCATGCAGAGTAACGAGCATGTTCGGGCGGCGCGGCGCCAGTGGCTCCCCTTCGCCCTCCTGTTCGCCGCACTGGCTCTCTTCTTCGCCTGGTATGAGATTCTCGAGTTCCCGCGTTATTCGATCGGAGTCCTGCCGGCTGTCGCTATTTATATCTGTCTATTGTTGCTGTTGATCCTCTGCCTGGCGCCCGGATTCGATATCTCCCGGCGGTGGTTGTCGCAGCGCGTTCGTGGCCCTTGGGGCGCATCGATCGGCGTGGCGGCCTTCTTAGTCCCATATCTTGTCTATTGCGCCGGCACGGGCGATTTTCGCTGGTGGGCGTTTGCCCGGCTGTTCGCTTTCGCGGCGCTGCCTTTCGGATTGTTCGCCGCGGCCCCTGTCCGCTACGCCGACCGATTGAACTGGCAGGATGTCATGGTGCTGCTCTGGATTTTGACGCCGGTTCTTTTCGGGCGGATCGGCGGCATCTGGAACATCCCTGTGAACCTGGACTTCATGTCGCGGTTACACCTCACCGCCGTCGGATCCTGGTCGTTCCTTATCATTCGGGGCCTCGGTAACTCAGGGTATAACTTTCAGTATTCGCGAGTCATCCTTCGCGACGCGCTGGTGTCCCTGGGCTGCTTCACCGTGATTGCGATCCCTCTCGGGTTCGCGCTCCGCTTTATAAGCTGGAATTGGCACTGGCGAGGAGTGCGGGCGTTCGCGTTCGACTACCTGACACTGTTTCTTTTCGTCGCCATTGCCGAGGAGCTGTTCTTTCGCGGCCTGTTGCAGAATCTGCTGGAAGGCTCTTTCCAATCCCGTCAATGGGCACAGGCTTGTGCTTCGCTTCTTTTCGGACTGAGTCACATTCGTCACGCACCATATCCCAACTGGCGCTATGTGATCCTCGCCACCGTGGCCGGATGGTTTTATGGCTGGGCTTACCGGAAACATCGAAGCCTGATGGCTTCCGCCACCACTCACGCCCTGGTCGATACCATCTGGCGAACCTGGCTCACGCTCCACTAATCCGCCCACCAGGCGTGGCGCAGGCTGTCAAGCCTGCTGTGTCGAGATTCGCCTCGACATTTCTTTTCGATCGATGTCCTATTCGTAGCGGTAGAGCAGCACCCGCAGAATAGTGTTCGGGCGCAGCGTCAGGATCTCGCCCTGCGCGATGTCATCGCCGCCGAGTTGCCGGACGAAGGTCCACTTGCCATCCACGAACTTGCCTTCCTGTACGATCCCGAGCCCAACGGTCGATGGCCCAGGCGTGTTTGCGGCAAACTCGAAGCGGATGCCGCCGCCGCCCAGGTAGAACTCGTTCGGCCCGGATGCAACCACGATCGCGGCCGCCTCCATGGGCGCCGGAGAGCCGTCCGGACGGCGGCCCGCGGCTGGCTGCGCCGCAGCGCCTGCCTTCGCCGGCTGCGGCGGTTCGGGCGCAATCGGGACCCGGCCGCGACCCACGTAGGTCGCCATCAGCGTGTAATTTCCCAGTTTGAATTGCGCGGGCGCATCGCCCTGGTTCAGCCGCACGGCCGTGATCGTGTCCTTCCCCTGGTGCGCCGCGATCTCCGGCGCCATGCCGGCAATCACACGGTAAGTCGCCGCCAACTCACTATCGGCGCTCACGCTCCTCTCGATAAAGAAGGGTGAGTAGCCAATCGTGTTGTACTTGCCGAAGGCCACCAGGGCGTTGGCCGGATTGACGCCAGTTTCCGGAATGAACAACGGGCCACCGTTGCGCGTGAACCGCTCGCACACCTGGTCGAAGTACTGCAAATACAGATCGGGCGCCAGAATGTCGATGGCCGGCGCCCCGGCGCGCCAGATATCGTGCACCTGCGGCAGCGGACCGCCGCTCGGATACGTCCCCGGCCACGCCGTGCTCGGCTGCTGGAGCCACGCGTTCACGTACATCGGGATGTCGTACTCCGCCTTGCCCTCCGCGACCACCTTGTCCACGTACCGGGCATAGTTCCACGCCATGAAGATCTCGTCCACGGCCCAGTGGAGCTTGCGCCAGCCGGTCTCGTACTCTTCCTTGCTCAGCGGCGGGCTGGTGGTCTGGATGGGCATTTCCACGCTGGCCGGCTTGCCCGGCCCGAATACTTCTTCCCAGGTGCCGGCGGTTTTGAAACCGTGGGCCGCCCATACCTCGCGCAGTTCCGGAGCGAGAGTGTCGCGGTGCTGCTGCAGGTAATCCATCAGCGCTGCGGGGACAGGGCCTTCAAACGCCTGGTTCGCCGCCGCCGAGCGGTCGCGCGAATCGCGCAACACGCCCACTTCATTTTCCACCTGCATCATGAGCACGGTATGCTCGCGGCCATCCACTTCCTTGATGTACCGCATCAGGGCGCGAAAGGCGCGCGCATCCGCGTCGCGGCTCGCGTCTCCGAACGTGCTGAGCAGTTCGATGCTCCTGCCCCCCTGGATGCGGACGCGCGGGAAGCGTTGGTAGTCTTTCTTCACCCAGTAGGGGGTGTAACTGGAGAATCCGTTCTTCCAGCTTCCGAACCACAGGAATACGAGCTTCAGATGATTGGCCCTGGCCTGGCGAATCAGCCCATCCACTAGACCGAACTCGAATTGGCCCTCCTCGGGCTCCACTTGCGCCCACGATACGGCCGCCAGGACGCAGTTGAGGTTGCCTTCCACCAGACGCGGCCAGATGGGTTGCATGTTCTCCAGGCTGCTGGCGGTGTTATTGCCGAGTTCGCCCGCCAGGGCGAGGAACGGCTTTCCATCCACGATCAACTGCGTTGCCGTTCCCTGTTTCCGAAGGTGCGGAACGCCCGCAGCGGTCTGGGCGTAAGCCGCGGCCGCGGTCGCGGTGGCGTAACAGGCCGCCGCGAAAACTGCGATGTTTGTCAGTTTCATGGTTTACCCCGGCTTTCCTCAATTGTCGCCGATTGTCCTCCCCGGATCACTGCCCGACCGGCAGCCACGGGGAGTTCGAGCCATCACTCCAGAACAGCATGTATTGAACCTGGTTGCCGGCGCTGGAGACGGCGCCTCCCGTCGAGTACGTGCTCGGTGTGCCGGTGACCGCTGTTGCGGGCCCTATGGGCGTCGCTGAAGAACGAAGTCAAGGGGAGAACCACACGGCCGGCCCACTATGAGCCGGTCAGCCAGGTAATGGCTCACGGGAGCGTGGCGCGCGGGGTTGCGCGGAAATTGAATCCACCTGCGCGGGGACTTACAATAGCCCGCAGCATGTCGAGCTATCTTGCGGCCGATTTGGGCGCCGAAAGCGGGCGCGTGATCCTGGGCAGCCTGGCAGGCGGGCGATTGGAGATCGAAGAAATCCGCCGCTTCCCCAACCAGCCGGTGGAGCTGCCATCGGGCCTTTATTGGGATGCCTTCCGCCTTTTCCATGAGATTGTCGAGGGGCTGACTACTGCCGGACGCGAGCGGCACGTGAAACCGGCGGGGATCGGCGTGGACACCTGGGGCGTCGATTTCGGGCTGCTGGCCGCCGATGGCGGGTTGATCGATTGCCCGCGCCATTACCGCGACCCGCGTACCAACGGCATTCCGGAACGGCTGTTCAAAACGGTGCCGCGCACCGAGGTCTTCGCGCGCACTGGCATTCAGATCATGTCGATCAATTCGCTGTACCAGTTGTACGCGATGCGGCTGGCGCACTCGGCGGCGCTCGATGGCGCGCGGAGGCTGCTGTTCATGCCGGACCTGCTCAATTACTGGCTGACCGGCATCGAGCGCAACGAAGTGACGATTTCGAGCACCTCGCAATTCTATGATCCAAAGGCCCGCCGCTTCGCCGCTGATATGATGGAGCGGCTTGATCTGCCGAGCCGCATCCTGGCGGAGCTGATCGAACCCGGAAGCACATTGGGACCGCTGCTGCCGCGGCTGGCAGAATCGACAGGAGTGGGCCCGGTACCGGTGCACGCGGTGGGATCGCATGACACGGCGTCGGCCGTGGCGGCGGTTCCCGCTCGCGGCGATGGGTGGTGCTACATCAGCTCCGGCACGTGGTCATTGATGGGCGTGGAATGCGCGGCCCCGGTGATCGACGAGCAGTCGTACAGTTTGAACCTCACCAACGAAGCCGGAGTGGCCGGCCGCACGCGGCTGCTGAAAAACATCGCCGGCCTGTGGCTGTTGCAGGAATGCCGCCGCGCCTGGGCGGCGCAGGGTGAGCGCTTCGGCTACGAGGAGTTGATGCAGATGGCCGAAGCGGCCGGTCCGGCGCGGACGATCATCGATCCCGACGATTTTCTGCGGCCGGGCGACATGCCAGCGCGCATCGCAGCCTGGTGCGGCGAGCGCTCGCTCGAAGCGCCGAAAACAAAGGGCGAATTCTGCCGGACCATTTTGGAGAGCCTGGCACATCGTTATTGCGACGTCCTGCAAGGGTTGGAGGGTCTCACCCGGAGCCGGATTCACACCATCCACATTGTTGGCGGCGGCTCGCGCAACTCGCTGCTCAACCAACTGGTGGCGGACGCGACGGGCCGCAAGGTGGTGGCCGGGCCGATCGAAGCCACCGCCGCCGGCAACCTGCTGGTTCAGGCCATCGGCGCGGGCGAAGTGAACGGGATCGAGGCGGCGCGAGAGATCGTGCGCCAGTCGTTCCCAATCACTGAGTTTGAGCCGCAGCCGAAAACCTCCCACTGACGGAACCGGGCCCAATGCCCGCACCGGCCTCCACCGTGTCGCACCAGACGGCGCGCCTCGCGGATAAACCTGCGGGGCACGTTGACCGGAACCGAGCCTTACGTTAGGATAGGGGTGCGGGGTGGAGCAGTCTGGTAGCTCGTTGGGCTCATAACCCAAAGGTCGAAGGTTCAAATCCTTCCCCCGCAACCAATTAAATCAATAGGTTACGCGGATTTTCGAGCGTGTCACAAACTCCCATTAACTCCCAATAGCCGCGACCGGCATCTTGTGGTCGGCAGTTTGATCCATTTTGCCGCCGTTCAGTACCATCTCTACAACTTTGCTGTGGGCCCGACGCTTACTGTCCGTCATGGCCTTTCCGTAAATGTTCATCGTGGTTTGAATACTGGCGTGACGCATCAATTCCTTTTGAACGGTGAGCGGCGCCCCGGTCTCATCCAGCCACGACCGATAGCTGTGCCGGAACGTGTGCCAGCCGATATCGCCGCCGATCCCAGCCGCGACACCAGCCTCGCGGATGTGCTTCTTCTGAAT
>JBAVYH010000096.1:0-4501 GCA_049698695.1 Bryobacteraceae bacterium | reverse complement strand
GATTCGTTCACCTTATGGCAACGAGCCCTGCGGGAACAGTTAGGCCTCAGAATCGAAGCCCATCGCGGTCCGGTAGAGGTTCTCGTGGTCGATGACGCTGCCAAAGTCCCGAACGCCAACTGACTGCGCAAAACGAGATGTGATTCGTCCCTGTTTGTCCGTCATCCAGGGAGAAACTCCCTAGTTGCTGCGTTTCCCGATCTCAGGAACAAAGAATCGCATGACGTCAATTGTCATGCGGTGCGGGTTGAAACCCTGGTTATTTGTGAAGAGAATGACGGTCAAGTTGGGATCGAGGAGATGTGCGTATTCGACCATGCCGGCGCCGATGTGAAAAACCATGCGGTGGCTGTTAAGAACGCCTGTGGCCCACCCTCCGGCGAACTCACCTTCTCGGCCATCGTTCAGGCGGAAAGGTGTACACATGAGTTCCAAAGTTTGCCGATTGAGCACGCGGTCGTGAAAGAGGGCCACGTCGAAAGTAGCCAGGTCCGCCGCGCTCATATTCAGGCCAACGCCACCATGCTGGTATTCGGGGTAGAGGAAGTTAATGTTGTTCCAGAGTTTGCCGTCGGGCGATGGCAAACCGTCGCCGTTCGGTAGCCGCTCCACGTGGAAGCGATCGGCTTGCGGAGTGAAATTCATATAGAGTCCCACGCGGTTAGGGATGATGTCGAGAGCGTCTCCAAAGCGAGCGGATGTCATGCCCAGGGGCGTGAAGATCCGTTTACTCAGGAACTCCTCCAGCGACAATCTGGAAACCTTTTCGACGATCATCTTCAGTAACAAGAATTCCGTCTGGTTGTAGCTCGACTTCTCCCCGGTTTTGTACAACAACGGGAGATCCTCGGCTTTCGTGAGCGCCGCTTCCGGACTGTCGGCCGCGATCCAATCGGCTGGGGCAGCGGCCGGTGATCCCGGGAAAATATCAGGGAGGCCACTGGTGTGGCTGAGGCAGTTCAGAACAGTGATTTCGTTCCATGAGTACGGGAGTCCCGGCAAGAGCTGCGTGACTTTATCGCTCAGGCGAAGCTGGCCTTCCTGCACGAGCAAATAAACTGCCGTCGCGGTGAAGATCTTGGTGACCGAGGCGAGAGGGAACACGGTGTCCTTGCTAGTCGCTACGCCCAATTCAATGTTGGCCAGGCCATAGGACTGTTGCTTAATCACATTGCCGTCGCGCATTACCAGAAGCACCAGTCCAGGGAGGTGGCGCGCCCTCATCTGCTCACGAATGTAGTCATCGACGGAATCAGCACGCAAACGAGGAGCAGTGAGCAAGAAAATAAGAATGAACAGCGACATATGGTGGAGGCGATGGCAATTCATGTCAACATCCCGCCCTTCTGAGTCGCAGATGGTATCGCAAACGTCGCGGTGGGCTCAAAACCTTGCGACCCGGTGATGAGCTCGCGAAACCCGCCTTTGAATGGGTCAGCGGATCCAGGCTTCATGCGGAGCCTTGGTGTACTTGCCGCCCGCGACGACGGCCGCCTCGATGCGTTCGCGACGGTGGCCGGGGACCCCTTTGATGTCGAAGACCGTGAGCGGCATACTCCTCGATTGTAGCAACCGCGGCTGCGGGGTCCCAACTGTCGTCACGAACGACGAAGCGGGCCTGCGCTGATGCCGAGCCAAGCGATGCCGACTTGCGCCTGGTGGCGCCGCGAGGCTTCTTCACGGTGGAGGGCGAAGCAGTGCGCACCACGCGCGGCGAGGGGAACGGGCGGCCAGCGGATTGCCGCCTGCCCTTGCCGGGCACCTTGCTCAACCGGAAGTGGAGAGGGCGGACCATTCTGGTCGAGGTTCTCTCGGAGGGGTTCCGGTTTGAGAACCGGCATTATGCCTCGCTCAGCGCGATTGCTGTTGCCGTCACCGGTACCCGCTGGAACGGTCTGGCCTTCTTCGGGCTGACCGGCAAAGGGCGGAAGGAGCATCATCGTGCGGAAGAATAATCCCGAAGGGAAAGTCCTCCCGGCTCGCCTGCGCTGTGCCATCTACACGCGCAAATCCACCGAAGAAGGCCTGGAACAGGACTTCAACTCGCTGGATGCGCAGCGGGAGGCGGCGGAGGCCTTCATCCAGAGCCAGCGGCGCGAAGGATGGATCGCCTTGCCGGAACGCTATGACGATGGCGGCTTCACCGGCGCCAACATGGACCGGCCCGCGCTGCAGCGGCTGCTGGCAGCGGTGGAAGCCGGCGAGTTGGATTGTGTGGTGGTGTATAAGGTCGACCGCCTGAGCCGCTCCTTGTTGGACTTCACGTGCATCCTGAGCCAGTTCGAGAAGCACCAGGTCAGCTTTGTGGCCGTCACGCAACAGTTCAACACGAGCACGTCGCTGGGGCGGCTGACGCTCAACATCCTGCTCTCGTTCGCGCAGTTCGAGCGGGAACTGATTGGAGAGCGGACCCGGGATAAGATGTCGGCGGCGCGGAAGAAGGGCAAATGGGTGGGCGGGTGTCCGGTGCTGGGCTACGACGTGGACCCGGGCGGGGGACGGCTGGTGGTGAATGAGGCGGAGGCGGAGCGGGTACGGGCGATCTTTGGGCTGTTCGAAGAGTATGGTTCGGTCCGGCAGACGCTGGCCGAGATCGAGCGGCAGGGCTGGCGGCTGAAGAGCTGGACGCGCAAGACCGGCGAGTTCCGCTCGGGCGGGCGGTTCACCCTGAGTGCCCTGCGGCGGCTGCTGACCAACATCTTATATACGGGCGCGGTGCGCCATCAGGGGCACATCTACTCGGGCGAACAGGCCGCCATCCTGGCACGGGACGAGTGGGAGCGGGTGCAGAGTCTGATCCCGCAGCCGGTGCTGGTGCGCGGCAGACTCCGCAGCCAGCACCAGGCACTGCTGAACGGATTACTGCACTGCGAATGCTGCGCGGCGCCCATGGTGTACTCGTACGCGGCCAAGGGAGACCGCAAGTACCCCTACTACGTGTGCCGCAACGCGCAGCGGAAGGGCTGGGCCGTGTGCCCGAGCAAGTCGCTTTCCGCGCAGGCGATCGAGGCATCGGTGCTGGGGCGGATTCGGCAAGCGCAGGGAGTGGCTGATGCTGCGCCATGGGAAGAGATGGATCGCAAGCAGCAGCGGGAGAGGATCGAAGCGATCGTCGAGCGGGCTATTTCGTGAGCGTAGCCCTCATAAAACCTCTACGCCCGCAATTGGACGGCCACTACCTTGTTCGTCTTTTAAACTCAAACTGGATTAAGGATCGGATGCTGAGGAAGTCGCGGGGCGACATGATCCCCCACATCGTTTTACGAGAGATCCGTGCATTTCCGGTGCCGGTGCCCCCTCTCCCCGAACAGCGCCGGATTGTGTTGGAGTTGGACGCGTTACACGCTGAGGTGGATACGCTGAAGCGTCTGCAAATGGAAACCGCCGCCGAGCTTGATGCTCTGATGCCAAGCGTTTTAGCGAGAGCGTTCGCGGGGGCCTTCTAATGGATTGAATCCACTAAAATGGCGATCTCATCCACAAAACAACAACAAGTATGAGTACAATCCCCGACGAGCTCGGAATTCACACGTTCATCGTGAACCAGATCGGTGTGGTGTATCAAAAGGACATTGCCCCGGCTCCCGGCAAGCCGCCGCTAGCGATTACCCGTTTCGACCCCGACAACTCCTGGGAGCCGGTGGATTAGGCCCAATACTAGGACCGTGTATATTGCAGGCCCGCAGTTAACCAAACGCGCAGCCTTATCGGAGACTCTGAGAGACGCGCGCCAAATGGCCGCACGCAGAGACCCGGGCTGATCGGCAAACTCTCTGGGCAACCGCGGGGAGAGCCCGTTTTCGCGCAGTATTGGCCATTTCCCGCAAATTCCAGGGTGCCAGGGCGTCAACCGGAAGGAATGGGAGTTCGTGGCAGAGGGTTTGGCTCGGCAAACAAGACTCGAACCTACAGCCTGTTGGTTAACGGACGATCTGTTTGAGCCGTCGCCGCTTAGCCACCCAGAGAAAGCCGCAGACAGACCGTTTCTCGCCTTGCTTATTCCCAGCACCAGAGCGAAGGTCGTTGCGAGGTCAGAACATTCATGCCAACTACCGTTTGGAAGGGCCAAATCGCCTTCGGCCTGGTCTCGTTCCCCGTCCAGCTCCACGCTGCCGCCCGCAGCCAATCTGTCAGCTTCCACCAGCTTCACCAGTGCGATCATTCGCGCGTCAAACAGGTGCTCTACTGTCAGGCCGAGGACCGACCTGTTTCCCGCACCGAGTTGATCAAAGGCTTCGAGTATGAGCGCGACCGCTACGTCGTCGTTGGGGAGGACGAACTGGAAGAGATGGCGCCGCCAAGCTCTCGGGTGATGGAAGTGCGGGAGTTCGTGCCCATCGCCGAAATCGATCCGGTATATCTGGATGCATCGTTTTACGTGGTGCCGGAGACGGCGGGGGAGAAACCCTACACGCTGCTATACGAGGTGCTGCGGCGCTCCGGCCATGCCGCGGTGGCACAATGGACCTGTCACAACCGGGAATACCTGGTGCTGCTGCGG
>JBAVYH010000095.1:0-97113 GCA_049698695.1 Bryobacteraceae bacterium | reverse complement strand
CACCGCGCCGGCAACGACGGTCTATTCCCCCGAAAACGAACAAGAAAACCCAGCGAAAGGAGCCCGGCACTGCGCCAACCAGATTTCAGCCCTTCAGGCTCATTCTTGGATTAGAAAATGCTGCCGGCGCCATGAGGCACGCGTCAATAGCCCTTTAGAGTCATCGAGGGATGACTCTTTCGAGCAGACGAGAATTCCGGCCGCAACCTGTAACCACGCCGCCGGGTTGAATCGTCAGAACAGGTAAATCCCCGTTACGACAGCGGGCGCACTTACCCCTATCACCCAAAATGCGCCCGCTTTTTTCTTCTCCGCACCGCGAACGTGTATTTTCCGAGACCTTCGCCCGAGCGCACGCCGCAACACGCGGCGGTGGAGCAGGCGGAAACAGGAACCCGCTCAGCGCCGCCGCCGAGTTGTCCATCCCCGCCGCCAGAACCCCGGCCGCGCGCTGACGCACCGCTCCCTACTGCGGCGCCACCTGGTAGGTATGCGTTGCCGTGGTCTGGTTGCCCGCCACGTCGGTCGCCGTCACCGCGAAGCTGAACGTCCCCGGCGTGCCCAGCGTGATCGTCGCGCCATTGGCGACCGGACCGATGCAGGAAGCAATGCCCGATCCGGCATCCGAACAAGAGTAGTTGACGGTGATCACCGATCCCAGCGGATAGCTGAATCCGCCGAGCGGCGAGCTCAATTGCATCACCGGCGGCGTGGTGTCGATGTTGATGCCTGCGTGCGTATTCGACGACGAGTTCCCTGCCAGGTCGAGGCAGGTGCCGGTCGCCGAAAGATTCGTCCCGTTCCCGGAAACGATCTGGGTGACGACGGGCGCCACCGGCCCCGAGACCGAATCCGTGCACTGCCAGCTTACCGTCACCGGCCCTTTGCTCCAGCCCGCGGCGTTTACCGGCAGGGCGCTCAAGAACTGAATCACCGGCGGCGTGTGGTCGATGTCGATGCCGCCGAACGATGCCGTGGTCGTATCGCCAATGGAATCGCTGCACGGCAAGCTGACGGATTGGTTCCGTCCTTCCGTGGAAACCGTCTCCACGGTTGAAGTGCTCGGGCCGGTGGCGGGCGAACAGGTGAACGTCACCACCACGTTCTGATTCGTCCAGGCGCCTGAAACGTACGCCAAGCCTCCCACGGTGGCGGTCGCGGTTTCCACGGGCAGCGGCGGGCTCACCGTAATTGCGCCGGAGACGCCCCCGGCAACCCGCACTTTCGCACCTGTGGCATCGTCGACGGCCGTTCCGCTCACCAGGAACGCCAGCGGGCCGCGGCCTATTAGCGGGCCGCAGTAGAACACGAACGTCTGGCTGCCGCCGGCCGGAATCGACGCTGTGGGCGGGTCGGGCGTTCCGCAACTGGCTCCGGCTTCACCGCTCGATTGCGGGCCGGCCACCAGGGCCACGTTGTCCGCCAGCCCTCCCATATTCTGCACCGCCGCCGTAACCGTAACCGCGGCGCCTTCGGTTTGGGTCGAACCCTCCACGCCGCCTAGCGAGACGCTGGTCACCGCCAGGGCCGCCGTCGGCACCACGTAAATGCTCAGGCTTTCCGTAAAGGGCTTTGAAGGAGGAGTCGCGCTGTCGGTTACCTGCACGCTGAAGGAGTAATTACCCGGCTGCCCGCCGAGGGTGCCGGAAATGGCGCCGTCCGGGCTCAAACTGAGCCCGCCGGGAAGCGAGCCGGAAGCCAGCGTGAACGTGTACGGCGCCGTGCCTCCCGCTGCGGCCAGCGCAGCCGCGTATGCCGCGCCCACCATGCCGGCGGGCAGGTTGCCGCTGGCCGCGAACAGATGCGTGGCGGCGAAACTGGGCAGCGAGCCGCCCGTATTGACGGCCTGCGAAATCACGATCGTGTTCACGTCCTGTAAGGGATCGAGGCCCAGCGGCTGTGTCATGTCGGCGTTGAAGAAACGCAAGGTCAACTGAACGGTCTGCCCCGGCGGCAGCGTGATGGTGGTGTTTCCGGCCGTGCCGTCGGTGATGTCGGTGACGTCTCGCGGCCCCGGCGCGGTTCCGCGTTTGCCCCTCACCAGCGCCGCCAATTGCCGGCCCAGCGCCGTCTGCGCCAGGTTTTGCTGCAACACCAGCGGCGGATTCGGCGTGTTGGCAATCACGATGGGCGTTGGCTGCTCCGTCAATTGGCAGCCGTTGGCCACCGGCGTCCGGTAAATGTTCTCCACAATCAACTGCGTGCTCACGCTGGCGGCCGGCGCCTGCGCCAGCAGGAAGTGCACGTTATAAGTCGCTGTCGAGTTTCCCTGGTTGGAAATCGTTGCGTTGGAATCGCTGATGGCGGCGTTGGCAATGTCGGGATTGGCGATGTCCGGGTTGGCAATGTCCGGGTTGGCGATTTCCGGATTGGCGATGTCCGGGGTGGCCACGCTCAGGTTGGCGATGTCGGGATTGGCGATGTCGGGATTGGCGATATCGGGATTGGCGATGTCCGGGTTGGCTATATCCGGATTGGCGATGTCGGGATTGGCAATGTCCGGATTGGCGATATCGGGGTTGAAGATTTCGCCGTCCGTGGTGGCGGGGCTGCCCGGGTTGGTGGGATCGGGGTTGAGCAGCACCGAGCTTTCGAGGCCGCCGGCCAGTGTGCTGGCGGCTCCGGGCGCCGCAATCTCCGCCACCGTCACCGGGATCGGCGCGCTCCCGCCCGGCGCCGTGACGTAAACTATGCGCGAGGCGCTGGAGCCCGCGTCCACGGTAATATCGAGCGTCGTTAGCGGATTGGGCAGGCCGGGCAATGAGGATTGCAGAAATGATGCCAGGCCCCCGCTGGGCTGGCCGGCAATGGTCAGCCGGAACGTTTTCACGCTCGCCGAAGAGTTCTCCACCAGCACTGGAAAGGAGCGCTGGATCGTTGCCAGCGTCTTGTTATTCGCCGGCGATGACGCCACCAGCCCTTGCGTGATCCGCGCTGTGTAGATGTTCTGATTGCGGTCGCCGGTTTGTCCGGACACGCAAGCCGGTTGCGCCTGAGTGGGATCGAACACGCTGATGCCGGTGATAGCGGCCGATTGCGGCGGCGTGTAATCGGTCCAATCTCCATCGGCGGGCGGGCGCACGTCGCGGTCGTCGGTCCAGACCGCCTGAAACGTCGCCGCCGAGCTTGGCGCGGTGTTGAATTGCCACGTACCCGGCTGCGCGCCTGGCACGATCGAGGGCACCGCGGTGACGTCCAGGTAGTCGCCGATAAATGGCACCGTGCCTTGCGAGAACATGGGGAAATTGGGCGGGTCGAGCTGTAGCTGCTGAATCGTCCCCGATCCCGGTAGGCTTCCGATCTCATATTGCGAAATGCGCAGCGCGGTGAAGCTGGGGACGTCCGCCGCCGCGGCCTGCGCCCCCCACACGTCCACCGTATGGCGGCGCAGCAGGCCGCCCTCGTTCAGGTCCGCGGGGGCGGCATCGATCACATACGGCGTGAAGACCTTCTCGGGATGCGGCGGCGTGGTGGCCAGGTCTCCGGCCGGCATGCGCGTTTCCGAGTACAAGCCGCCGCCGAGGGGAGTGAAGTTGCCCACCGTCGAGTCCTCGCGCAAGTCGTAAAAGATGACCATGAGCTGGCCGCCGCCGAACGTCATCGCCGGCATGTATTGGTGGCCGCGTCCGGCGAAATCGTCGACCGGCATGGGCGCGCTCCAGTTGACGCCGTCGTGCGAAGTCGCCAGCACCACGCGCGCATCGCCGCCCGAGGCAGGCTGGCCGGCGCCGCGCTGCGACCACGCTATGTAAATCCGCCCGGTGCCGTCCACCGCCATGGTGGGATAGTCGTTGCTGCGGAAGCTGAAATCGGTGGTGCCCTGATCGAACGGATTGATATTGGCCACCACCACCGGCGGGCTGAAAGTCTGGCCCCCATCGGTGGATTGCGTCACCAGGATGGCGTCGCTCAGCGCCCCGCTCTGGAAGCGGCGCCAGGCCACATAAACCGTGCCGCTCACGGGATCGATGGCGATATTGGCGCCCTGGTTCACGGTGTCGTCGGAAAGCGGAACCGGCTTGCTCCAGGTCGCGCCGCAATCCTGCGAGCGCGAAAACTGGATTTGCGCCGGCGGCAGGCTGTCATTGGCAAAAGTGGTGTAGGCGACATAGAGGTTGCCCGACGTGACGGAAACCGACTGTGTGCCGCCGCCCGGCTGGGGGGCGTTAATCGGGCAGCCCCGGCTGCCGGCGCGCGGCACGTCGACCGCCAGCCAGGGCTTGTCGACAAATACGCTGCCGGACACCGAGGCCACCGGTGTCGTGTCGATGTACTGGATGGAGTTGCCCTTTTCGGTGTTGTTGTTGTCGATGAAGCGGGAGACGAACACCACGCTGGCGGAATTGGCGCTGCGCGTGAAAGCGATGCCGCTGTAATAAAACATCCCGTTGGCGCCGGCGCGCACTACCGGGTCGGCCGCAGCCGTGAATCCAGCCAGCGCCGGAGCGCCCGCGCACTGCGGCACATTCTGCCGGCATCCCGGATGCACCGTGCTAGTCCACGTCTGGCCGCCGTCGTAGGACTGGAAGACCCCCAGCCAGGCATCGCCGGTTTCGCCGTTCGGCAACCCCGGCAGGTCCACCGTGCGGTAATCGTTGGCGCCGGCCAGCAGGTGGCGCGGGTTGCGGGAGGAAGCGGCCATGGAGGGTTCGTTCTGCCGCTGCAGGAACGGGTCCCCATCCGGCCAGGTGGTACCGGACACCATGTTGATATTGCGATCCGCAATTTGGGCGAACCCGCAACCGCCGACCGCCAGAAAAACCGGCAAGCCGCGACGCACTATTCGCCAGACATTCGAGGCCCTCGTGCTCGATCGGCCGATCCCCTGCCGCATCCCGCCCCCCTTAGGTCCCTCTCATTATGCGACAAAACCTGTGTTTCCAACGTTGCCCGTTGGTCCCAGAGACTGAGATTAACGAAAGTAGTATAACCGTTGTTCGCTCTCAGCAGACATTGGGGCTACCCTTGGCCATAGCATTCCGGCTAACCAACGCCATCCTGGTTAGGTCCTGGAGTTGCAGTGTATATTGCCAGTGTCATGAGCCTGGAAAGCCTCGGAGCTTCTACTAACCCCAATCTCATCATTTTGGAATCGCGAGGCGTCCCGAAGCCTGCGAGCAAGCCGGCCGCCCCACCGAAACCCCTGACGGTCTCCCCGCCCACCGCGGTTGCGGCCAGCACCGAAGAGGTTCGCGTACGGCCAACCATGCCCGACCGGATCGGCGATCTGGGAATCCCGCGTGCCATGGTCAGCGATCTGATCTTGCGCTATCTGTGGCTGCACGGCACCGGCACGCTGTCGGCACTGCACGAGTCTTTGAAGCTCTCCTTCCCGGTTCTCGAAACCCTGTTCCACGATTTCCGGCAGCAGCAGTTGCTGGAAGTGAAGGGGATGGTCGGCAACGACTACTCCTTCACCCTGACTGGCGCAGGCCGGCATTTGGCCACGGCTCGCAGCGAGGTCTGCCAGTACGTCGGACCGGCTCCGGTCTCGATCCAGCAGTACCACGAAGTGGTCAGAGGACAGGATGCCAAACTGCGTCTCAGCCGCGACAGCCTGCGCCGGGCGTTTCACGACCTGGTGATGCCGGATTCGTTGCTGGACCAACTGGGCCCGTCGCTCATCGGGCACCAGTCGCTATTTCTGTATGGCGGAACGGGCAGCGGCAAAACCAGTATCGCCGAGCGCATTCTGCGAATTTACCAGGACACCATCATCGTTCCTTACGCGGTGGAGGTGGACGGGCACATCATTGCCGTCTTCGACCCCATCGTGCACCGGCAGATCGAAGCGGAAGACGAGTTTCTCGACCCGCGGTGGGTGATCTGCCATCGCCCCTGCATCACCATGGGCGGCGAGCTTTCGGCCGCAATGCTGGAGCTGCGCCTCGATGAGTCCACGCACGTGTTCATCGCGCCGTGCCAGATGAAGGCCAACAACGGCATCCTGGTGGTCGATGATTTTGGGCGCCAGGTGCTTTCTCCGCAGCAGTTGCTCAACCGCTGGATTGTTCCGCTGGACCGCCGTGTCGACTATCTCACCCTCGCCTCGGGCATGAAGTTCCAAGTGCCGTTCGAGCTGATGGTGGTTTTCTCGACCAACCTGGACCCGGCCGACCTGGCCGACGAGGCCTTCCTGCGCCGCATCCAGACCAAGGTGCTGGTGGAAGACGTCAGCGACGAGATTTTCGACTTGATCGTCAAGCAGGTCATCACCGTCCACAGTGTACCCGCCGAAACGGGCTGCGCCGAGTACATGCGCGAGCGCTGCATTGCCGCCGGCGCCACTACGCTGCGCGCCTGCTATCCGATGGACATTCTCAAACTGGTGAAGGCAATCGCCGAGTACGAAGGCCGCGCCGTGCGCCTCACCCGCGCCAACATCGATCGGGCCGTCAACCTGTACTTCGCCAAAGCCCCGTCCCGCAAGAAACCCCAGCAAGGGTAGGCACTCCTTCAGTAATAGAGGAACGTTCGCCGGCGCATGCCCGAGCGGCAACGAGCGGCTGAGGCGGCCTGCGTCCGCATCCAAAGTCTCACGCCCATCTCGGAGCTATCCTTGGAGGTTTGGATGCCCGAATGAGTAAGGCTCGCGCAAAACGGCCCACTCGCACGAAGCGGATGACAGCCGCCCGGCACCTAGGGGCCGAAAAGGCTGGATCGAAGTGGCGGCTCCATGTGTTGCCGATGTTGTTGCTGTGGCTGGTCGCCTTGATCGCATATTCGAACTCATTCGACAACGGCCTCATCTTCGATAGCAATTCAGCGATCGTCCAGGACAGCCGGGTATGGTCAGCCACGTCCGCGAATCTGAAGGCGCTCGTGACGCAAGGCTACTGGTACGCCAACAAGACCAACGGGCTCTATCGGCCGCTGACCAAAATCTCGTATCTATTCAATTACGCCGTCCTCGGCAGCGGCGCGAATCCAGCTAGTTACCATTGGGTCAATTTTGCGCTGCACGCCGCCAACATGCTGCTGGTGTACCTGCTGGGACTACTGTTGCTCGGGGAGTTCCGGCTGGCAATTGCGCTGGCAGCGGTCTGGGGACTGCACCCGGTTCTGACCGAATCCGTTACCAACGTGGTAGGCCGCGCGGATCTCCTGGCGGCTTTCGGCACGCTCGCCGGGCTGCTGTGTCATGTGAAGGCAACCCAGGCATCGGGCAGGCGCAGAGGCGCGTGGCTCGCAGCCCTGGCGACAAGTGCCGCTATCGGCCTTTTTTCCAAAGAGACTGCCGTGGTCTTGCCGGCGGCGATGCTGATTTACGACGTGGGGCACCGGCGCGCCGCGCCCTGGCGGGCCCGTTTGGCCGGCTACCTCGCAGTGGCAGTGCCGTTTCTGGCGTATTTCTACCTGCGTGCGAAGATGATTGCCGCGCTGTACGAAACCGAAGCGGGGAGCTTCGCGTTCGTTCAGAACCCACTGGTGGGCAGTGACTTCTGGACCGCGCGGCTGACCGCCATAAAGGTCATCGGCAAATTCGTGGGACTCTGGCTGTGGCCGGGACGGTTGTCCTGTGATTACTCCTACAACCAGGTTCCCCTCTGCGACTGGCGCTTCCATGGCGGCGAGGGGTGGCTGGCGCCGGCCGCCCTTGCCGGATGTGCGGCTGCGGCAGCGGCCGCGATCGTCTGGTACCGCTCGAAGCCAGCCCTGTTCTTCTTCGTTGCCTTCTTTTTCACCGCGCTTGCTCCTACCTCAAATCTGGTCATCCTGATCGGAACCATCATGGCGGAGCGGTTCTTGTACATGCCTTCCATCGCGCTGGCCGCTCTTCTGGTGCTGGTTGTGTTCCGCGCTGGCGACCGTTATACGGCTCGAACCCATCTTGGGCGGCGGGCGCCGTGGGCCATCATAGGCGTGGCGTGCACGTTGTTTGCCGTCCGAACCTATGCGCGCAACTTCGACTGGCGGGATGAGCCTAGCCTGTGGGCCAGCGCTGTCAAAGCTGCGCCGGGCAGCTACATGACCCACCTCGGAGTGGCAGTTTCGGCGATGAACGGCGAGACATCGAGCCCGGAGACCGCCGACCGGGAACTGAACCACAGCCTCGCCATCATCGACCCCCTACCCGACGACCGCAGCATCCCGCTGCCCTGGGCGACCGCCGGTTACTGGTACCGCACGCGAGGCGACATGGCGGCGACGGGCGCGGGCGGCTTCTGGTACCAAAAGGCGCTGACCGCTCTTCTGCGTGCCAGAAGAATCGATCTTGCGTTGAGTGCGGAATTGCACCGCCGCAACCGCTTGCGCGGCAAGGCCCTGCCGTACGATGGCCCGGCGCCAAATTTGTACCTGGACTTGGGGCGGGTCTATTTGCGCCTCTCGCAACCCCGGCAAGCGCTGGACGCCCTGGAATACGGCCGGCTGCTCAGCCCGCAGCTGGCTTTTTCCGAAGAGCTGGCCAATGCGTATCGCGCGCTGGGAGACGACCGGCAAGCTGCCGTCGCGCTGCACGAAGGACTCATTCTGGCTCCGGGCCAACGCTCCTTTGTTTCGCAGTTGGTCCAAATCTACCGAAAGATCGACCCGAATGGCTGCGCGGTCGAGGCGGCCGGAAATCGCCTGGCCTTGAACGTCAAGTGCCCGCTTGTGGAGAACACGTCGTGCACGGCTGCGCGGAACGTGGTGGATTTGTATTTCAAGACCGGCCGGCCAGCCGAGGCGGAGCGGCTCAGGATCTCGGCGACGCGCGATTGGGCCTGCCCCGCCGGCATGTTCCCGTAAGCGCGACGGCGCTGGCTCGGCACAATTCCCGTGGCGCTGATTATTCCCGCGTACTGCGCGGTCGCGACTTTCTGTTGGAATGCTTCTTGCCTTGGGCGGCCAGTCAATGGGGCTGGCGCGGGTCGCTGCGCGAGTCGCGTGAGTCGCCGCGCTTGATCTGCGCGCGGCGACGGCCGGTTGCCAGATTGGCCGCCGCCTTTTGTTTTGCAGCATCGCTGAGCTGGATGCGGTTGTTGACGGCCAGCGCGCCGGCGGCTTTGGCCATGCGGGTGGCGCTGCCCTTGTGCTGAATCACGCCGGTTTTGCCTTCGATGGTGGCCACGCCGCCTTGCACGTGCACTTGAAAACGGTCTTGGGATATCTTCTGCGACTTGGCGAACCTGGCGCGAATGTTGGCTTCGAGTTGTGCGTCGGAAAGACGCGGTTGCGCGGCCGACGCCGCGGCTCTGGGATGGATGACGGTTACCTTGGCCGAGGAGCGCACAGTCTGTGCGCCGGCGGCAGCGGCGAGCATCGTCAGCACTGCCAGGACACGAGCACGGGACATAAAACCAGAGTGAAGCGAGCCCGCCGTCACTCTCAGGTTTCTGTGCTACAGTTAGTCTTTCTCAAGGCTTAGAGCACCTTTCATGGCCGAACAAATCCTGCTCCAAGGCAAAATCCTGGGTACGGAAGCGTTTCTCTCGGCGGCAGCCGCCGAGACGCGGCCCGCGCGCTCTGCGGGTGAGGATTTGCTGGTTGGGCGGTCGCAGTGGATTACGCTGCTCAGCGAAGTCTTGCCGCGCGCGCTGCTGGCGGAGCTCGGCCTGGCGCGCATCCTTTTGGGATCGAGCGGCGGCGGCCAGTTCCTGCTGGTGCTGCCGGGCGCGGCGCGCGAGACGGCGGAGAACTTCCTGCGGGCGGCGGCGCAGCAGATGGCCGAGTTAAGCTCCGGGCACGTGAAGCTGATTTGGGGCGTGACCGACAATCTGGGTGACTGGGCGGTGATCCGCCGCCGCTTGAACGAAGAACTGGACCGGCAGCGCAACCGGCCGCTGGCGGACTTTGGCGCGGGCGCGTTCCAGCCTTCCACGCCGATTCCGAATGCCGCGGCCGATGTCTACTTCGCCAAGGAACTGGGAACCAAGGTGCGGGAAGCGAAGCAGGCAGGCTGGTCTCCCGAGTCGCCGGGGAAAGTGCTGGTGGAGGGCGCGAAACACACCTGGAGCCTGACCGCCAATCTTTCGCCCGACGCCATTCTCCTGGCGCGCCACGCGGCGCCCAGCGACGACGCCAAGCAGGCCGCGCCCGTGCAGGCGCTGGCGCGGCGTTCGCAGGGGCGCGCTATCTGGGGCGTGCTGCGCGGCGACGTCGACAATTTCGGTCTCCGCCTGCGGCGGGTGAATTCGATTGAAGAACACGTGCCGCTTTCCGTGCTCTACAAGCAGTTCTTCGCCGGCGAGCTGGAAGTGCTGTGCTCCATGCCGGAGTTCTGGCGGAAGGTCAGCATCCTCTATTGCGGCGGCGACGATTTCGCCGTCTACGGAGCCTGGGACGCGCTGATCGCGCTGGCGCGCGAAGTGCAGCGGCTGTTCCACCGCTTCACCGAAGAGAATTTGAAGGAGTACCCGGGGCCGGAAGGCAAAACCATCTCCATGGCGATTGCCCTGGCGCCGGAGCCTCACTATCCGCTGGCGGCCGCGTACGAGGACGCAGGGCGCAATCTGGACCTGGCGAAATCGGCCGACAAGGATTGCATCTATGTGCTGGGGCGCATCCTCGAATGGCGCCACCTGGCGGATGCGGCGGAACTCAAGGACACCGTGACGCGCCTGGTTCACGATTTTCGCATGTCGCGGCAGTTCCTTTACCAGTTGCGCAGTTTCTACCGGCACGAAGCATATGCCGATGGGCCGGCGGGTCAGGCGGAAACGCAGCGCACTTGGCGTTTCCAGCGGCGTTTCAACCGCATCCTGAGCGGCACGCGCGACCGCGAGTTTCAAAAGCTGCGCACCCACTTGATTAACGAAATGACGGGCCGGAAATCCGCCGAAGTGAAGCTGCGGCCCGCCGGGCTGGTGGCCCTAGAGTGGGCCAGATTGGTGACCGAGGTTTAGCACATGACACAAGAGAACGAACAGCGGAACCGGGAGCCACGCCCACCGCGGGAAGGGCGCCCGCCGCAGGGCGATCGCGGGCCGCGTCCCGATCGAGGAGACCGCGGCGAGCGCCGGGGTCCCGACCGCGGGCGATTCGAAGCCCCGCCCGAAATCGAGCTCGAGAAGCTCATCCACGACAGCCTGTATCTGGATAACCAGGCGCACGCCGTCGTCAGCCGCATGCGCGACATGGATTCCGGCACCAAGAGCCAGTTGCGCCGCCTTTATGGCGCGGTCCGCCGCGCCGTGCGCGCGCCGGAAAGCGGCCGCCAGCATGAATTCGTGATGCTGCGCGCGCGCCTGGCCTACACCATCGCGCGCCACGGCTTGCGCAGCCTCGACCAGTTGGAAAAACTCCTGCTGCAGGTGACGCGCAAGAACGATACCAAGGGTTACGAACGGTTCAAGGACCTTTTCGAGGCCATCGTGGCCTACAACGAGTAAAGCATGAGCGCACACACTTCCCAAACCGAGTTGAAACTCATCGGCAAGCTGATCCTGGATGCGGAAATGACCTGCGAAACCGGCCTGCACGTCGGTGCGGGCAAGGGTTCGCTCGAAATCGGCGGGTCCGATAATCCGGTGGCGAAAGACGCGTTCGGCAGGCCGTACGTGCCGGGCAGCTCGCTGCGCGGCAAGATCCGCTCGCTGCTCGAGCAAAGCTCCGGCCTGGCCGTTCCCGCCGAGCTGGTGTATCTGTCGCGCCGCAAGGGCCAGGAAGTGCGCATCCACCAGAGCGACCGCCCCGACGACGATATTTGCCTCCTGTTCGGGCGCAGCCCGGGCCGCATGGAGCGGGTGCAAGGCGAGACGCTCGAGACCACCCAGGCCACCCCGGCGCGGCTGGCCGTGTTCGACGCTCCGCTCGACGTGGAAAGCATCACGCCGCAGATGCGCGAGAACCTGGACGATGAGCTGACCGAAGTTAAGAATGAGAACGCCATCGACCGCATCACCTCCCAGGCCAACCCGCGCACCATCGAACGAGTGCCCGCCGGAGCGCGCTTCCAGGCGCGGCTGGTGATGGACGTGCTCTGCGAGGCCGACGGCCCGCTGTTTGTGCGCGTGCTGGAAGGGCTGCGGCTGCTCGAGGACGATGCGCTCGGCGGCGGCGGTTCGCGCGGCAGCGGACGCGTCTCCTTCCACAAACTTCGCTTGGTATGGCGCGGCCGCGACTATTACGCCAAGGGCGCGCCGGAAAAAGAAATCGCGGCGGGCGCCGACCTGGGAGTGATCCAGGCGGCGGTTGCCGAATCGGCCTTCTCCTTCCTGCGCGAGGAGTCATGACGCCGGGGCTGGTCGTCAGGCTGCGGCCGGCCGGGCCGTGGCGCATCGGGCCCGATTCGGGCGCCCGTAACCGGGTCGACTCCATCTACCACAGCGATTCGGTCTACGCGGCGGTGACGGCCGCGATGGCGCGCCTGGGCATGTTCGAGGCGTGGCTGGAGGTGACCGCGCGGTCCAACGAGCCGGCCGTTTCTTTCAGTTCCTGTTTCCCCTTTCTGGATGAAATCGGCTTCGTGGTGCCGCCGCGGACCATCTGGCCGCCGCGCTCGCCGGCGCTGATGGGGGCGCGCGTGCGCTGGAAAAGCGCCCGCTTCGTGCCGCTTACCGTGGTCCAATCGCTGGTGGCCGGCGAACGGCCCGATGAAGACGCCTGGAGCGTGGATGGCCTCAGCGAGTGCCTCGTGCCATCCGGCCGGTCAGGCCCCTTCCGCTCCGCCGTGCGCTGGAGCGCCGCGGTGGACCGCTTCAGCGGCGCCAGTGAGCGCCATTCGATGGCTTGCCTGGAATTTCGCGCCGGCGCCGGACTCTGGCTGGTGGCGGCGTTCCGGCACGAGCTGGCGTGGGAGCGCTGGGGCGATCCGGTGAAGACCGCCTTCCGCCTGCTCGCCGATAGCGGCTTTGGAGGCGAGCGTTCTCGCGGCTGGGGCCGGTCCGAGGCGCCGGAGTTTACCGAAGGCACCTTGCCGGAAATGATCCTGCCGCCCGCGGGACCGCCCCGCACACCGGCGGAAACCGCTCCGCCGCCAGCCGAGGGTGCCAGTGCGGCAGGCGCCCCGGCTCTCGGGTCCGTTCCGGATTCCGCCTGCCAACCTGAGGAGCCGCTCACGCCCGCGCCCGAAGAGGCGAATGAAGTCAATGGCCCGGACGCCATCGGCGCCCAGCCCGATACCCCGGCGCAGCCCGAGACCCCCGACGGCAGCACCTTTCTCGACACCGCAGCCGCGCCCACTTGCACAGCGCGCGAGACCGAATCCGCTGTCGGCGTGCTCGAATTGGAGGAGCCCGTCGAAGTTGCCGAAGAGCCCGTTGCAGAAGAACCTGTACCCGAGGCGATGCCCGAAGAAGAAGCCGTCTTCGAGGCCGGCCCCAAAGCCCATTGGCTGCTTTCGCTATTCGCGCCCGCCGAGCAGGATGCGGTGGATTGGTCGCGCGGCAATTACTGGCTGGTCGAGCGCGGCGGCCGCGTCGACAGCCCGGCGGGATCGGGCGAGTTGAAGAAAACCCTGCAGATGGTCGGCGAAGGTTCGGTGATCTATGCCCCGGCCGCGCCGTGCGGCGCCGCACCCGACGTGGCGCCCGGCGGCTTTCCGCACCCCGTCTTCCGCGCCGGCTTCGCGGTCTCCGTCCCGCTTCCCGAGGTGAGTTGATGCGATACCGCCTCACATGTCTGACGCCGCTCCTGGTCGGGGACGGCCGCAAGCTGAGCCCCATCGACTACATGGTCTGGAAGGACCACGTCAACGTGCTCGATCAGTGGCGCATTTTCCGCCTGCTGGCCAAAGGGCCGCGCCTGGAAGGCTACCTGGCGCAGCTCAAGAAAGCCGACAAGCTCGAGTTCGCCTCCTGGGGCGGCTTCGCGCAGAATTTCGCCGGCCGCCGCATTCCGTTCGAAAACGCCGCTTACTCAGCGTACTGGAACCGCGCTGCTGGCGAGAGCCTGCACATACCAACGTTCGCTGCCGGAGCTTCCGGGCCATACCTGCCCGGCGCGGCCATCAAGGGAGCGCTGCGTACCGGCATGCTGTTCGCCAACTGGCGCGACGGCATGCTGCAGGATCTCGCGGCAAGAGTGAAGACCGAGCGCCCCCCGCGCCGGCCGGCGGAAAGCGTGGAGGAACAGGCGCTCGGCTCGAGCGGCTCCAATCGCATGCGTTTCGTGAGCGCGGGTGATTCGGGCACCGTCGCCTCAGACGCGTTCAAAGTCTACCTGTTGCGCACCTCTACCCTGCAACCGCGCGCGGGCGGCCTGGTTTTGGGATGGAAGCAGAGCCCGCGCGGCGCTGTGGATGGCGCGCGTCCCGAAGAGAGCACGCCGGCGTTTGCCGAAATGGCTGCGCCCGGTACCGTATTCGAAGGCCGCTGGGACGAGAACCATTTTCTGCTCTCGCCCGAAGTGCGCCGCAGCGTGCGCTGGCCGGAATCGTTGAACCGCACCCGCTTTTTCGAGGCCGCCAACGTTTACGCCGCCGGCCTGCTCACCTTGCAGCGCCAGTACGCATCGTGGGCCGGCATGGGCCTGCTGGACCAGAGTTTGCAAGCCTTGGAGCAGCGCCTGGCCGAGGCGCGCGAACGAGGCGCCTGCCTGCTCTCGCTCGGCTGGGGCGGCGGCCTGCCCGCCAAGAGTTCCTGGCTCGACACCACCAACCCCGATTACCGCGAGATCCTCCGCCAGTACGCGATCTACAATCGCGCCCTGGATAGCAACCTGCCATTCCCGAAAACCCGCCGCATCGTTTTCCTGAACAACCGCCCCGCCACGCTGCCGGGGTGGGTCGAGTTGGGCGTAAGCGAATAGGAGGCGAGGCCGCATTTCTCCCGGTTCAGTCTCCGCCGCGTGGCGCAGGCCGTCCGGCCTGCAGAGCCGAGAGTCATCTCGGTTTTTCTTGCTGGCGCGAAGCAAAGCGCGCGTAGATTCTACCAGGCGCGTGTGACGGGAAGTCGTCCGGCCCTTTTGCTGGATTTGGCAAGGGACACGGCTTCGAAGGGAAGAACTTGACCAACGGATTGCCAAACAAGCGCCACACAGTACTCATGGCCGCCGGCGTAGCGTGCCTTCTGGCGATCCTGGTAACTCAGATGGCGTTGTCCATCCGCCAGGAATCTCTGACCTGGGATGAAGACGACCACATTCTCGCCGGCTACATGTCCTGGAAGACCGGCGATTTCGGATTGAACCCCGAGCATCCGCCGCTGGTAAAGCTGCTGGCCACCATCCCCATTCTCAACATGCCGCTGCACGTGCCGTGGCTCCAGGGCCGCAATTTCAAGATCGAAGCCTTTCTCGACGGCAAGGAGTTTCTCTCGAAGAACGATGCGGACACCATACTGTTCCGCGTGCGCATGGCCGCGGCCCTGCTCACGGTCCTGATGGCGTTGCTGGTGTTCCTGGCGGCCACCGAAATGTTCAGCCTGACAGCCGGGTTCATCGCCCTCGCGATGGTGGCGTTCGATCCGAATCTGCTGGCACACGGCGCCTTCGTTACCACCGACATGGGACTCTCCTGTTTCCTGTTCGCCTCGGTCTACGCTTTCTACCGGTACGTGAAAGCGCCTTCGGGGTGGCGGCTCGCGCTGGTGGGCGTCGCGGCGGGTTGTGCGCTCGCTTCCAAACATACCGGCGTTCTGGTGTTCCCGATGCTCCTCGCGCTCGCCGTCTTCGAAGCGATTCGCACGCGCGGATGGAGGCCGAGGGCGCGGCTGGCGCTGTCGCTGGTGTCGATCGCGGCAATCGCGGTGGCGGTGCTGTGGGCCTTCTACGGGTTCCGCTGTCAGGCGCGCCCGCCAGGTCTGGCGATGAACCCTCCACTGGCGGCGTTCGCACGCGGATTGAAACCGTTCGATGGCTGGCTTATTTCCACCTGCGCTCGCTGGCACCTATTGCCCGAGTCGTACCTGTATGGGTTCGTGGATGTACGGTACATGGTGGGTTACTATCCCAGCTACATCTTCGGCAAGGTGTACCCGCACGGTGTCTGGTTTTACTTCCCCTCGGCTTTCGCCATCAAGTCCACTATCCCCTTCCTGGCCCTGCTGGTGCTGGCCGCCGTGGCCATCGCCACTGGCAAGCTGAGAGACTGGCGAGCCATCGTTTTCCTGAGCGTCCCGGCGGCGATCCACTTCGCGGTGGCCACGTCTTCCACCATCAACATCGGCCTCCGCCATATCCTGCCCGTCTATGTGTTCCTGATTGTGCTGGTGGCGGGCGCGGCTTGTGCCTTCCTCCGGGGAGGCCGCCGCTGGGCCTGGGCCGTGGGCCTGCTGCTGGTCTTTCAGGCGGTCTCATCGGCGGGCAGCTTCCCGGCCTATATCGCCTACGCCAACGAGCTGTGGGGCGGGCCATCGAGCACCTATAAGTACCTGAGCGATTCGAATACGGATTGGGCACAGCAGCTCAAGGCGACGAAGAAGTATCTCGACGGCCGTGGCGTCAAGAAGTGCTGGTTCGCATACTTCGCCGAGGGCGTGGTGGACTCCACCGGATATTACGCGATTCCGTGCAAGCCGCTGATCACCGCCGACACCATGTGGGTGAACGAAGAGACGGACATTCCGCCCGTCATTGACGGGCCGGTGCTGATCAGCGCGGGTACTCTCTCCGGGTTCGAGTTCGGCTCCAACGACCTGAATCCCTACCGGCAGTTCATGTGGCTCAAACCGGCAGCCATGATCCAGAATGGAATCCTCGTATTCGACGGACGCTTTCCTGTTGCCCTGGCGTCGGCCCTAAGCCACATGCAGAAAGCCTGGAACCGGATGCGCGCCGGGCGATTGGATCAAGGGCTTGCCGAGGCGCAAACGGCTGTGGCTGCGGACCCCGACTGTTTCGGCGCGCAGCAAACGCTTGGCGATGCGCTGATGGCACTGCACCGCGGCGACGAAGCCCGCGCCGCCTGGCAGCGAGCACTGGCGCTGGCAAAAAAACTGGAGCCGGGCGTCCGCGAAGATAGGATTCGCGACATAGAACGCCGGCTCGCCGCCAAGTGATGCCAGCGCGAAACTCGGGGCCATCGGCGGGCGACGCGTGTGCTGTCGGCCCGGCCCGCGGGCCGGCCGAAACATCGTAGACTCGTTTAGATACCCATGCATCTTTATGCGATCGATTGGATCGTTGCGCTCGTCTCGGTCGCAATTTGTTTTGCGCCCGCGCTATTTGTCAGCAAGCGGTCTGGCAAGAGCACGACGGAGTTCTTCGCCTCGGGCCGCTCCGTTCCGTGGTGGCTGGCCGGCCTCTCCATGGTGGCCACCACCTTTTCCAGCGACACCCCGAACCTGGTGGCCAACTTCGTGCGTACCCAGGGCGTGGCCGGCAATTGGCAATGGTGGGCCTTCACCCTCACCGGCGTAGCCACCGTGTTCTTCTACGCGCGGCTGTGGCGCCGTTCGGGCGTGCTGACGGACCTGGAGTTTTACGAGCTGCGCTATTCGGGCAAAGCTGCCAGCGCCGTACGCGGCTTCCGGGCGCTCTACCTCGGCTTGTTCTTCAACTGCATCATCATGGCCACGGTGAATCTGGCCGCCTGCAAGATCGCCGCCGTGCTGTTCGGTTTCAGCCGTTGGGAAACGCTGCTGGCGGTGGGCCTGCTGAATGTCGTGTTCGCCGCCCACTCGGGCCTTTGGGGAGTGCTGGTCATCGATATGATCCAGTTCTTCATCAAGATGGCCGCTGTCATCGCCGCCGCTTATTTCGCGGTTACCCTGCCGCAGGTGGGCGGCATGGCGGGACTGGTTGACAAGCTCTCCCACGTGCGCGGGCCGGGCGGTTTGAACTATCTCAACATGCTGCCCGATTTCACCAGCAACTGGGACCTGGCGGTTGCGGTCTTTATCCTGCCGATCGCGGTGCAATGGTGGGCCGTATGGTATCCGGGCGCCGAACCGGGTGGCGGCAGTTACATCGCGCAGCGCATGCTGGCCTCGAAAACGGAAAAGGACGCGCTCGGCGGAACGCTGTTCTTCAACGTGGCGCATTACGTGCTGCGGCCCTGGCCGTGGATCCTGGTCGGCCTTGCATCGCTCGTCGTGTACCCGCAACTGTCCGATATCCGGCGCGCCTTCCCAAACCTCGATCCCTCGCTGATCGGCCATGACATCGCCTTCCCGGTGATGCTGCGTTACCTGCCGGCGGGCTGGCTGGGGCTGATGCTGGGCGGCCTGGTGGCCGCCAATTCCTCCACCATCCTCACTCACCTCAACTGGGGCGCGTCTTACCTGGTGCACGATTTCTACCGTCGCTTCTTGAATCGCGGCGCCAGCGAACACCACTACGTGACCGCCGGCCGCGCCGCCACCGTTCTGCTCTTCGTGCTCTCATCGGCAACGGTCTTCCTGCTCGATACCGCCAAGGACGCTTTCAGCCTGATCCTGCAAGTCGGCGCCGGCACCGGCCTGCTGTACCTGCTGCGCTGGTATTGGTGGCGGGTCACGGCGTGGTGCGAAATCGTGGCCATGGCCAGCTCCTTCGGCATCTCCATCCTTTTTCTTATTCTGGTGAAAAGCGGCATCGTCCTCGGCACCACGCGCCAGTTGCTGCTCACCGTCGCTTTCACCACCGTGTGCTGGCTGCTCACCGCCTACTTGGGACCGCGCACCGATACCGAGGCGCTGATCCGCTTCTACCACAAAGTGCACCCGCCCGGCCCCGGTTGGGCGGTGGTGCGCGCGCAGGCCGGCATCGGCGCTGAAGAGGCCGCTGAAGACGCCGCCCACGTGCCGCTCGCCCTGGCCGGCTGGTTCCTGGGCTGTACTATGATCTGGTCGGCGCTGTTTACGGTCGGCAACTTCCTCTACGGACGAACCGGCTACACGCTCTTTTTGCTCGTCATCTTCGTAACCAGCGCCGCTGCGCTCATTCGCGTGGTTCAACGAATCTGGAGGTAACCATGGACGATCACGATCTGGCGGCTTCGCGGCGCGACTTACTGCGCCTCGCCGGGCTGGCCTCTCTCGGCGCGGGACTGGCACGCGCCACCCAGGATGCAGGCCCACCCGGGCAGAGCGTGGCCGGCATGCCCTTCGAGGTCCGTGCCAAGGTGCGGCTCGGCTTCATCGGCATCGGCGGCCGCGGCAATTCGTTGATCGATGAGTTCACCGCCATCCCAGACGTCGAAATTCCGGCGCTGTGCGACATCGTGCCGGAGAAAACCGAAAACGCCAAAGCGCGGCTGGTGCAGTCCGGCAAGCCGGCGCCGGCGCTCTATCACCAGGGCGACCACGCTTACGAAAAGCTGGTGGCGCGCGACGATCTTGACTTAGTCATCATCGCCACTCCGTGGATCTGGCACGTGCCGATGGCGCTGGCCGGCATGAAACAGGGCAAACACGTCGGCGTGGAAGTGCCGGCCGCACGAACCATCGACGATTGCTGGGCACTCGTCGATACTTCCGAAGCCACCCGCCGCCACTGCATTCAGCTCGAAAACTGCTGCTACGGCTACAACGAAATGATGGTGTGGAACATGGTGCGCGCCGGCCTGTTTGGCGAAATCACCCACGCCGCCTGCGCTTACAACCACGACCTGCGCGAGATCCTGTTCTCCAATGAAGGCGAAGGTTTGTGGCGGCGCTTCGAGTACCTGGACCGCAACGGCAATCTCTATCCCACGCACGGCCTGGGCCCGGTGGCGCATTATCTCGACATTAACCGCGGCGACCGCTTCGATACGCTGGTCTCGATGAGCTCGCCCGCCGCCTCGCTCGCCGCGTACCGCAAAACGCACCTGGCCGCAGACGATCCGCGGCAGAAAGAGGTCTACCGCTGTGGCGACCTCAACGTCAGTCTGATCCGCACCGCGCGCGGCAAAGTGATCCGGCTCGAACACAACACCTGCACGCCGCAGCCTTACGACCGCATCAACCTGGTCGCCGGCACCAAAGGCATCTTCCGCGACTACCCGCCGCGCATTTACATCGATGGTTCGCCCAAAGAGGAATTCGCATCCATCGATCCGTATAAGCCCAAATTCGAGCACCCGTACTGGACCAAGGTCGGCGCGCTGGCGCGCGAGTTAGGCGGTCACGGCGGCATGGATTTCGTGATGGCTTACCGTTTGATCGAATGCATGAAAGAAGGCGCCCCTCCCGATATCGATGTCTACGATGCCGCCGCCTGGAGCGCACCCGGCCCGCTGAGCGAACAATCGGTCGCCGCGGGCAGCGCCCCGGTGAAGTTCCCGGATTTCACAAGGCACAGGTGGCAGCGAGCGTCCGGTTAGACGACGCCAGGCAAATCGTTTGGATTGAGTGCATCGTACTCCATAACTCGAAAAACACGAGTTCCCGCGCCGGAAAACAAGAATTGAACTTCGTGCTACCGCGGTGTGACCGTAGCTAACGTTTATTCAGGTATTAAAATCCTGATTTCAGGCGTATAATCCATCTCGAAACTCGAGCGATTGGCCGAGCCGGACGTCTTGACCGAGACGGAGGATTCCCTCATGCAGAAGGCGGTTCTTCTTTTCTGCGCAGCAACGGTCGCGTTGCCTGCACAGACTTTCAGCACCTTGGCGAGTTTTGGCGGCAGCAATGGTGTTAACCCGCAAATGGGTGCACTTGTCCAGGGCAGCGATGGCAACTTATACGGAACCACCCTGGAGGGCGGAGCGAACATCAAAGGGGCGATTTTCAAAGTTACACCAGCAGGCGTACTTACCGCCCTGTACAGCTTCGCAGGGACCGATGGCCAATCGCCGATGGCCGGGCTGGTTCAAGCCAGCGACGGCAATTTCTACGGGACCACTAACGCCGGCGGGGCCAACAGTTCCGGCACGATTTTTAAAGTCACACCATCTGGCACTCTGACCACGCTTTACAGCTTCTGCGCCCTGTCCAATTGCACTGACGGCAAGAACTCCATGGCCGGCCTGGTTCAGGCCTCCGACGGAAACCTTTACGGCACAACGACCGCTGGCGGCGCCAATGGCGATGGCGCCATCTTCAAGATCACTCTGGCGGGTGCATACTCGACTCTGTACAGTTTCAGCGGTCCCGACGGCTCCGCGCCGTATGCCCCGCTGATGCAAGCAGCCGACGGAAATCTGTATGGTGTAACGGGCGGGGGCGGGTCGACGGGCGCCGGCACCATCTTCAAAATCACGCTGGCGGGTGCGCTGACCACCCTGCACAGCTTCAACACAACCGACGGCGGCGAGCCCTACGGTGCGCTGATTCAAGCCACTGACGGCAACTTTTACGGGACCACGGAACGCGGGGGAACGAATAACTTCGGCACTGTTTTCAAGATCACCCCGGCTGGTGCATTCGCAAGCCTGTACAGTTTCGCAGAGACCGATGGCGAGCAGGTTTACGCCGGCCTGGTTCAAGCCAGCGACGGCAACCTCTACGGGACCACCTATGGCGGCGGCGTCAACGGCTTCGGAACGATCTTCAAAATCACCCTGGCGGGTGCGCTGACCGTCGTGCACAGTCTAGCCACGGCGGACGGCACCCAACCACTCGGCACGTTGATGGAAGCCGCAGATGGGAACCTCTATGGGACCGCAGAGATGGGTGGGGCTAACGGCTATGGCACGGTATTCAAACTGAGCGTTGGTTCCAGTGCGGCCCAAGGCCCAGCCGTGAGTACCGGTTCGGCGTCGGCGGTGACCAGCAGCAGTGCCACTTTGCTCGCATCGATAAATGCATATGGAATCGACACCAACGTCTGGTTCGAATACGGCACCAACAGCTCGTTGAGTGGCAGCACTTCCACGCCCCTGCACGATATCGGCCCGTCAACGGGTACGATCACTTGCTCCGCGACCATTACCGGCTTGAGCGCCGGCACCACCTACTATTTCCGGGCCTGGGCTTCGAATGCCGATGGAACGAACGAGGGCTCGATCTCGAGTTTCACCACCTCCGGCAGCGGAACGAACTACACCATCACCGGGACAGTGTTGCTTTCGGGCAGCGGTCTGAATGGGGTCACGATCACTCTGAGCGGAACACAGAGCAGCTCAACGACCACTAACAGCACCGGGAACTACATCATCAGCGCCGGCGCCGGCGGCACCTACACAGTGACGCCATCCCTAAGCGGATACACATTTAGCCCAGCCAGCGCGACGTTCAACAACCTGAGCGCCGACCAAACCGGGAATTTCACGGCCTCCCTTGTGCCAAGCGGGGCGGCTTTCACAACCCTGGCGAGTCTTCTCACTGCAAGCAACGGCGATGACTCCGTGTCGGGCGTGATCCAGGCGAGCAACGGAAATTTCTACGGGCCTGCTGCGTTCGGTGGGAGCTACTATGGCGACGGCGTTACCAATGGAGCCGGCACGATCTTCCAGGTCACGCCAGCGGGCGTCATTACCACTCTTCACAACTTCGTCGGAACTGACGGCCAGTGGCCGGAGGGCCAGTTGATTCAAGCCAGCGACGGGAACCTCTACGGGACCACTGGCGAAGGCGGCGCCAATGGCGGGGGCACGATCTTCAAAATCTCACTGGCGGGCACTCTCACTACGCTCTACAGCTTTTGCGCCCAGACCAATTGCAGCGATGGCAAACAGCCGTTTGGTCAGTTGCTTCAGGCCTCCGACGGGTATTTATACGGGGTAGCCACCGGGGGCGGGAACAACAACAATGGCACCATCTTTAAGATCACGCCGGCGGGCGCGGTGACGACCTTGTACACCTTCACTGGCGGCAATGACGGTGGTGAACCCGGGGGGGTTCTAATGCAGGCCAGGGACGGAAACCTCTACGGGTCGACGGATGCCGGAGCAAGCGGATATGGCACGATCTTCAGAATCACACTGGGTGGCGACCTGACTACCTTGTACACTTTCACTGCGAACGACGGCTTTACCGGCCCGGACGGCGCCGGTGCAGCGCTGATCCAGGCTAGCGACGGAAGCTTCTACGGTACGACGATAGAAGGAGGGCCCCACCAGTGCGGCACGATCTTCAAGATGACGCCGGCCGGCGCGCTCACGTCCCTATTCAGCTTCTCGAACCTGGATGGCTGTGTGCCCATTGGGCTGCTCCAGGCCAGCGACGGCAATTTCTATGGTGAAGCCCGCTGGGGCGGAACCGTTGGCGATGGCACGCTCTACCAAGTGACCCCAGCGGGCACGGTGACGACGCTGCACGTGTTTACCGGCGGTGACGGGAACAGCCCGACCGGCTGGTTGATTCAGGCCGCCGATGGGAGTTTGTATGGGACAACGCAGAACGGCGGCGCGAATAATGACGGCACCGTATTCAAGCTGACCCTCGGCGCCGCAGTCCAGGCTCCCACGGTGAGCACGAGTTCGCCATCGGCTGTAACTGGCAGCACCGCTACGCTGGGCGGATCGGTGAATCCGAATGGCACGGACACCGAGGTCTGGTTCGAGTGGGGCACCAGCAGTTCGTTGAGCGGAAGCGCTTCTACGCCCAAGCAAAACATTGGCTCAGGCACCAGCGCTTCGGCCGTGACCGCCAATATTACCGGGCTGAACGCGAGCACTACGTATTACTTCCAGGTTTGGGCACAGAACTCCGCCGGGACTAGTCAAGGCTCCATCACGAGCTTCACCACCAGCGCCACCGCCACCACTTACACTCTTTTCGGTACGGTAACGCTGTCGGGGAGTGGTCTGAGCGGTGTCACCGTAACCGTGAGCGGACCCAACAACGCCTCCATAACGACAACCAGTTCGGGGATCTATGATGTTATCGTCTCGGCGGGCGGCACTTACACGGTCACGCCTTCGCTGATCGGATATACGTTTGTGCCGTCGAGCGCCACGTTTAGCAACCTGAGCAGCGATCAAACGCAGAATTTCGTGGCTACCGCGTCGGCAGCCGTGCTGGCCCTTACCACTCTGGTGAATTTCGATTATGACGACGGTGCTTATCCCTTATGGGTAGGCCTTCTTCAGGCGAACGACGGGAACTTCTACGGGACAACGAGCACCGGCGGAGGCAGTACCTATGGCGCGATTTTCAAAATGACCCCGGCGGGCACGGTGACGACTCTTCATAGTTTCACCGAGACCGACGGCACCAAGCCCTGCGCGGGGCTGATCCAAGCCAGCGACGGGAGCTTTTACGGGACAACAAGCATGGGCGGCGACGCCAACAATGACGGGACTGTCTTCAAGGTCACGTCAGCGGGCGTGTTCACAGTCGTGCATGGGTTCGGTGGAACCGATGGCTCGGTGCCGGAATCCAGCCTGATTCAAGGCAGCGACGGGAACTTCTACGGGACCACCGCCGGCGGAGGTTCCGGGGGTTTTGGAACGGTGTTCAAAATCACCCCACCGGGTGTCCTGACGACGTTGTACAACTTCGCTCTTACCGATGGAGACGGTCCCTATGCCGGGCTGATTCAAGCCAGCGACGGGAACCTCTACGGCACAACGTTCAGCGGTGGCGCCAACGCCTGGGGAATCGTTTTCAAGATCACCCCAGCGGGTGCGCTGACAACTTTGCACAGCTTCGGTGGGCCCGACGGCAAATACCTCTATGGCGGGGTGATTCAGGCCAAGGACGGAAACTTCTATGGGACGACGAACCAAGGCGGAGCCAATGGTTTTGGGACCGTCTTCAAACTCACTCCAGCGGGCGCACTGACCACCCTGCACAACTTCACTTCGACGGACGGCGCGCAACCTTACGGCGCGCTGGTTCAAGCCGGCGACGGCAACTTCTTCGGCACAACATATGAAGGCGGTACTAACAACTACGGCACGATCTTCGAAATTACTCCTACGGGTAACTTGACGACTCTGCATAGTTTCAACGTGACCGACGGCGCCTATCCAATGGGTGCGTTGATTCAAGCCGCTGACGGGACCTTCTACGGTACCACCTCGGGAGGCGCGGGTAGCTTTGGCACCGTGTTCAGGCTTGCTCCGGCTCCGGCCCCGCCAGCCATCAACCCGGGCGGCATAGGAAGCGCCGCCAGCTATCAAGCGGGCATTGCTCCGAATTCCTTGTTCACCATTTTCGGAACCAATTTTTCGTCGACGACCGATAACTGGGCCAACGCGATTTTGAGCGGTACCCTGCCGGCGGAGCTGGACGGAGTAAGCGTCAGCGTCGGTGGACTGCCCGCTTACATCGCTTACATCGGCCCGGGACAGATCAATGCGCTGGCTCCCAACGTCGCTCCCGGCAACGTGTCGATCACGGTGACCAATTCGAACGGGACCAGCGCGCCCGTCACCGTAACGGCGCAAGCGCTCCAACCTGCTTTCTTCCAATGGGGCAGTTACGCGGTCGCTACCAGAACCGACTACAGCCTTGCCGTGAAGAACGGGACTTTCCCCGGCATGACGACGGTGCCGGCCAAACCGGGGGACTGGATTATCTTCTGGGGAACGGGCTTCGGACCGACCGCTCCGCCGGCGCCCGGCGGTGTCGTGGTGCCCTCCGGCACTACCTACTTAACCGCGAATACGGTGACCGCGACGGTGGGAGGCCTGCCGGCAAACGTTTACGGCAATGCCGCTGCCCTGTCGCCGGGTTTTGAGGGGTTGTATCAGTTGGCGATCCAGATTCCTACCACGCTGGCTGACGGAGACTGGTCGGTTATTGCAACGATCTCGGGCGTGTCGTCGCCTTCGGGCGTTCTGATTACGGTTCAACAATAGCCGCTCCTGGAAACCGAATTCAGGTCTGCTCCGGCGCGCCGCCAGGCCGCGCGCCGGAGTTTCGAGGAGCGCCCCGTCAGATCGCGGCTGCCCTACCCTCCCGCGATCGCTCCCACAATCAGCAATGGCTCGGCTCCGTTTGCCACTGCCTCCGGCAGCGGAGCGTCCGGCGATTCGTGGGACAAGTCTTCGGCGCTGGCGAAGAAGCGCACGAAGGGGCGGCGCTGCTGCGTGACGTGGTCTCGGATCGTCCCTTGCAGCACGGGATAACGGGCCTCCAGCGCATTCAGCACCGAGCGCTGCGTGGCCGGACCTTCGACCTCAAGCCGCACCTCGCCCGCGATGTGCGCCAGGGTCCGTAGATGCGACGGAAGCTCCACCCGGATCATGGCAGCGTCTGGACCTCGACGGATAGCACGGCCGGAAGATCACGGACGATGGGCGCCCAACTGTCGCCGGCGTCGGCAGACGCGTAGACTTGCCCGCCGGTGGTGCCGAAATAGACGCCGCACTGGTCAAGCGAATCCACCGCCATCGCATCGCGCAGCACGTTCACGTAGCAGTCGCTTTGCGGCAGCCCTTTGGTGAGCGGCTCCCACTCGTTACCGCCGGTGCGGCTGCGGTACACGCGCAGTTTGCCTTCGAGTGGAAAGTGCTCCGAGTCGCTCTTGATCGGGACCACGAAAATGGTTTCCGGCTCGTGCGCGTGGACGTCGATGACGAAGCCGAAATCGGTCGGCAGGTTGCCGCTGACTTCCTGCCAGGAATCGCCGCCGTTGTCGCTGCGCATCACGTCCCAGTGCTTTTGCATGAACAGGACGTTCGGCCGGGAAGGGTGCATCGCCATGTGGTGAACGCAATGGCCCACCTCGGCAGTCGGATCGGGGATGTATTGCGAACGCAATCCGCGATTGATCGGCTGCCATGTCACCCCTGAGTCGTCGCTGCGGAACGCGCCCGCCGCCGAGATGGCGATAGAGATGCGGCCGTTGCCGCCCGGATCGAGAAGAATGGTGTGCAGGCACATGCCGCCGGCGCCCGGCTGCCAATGCGGCCCGGAGCCGTGGCCGCGCAGTCCGGCGAGTTCCTGCCACGTCGCGCCGGCATCGGTCGAGCGGAACAAGGCGGCGTCTTCCACGCCGGCGTAGACCGTGTCCGGATCGGTCAGCGACGGTTCCAGGTGCCAGACCCGCTTGAATTCCCAGGGGTGCGGTGTGCCGTCGTACCACTGGTGCGTGCCGGGCACGCCGTCATAGACGAACTTATTGCCCACCGGCTCCCAGGTTTTGCCGCCGTCGTTCGAACGCTCGATTACCTGCCCGGACCAGCCGCTCGACTGCGATGCGTATAGCCGGTTCGGGTCCGCGGGCGAGCCCTTCACATGGTAGATTTCCCAACCCGCAAAGTGCGGGCCACTTACATCCCACTTATCGCGTTTGCCGTCCGCTGTCAGCACGAACGCTCCCTTGCGTGTGCCAACCAATACGCGTACGTTGCTCATATTCCCCTCCTATTTAATGACTGTACGACTGCTCCATCACGGTCGCGGCTCCGATGCGTTCAGAGCATGCGCTAATTCTTTGGGAAGTTTGGATCGGCCTTCACTTCGAGAATCTGTTTTGTGTGTCTCTCGCTGTGCGCCGCGATATACAGCAGCCATTCGTATCCGTCCAGCGGCTGCCCAAGCGGGCTGTCGGCGGCATGCTCGCGTAAGTCCGACGTCGATTCCAGAAACGCGATTGTTTTGGCGCGGCTCTTCAGAAAATGATCGAGGCACTCGGCTGGCGTCCAATTGCCCGTGGGCACCAACGGCGGCGGCGCCTGGACTTTGTGGCTTCGGTCCGGGATCCTGGCCAAAACCATGGCGTCGATTTTCGCCGTGTCGCGGTCGGCGGGTCCCGCGGGCGCCTTCATGACCTTATCCGTTACCATCTGGAAGAGCAAATCTTCGGCCTTGGCAATGTGTTCTAGCGTTTCCGCCACAGACCAACGGTCCGGCGCCGATTTAAACTTCATCTGAGCGTCCGAGAGTCCCTTCACAGCCGCGACCACGCCGTCGCGGGTTTGCTCGAGATACTGGACGCCCCGCTCCCGATCCGCTTGAGTGAGTCCCTGGCCGAATGCGGCGGCGCCCACAAACAGCATTGCGCTGGAAAGCGCTGAAATTCTCTTCATGGTAGTTTCCACTTTTTATCTCTCCTAAGTGCTGCATTACAACCCGGCGCCCTCCCCAAACTTGGGTATCAGTGGAGTCGAATCGCGATCCCGCCATCGTCGCCGGGCTTCGGCGAGCACCGCTTCGCGATTTTTCTCCATTTCCTCGATCAGCGCGCACGGCGCCCCTGTCTCTTCGTGCCGCGCTCCCCAAATCAGCAACTCCAAAAGCACCGGCGCCAGGTCGATGCCTTTTTCCGTGAGCCGGTAGTTTACCCTTCTTCCATCCGCCTCATCCGCTTCCGCGGCGATGATCCCCGCCGCTTCAAGCTTCTGCAGACGGTCCGCCAGAACGTTCGTGGCGATCCCTTCGCCCGATTCCTGGAACTCCTTAAATGTCCGGAGCCCGCGCACCATCAGGTCGCGAATCACCAGCAACGACCAGCGATCTCCCAACAACTCCAGGGAGATGCTCACCGGGCAGCCAGACCGCCTTTTTGACTTCGGCCCCCCAGGCATTTTCATAAATTATCCGAATCACTTGTGAAACGCAAGTTAAATTTGAGGCAGGTCGTATCGGCTCGTACCAATTGACACTGCCCGCCATTTCTGTAAAAATCAAGTAGGCGAACAAAAGGCGAAATAATGGGCGCGGCGCTGCTCCAAAAACAGTTCGAATCGCTGCTCGGCGGGCGCTTGGGGTGGCAGGCGAAACCGGTTGCAGAAACGGTTCCGAGCGGCGTTCCGGAAATCGACTTGGCAACCGGCGGGCTGCCGCGCGGATGCCTCACGGAGATTTTCGGAGCGCCATCTTCCGGCCGCGCCAGCCTGCTGGTTTCGATTCTTGCCGGAGCCACCGCGCGCCAGGAGTTTTGCGCCCTAGTGGATGCCGAGGATGTATTCGATCCGCTTTCCGCCGCGGCTGCCGGCGTGGAGTTGCCGCGGTTGTTGTGGATCCGCTGCGGCCACAACGCCGAGCACGCGCTTCGTGCGGCGGACCTGCTGCTGCAAGGCGGCGGCTTCGGTGTGGTGGCGTTGGACCTGGGCGATACTCCGGCGTCGGCCGCGCGCCGCATCTCGCTCACTTCCTGGTTCCGTTTGCGCCGCGCCGTGGAGCATACCCCCACCGTGCTGATTGCCGTCGAGCGGCAATCGAACGCCAAAACCTGCGCCAGCCTGATGCTGGAGTTGTCACGGGAGCGCGCTCGCTGGTCGGGTGAGCTCGATTCCGCGCGGCTGCTCGGCGGCATGCGCGTGGCGGTGGCGCGGCGCAAGCCGGGATGTGCCATCAGGGCCTGTCATGAAATAACCAGTTCAGTCGCCTGCAACCGCTCCCTCACGGTCGCAGCTCTGAACGCACATCGGAGCCGCGACCGTGAGGGAGCGGTTGGTCCTGTCGTTACGGAACGAGGCCTTACCCCCGTTTTCGATACCGGCGCGTTGGAGTAACTTATGTTCGCCTGTTTGCATGGCACGGGAAACCTGGCGGCGGTGGCGTTCGATTTTTCGCCGCTGGTGGAGAGGACCGCGGCCGATACCGTCACTTGCGACGTGGCCGGCCTGGACCGCCTCTTCGGCGCAGCGCAGGAACTGGCCTCTGCCATCGCGCGCCGCGCCGCCGATACCGGTGTACAGGCGGCTATCGCGTTGGCCGCTAATCCTGACGCCGCCATCTGCGCCGCGCGCGGATTTCCGGGCGTAAGCATAGTTCCGCAGGGCGATGAAGCCAAGTTCCTGGGCAAGCTGCCGGTTGCGCTGCTGGCGCCTTCCGCCGAGTTGCAGGAAACGCTCGAGCGCTGGGGCATTCGCCGTTTTCAGGATTTTGCGGCGCTGCCGCCGCTGGGGATTGCCGAGCGGCTGGGCGCGGAAGGGTTACAACTGCGCGAGCTGGCGCGCGGGGAAGCGGAGCGCAAGCTGCTGCTGGTCGAAGAGCCGGCGCGATTTGCAGAAGAGCTCGATCTGGAATATCCGGTGGAGCTGCTGGAGCCGCTGGAGTTTTGGCTGGCGCGACTGCTGAATGGCCTCATCACGCGGCTGGCCACGCGCGGGCTGGCCACCAATGAGCTTCGCCTCCGCCTGCATCTGGAGACGCACGCCGTTCACGAACGCACGTTGCGGCTGCCGGCGCCGTCGCTCGATGGCAAATCGTTATTGAAACTGCTGCGACTCGATCTTGCCGGCCATCCACCGGCAGCGCCGGTCGAACGGATCTGGCTGGGTGTGAACCCGGTGAAGCCGCGAGCCGCGCAGGGCGGCCTTTTCGTGCCCGCCTCGCCGGAGCCGGTGAAGCTGGAGCTGACGCTGGCGCGCATCCAGGCCATTGTCGGCGAAGGCCGTGCAGGTTGCCCTGAATTGCTCGACACCTATCGTCCCGATGCCTTCAAAGTGGGACAGGCGCTTCCGCCTGTCAACCCTACTTCGCGGCAGTGGGACAGACACCACTGTCCACGCGGCGCAAAGGCGGCGCCTTGGGACAGTGGCGTCTGTCCCCTCGTCATCCGCATGTATCGCCCTCCCCGCATGGCCCGCGTCACCCTGGCTTCCGGCCAACCCAGTTACCTGGCTGCCGAGGGTATTCACGGCCGAATTCTCAATCGCGCCGGCCCCTGGCGCACCTCCGGCGACTGGTGGACCACCGACCCCTGGTCGCGCGACGAATGGGACATTGCGCTTTCCGATGGCGCACTCTACCGCATCTATTGCGAGATAAGAGGCTGGTTTGTGGAAGGAAGTTATGACTAAGTACAAATTCTGTAAATACGCTAACCCACCCTCCATCGGTCGTAGGGGCCTGGCACGCCCGGCCCGGCCCGTAAGCAAGCGGTTGTGAGCACGCATGGCGCGGGCGAGGCATGCCTCGCCCCTACAGACCCTACTAATGTACGTGGAACTGCACGCACGCTCTGGTTTCAGTTTTCTCGAAGGCGCTTCGGTGCCGGAAGAGATGGCCGGGGCCTGCGTGCAATTGGGCTTGCCCGCCATGGCGCTGGTGGACCGTAACGGCGTCTACGGCGCGCCGCGTTTTCACATGGCGGCGACAAAGGCCGGCATCCGCGCCCATACGGCCGCGGAGATCACATGCACCAACGGCCACTCCTACCCGCTGCTGGCGGCCACGCGCGAAGGCTACCAAAACCTCTGCCGTCTGATCACCCGCATGAAGCTGCGTGCAATAAAAGGCGAAGGTGCGGCCACTCTCGATGAGCTGGCCGAATTCGCGCGCGGCCTGATCTGTCTCACCCGCCATCCCGAGGCACGGCTGCTCGATGTCTTCGGCAGCTCCAACGTGTACGCCGAGCTGCAGCGCCACCACCAGAGGGAAGAGGAAGCAATCAACCAGGCCATCGTGGAACGCGCGCGGCGTTTGCGGATACCGCTGGTCGCCACCAACGGCGCCGCTTACGCCATGCCCGCCCAGCGCGAACTGCTGGACGTGTTCACATGTGTCCGCAACCATGTGACGCTTGCCACCGCCGGCCGCCTGCTGGAGCGCAATGCCGAACGCCACGTGAAAACTCCGGCGGAAATGGCGCGCCTGTTCGCCGACCTGCCCGAGGCGCTCGACGCCACGCTCGAAATCTCCTCGCGCCTGGAATTCACGCTTGCCGATCTCGGTTACGAATTCCCGCGCTATCCCGTGCCCGCGGGCGAAACCATGGTCGGCTTTTTGCGCGCGCGCGTGGAGGAAGGCGCGCGCCGCCGCTACCAACCGTACCACGATCGCGCGCGCCGGCAAATCGAGCGCGAGCTGGCGCTGATCGAAAAGCTCAAGCTGCCCGGCTATTTCCTCGTCGTCTGGGACATCGTGCGCTTCGCCAAGGCGAACGGCATTCTGGCGCAAGGCCGTGGCTCGGCCGCCAACAGCGCGGTTTGTTATGCGCTCGAAATCACCGCCGTGGACCCGGTCGGCATGGACCTGCTGTTCGAGCGCTTTCTCTCCGAAGAGCGCGGCGAGTGGCCCGACATCGATATCGATCTGCCCAGCGGCGAACAGCGCGAGCGTGTCATCCAGTACGTGTACCAGCGTTTCGGAAAGCTGGGCGCGGCCATGACCGCCAACGTCATCACGTACCGCGGCCGTTCCGCCGCGCGCGAAGTGGGCAAAGCGCTGGGGTTCGAAATTACCTCGCTCGAAAAACTCTCCAGGCTGGCGCACACCTGGGAGTGGCGAGATCCCAAAGACACCGCCGACCGCCAGTTTCGCGAGGCAGGCCTGGATCTCAACAAGCCGCGCGTGCGCAAGTTTTTCGAGCTGTACAAAATGGCGCAGGACCTGCCGCGGCATCTCGGCCAGCATTCGGGCGGCATGGTGATCTGCCAGGGACAACTGGATTCGGTGGTTCCGCTCGAACCCGCCACTATGCCCGGCCGCGTGGTTGTCCAGTGGGACAAGGAAGACTGCGCCGATATGGGGATCATCAAGGTGGACCTGCTCGGTCTGGGAATGATGGCGGTGATCCAGGACAGCCTGAAAATGATTCCCGAGGTTTACGGCAAGCCGGTGGACCTGGCGCGCCTGCCGCAGGACGATCCGGCGGTTTATGCCGCGCTCCAGAAAGCCGACACCATCGGCATGTTTCAGGTGGAAAGCCGCGCGCAGATGTCCTGCCTGCCGCGGATGAAGCCGCGCCGCTTTTACGACATTGTGGTGCAGGTAGCGATCATCCGGCCAGGGCCCATCGTGGGCAAAATGGTGCATCCTTATTTGAACCGGCGCCAGGGCAGGGAAGCGGCCGATTGCCTGCACCCTTCGCTCGAACCGGTGCTGCGCCGCACGCTGGGCGTGCCGCTGTTTCAAGAGCAGTTGCTGCGTATGGCAATGATCGCCGCCGGATTCAGCGGCGGCGAAGCCGAGGAGTTGCGCCGCGCGATGGGATTCAAGCGCTCGGAAAAACGCATGGCGGATCTCGAAGTGCGGCTGCGCGCCGGGATGGAAGCGAACGGCATCGTCGGCGCTGTGCAGGATACCATTGTGCACTCCATCACCTCCTTCGCACTGTACGGCTTTCCGGAATCGCACGCCGCGAGTTTTGCGCTGCTGGCCTACGCCAGCGCGTATTTGAAATGCCATTACCTGGCGGCTTTCACCTGCGCCATGCTGAACAACCAGCCGATGGGCTTTTACTCTCCCGCCGTGCTGATCAAAGACGCGCAGCGGCACGGCCTGCGTGTGCTGCCGGTGGACGTGGCGGAATCGGATTGGGACTGCACGGTGGAGGCGCGCCGCGGCCTGCCCCTGCGCCTCGGGCTGCGCTACGCCAGGGGCCTGCGCGAAGAGACCGGCCGCGCCACCGTTCGCGCGCGCCCATTCTCGAGCATCGATGACCTGGCGCTGCGCGTGCCCGAGTTGCGCAAGGATGAAATCAACCGCCTGGCGGAAATCGGTGCACTGAATTCCATCGGACGCGCGGCCTACGGAGTTCATCGCCGCGACGCTCTCTGGCAGGCGCAGCGCGCCACGCTGCCGGTGGGCCCGCTGCTTGAGCTGCAGGAAGAAACCGGCGAGTCGCCGCTCGCGCCTATGGATGCCGAAGAGCGCCCGTGGGCCGATTACCGCGGCACCGGCCTGACCATCGGCCGCCATCCCATGGCGCATCGCCGCGCGAAAATGAACGCGCTTGGCGTGACCCGCGCCGCCGAACTGGCGCGCATGCCCAACGGCCGCCTGGTGCGGATCGCCGGGTGTGTGATCGTGCGCCAGCGCCCGGGCACGGCCAAGGGCTTCGTCTTCCTCAGCCTGGAAGATGAAACCGGCGTGCTCAATGTCATCATCGATCCGAAAACTTTCGATCGCTTCAAACTCGCGGTGCTGGGCGGGCCGTTTCTGCTGATCGATGGCGTGCTGCAAAATACCGATGGCGTCGTCTCAGTGAAAGCGGCGCGCGTCGCGGGCCTGCCCGGCGGCGTCCGACAGGTTTCCGTATCTGCACGCTGAAGCCGCGTGTAAGATGCCGGCCTTCCCGCGTGATCTTTAGGGATGTTAAGCTAAGTGCCCAGATGGAGCAATCATCAGTACAAACCCCGAAGCCCCTCGTCCGGGAGCGCCCTTTGCACTACCGGCGCGCTATGGAAATCCCGGTTGGCTTGATCTAAAGGGACAAATTATGCGTACTCGACTGGCGTATGGAGTTGGCGGTCTGCTCGGTCTGATTTTCTTCGCCCTCTCCTTCTGCGGGCCGCTACTTCTACGGATCTTACAAGCAGATTACGGTTCCACCGGGGACCTGCCCCCTCTCACGGAAGCCCACCTAACACATCTAATGAGGCTGTACGCCATTCTATTCATGCTCGGCGCCGCCGCCCTGGCAATCGTCCCGCGATTACATTTAGGAGCGCTTTCTTCTGCCAAGGCTAAGCTGGCGATTTATACGCTGTCTCTCTCCGGCCTGCTTTTTCTGCTATTGACACGGCTGGAGTCGGAGGCGCCGTGGTATCCCCTAAAGAAGATCCTGATTCCTCCGCAGACCTTGGATGTGTTCGGCAGAAGACTTCTCCTGGTTTGGCCCGCTCAGTGGATCTATGGACACATCCCCGGTATTTCACCACTCCATACGTTCTATCTGGTCCAGGCCGCTGTAATCCTGGCAACGATGCTGGTGGTGGCTCGTTGGTCGGCGCGATTCGTGGGAAACGATAACGCCTATCTCGGTCAGTTACTGCTGATTGTGTTGCTGGCGCCGACTCTGACTTATTATAACTTCTACGATGTCGCCATAGTTCTAATATATACCTTGGCTCTGCTTGCGCTCTGGGACCGCCGATACGTTTTCTTTGTTCTGCTGGTCGGCATCGGCGCGCTGAATCACGAGAATACCCTCCTGCTTGTCTTTACCGCGGTTGCCGTTTTTTACGGCCGGGAAAAGCCACGCCGCTCGGTCGCAGTCGCCGGCGCAGCGGCGGCGGCTTGGTTGTTGGCCCGGCTTTTGGTCATGTTCGCGGTCCCTCTGAGTGCGCCGTTCCAAATACGCGTGATCACCAATCTGTGGGAATTACTGCATGACCCAAAAGCCATCGGGACTTCGATTGTTACCCTGCTGCCCATGTTTCTCTTTACTCTGTGGGGGTGGAAGTCGGCACCGCAATTGCTTCGCCGAAGTGCGTTCCTGTTGATCCCGCTGTTCGGTGTGACCTACGTGTTTGGAAAATTTCGCGAGCCACGCCAGTTTGATGCCTTTATACCGCTGGCGATCGGCTTTGCATTGTGCGCGCTGCGCGTTGGTTTCCGAGGCGCTGGCCTGACCGATAGCGACGTCTCGGTGACGGGCGCACACGCAGAGTTAGCCGGCGCTTCCACTTTCGCAGGCTCTGGAATCGCGCATTCGGATTGACAATCGTAGTCGTTCAGGTCCGCTGATCTCGCCGGTGTTGGCGATTGTGACCGCGAGATCGTGAATAGTCATCAGAAGTACTCGCGTGCCACCTGGCTAGGCGCGCGGCTCCGCCCGTCCATGATGCCTGGCGGGTGCATTGCGCCGGTACTATGATTGGATTGAACGGATGCAATTGAATAAGCAACAAGCCTCCGCGGGCGGCGGCCCCGCTGTGGCGGTCGAGCGGCCCCGTGCGATGGTGGCAGCCCCGGTGGCCGGAGCGCCCCCTCCGCTTTCGTTGGACGACGCTTGGGAAACTCATTCACTCCGCAAAATCTCCTTTTACTTCTGCCTGGCAACGCTCTTCTTGCGCCTCAGCGTTCTACCCGAGTTGATTCGTTACACCACCCATGTCAACACCTATCTGTTGTACGTAGTTGGGCCGCCGGCGATACTGTCAACACTCCTGATGGGAGGAGTGCAGCGCACATTCCACTCGCGCGCTGCCTTCTATTGGGTGGCTTTCTTTGCCTGGATGGTCTTGGCTACACCCTTCAGTAGCTGGCCGGGAGGGTCGGTGCAGCGCGTCTTAACATACGCCCGAGTCGACGGCATCTTTTTACTGTTGGTCGGCGGCATGGCCCTGAACTGGAGCGAAGTCCGGGCCATAATCCGCACCATAGCCGCTGCCGCTGTTATGAATCTAGCCTCGACGCGCTATTTCGAGCAGGTCGCCAACGGCCGGGTATCCCTGGAGGCTAGCGGAACCATCGGCAATTCCAACGATCTGGCGGCGCAACTACTATTGGTGCTGCCATTTTTGTTGTTCTTCATGACCGGTAAAGGCAGATCGATAGTCGTCCGCATCGTGGTTCTGGGATTGTTGATGTACGGGCTTTGGATAATATTGGGAACCGCGTCCCGCGGCGGCCTGGTCGGCTTGGCAGTCGCATTTCTCTATATTCTGGTTCACGTTTCCCTTTCCAAGAAAGTCATGTTAGTGATCGCCGCAGGCGTTATAACTTTGGCGGCACTAGTCATGCTACCTCGCATGACGCTCAACCGCCTGGGTTCGTTATTTGGCGGGAAACAGGAGGAGGCTACTGAATCGGCGGACTCCCGCAAGTATCTCTTCTTGACAAGTGTGAAGTACACAATCGAGCACCCGGTGTTTGGGATCGGTCCCGATCAATTCGCCAACTTTGAAGGGAAGACGAGCCGGACCGAAGGCCTGCACGGCAATTGGCACGCCACCCATTGTGCTTTCACTCAAGTGTCGTCGGAGTGCGGCGTGCCTGCATTCGTTTTCTTTACTTTCGGTCTCGGATCGGCGATGCTGCTTGTGTTGCGGACCTATCGCAAGGCTAAGCGGGAGGGTTACCTGGAAATCGCGACTGGATGTTTTTGTTACCTGCTGGCGATGGTGGGTTACCTGACAGCTTTGATCTTTTTGGCACAGGCTTACTCGTTCAGGTTGCCGGCGATGGTGGGGCTCGGCGTGACGCTCAGCTTCGCGGCGATGCGGACCATGATGTCGAGTCACGATTTGGCAGCTTCCGCACCGCCGGCTCCCGTTTCGCAGAGACGAATTCTCCACTGACGGACCGCGCAGCCCGCTACCCGTGACGGGCAGGTCCTGCGAGGATGTGTCACGCTGGCATCCTGGCGCCCTGCGGGATCAGCGCCAGCGGCCCCAGCCCCCCCAACCGCGACCGCCGAGAATGATCGCGCCGAAGCCCCATTGCGGGCCCCAATAGGGATACCCATAGGGGTACGAATAGCCGTAGTAATACGGATACGGATACCCGTAGCCCGGACCGTAGTAGTATGCGGGAGGAACCACGCGCCGCGGCCCAGCCGACATCTGCAGCGCGGGGCGTTCGTAATCGTCGGGTCCGACATAGCGAAACGCCTGCGGTGCGCGCGTGGTCGATATCGTGACCGGAGCTGTCACCTGGAAGGTCAAAGCCGTTTCCGGATAAATCACTGTGGGATGGTTGCGGGTGAGCAGCACACCTACAAGTCCGGCCGCCGCTCCCGCGCCCGCTCCGATGGCCGCGCCCGCGCCCCAAGCCGCCGCGCCTCCGACCGCCGCGCCCGCTACCGTCGTCCCCGCCACGGTTCCGGCTTGCACGCCGGCCGGCGTGGTGCCGCCCTGGCGCGTCACCAACTGCGTTTGGGCCGCCACCTGCGTTCCATCGGCCAGAGTGAAGCTGGTCAGCTCCAGTCTGAGCCGCGACGGCTTATCGGAGTGCTGCTTTTCCACTTCCGCGACGCGGCCGTAAACCGTCTGGCCGCGATGCGCCACCACCACCCCGTTCACCACCAGCGGCTGCATCAGCGTAGCCGTAAACGGATCGCCCACCTGGTTGTGTGCGGTCGAGAGTGCCTGATTGATGCGCACCGAAATATATGTGCCCGGTTTGACCGTCAATTCCGCCGGCAAGCCATATGCGGGGCGGCTGCTATGCGCCACCTGCGGCATCGGAGCCGGAGCCGTGGCTGGCTGCCCCTCCGGATCGGGCTGCGCCACCGGCTCCGGGTTTGGCTGCTGGGCCGGCGCCGCGGGCATCGTCTGGTCCTGCGCTTGCGCCTGTTGTCCGGCCGGCGCCGGCGCCGGATCGCCCATGTGACGCCATTCCGGGGTTTGCGCCAACGCGAGGCTGGCTGCGGTCGCGAAAACTATGGCAATTTGCGAGATGCGTTCCATACTAGGTCCCTCATCGCTTTCGACGCACCTACCCATTGCATCTGTTTCACCAAATGCAAGTGTTTGGATCGCAAAGGCTTCAGCCTGGCGTTGGCTGGCCCTATTGCACCGCCGCTGGTGGATTTCAGCCACCGCTCAAAATGTTCAACCGCACCACATCGGGCGGCGGCGCACTTTCGAACGTGATCCCTAACTCGGCTTCCCCCGCCTTCAGCGCCTGGCGCTGCCTCTGCCGCCGCCATGCCCACGCTGTCAGCATCAGCCCCGGCAGCCAGACGAAGCGCTGCGGACGGTCGAAGATCCAACGCTCGAACCCGGCGCCAATCTGGGTGAACGCTTCGAACGCCAGGAATTGCGTGATGCACAGCACCAGGAAGTTCTGGCGGATGCCGGGCATGGGACACGTCAGCGGAACCTTCCGGTAACCGGACAGCAGGATTTCCGTCAGGCACGCGGACAGGCACAGCAGGCAGGCGATCTCGAGCAGCGACGCGGCCCAACCCCACTTCCACCAGAAGTACGCGGCCGATGGCAGCAGCACAGCCGGGACCAGAAACGCCAGCATCACGCGACGCGCCACGCCGCGGCTCTGATTGGCGAGCGGATCCAGCAAGGAACGGTAGATCCAGTTTGCCGACAGAACCGCCGGCATCTCAAATGCCAGGCGCAGCGCCAGAGCCAGTAAATAAACCGCAATCAGCGGGCCTTCGAGCAGGGCCGCCGATGGCCGAGCGTCGCCGCGAGCATTCGCCACGCTCTGAAACCCGAGCAGCCATCCGAGCCCGAGTGCCACCGCCAGGCATAGACGATGGCCTTCGTTGCGCAGCAAGGCGCGCACCGCAAAACGATGGCTGGCGCGCTCAAACCCTTGGGTGCGGCTGGCCGCCAGATCGAGCGCCGCCGGCACCAGCCGGAAACTGCGGGGGCCGCTGCGGCGCTGCGTGGATTCCAAAACGGCGCGAAAGCGCCGCCGATAGCTGAGGGCGTACGCAGCCACCATGCACACGAACAAAGCCGCAGTGACGGGCAGCGCCATCCGCCCCACTTCCTCCAGCGCCGGCGTAGCCTTGTGCTGCCACGATTGGTAAAGGCCTAGGAACCAGAACGAGGGAAGCCAGCGCAGCGGTGAATCCGGCTTCTCCGCCAGTTGCCGCAACAGCGCCGGCGCGGCTTCACCGCTCGGCAACAGCATCAGGAATGCTACGACCAGGATGCCGCGCAGCCAGGATGAGACGCCCTGAAACGCCCGCCGCGGCAATATCGTAGCGAAGATCCCCAGTACGGTGAACACCGCGTAGAACGTGAACAGGCTGGCCAGCGCCATGACCGCGGCGTGGATCGCCACGAAACGCACAAGCTCGGGCAGCCCGACCTGCGCCGCCGCCGTCACGAACGCAGGAAACAGCAGCGTAGAGAAGGCATTGGCGACCGTCACGAACAGCAGCACCGCAATCCCGATCGCCCCCACGTTGGCGGCCAGAATGGTGCGCGCCCGAATGGGCAGTGGCGCCAGGTTCGTGTAGTCCTGGGCGTCCGGTAAAATGCGGTCCCATTTCAGGACCGTCACGATTCCGGTCACTGCCATGGCGATGGAAATGAACAAGTACTTATCCGGGATCGAACGGAGGTAGTAGTCCGGGTGCTGGTGGTGGAGAAAAAAGTCTAGCAGCGTCGAGTACTTGTTGATCATGACGAAGGTCTGGAAGGCGCCCGGAGCTGCCAGCAGTCCGAGGAGCGCGCCCGCACCCAGGTTGAAATCCGACCCCTCCTCCTGGTCACCGTGTACCAGCCGGGCCAGAAAATGGCGCGTCAGGCGGACAATCGGCCGCCGCGCCAGGCGGCTAGCGCGAAGGCGCCATCGCCGCCGCGAGAAGATTCTGCGCAACTTCACCGGCATCCACCTGTTCGGTCAATTGCATCACCCGCGCTTCCAGACTCAGTTCGCCGGCGCGCCCTTCGGGGCCGGCCCGCATTTCTTCCATCGTCCCGCTGGCTACCACCGAACCGCGCCGCAACAACACCAGGTGCGAGCACAATTGGTCCACCTGTTCCAGCACCGGCGACGAGAAGAGGATGGCCTTGCCCTTGGCCGCCAACATCCCGATCAGGCGCCGCAATACCAGCGCACTGGTCACATCCAGGCCCGAAAACGGCTCGTCCAGAATCAGCACAGCGGGATTGTCCAGCAGCGCCGAAATCACCACGATGCGCTGGCGCATGCCTTTGGAATAACCGGCAATCGGGTTGTGACGGTGGGGGAACAACGTCAGGGCATCGAGCATGGCCTCGGCTTTGCGCCGAAACCGGTGCCGCTCCAAGCCCCGCAGCGTGGCCACCATTTCCAGATACTCCCAGCCGGTGAGAAAACCGTAGAGGTCCGGCGTTTCCGGTACATAGCCAAGGTTGCGTTTGTAGTCCCCCAAATCGCTGGCGATTGGCTGGCCGCGAAACAGCACGCCGCCGGCGGTCGGCTCGGTCAGCCCGGTCAACATTCTGACGATAGTGCTCTTACCGGCGCCGTTCGGCCCCACCACGCCCAGCAGCTCGCCCGGCCGGATGGAGAAGCTCACCTCCCGTACCGCCCGGAAGCCGCCGTACCGCTTGGTCAGTGATCGCGCTTCGAGCGCCGGAACGGCCGCTTCCGCCTGTTCCCGATCCATGCTGAAATGGACACCACGACCGGCTGAAAGTTCCCGTGCGAAAATGTGCCAGAATGAAGTTTCCGGTTTTGCCCATGAGCAACCTGCATGGGGCCGGGCCGTCACATCGGCCTATCACTTGCGAAGTCTCCGCAAAGGCAGCTAAAATCAACGCGTTCGCATATCCCAGGAGGAGTGCATGGCATTAGTAGAGCAGAAGGTGAAGCAGATTATCGTCGAGCAGTTGGGTGTCGACGAGAGCCAGGTCGACAGTACCGCGTCGTTCGTTGACGACTTGGGCGCGGATTCGCTGGACATCGTCGAACTCGTGATGGCCTTCGAAGAGGCCTTTGAGCTTGAGATCCCCGACGAGGACGCCGAGAAGATCACAACTGTCAAGGACGCCGTTGACTACATCGAGAACAAGACTGCCAAGAAGTAGCCACTTTTCTCAGGGAGACCAGACTTGACGAGAAGAGTGGTAGTGACCGGCGTGGGATTGGTGACGCCGCTAGCCATCGGAACCGAGGACTCCTGGGCCGCCATTCGCGCCGGCAAATGCGGCATTGGCCCCATCACGCAGTTCGATGCTTCGGCCTTTTCCTGCCGCATCGCTGGAGAAGTCAAAGGATTCGATCCGGCGCGGTACATCGAGAAAAAAGAAATCAAGAAGATGGGGCGCTTCATCCAGTTCGCCATCGCGGCCTCGGACTGCGCGCTCGCCCACTCTGGCCTGAAGGTGACGCCGGAGACCGAAGAAATGGTGGGCGTCTACATCGGCAGCGGCATCGGTGGATTCGAAGTCATCGAGCGCGAGCACCAGACCCTTTTGGAGCATGGCCCGCGCCGCATTTCCCCGTTTTTCATTCCCGCTACCATCGTCAATCTCGCTTCGGGCTATGTCTCGATCCGGACCGGCGCCAAGGGACCCAATTCCGCCACCGCCACCGCGTGTACCACCAGCTCCCATTCGATCGGCGATTCTTTCCGCATGATCCAGCGTGGCGATGCCGACGCCATGATTTGCGGCGGCACGGAGGGTGCGGTCACTCCCATGAGCATCGGCGGTTTCGCCGCCATGCGCGCGCTTTCCACGCGCAATGACGAACCGGAACGCGCCTCGCGCCCCTGGGACCGAGACCGGGACGGCTTCGTGGTGGGCGAAGGTGCCGGCATCCTGGTGCTCGAGGAGCTGGAATTCGCTCGCCGCCGGTCCGCGCGTATCCTGGCCGAGATCGTCGGCTACGGCATGAGCGCCGACGCTTTTCATGTCACTGCGCCGTCGCCCGATGGCGATGGTGCCTATCGCGTGATGCGCAATGCATTGCGCGACGCCGGGATCGCCCCCGAGCAGGTGGATTACATCAACGCTCATGGCACCTCCACCGAGGTCGGCGACCGCGCTGAGACTGCGGCCATCAAGCGCGCCTTCGGCGACCACGCTTACAAAGTGGCCGTCAGCTCCACCAAGTCCATGACCGGCCACCTGCTGGGCGGATCCGGCGGGCTCGAGGCTGGCATCAGCGTGCTGGCACTGCGCGATCAGGTGGCGCCGCCGACGATCAACCATGAGCATCCGGACGCCGATTGCGATCTGGATTACGTTCCCAACCACGCCCGGCCGATGAAGATCGATTACGCGCTCTCCAATAGCTTTGGTTTTGGCGGCACCAACGGCTGCCTCATCTTCAAGCGGTATTCTGAATAGTGAAGCCGCTGCTCTGTGCTGGTGGGATACGCCTGTCGTCCGCGGGTGCCTCCGACCTGTTTTGTAGGGGCCGGGCATGCCCGGCCCGAGGCGCGCCCTACCGCGGTGGGCTGTAAATGTTTTTCGAAAGTGTCGTCCGCGGGGCAGCGACAGGCCAGCAAAGGCCATGGCCTGTCCTACTGGTGCCGTTCCTATGAAAATCATCGTCGCCATCAAGCAGGTTCCGGCGCGCGATTCGCAATTGCGCATCGCCGCCTCGGGCCAATGGATCGAAGAAGCCGACCTGACTTACGAAATTAACGAGCCCGATGCCTACGCACTGGAGGCCGGCCTGCAGCTCAAGGAAAAGCACGGCGGAGAGGTCGTCGCCCTGTGCGCCGGTCCTGAGCGTGCCGGCCAAAGCATCCGCGAAGCGCTGGCCAAGGGCGCCGACCGCGCCATTCATGTCGAGGAGGACGCGAGCGCGCTAGATCCGCTCGCCTGCGCCCGCCTGCTCGCCGCCGCGGTGAAGAGCGAATCGCCCGACCTGATTCTCACCGGCCTGCAATCCGACGACCTCGGTTACGGCCAGACCGGCGTCATTCTGGCCGAACTCCTCGGCCTCCCGCACGCCACCATCATCATGGAAGTGGAAGCGCGCGAAGGCGCCATCCGCGTCAAGCGCGAACTCGAAGACGGCTGGTTCCAGCATATCGAGATGCCCCTGCCGACCCTGCTCGCCGTCCAATCCGGCATCAGCAAGCTGCGCTACGCCACCTTGATGGGCATCAAAAAGGCCAAGTCTAAGGAAGTCCGCCGAGTCACGGCCGCCAGTTTGGGTGTTGCGGCGGCCGCGCCCAGCATCGCATTCCAACGCGTTTACCTGCCGGAGCGCACCAAGCACACGCAATTGTTCGAAGGCGATCCCAAACAGGCCGCGGCGCAACTGGTGGAGAAGCTGCGATTCGAGGCGCGCGTGATATGAGCGAAGGAAGCGTTCTGGCGGTCCTGGAACAGCGCGCGGGCCAGTGGCATCGCATGTCCTTCGAGACCCTGGCCGCGGCGCAACAAATCGCCCGGGAACTGGGGACCACCGCCTCGGCGGCCGTATTGGGCCAAGACATCAGCGCACTGGCGAACGAGCTGGCGACCAAGCAACTCGAAACCGTTTATGCGTTCGAGCACGAGCTGCTGAAGGATTACACGCCGGATGCTTACACGCTGGCGCTGAAGGCGCACATAGATGTTTTCAAACCTGCCATCGTGCTGTTTCCGCACACTTATCAGGTTCGGGACTTTCTTCCGAAACTGGCCACCAGGCTCGATCGCGTGGCGGTGAGCGACGTAATATCGCACCGCGTCGAAAACGGCGCTCTGACGCTGGTCCGTCAGCTCTTCCAGGGTAAAGTGAATGCGGACGTGCGATTCGCGGGGGAGGCGCCTTACTTGGCGTCCTTGCAGGCTGGCGCGTACCGCGCTGACCGCATTCTGGAAGGCAGCGCCGCAGTCGAGTTCGTCACACCCAGCCTTGCGCCAGCCGAGATTCGCACGCGCCCGCTCGAACCCTTCCGCGAATCGCAGCGCGCGGTGGACCTCGGCGCGGCGGAGCTGATCGTCTCGGTGGGCCGCGGCATCAAGGAAGCCGACAACATTCCCCTGATTGAGAAACTGGCGCAGGCGCTGGGAGCCGAGCTGGCCGCCTCGCGGCCCATCTGCGACGCGGGCTGGCTTCCCATGGAACGCCAGGTGGGCAGCTCCGGCCAGACCGTCGCCCCGAAAATGTACATGGCCATCGGCATCTCCGGAGCCATCCAGCACTTGGTGGGCATGAAGGGCGCGCGCACCGTGGTCGCCATCAACAAGGACGCCGAGGCCCCGATTTTCGAGGTTGCCGATTATGGCATCGTAGGCGATCTGTTCCAGGTGGTGCCCGCCCTGATCGAGGCCCTCCAAAAACTCCAGGGGCCGGGCATGCCCGGCCCGGCTCGGCCTTGATTGCCGGCAGCCGCTCCGCCTCACTACCCCGGATGGATTTCCGTCAGCTCCACTTCCAGCACGGCGCCGCATCGGGCGCACACGGCGGCGTCTTCGGCGGTCAGGTACACCTCGGTGGCTTCGCACCGCGCGCAGGCCACGGTTGGGTCGGAGGCCTCGGGCAGCGGGTCAGGCGGAACGATGCCGGCCAACGTGCGACCCGTCGCTTTCGTGACCGGCTCGAATGTGGTTCCGCAGCCGGCGCACACATGATTGAAACAGCAGTTCGGCGTGCAAGTGTAAGCCACCTCCGCCGAACTGCACTGCGGGCAGGAGATTTCCAGTCTCCGCGTCCGCACTTTACTTCTTCGCCGGAGCCGGCGTGACAGCCGGCGGGGCAGCCGGACTCGGCGGGGCAGGCGCCTTCGGCGTTTCAGCCGGCAGGCCGAAGAATTCCGGATCGTAGAACGCGCCCTTGGTCATGTCTTCCAGGATCTTCTGCGCTTTCTGCTGATCCAGCGTCTTCTCGATCTGCGCGCGAACTTCTTCGAAACTCTTCGTGGTATGCCCTTCGACCTTGATGATGTGGTATCCGTACGGAGTCTTCACCGGCTCGCTCACCTCGCCCGTCTTCAGCTTGAAAGCCGCCTGCTCGAACGATGGCATCATTCGCCCGCGTGGAAACGCTGGCAGCAGCCCGCCGTTGGAACTCGTTGTGTCGTCCGATTCCGTCTTGGCGAGCGTGGCAAAATCTTCGCCGGCCAGGATGCGCTTGCGCACGTCATTGGCCTTGGCCAGAGCCTCTTGGTCGGTCAATTCCTTCGCTCCCGGCTTGACCGGCATAGGGGCGCCTTTCGCACGGATCAGGATGTGGCGCGCGGTGACCTCTTCGTAGCTTTCCTTGTGCTCGTCGTAATATCTGCGGGCTTCGGCTTCGTCAACCTTGGTTTCCGAATTGATTTGATCGGTGACCAGAGCGGCCAGCACCTGGTCGTCGTTGAGGGTGGACTGGACGAGGTAGGCGTGGGTTTCATCGAGCTTACGGCGCTTGCCTTCCGCGGACAGGATGTACGCCCGGACCAGAAAGTCGGCAAACTGCTTGCGTCGCGGGCCGCGCGCCATCGCCTTGACATTACCGGGAAGCCCGTCGATCAGATCGTCGAACTGCGCGGCCGTGAGGGTCACGGAGCCAGCCTTGAGAACCACGCGGTCCGGAGGCACCGTCGCCGGCGCCGGCGGTGCGGGCCTGGGCGCGAGTATTCCGGGGGGAACCGGCGTCGCGAGCTTCGGGGCGGCCGGGGCGGCAGCCGGAGCGGTCGTGGGGGCCGGCGTCGGGGCCGGCGGGGTCTGCGCCAGCAGGCAAACAGCTGGCGCAATCAGGAGAAATTTGTGCAAAAACCTCATAGCTTTCATCATAGCAACGCTCGCGGCGCGGCTTGTTTGTGTCAGCGTTCGATGGGATTTGGCCAAAACCTGGCCAAAGTCTAACGCAAACAAAGAAGTTAGCCCTTGTTTTTGGCCAGATTCTGACCGAATCCCGCATTCAAAACCGCGTGCCGGATGCCGTTCCATCTAGTAGCGCACTTTGTCCGGCCGGGCTGCCCATTCTTCAAAAGGCCGCTGGGCGGATTGGTCCGTCACGTGAATCATCGGGATGGCGCGCCCGGCATGGGGTAAGGAGAGCTGGTGGTAAATAAACGAGTCGTCGAAGCTAGCCGCGGCTGCATCCGCGGCAGTGGCGCCGAAGAAGATGCGCGCGGGCCGCGCCCAGTACAGCGCGCCGAGGCACATTGGGCAGGGTTCGCAGGAACAATAGACGTCGCAGCCGGTGAGCTGAAAGGTGCCGAGTGCGCGGCACGCCTCGCGGATCGCCACCATCTCGGCGTGCGCCGTGGGGTCATTGGCCGCAGTGACGCGGTTGGTACCGGACGCGATCACCGCACCATCCTTCACCACCAGCGCCGCGAACGGCCCGCCTCCGCGGCGCACGCTCTCCGTCGCTTGTTCGATTGTCTGCTGCAAGAAAACCTGGTTCATAACCGGGGGAAGCTACCGCCCTTCTCAGGCTACAGGATTGCAGCCATCGATGCGCGCCGCGCGGCGCTGTGCTGCCCGGCGCGGCCGGACCAATCCCCCGGGTATGTTCCAATATTGGCATGACCCAAGTGGTAGCGGCGATTCTGGAGCGCGACGGGCTGGTGTTGATTGGCCGCCGGCAGCCCCGGCAGGCGCATCCGCTGCAGTGGGAGTTTCCGGGCGGCAAAGTGGAACCCGGCGAATCGCCGCCCGAGGCCTTGGCGCGCGAGCTCGAAGAGGAGCTGGGGATTCGCCGGGCTGCGGGTGAGGAGATCGCGCGCTACGAGTACACCTATCCCGGCAAGGACCCGATTACCCTGATTTTTTTCCGCGTCACCAGGTTTCACGGCGAGCCGCAGAATTTGATATTCCACGAAATGCGGTGGGAACCACGCGGCGACCTCGGGCGTCTCGATTTCGTCGAAGGCGACCTGCCTTTCCTGAGCGGCTTCGCTCCCGGCCCGGCCGCCTGAAATTCGAGGTGGGATCGGCGATCGGTTCTTGTCGTCAGTCGACGTGTCGCGCTTCGACGAAGCCTGAAAGACCACGGAAGAACGATCTCCCGCCGCTGCGCGCGCCACCCTGCTCCAGGGCTGCTATGCTGGCGGGAGCGGAGCCTCCCATGAGCAAAAAGGTTCTGATCGTCACCGGCGACGGTGGAGACGGCTACGAAGCCCTCTATGCCTACCACCGTTTCCTGGAAGCCCGCTGGGAGCCCGTTGTGGCGGCGCCATCGCGCAGACCCCTGCACCTGGTCTTCTTCGATGCCGAGCCCGGCTGGGAGACATACGTCGAACGGCCCGGCCCTCGCCTCGATGCCGACGTGGTCATTGCCGCGGTTGCAGCCAAGGAGTTTGCCGCTCTGCTGATCCCGGGCGGCCGCGCCCCGGAGTATCTGCGCAACGATCCCGACGTGCTCGAGCTGGTGCGCGATTTCGCCGCGCAGGGCAAATGCGTCGGCGCCATCGGCCACGGCATCCAGGTGCTGGCAGCGATCGGGCTCACCAAGGGCCGCACCGTCACCTGCCACGCCAACGTGCGCATTGAAGTGGAGCACAGCGGCGGCATTTTCAGCCCCTTGCCGGCTGTGCGCGATGGCAATCTCGTCACCGCCCAATCCTGGCGCGCTCATCCCGAGTTCTACCGCGAAATCTTCGCCTGCATGGGATAGCGCCCCCGCACAGCGATCTTTCAGCGGCCGGTCCCGCGCGTGCCGGCGGCTATTTTGCGGGTTTCGGATTGCCTGGAGGCTCGCTGGCCCCGGCAGGTCTGGTTTCGCCTTCGCCTCCGCTTTCAGGCGCCGCATCTGGCTTGTCGGTGGCGCCTTTGCTCCCGGCCGTGGAGGGCAGGTATTGCACAATCACCGAGATTCTGCGATTCGAAGCGTTCGTCGGGTCCTCCGGATGGCGTAACTGGCGGTCGGCGAAGCCCCGAACCTGGCCTACCTGGTCCGCCCGCAGGCCATTGGCTTGCATAATCTTGCGGGCCGAGTTGGCGCGGTCGGCGGAAAGCTCCCAGTTGCTGTACGCGGCGTCGCCACTGTACGGTTTGGAATCGGTGTGGCCTTCGATCAACATGCTGTTGGGCAGTTTGCCCAGCTCGCGCGCCAGCGTGGTCAGCAGCCGTTTGCCGTTCTCCGTGGGAACCGCGTTGCCGGACTCAAAAAAAATGCCGGCTTCATTCTCCAGCAGCTCGATGCGCAGCCCGTCGGAAGTGATGGTGATTTCCACGTGGTCTTTCAGGTTGCGGAAGTTGGGTACCGCCTTCAGCGCCTCCTGGATCTTCTCGCGGAGCTTGCTCATATCGTCCTTCGGGACTTCGATCGAATTGCCCAATCCGGCAGAGGCCGTACCGACCTGCTTGCCGGGTCCGCTCGGGTTGTTGAAGTAGGCGCTAATGGCCTTCTGCACGTCTTTGTCGGCGCCCATGAGCCAAAGCACGATGAACAACGACATCAGGGCGGTAACGAAATCGGCATAGGCGACTTTCCAGGCGCCGCCGTGATGCCCGTCGTGCCCGGCGCCTTTTCGGCGGATCACGATGATCGGCCGGGCTTTGACGTCGGGGGCTTTTTCGGGCATAGCTCACGCCGCCTTGCTGGCCACCTGGTTGCCCTTGCGGCAGGCGGTTTCCATCTCTTTAAACGTCGGGCGCACTTCGGAGGGGATGGAGCGGCGCGCCAACTCCACCGCTAAAATGGGGCTCATCCCCTTGACGAAAGCCAGGGCGGCAATGCGCAGGAAACTGTAGTAGTTGGCTTCGGCGTCAATCTGTCCGCGCATGGCCGAGGACAGCGGGCCAAAGACTCCGTAACACAACAGAATGCCCAGGAACGTGCCGACCAGCGCCGAGGCTACCTTGTGGCCGATCTCTTCCTTGGGGCCTCCTAACGAGCCCATGGTGATAACAACGCCCAGCACCGCCGCCACGATTCCCAGCCCCGGCAGAGCATCCGCCATGGTGCTGAGCGCGGAAACCGGCTCGCCCGATTCCCTGTGGTGGACTTCCAGATCGGCTTCCATCATGTTGTCGATGTCCATCGGGTCCACGCCGCCAGAGCACGCCATGCGCAGCGTGTCGCAGAGAAACGCCACCGCGTGGTGCGATTTCATGAAATCCGGGTATTTGCTGAAAATCGGGCTTTTCTCCGGGTTATCCACCTCCTCTTCGATCTTGGCTGTTCCCGCCTTGCGGGCGTGGTTGTAAAGCTCGAACAGCATTTTGAGGTTGCTCAGGTAAAAGGCCTTGGTGTAAGCTCCCCCGCTGAATACCCCTACGATTCCATTGCCGATGCGAACCAGCCTGGGCAGCGGATTAGCCACCACGAGGGTGCCGATGGCAGCCCCGAGGATGATGAGCAGCTCGGCCGGCTGCATCAAGACCAGGAACTTGCCGTGTTCCATCGCATAGCCACCCGCGATGGCGCCAAACACGAGGACAATCCCGATGATGGAAATCATTGAACCAATGCGTTACGCCAATGAATCTATCGGTGGAGCGGCGGATTACTTTAGGCGGCGGGCCAGCCTCGCAGATTTGCCTTGCAATTCCCGGCACTTGCCTGAAAAAATAGGGCTTTGGTCAAGACTATGCGCGTACGGGTGTTGGGCATCGTGCTGGCCGGCGGCAAAGGAACGCGGCTCTATCCGCTGACCAAGGAACGGGCCAAACCGGCCGTTCCGTTCGGAGGCAAGTATCGCATCATCGACTTCGTGCTCAGCAACTTCATCAATTCGGGCATCTACTCGATCTACGTGTTGACCCAGTTCCGCAGCCAGTCGCTATTGCAGCACCTGAGCGAAGGCTGGCAGTTCGGCACCCTGCTGAAATCGCAATTCATCATTCCGGTGCCGGCGCAAATGAGGTCTCCCGGCGAGACCTGGTACCAGGGCACTGCCGACGCCATCTATCAGAACATCAACCTGGTGGAGCAGGCGGAGCCGGACGCGGTGGTCATCTTCGGCGCCGACCACATCTACCGGATGAACCTCAACAACATGCTCGACTACCACCTGGACAAAGGCGCCGAGGTCACCGTGGCCGCCATCCCGGTCGACAAACGGCACGCTTCCGAGTTCGGCGTCATCGAAGTCAATGAGGCCGGCCGCATTCTGGCGTTCCACGAGAAAAACCCCACGGCGCCGACCATGCCGGGCGACGACACGCGCGTGCTCGCCTCCATGGGCAATTACATCTTTTCCACGCGCAGCCTGCTCCGCCTGCTTGTCGAAGACGCGGCGGAGGAAGCCAGCAGCCACGATTTCGGGCGCGACATCCTGCCCAAGCTGGCCGGCAACGCGCAGATCTACGCCTACGATTTCCAGGACAACCGCATTCCCGGCGAACCGGCCGACTCCGAGCCCTATTGGCGCGACGTAGGAACCATCGAGGCCTACTACGAAGCCAATATGGACCTGCGGACCGTGATCCCCGCGCTCAACCTCTACAACCCCGGGTGGCCGCTGCGCAGCGCCAGCTATCCCGACCCGCCGGCCAAGTTCACTTTTGACGAAGAGAACCGCCGCGGGCAGGCCATCGACAGCATCGTTTCCGGCGGTTGCATTTTGTCGGGCGGGATGGTGCGCAACTCCATCCTGTCGCGTGGCGTGCGCGTACATTCGGGCGCGATCGTGGATGAGTGTGTGATTCTGGACAACTGCGATATAGGCCGGCGGGCCAGGGTGCGGCGGGCCATTCTGGACAAGAACGTCCGCGTGCCGGAGGACGCCCAAATTGGCTACGATCTGGAACACGACCGCCAGTCCCATCACGTCACCGAAAGCGGCATCGTGGTAGTAGCGGGTGAGCGGACGCCCGTGGAGATCTCCGCGCTGGTGCTTTAACTCGGTCCCACGCCCGAGGCCGCGCGCTCCCGATGGAACAACAAATCCTGGCATGGATCACCGAGTACGGTTACGCGGCCATCATCGGCCTGCTGATGCTGGGGATTGTCGGCTTGCCGGTGCCGGATGAGACGCTGCTGACCTTCACGGGATACCTGGTGTTCCGCGGCACTTTCCGCTGGCCGCTGGCGTTCGCCGCGGCGTTCGCCGGCAGCAGTTGCGGCATCACCATCAGCTATGTGCTGGGCCGCACGTTCGGACTCAAGCTGATTCATCGTTACGGCCGGTATGTGCGCATCCGCGAGGAACACGTGGAAAGGGCGCACGCCTGGTTCCGCAGGGCCGGCCATTGGAGTCTCACCTTCGGCTATTTCATTCCCGGTGTAAGGCACCTCACGGCATATGCGGCCGGCATGAGTGACCTGGAGGCGCCGCAATTCGCGCTGTTCGCGTACAGCGGCGGCTGCCTCTGGGTTTCGGCGTTTCTGTCGCTGGGCTACTTCCTCGGCGACCGCTGGGAGGCGGTGGAGCGCAACATCCACCACTACCTGGTCTACCTGACGCTGGCAGGCATCATCGCCCTGGCGGGCTACTGGATTTGGCGAAGGCGCCGGGCGCGAGGCGGGTAAGAGCCAGTGCCACCGCCACCACCCACGGGTATAATAGCCGTGTGTCGGAATCGGCCTTCAATGCATTCCTTGCTAGGCCTGTGCCAGCGGTCCGCGTTGAGGACCTGAGGCGTGTGTGGTCCTTTATGGCGTCCGAGCCAAGTCAAGCGCAAGCCCAAAGATCACTCAGTTTGAGCATGGTGGCCGGTCTGTGCGGGCCGAAAGCTGACCCGCTTGCCGTATCGTTTCGGCTGGCGCTTATCCAGGCTTTATTGCGACGAGGTCGATTGGACCGATGGCGAAATGGAAGCACCTTGCAGGACGAGGTCTTCGAGGTGGCAGCAAAATTCCCGCTTCCAAAAGGGCCGGCTGAAGCCGATCTTGATGCCTTGGTTGCCGCATTGGAGTAGTTCGGTCCGCAGCCGTCGCGAGTTCTTCTGTCGTCCACGGAAATTCGGTGACCGGCTACGTAACGGAGGTCGGCCGCAGGATGGCGTTGTCTGGCCGGTGCGGTTTCTAGCGGGGATCATCGCGCTGCCGGGCTACTAGGCCTCGCGAAAGCCGCAGGCGCGAGCCACGTCAGAGCCAGCGCCACCGCGACCACCACCACGCAGCCGATCACGTTGTACCAGAGATAGGAAATGTTGCCCCAAAGGAATGCCCAGAAAATGGCGGCCTCGCCCGCCAGCATGCCCAGAAATACCGCCGTGCCGCCGACCCTGCGAAAGGCGAACGCCACCACGAAACAGCCGAGCAGCGAGCCGTAGAACAGCGATCCCACCACGTTGACGGCCACGATCAGCGATCCGAGCTTCCTGCCCCAGCCGGCGAACGCGACCGCATACGCGCCCCAGAACAAGGTGGCCCAGCGCGAGGCCGTCACATAATGATGGTCGCTGGCGCTGCGGCGAAAATGCCGGCGGTACAGATCCACCACGGTGACAGTGGCGAGCGAGTTGATTTCGCCCGAGCTGGCGGACATGGTGGCGGCAAAGATCACAGCAATCACCAGTCCCACGATGCCAACCGGCAGGTAGCGCGTTACAAACGAGAGGAAGATGTAATTGGTGTCGCTGAAATCCTGCTCGCCGCCGTTTTCCGACACCAGGCGCGCAGCGGTGGCGCGGGCGGCATCGAGCGACTGCTGCGCGCCGCGGTAATCGGCGAGGCTGCGTGCGTGCGCTGCGCCGTCGCCGGCGCGATGCGCCTGGGCCAGCGCCAAGGCGGCATCCCGGCGCCGTTCGAACGCCTCATGATACCGGGCCTCGACGCCGTGAAACTCGCTTACCTGCGCGATGCGCTCGAGCTCGGCGTGCTGGAACAGCACTGGCGGCTGGACGAACACGTAGAAGACGAACACCATGGCGCCGATGAAGAGAATGAAGAACTGCATCGGGATCTTGGCCACGGCGTTGAACAGCAGGCTGAGCCGGCTTTCGGCGATGGAGCGGCCGGTGAGATAGCGCTGCACCTGCGACTGGTCGCAGCCGAAATAGGACAGAAACAGGAACGTGCTGCCGATCAGGCCGCTCCAGATATTGAAACGGTCGTTCCAGTCGAAATTGGTGGTGACGGCATTGAGGCGGCCGGCGGCGCCGGCCAGATACACCGCGTCGCCGAACGAGACCGAGTGCGGCAGCAGCACGATGACGGTGATGAGCGCAATCCACAGGCCGAGGAAAATGACGCACATCTGCTGCACGTCCGACCAAGTGACGGCCTTGATGCCGCCGATCACGGTGTAAGTAACCACGGTTGCGCCCATCAGCAGAGTGGTAGCGCGCTCCGGCCATCCCAGAATTACCGAGAGTACGATGGCCGGCGCGTAGATGGTGAGCCCTGCGGAGAGGCCGCGCTGGCAGAGAAAGATGACGCTCGCCAGCGCGCGGGTCTTGGCGTCGAACCGGTTTTCCAGGTACTCATACGCCGTGTAGACGCGGGCGCGATAAAACACCGGCACCACGGTAGCGCAGATGACGACCATGGCAATCGGCAGGCCAAAGTACGCCTGCACGAAGCGCATACCATCCACGTAGGACTGGCCGGTGGTGGAGATGAACGTGATGGCGCTGGCCTGGGTGGCCATGATGGAAAGCGCCATGGCCCACCACGGCATGGTCTTGCCGGCGAGCAGGTAGCGGTCCACCGTGTTGCTGCCGCGGCTGCGGTACAGGCCGTAAGCGACGATGGAGACCAGCGAGGCGAGCAGGACCACCCAATCCAGCGCTCTCATCGGTAGGCACGCGAGAAGAAGTAGGCTGCCAGAATCACGCCCGCCAAGTAGACGAGCACGGCGATGTAGACGCGCCGCCAGCTACCCAGAAACGGCGGCGGCGAATCCGGCACCTCGCGAAGCTCCGGCATGAGAGGCAGTGTAGCACGGGAGGAAAGGGGCGCCGCTGGACGTGGCCCTCAAAAAGGGAATGGATGCCGGCAGTCACATGCGCGAACTGGTGGATGAGTTTGCGTTACCTTGAAGGAAGGCACCAAGGAGTAAAAGCCATCGAGACAAGTCACGCAGTTCCGTCCCCAATTGCGCCCAAAAACGCCGAGCCTGTTCACTGTGCTGCACTCGGACTGCGGTTCCGCGCCCTCCGCATCGATCTCGGCTGTTGCCTAGGGCTGTTTGTCATTGGGGGCCTCGTGGCAGGTATTCTTCTCGAAAACAGTGTTGGGGGCCGGATCGCGGTGTTTGTTGTCATCCTTGCGGCGATTCTTGGTTACGAGCCCTTCATGGTTGCTCGCTACGGCGGGACCTTTGGTCATCAAAGGAGCAACATCCGGATCGTATGTGCGCGGAGTAATGACAATCTTCCCTTCTGGAGAGCTGCAGTCCGATCCGTTGTAAAGGAAATCTTCGGCATTCCCGTGTTTGTCTTCATGTTTGTAACCAGCAGAGCCCAGGGTCTCCACGATTTATTAGCCGGAGCGCGGGTTATAATCCGCGATCCGCTGATTGCCGCCGAAGTTGATCATTTCAAACCGGCACAAGACCCGACTGGTCGACCAGCCAGCCGCGTCCGGCGAATTGTCGTCACGCTGATCTACAATGTCCTACTTCTTGTATTTTTAGGGATTATTGCCGGCACTCTTGTGAGCTCCGCGTGTATCAACCGAGACGTTTGCTCGGCATCTGAGAGCTTGGCCCTTTCGATTCTTGGCGGCGGTTGGCTCGTCCTGGGAGGATTCTCCATCGTTCCTGGGTGGACAGGGCAGCTGCCTGGAATCCGTCCGAGAGATCGGCATTGACCAGGCCAAAGTCCCTGAAAAACCTGAAGAGCCGAAAAACCCAGGCCAGCAGGCGACCGTTGCTCCGCTGGCGCGCTGGTGAACATGGCCCACGGTGAAAATCGTGGTCAGCCTGAACTGAATTGACTGAGCCTCCGCACCGACCCTGTCACTGTGCAGAGGAACATGACCTGCGCCTTTCCCACAACCCAAGGCAACTGCCGGACTGGGCGGGGTGACTCAGGGCGTGGCTAAGACTCGGGGCAGTAACCAATTACGCCATTACCCTTTTCAGCGTCAGACTTGCAGTACCAGGTTTTTCCTGCGGCTCGGCGGCAGATAATGGTGACTATGAATATCGCATCGCCGAAATCGCACTACCGTTCTTTCCATCGCACGATGGGCTTTCGAGGTCTACGCCGAATTCTTTTGACGATTCTTCTGGCGATGATCGCGGGCGCGGCCCCGGCCGAGGAGCAGACGCGCGATTCCGCCGTGCGGGCGACGCTGGAGAACGGTCTGCGCGTGGTGATTGTGCGGGATCCGCTGGCGCCGGTGGTCACGGTGGAGGAGAACTACCTGGCGGGCGGTGACGAAACGCCCGCGGGCTTCCCCGGGATGGCCCACGCTCAGGAGCACATGGCGTTTCGCGGATGCGAGGGGCTGAGCGCGGATCAGATCGCGGCCATCTATGCCGAACTGGGCGGACGCCAGAACGCCGATACGCAGCAGACCATCACTCAGTATTTCGTAACCGTCCCGGCCCAGGATCTGGAAGTCGCGCTGCGACTGGATTCGGCCTGCATGCAGGACGTCGAGGACTCGCAGGAGCAATGGGCGGAAGAGCGCGGAGCTATCGAGCAGGAGGTTTCGCGCGACTTGTCGAATCCCACCTACAAATTCGTTACCCGCCTCAACGAAGACCTCTTCTCCGGCACGCCGTATGCGCACGATGCGCTCGGCACAAGGGCTTCGTTCGATGCGACCACGGCCGCCATGCTCAAGAAGTTTTATGGCGATTGGTACGCGCCGAACAACGCAATTCTGCTGATCACGGGCGACGTGGACCCGGCGTCGGCCCTGGCTAAGGTCAAACAATTGTACGGGCCCATCCAGCGAAAGCCGCTTCCGGCGCGGCCGGAGATCCACTTGCCGCCGGTCAAGGCGGACAGCTTCACGCTCGATAGCAATCTGCCCTACGAGCTGGTATTTGTGGCTTTCCGCATGCCCGGGACCTCCAGCCCCGACTTTGCCGCGGTGCGGATTCTGAGCGATGTTATCGGCAGCCAGCGCGCCGATCTTTATGGCCTGGTGCCTCTCGGCAAGGCGCTGGGAACGGAATTCGGCGTGGCCGAAACGTATCCGAAAGCCAGCGTCGGTTTTGCGCTGGCCGCAGTGCCGGCGGCGGCCGACCCGGCGCCCATTACCGCGGAAATGAAAGCCATCCTGGCGGGCTACGCGGCGAAGGGCGTGCCCGCGGAGCTGGTGGACGCGGCCAAAAAAGGTGAAATCGCCGACGCCGAGTTTCAACGAAACTCCATTTCGGATCTCGCCGCAGTTTGGTCGCAGGCGCTGGCCGACGAAGGCCGCCAGTCGCCCGACGACCTTGTCGAAGCGATGAAGAAGGTTACGCTGGCCGATGTAAACCGGGTGGCGAAGGCCTACCTGTCGGTAAACACGGCGGTGGTCGCCACGCTGAAACCGTCGGCCTCCGGCGCGCCGGTCGCCGGCAAGGGTTTTGGCGGCGCTGAAGCGACCACGGCGGCGCCCACCAAGCCCGTTGCCTTGCCCGCTTGGGCGGAAGCCTCGGTGAAGAGGTTGAAAGTGCCGGAAGTGCCCGCGCGTCCCGCCGATATGACTCTTTCGAACGGCTTGCGCCTGATCGTGCAAACGGAAAAGGCCAGCCCGACGGTCACCGTGATCGGTTCCGTCAAACACGAGCCGGATTTGCAGACTCCACCCGGCCAGGATGGCGACGATGACGTGCTCGCGGAATTGTTCACCTACGGGACCGAGACCCGCGACCGGCTCGCCTTCCAAAAAGCGCTGGACGATATCGCCGCCTCGGAAACCGGCGGCGCCGCCTTCAATCTGAAGGTCCTCAAGCAGGACTTCGCCAAAGGCGTGGAATTGCTGGCGGACAACGAACTCCACCCCGCGCTGCCGCCGGATGCGTTCAAGATTGTGCGCGGGCAGGTGGCGCAAATCGTCGCCGGCACGCTTGCCAGCCCGCAGTACCGCGCGCACCGCGCTTTAGAGTCCGCGCTGCTGCCGAAGAACGACCCGGCCCTGCGGGAAGCGACGCCGCAATCGGTCTCGTCCGTGACGCTTGCCGACATCAAATCCTATTACGGGAGAGTATTTCGCCCCGACATGACCACCATCGCGGTGATCGGCGACATCACGCCCGAGGAAGCCCGGCCGGTGTTCGAGAAATGGTTCGGCGGGTGGAAGAACACGGGAGCCAAACCCACGGTGACTCTTCCCGCAGTGCCTCCGAACAGTCCGGCTGCCGTGAACGTGCCGGATCCGACCCAGGTGCAGGATTCGGTCGAGCTCGCCCAGGAAGTGGCGATGAATCGCTTCGATCCCGACTACTATGCCCTGCAGCTTGGCAATAACGTGCTGGGCGGCGGCTTCTACGCAACCCGCCTGTATCGGGATCTGCGGCAGAAGACCGGCTACGTTTACAACGTGGACAACGCCTTGCGCGCCACCGAAACGCGGGCGACGTATTCGGTCACTTACGGTTGCGATCCGGACAACGTCTCGAAGGCGCGGCTGCTGGTGGAGCGGGACCTCGCCGCCATGCGCACCACCGATGTGACTGCGGCCGAGCTTCAGCAAGCCAAGGCCCTGCTGCTGCGGCAAATCACCATGAGCGAATCGAGCGAGGATGACGTGGCCAGCGGCTTTCTGGCCCGGGCTCTGGTCGGCCTGCCGCTCGATGAACCCATCCGCGCCGCGCAACGCTATTATGCGCTCTCGGCGCAGCAGGTCCGGGCAGCCTTTGAAAAGTGGATTCGCCCCGAGGCCTTCGTTCAAGTTGTTCGGGGACCGGCCCCCAAATGAACGCAGTCCTTCCGGCACCGAGATTGGGCAATTCCGCCGTTTGAAAGATCACACTCCGCGGCTCAGCCAATACGCGGGGTGTCCGCATTCACACCAAGCAACCTGAACCGGCCGTGAATTGACGGTGCGGCGGCAACGCCTTTCCCAGCCCGGCCCCGTCCAACAAAATGGAGGTGAAAAAACAGAAATGAGTAAAACGCCTTTTCATGCGCTAGGAATGGTGGCGTGCGCTTTTCTTCTGACGCTCCCCGCAACGGCAGCCGAGAAGCAGCCGGCCAAAACGCCGGCGAAGGCTACTGCATCCGTCAAGGCGTATCGTAGTGCGTGGCCCCCGGAGACATTCTCGGCCACGATCATGAATGTCGATCCAGCTCAAAGGCTGCTGATCGTCAAGGGTCCGGACGGAACTCCGTTTGATTTGGTGATCACCGCCAGGACGCGGATCGAATCGGGCAGTCACATGCTCAAGCTCAACGATCTGCAGGCGCACTCCAACAAGACGGTCTCGGTTCGATTCGTACCCGAGCGCGCCGGCGACGTCGCGCAATCGATTCGTCTCGCGGGCTGACATCGACCGCCGGTCCGGCCGCCGGCCATGAGAGCGGCGGGCCGCAGTTCACCTGAGTCCAACCGCAGGGGGCGGTGTAGTGGTATCTTCAGGAGAGCACGCATGGATCTGGCGAAAGTGCTTTCCCAACTGCGGCAGGAATTGGCGGACCTGGATGCCGCCATCGCCAGCCTGGAGCAATTTCAACTTGAGCGGCCCAGGCGCGGCCGCCCGCCGAAGGAGCTCAGCCGCGCCTCATCCCCGGATCCGGCCGCGGCGGACGTTCGCAGCCGCGACTCGGCATAACAATCCGCACAAAGGGTCGCCGTGCGCGCGGTTGATTTATTCCTCCATTTCCCAGGGACGGAAGCGGTGCTGGTGCGCGTCCATGTCGACGCACTTGCCGCGAAAACGTACCCCTTCCATTTCCAGGCGAATGCGCTGCTCCAGGGCGGCTTCGCCATGGAGCTTGATGGCGCCGCCGGAGCCCAGCACGCGCTGCCAGGGAAGAGATCCCAGCGGAGCACTGCGCAGCAACTGCGCCACCTGGCGGTGATAGAGCGGGTAGCCGGCAGCGGCCGCAACTTGTCCGTAAGTGGCCACCTTGCCGCGCGGGATCTGGCGGATGGCTTTGCGGAAAGCGGTGCCGCGGCGCGCATCCTTGGGTGCGCGCAGCAGACGGCGGGCGGCCTCGCGCGCGGTGATGGGCTTGTGCGAACGACGGACCATGGCTGGATCAAATCGTAGCAGAACGGGCGTTGCCACTGCGCATCGGAAACCCGCAGCCCATCGCTTCGCCGGGCGCAACGGAGCCTGATGCATGAGCGGGACGGGCATTAATCAGCACGGTGCGCACGCGGCTGGCCTGCTTACGGCAGACAGGATCATGCGGTGCGGCATTGCCTCAAAACAGCGGCGATATGATTGAGACGAGGTGCTGGCGAGGGTGAGGTTCCGTTTTTTGGCGATTGCCTGCCTGTGCGCGTGTGCGCATGCCGCGGAGCCATCGTGGTGGGTGGTCGTTCAGGACAGCCACTTCGAGGTCTACTCGCAATCGGAGGCGGAGGCCCGCGACGCCTTGGGGAAGCTGGAGTGGCTCCGCGTGCTGGCGGAACGGCAGGTGGGCTGGAGTCCGGCCGCGGCCCATCGGGTGCGGGTGATCGGCTTCCGCTCCGAGGACGAATATGAAGCGTATCGGCCTAAACCGTTGTCGGATGGGTACTACGCCGGTTCGCAAAGCCGCGACTACATCGTTGTGCCCGCACTGGACGCGGCGCACGACGGCGCCTTGGCTCACGAATACGCGCATGCATTGATTCACCGCATCGGCCTCACTCCTCCGGTCTGGTTGAACGAAGGATTCGCCGAAGTGTTTTCCGCCGCCGCCGGGCCGTCCGGCGACGACCGGGGCGATGTGGCGGCTCGCCTCCAGTTATTGCGGCGGCGCCCCTGGCTGCCTCTATCCGAGATCGTCTCGCTGGCGGCGAATTCGCCCGTGCTCGACCACCGCGAGAGCGCGGAAATGTTTTACGCGCAAAGCTGGGCGCTGACCGAGATGCTGGTCCGCTCGCCTGCCTACGCGCCGCGGTTCGCCAGCCTGCTGGCGGAGGTTGGCGCCGGCGCGGCCGGCGGTCGGACGCTCGAGACGATTTACGGCAAACCGCTGGACGCGATCGCGAGCGACATGGGCTCCTGGATCGGAGAACGCCCCCACAATCCGCTTCCGGCCGCGGCTGCGCCGGCCGCGCCGGCTGCCGTTGAAGCCCGCCCGGTGACCGCCTTCGCAATGAAACTGGTGCTGGCGAATGTGCTGGTCACTTCACAGCAGCTCGACCGCGCCGAGGCGCTCTATGACCAACTCGCGCGTGACGCCCCGAACCGGCCGGAGGCTTATGCAGGATTGGGCGTGATAGCGATGGCGCGCGGCGACACGGAGGCCGCGCGCCGCTGGTGGAAGCGCGCTCTCGAGCTCGGCCTCGCCGATGGCGATATCTGCTACCGCTACGTGGCGCTGCTCGACGGAGCCGGCGTGACGGGCGCCGAATTGCGCGCTGCGCTGGAACGCACCCTGGCGTTGCGGCCGGACCTCGATGACGCGCGCTGGCGGCTGGCGCTGCTCGAAGAGAGCGAGGGCCACGACCGAACGTCCCTCGCCCAATTGCACGCCATGAAAGCCATCGCGCCGAACCGGGCGCAGGCGTATTGGTGCGTGACGGCCGACGCCGAGCTCGGCCTTGGCCGGAGCGACGAGGCCAGCCTGGCGGCGGCCAAAGCGCTGGCGCTTGCCACCACGGAAGAGGAACGCGCACGCGCCGCGCGGATCCAGTACACGGCGCAAACCCACCTCGATGTGCAGCTTCGCAGCGACTCGAACGGGCGGCCAGAGATGGTGACCACCCGCGTGCCCAACAACGCTGCGGACTGGAACCCGTTTATCGAACCCGGCGACGACATTCACCGCGTCAGCGGAACATTGCAGCAGGTGGACTGCACCGCAAACGGCATTCGAATCACGGTGCGGTTGACGAGCGGCCCCCTGCGACTGACGATTCCCGACCCCACCCGGGTGCGCATCCTGCGCGGTCCCGCGGAGTTCACCTGCGGCGCGCAAACACCGGCCGCCGTCACCGTGGAGTACGCCATGCGACAGAGCAGCACCGACGGCGTGGTGCGCGGAATCGAGTTCCAGAAGTGAGGCGGTGGGATACGCTCGCCTGAGCGCCGGCTACTTCCGTCCCACACGCGAACGTATCTGGCAGGCGTCCCAAAGGCTCACGATTCCCGAACCGGGCCTGCCTTATACGTCGCCCGGCTCGCTCCCAATCAGGCTGGCGACCCTGACGGGCAGCAGCGGCGGCCGCACCGATTCCGCCTTCCAGCCGAGCAGGAACTCGAGCGCCCCGCCGCAGACGCGGCCCTGGCACGGGCCCATGCCGCAACGCGTGTGCAGCTTGGCATCGCGCCATCCCGAACAGGCGTGGATGCGCCCGAGCGGCACATCCTCGCAGCGGCAAATCAGCGTCTCCGGTTGCGCCAGCGTTTTCAGCTCCTCGCGCAGGCCGAAAGCCCCATCCATCGCGGCGGCGAATTTGCGGTGCACCGCCCGCGCATGAAACAAGCGCCGCGCGCGATCCGGCTGTCCGGCGGCGGCGAAGCCCGCAATCTCACCTTCCGCAACGGCCAGATCCACGCCGCCGATGCCGGTGACCTCGCCCGCTGCGTACACGTCTTCCACCGAGCTGCGCTGGAACTCATCCACCTCCACGCCGGCGGAGGCGATGCGGCAACCCAAGAGTGCCGCCAGTTCGGTGGTGGGAATCAAACCGAAGCCGCAGGCCAGGTAATCGCACGATTCCGTCCACGTCCGGCCGCCGCAGCGCAGGGTAACGCTTTCCAGTTTGCCTTCGCCCGCGGCTGCCACTGGCCAGCAACCCGCCAGAAACTTCACCCCGAACAGCGACCAGGCAAACTGCGCCGTCTGCATCAGCTTTTCCGGATGCCGCGGCAGGCCGGCGGCGAACCGCGCCAGCGCCCGCCGGGAAGCCTGTTCGGCGATCAACCGCACATCGGCCCGGCGCGACCGCAGATACTGCGCCACCGCCAGCAGCAGCGGCCCGGTGCCGGCGACGATGATCTTCTTTCCCCCGATCGGCAAGCCGGATTTCACCAGCGCCTGCAAGCCGCCGGCGCCCATCACGTTGGGCAGCGTCCAGCCGGGAAACGGCAGGAAGCGCTCGCGCGCGCCGGTGGCCAGAATCAGGCTGCGGTAAGTGAGCGAGAATTCGCCTTCCGCGTTCTCGATCGCCAGCCGCCCGGGTTCGGGCGCGGCAAAGACGCGCGCCGCGGGAATCCACTCCACGCCGTGCTTTCCCACCGTGACCACCCACGGTTGGGCAGCCACCGGCAAGCGGCCCGCGGAGGCGCGCCAGATCTGCCCGCCGGGCCTGGGGTTTTCGTCCATCATGGCTGTTTTGGCGCCGGATTCCGCCGCACGGCAGGCGGCCGCCAGTCCGGCGGGGCCGGCACCGATCACGAGGATGTCGAAAGCCCGGTCAGTCATGGGAAGCCCGTCGGCGGCGAGACTGCGGCCGGGCTGGCGCCCGGTTGGGCCGATTGGCGATCGGCCCGCAGGTTATCAACCTGCCCCACAAAGAGTGATCAGGCATCGGTGCGGACCTCCATACCTTCGGCACAGGAGGTCTGGCAGCTTCGCACGTGTTCGCGGCCGTCGATGGTGACGCAACACTCAAAGCATATGCCCATGCCGCAGAGCGGCGCGCGCGGCTCGCCGGTTACAGAACGCCGGAAAGTGTGGATGCCGCCCAGCGCCACCGCTGCCGCTACGGTCGCACCCGTCGGCACGGTGACCGGCGCACCGTTCACCGTGATGGTGACCGTGTCAGCCATGCTGCGCCTCGTGTTTCCGTCCCGGCAAGTAAGCTTCGCGCGGGATGGCGGAGGGGCGGCCGAGAATTTGGTCCGCTACCAGCTTGCCGGTGGCCAGCGATGTGGTGATGCCCAAGCCTTCGTGACCGGTGGCAAGGTACAGCCGGTCGCTGCCGGCGGCCGGCCCGATCAGCGGCAGCTTATCCGGCGTGGCCGCGCGAAAGCCGGTCCAGCAGCGAATCACCAACAAGTCCGCCAGGCCCGGCAAATACTCCTGCGCGCGGCGCAACATGCGGCTGAGAATGGGCGCTTCGATGTCCGGCCCCGCCGCGTCGTACTGCCGCGAAGAGCCGATCAGCACTTGCCCGGTGCGCCGAGGCTGCGCGTTGAACGCCACCGAATCGGCCGCGGTGGAATGCGCGCTCTTCAGGTATCCGAGCTCGACGAGTTGATGCCGCACGAAGCCCGGATAGCGGTCCGTGATGGCGAGGTGCCCTTTGCGTTTTCGCACCTCGATGCCTGGCGTCAGCTCCGGCGCCCAGGCTCCGGTAGCATTCACGACGATGCCGGCTGCGAGCAGCTCGCCGTCGCGCAAGCGAATGCCGGCGGTGCTCGTCTTAGCAGGCGGAATCCGCATCGGACCCGAAAACCGGGGCGCCTGCGCCACTCCTGCCAACTCTACCGCTGTGCCCACGCGCACCTCCGCGCCGCGCGCCTCTGCGCGCTCGAGGAGGAAGTGCGCGGCGGAAGGAGGATAGATCACCGCATCATCGGGCACCAGCAGGCCGCCGGCCAGGCCGGCGCGCAATTGCGGTTCGGCTTCGGCAAGCGAGCGCGCATCCAATACATCGGCGCGCACGCCGGCTGAGGCGTAAACCTGGCGCTTGCGCTCCACCTCGGCCATTTCCTCGGGATCGGCCGCGACCCAGATGGTGCCGGTCTTGGCGTATTCCACTTCGGGCGGCAGCTCCGGCGCAAGCTCGCGCCACAACTCGACCGAATAACGCGTCAGCACGAGCTGCGCCGGCGAATCGTCCATCACCACGATGTGGCCCATGCCCGCGGCGGTGGCTCCGCCGCCGGTCGGCCCGGGTTCCACGACGACGACGCGCAAGCCTGCGGCGGCGCATTCATCGGCCACCGCTGCGCCCACAATGCCGGCCCCGGCGATGGCTACGTCGTAGGTGGCTGGCATGATGACGGGATGCCGTGACAGAACGGGTCGGCCTCATCGAGGATCAATTCCGCCTCGGCATTGACGTAAGCGTAGCCGGTGATTTCCGGCAGCACGCGGCCGCCCTCCACCGTGATCGATCCTTCAAAAACGCTGCCCACAATGCTTTCCTGCCGCCACACTTCGCCCGGCCGCAATTTGCCCTCGGCGTAGAGGCAGGCCAGCTTGGCGCTGGTGCCGGTGCCGCAGGGCGAGCGGTCGTACGCCTTGCCGGGACAGAGCACGAAATTCCTGCTATGCGCGCCGGCCGCGCTGGGCGGGCCGAACAGCTCGATGTGGTCGATTTCGCGGCCGTCATCGCCGGTGATGCCGCCGGCAGCGAGCGCCCGGCGAATGCGCCAGGCGAATTCGGTGAGCTGTTCCAGGCGGCTGAGCGCGATTGGCTGCCGCGGCTCCGGCACCAGGAAAAACCAGTTGCCACCCCAGGCGACATCGCCCACCACCGCGCCGTGTCCTTCCACCTCCACCGCGACCTTGGCCGCCGCCCGGTAGCTGGGTACATTGCGCACGGTCACGCTGCCGTTGGGGTTCAGCCGCGCCTCTACCACGCCGCAATTGGTTTCGATGCGGAGCATTTTCTGAGCAATGCCGCCCTGGCGGATGCGCCCCAGGTGTGCCAGCGTCACCACCAGACCCATGGTGCCGTGGCCGCACATGTTCAGATAGCCGACGTTGTTGAAGAAGATGACGCCCGCATCGCAAGTGGGGTCCGCGGGCTCGCAGAGCAGCGCGCCCACCATGGCGTCATTGCCGCGCGGCTCGTTGACCACGGCGGAGCGAAACCAATCGAACGAGCTGCGAAAGCGCTCCAGCCGCTCGGCCACGGTTCCCGGCCCGAGATCCGGACCGCCGCCGATCACCACTCGCGTCGGTTCGCCCGCGGTGTGGGAATCAATCACCTGGACTCGTTGCAAATTCGCACCTCAACCGCTTGTGGCGCAGCGTGGCGAAGCGTGCCGCATTGCACGCAGTAGAGACTCCTCAGAGGCAAACCGGGTACAGGCACGAAGTTTCGCAAAAGCGGCGAAATTCGAGCCAGTCCCCGCTTTGCAGCGCAGCAGGGCATCAGCCCGCCTGCACGCCGGCGAGCTGCGCCGGTCTGGCCGCAACGGCGCGGCGGACAATCGCCAGAATCTCTTCGCGCTCCCGCCCCACCAGCGTCAGCCGCGGCGCGCGCACGGTCTCGGAGCCGAGCCCCGTTTCCTGCATCGCCAGCTTGATGCACTGCACCAGCTTGACATTCGTATCCAGGTGCAGCAGCGGCGTGTACCAGCGGTACACGGCGCGCGCCTTCTCCCACTCGCCCGCCGACGCCAGGTCCCACAGCAGCCGGCTCTCCTGCGGGAAGGCGTTAACCAGGCCGCTGATCCAGCCCTGCGCGCCCAGCAGAATGCTTTCCAGGATCAGATCGTCCACGCCGCCGAATAAGAGGTAACGGCAGCCGAGCAGGTTCGCCAGGTCGGTGATGCGGCGCACATTTTCCGAGGACTCTTTGATCGCCACCAGGTTCGGCTCGCCGGCCAGCTCCGCGAACATTTCGGGTGTAATATCGACGCCGTACGACACAGGGTTGTTGTACGCCAGAATGGGCAGCCCGGTGGCGCGCGCCACGGTGCGAAAATGTGCAATGGTTTCGCGCTCGTCCGATTTGTAAACCATGGCGGGCAGCACCATCAGGCCGTCGACGCCGATTCTCTCCGCGTCGGCCGCGAAGCGGCACGCCAGGCGCGTGGTGTATTCGGCAACGCCCGTCAGCAGCGGAACGCGGCCGCTCACCACGCGCTTCATTTCGCGCAGCACGCCCAGCTTTTCCTGGTATTCGAGCGCCGTGTTCTCGCCCACGGTTCCGAGAAACACAACACCGTGAATGCCCGCCGCGATCATGCTTTCCAGGTGTTTCGCGGTGGCCGCCAGGTCGAGCGTCTCGTCCGGGCGGAATTGCGTGGTGATGGCGGGAAAAACGCCTTTCCAATCGACTGTCATGCTTAACGCGTCCTTTGCCGCGCGCTCGAGCCGTGAACCCAATTCTACCGCCGCGCCGGAAGGCGCGAAACCAGAATGGCGATGAGCAAAGATCGGAAGACAATGACCTACGATGCCAGGTCTTATCTGTGTGTATCCGTGGCTCGAAGCCGGCTTTTGCGGAGACCGCGCGTGCCCTAGAACGTCAGTCGGAAGGCCACCTGCATCCGGCGCGCATTGGTGCCGTCCAGTGGGCCCCAGGACTCGATGCCCGCACCCACGCCGGGAACGGGCTTCAGCACGCCCGACTGCGCCGTGTAGGCAATGTTGTTCACGGCGGTATTGAACTGCGAGTTGAGCGCATTGAAAGCTTCGAACATCAGCTCGCCCCGGAGCCGGTCCGTAAAGGGCAGGCTGCGGGAGAGGCGCGCATTCACCGGGTGCATGCCGCCCATCGACAGGCTGTTGATCTGGTCCAGCGGCATGCGATTCCATCCGCCCGTGCCGGTCATCGAATTGGTGTAGACCATGGTGAGGCCGGTAAACTGCTGACCTTGGACGTTCACCACCGCCGTCTCGGGCAGCCCCGTGGCGATCGTCGCGATGGCTGAGAATTGCCAGCCATTCAGCGCAAAGCGCGCCAGCGGAGACGTGCTGCGGGTGAGCGTGGGCTGCCATACCAGTTCCACCACGCCGCGCTGCGTCTGGTTGAGATTCGATTTGCCCTTGTCCAAAGCGTAGTCGCCGTTGTACGTGCTCAGCGGCACGGAGTTGAACAACAACGGGCCGCTTTGGGTGTCCAGCAACTGCGACCAGGTGTAGGATCCGTCCACTGTCAGCCCGTGCCACATCCGCTTGCGAAACTGCGCCACGCCGGCCGCGTACCACGAGGCTCCGTTGTTCACGACGTTATACACGTGGCCGTAAAACGCGCTCGTCTTGCTGTTCCACATCGGCAAGGTCACCGTATTGACGGCGGCGCCGGCGGTGTTGTCGATGGTGTACGTCTTGTCGACGTTGGAGGGATTCAGGTTCAGATCTTCCGCCGTCCACAAGTGCAGGCCCCGGCCGTAGACATAGCTGACGGTGACGGTGGTGCCCCGGCCCAGGCTGCGCTCGATGGCGAACGTTCCGATCTGCTGATTCTCATTGCGAAACTTGCTATTGGCGAAAGCGATGTTGCTCGAGGCATTGGGAATAGTGGTGGCGCTCGCAATCACCTTGGAAAACACCGGTGCGCCGCTCTGATACGGGTTCACGCTGATACTGGTCTGGTACACGCCATTGCCCAAAAACAGCGCGTCGATCAGTTGCATCGGAAACGGCGTATAGTACAAACCGAAGCCGGCGCGAATCACCGTCCGGTCGTTCCATAGATAAGAAAACCCGGCCCGCGGCTGCAGCGTCAAATTGGGCGAGCTGATGTACTGGGTCAGGTAGAAACTGCCGTTGTTTGCGGTCGGCTGCGGGAGAAGCTCCTTGTCCCAACGCAGACCGACCTCTATCTGCAGACGTCGCGTGGCCTTCCAATTGTCGTCCGCGTAAACTCCAATGGATTTCGACCCAAGGTTGCGCGTTGGATTGCCGAACTGCTGCGTAAACAAGGTGTAGTCTTTGGCGTTAGTCTTGTTGGAACTGAAATCCTGCGCCAAGGCTATCAGCGAGGGGTAGGCGTATGTGCCGTCCTGGTTGTACACCTGGTGGATCCAGTCCTGGCCGCGTGCGCCGTCGGCGCCTAAACGCACGATGTGGGCGCCCGATGCCAGGGTGAAATTCTCCGACAGTTGCTCCCGCTCCTCACTCGGCACGACGCCGGGATAGCCCGGATTCGCGCCCACGTTCACCCCGGCCACCGTCAGCCCCAGCCCCCCGGTAGAAGGCCACTGTTGGGTCTCCGGCAGCACCGAAATTCGGTCCTTATACCAGCCGAGGCGCAGTTGGTTGACCACATTCGATCCCAGTTGCGACGTCCAGCCGGCATCCGCGTACCGCGTCTCCTCCCCCAGGTTGCCGTTGTCTCCCAACAGGCTGCCGTCCGGCGATACGGCCAGTTGCTGGGCTCCGTTGGGCGAGCGGTAATGCTGCGCATCCGCAACCAGGCTGAAACTGTTGCGCTCGGTCCAATGGTAATCGGCGCGCGCCAGGCCGGTCAGCGATTTGTCGGAGCGCGGCACAATCACATTCATCTGCGACTGGATGAACTTATCGGCGGCCGTGCATTGCACCGATGTCGCAGGCGCGCCGCAGCGCGAGGGAAGCACGGTAACACTGTTGGGGTCGGCGATCAGCGGATTAGTGATGCGATTGATGGCCTGCGAGCTGCCGCTCATCGCTTCCAGGCTCACGAAGAAATACAGCCGCTCCAGAGCCTGGCCGCCCACGTTAGCGCCCTCGGTCTCCTGTTTGTCGGGCGGCCGGAAGCCCGGATCGTACCGGTCCGGTGAAGCAAAGCTGCCGTTGCGGTAGAACGCGTACGCCTCGCCGTGAAAATCCTCCGTGCCGCCGCGCGTGGCAGCGTTGGCAATGCCGCCGGTGGCCTTGTATTCGAACGGCGCCGTAGAGGCGATCACCTGGACGCTATCCACCGCCTCCGCCGAAAACGCCCGCAGCGGGTCGGCCTTGTTGAGGAAGTACCCGTTGCTCGCGTCCAGCCCGTCCACCACCGCGACGTCCCCTGAAGGGCTGCCGCGAAAACCGATGGTGTTGGGGGTTGCGCCCAGCGCGGCCAGCGGCGATAGCGCTACCAGCGATTCCAGGCGGCGTCCGCTCAACGGCAAATCCAGGATTTGATCGCGGCTGATCAGATCGGTAACGCCGCTCTTGGTGTCCTCCACCCCCGGCGCGCTAGCAGTTTGCGGTTTCTTTCCCGCCGAGGTTTGCTGCAGGGTGATATGGAAGTTCACCGTCTCGCCCACCGGCACCCTCAGGTTGGAGGCGTCCCAGCCGGTAAATCCTTTGCGGGTTACTTTCACCGCGTAGCCGGCGGCCGGCCTCAGGGTGGGCGCGTTGAAAACGCCGTCGTCGGTAGTCACCAAAACCAGGCGCAGGCCCAACGCCCGGTTGGTGATGGTCACCGTGGTATCCGGAATGCCGTCTCCGTATATGTCACGCACCTTTCCCATAATCGCGCCGAACCCGGCGATTGCTTGCGCGTAAGCTCCGGCGGAGCACATAAGAACGTAGAGACATAGAGCGGCTGGAATTCGCATTCACAAAACCTCGGCAAGACAAGTACCTATTGTAAAGGGTTTTTGCCTTCAACAGGTTACGTTATCGCCGGCGCGCATTTCCGTGTGGGCTTGCGGGTCACATCTGGCCTCGCCCGGCACACCTGTTGCGAGCCCCGCTTTTGGCCGATAGCTAATGCAGGATGAAACGGTTATCGAAGCCTCGGGCGAGAATCGGCCGCTGGATGCTTCCGTATCGGGCGGCATTTGCCAAATGGCTCGTCCCGATCCTTCTCGGGTACTTGAGCAGCATCCCGGGGGTACTGGCGCAAGTTGCGCCGGCTCCGCCGGTGTCGCAGGCGCCCACCGTGACGAAAGCGCCAGCCGCGCCCGGCGCGCCGGCCATGGTCAGCCCGCCGCCAGCCGCAGCTACCGGCAAGCCGCCTCCCACTGCCGCGGAGTTGCAACGGGTGGCCATCGCGCAACAGCGAGCCGCCATTCGCAAACAAGCCGAAACACTCGGGCTGTGGCTCATGCCGCTGGAGGGGAACCAGCCGGCTGGGGCACCCGAGGCGGACTGCGACCCCCTGGACGACAACCTGGTCAACCCCTTGATTGAAGACGCCGCCAAACAACAGAGCCTCGATCCCAAGTTGCTGCGCGCCGTGATTGGGCAGGAGTCCGGATTCCGCCCTTGCGCTGTGTCCGTCAAAGGGGCTCAGGGATTGATGCAGCTCATGCCGGAAACCGCCGCCGAGCTGGGCGTCGCCAACCCCTTTGATCCCAAGCAGAATCTCGATGGCGGCGCCCGCTACCTGAAGCAGCTTATCGAAAAATACCGGGGCGATCTGCCTCAGGCGCTGGGCGCCTATAATGCCGGACCAAAGACGGTTGACGAATCCGGCGGCGTGCCGGACGTTGAGGAGACCCGCGAGTACGTGGATGCGATCCTCGCCAATGCCGGTCTTAAGCCCACCGATGCACCAGCCAATCCTGGTGGCGCACCCGCCAAGCCTGCCGATCCTGCCGCCAAACCTGGAGACTCGCCCGCTAAGCCGGCTGACGCATCTCCCAAGCCTGCTGAACCATCCGCTAAGCCGACCGCCACGCCTGGTAACCCGCCCACCAAGCCTGTCGGCGCGTCTGCTGGAGCTCCTGACCCATCAGCCAAGCCTGCCGGCGCCCCCGCAAAACCCGGTGGGACCTTCTAGCCCGACGGTCGTGGCGGCCCGGCGGCGCAGCTCCTGGCCCCTGGCTTTCTTGCCTTTCTTGCCAGCGGTCTATTGCCTGCCCGTCTTTTGTCTTATGATGAACCTCTATGGCTATCATTGCCGTGGCTGGACGTAAGGGCGGAGTCGGCAAGTCCACGATTGTGGGCAATTTGGCGGCGGAGTTCGCCGCCATGGGCCGCAGCGTCGCCGTCCTCGATGCCGATCCGCAGCATAGCCTGGTGGCCTGGGCTGGGCAGGGCGACGGCATGCTGGCGCGCTCCGTCGAGAAGGTGCCTGTCCCCGGCACGCTGCGGGCGCGGGCGCGCAAGGCTGAAGAAGACGCCGATATCGTACTCATCGATACGCCGCCGGGCATGCCTGAAGTGGCCTATCAGGCGGCGCTGGCCGCAGATCTCATGCTGCTGCCCTGCGGACCGTCACCCCTCGACCTGTTCGCCCTCAAGGAAGCTCTGTCGCTGGCCCTCAAGGCGCGGGCCGAGCGGCGCTCGAAGAAGCCGCGCATCCGCTTCGTACCATCCAAGGTGCTGATGTCCACAAACCTCAGCCGCGGCTTGGCATCCTCGCTCAGCGGCATGGGGAAAAAGGTGCTGCCCGCCATCGGCCAGCGCGTGGTGGTGGCCGAGGCGGTGTCGCAGGGCCTGACAGTGGCCGAATACGCTCCCGATTCCCCCGCCCGCGCCGAGTTCTCCTCGCTCGCCAAAGCCGTCGACAAGATTCTGCGCAAGTAAAGCGGAGGGGCGCAAATCGCTAGCGCAAGAGTCCCGCGCCGGCCACGGTGGCGCACGCACTCGTGCGTGCCGCGTCGGCATTCGTGCCGACGCCGCTCTGCTTCCACTTTGACGACCAGCGATATTCGTCTGCGTGCCCGACCAATCCCGCTCTTACGGGATTGTTCTCTATGTAGAACTCAATCCGCCTCCACTCCCGCTCATCCCTTACCCAATGATCGTACGATTCTCGCTGCCAAAATGGCTCTCCCGTCCTGCCCGGCAAGCGATTCGCTTCACGCGCGGTGCAACCCTTCAGCGCTTTCAGTAACCGGCTGGGCGGCACCTTCGGCAGCAGCAAGACGTGGACATGGTTCGCCATCACCACGAAAGAAGCCAGTTCATAATGTCCGAGTTCCATCCCCCTGTGCAGGGACTCAACCACCAGGTTCGCGATGGCGTCCTGGCGAAGGAACATGGGACCACTGCAAGCCATATCCAACCGGCGGTCCAGCCAGGCGAAGGCCTGACCGGCCGACGCTTTGTGGGGGGGCGGAAAATGGTACGGCGCGACGGTACCGTGAAGGCCCCAGGTAAGAAACAGCCAGCAATCCCGGGGATAGATGTGTGGTAGCCGGCGAACGGAGATCATACGGAGCATTAGTGCGGCTGAGCGGCGAAACTTCTCGCGTCGACATCAGTGTCGACGCGGCACGCACGAGTGCGTGCGCCACGGCGGGCTACTTCACCGCCACGGTAATGCCGGGCTGGCTTTGCGCCGTGCCGATGGTGATCACAACCGGCTGCGGCCCCGGCGCCAGGCCAGACGGAATCCGCAGGTTCACCTGGAGGACACCGTTTACCAGGCCCGGCGCCGATCCGGCATATTGAACCGTTGCCGGCAATCCGCCAATCGTGGCAGTGACTGGTTGCGTGGCCAGGCTCCACGCGCCCGGCGCCAGCGCGCCGTCTTCCATTGCGGGTCCCACAACCACGCCACCGCCGGTGCCGAATATCTGAACATAGCCTCCTGCCGCGGCCGGATTGGACGCGCTGTTGACCGAGTTATCCGGCCAGTTCAGAATCGCGCCCGGCCCGCTGCCGCTTCCATCGAGGGAGAAAATCGCGGGCACGGCCGCCACCACAGGCATCGTCACCACATTCGATTGCACGGCGCTGCTAATGGGACCGTTGAAGTAGTCATTCGAATGGTAGAACTGATACTGGATTTGGATTTGCTGCGTGTCCGCTACGTCAAATGGAACGACTACGTTGACCTGCTCCTGCTGCGCATAAATGACTGGCCCCGGCTTTCCGCCGAACAGAAACTGGGCGCCTCCCAGGCCGATCGGGTACTGACTGTTCCCGACCATCTGGAAGGTCACTGGAGTGAGCGAGCCGAAACCGAAACCGACGGCATAAATCGCCAATAGCTCTCCTGGCGACACCGCTCCGCCTTGATAGCCGGCGGCGTTCACCACGTCGGTCGTCTTCAGCACCGGGAACGGCGAGGCCGTCTCCATGGCCGTCATCAGCGCGTTGAACGCCGGCGTGGGAGTGTAGTTGGAATCGAAGGGCAGCGCGTCGCCACATGGCGTGGCCCCGCAAATGGATGAGTTCGGTTGAATCCACGAATCGTTGTAGGAGACGCCCCAGACCTGAAACGCCGTGCAGTTGGGCTGCTGGAGGCACACCGTCAAGACGTCCTGGAACATCTGCGCCTGGTCATCTAGATCCGTCTGCGAGGCGACCCCGCTCGAATTCACCGGCAGCCGCACATCCATTTCCGTGATGTGTACCTGAATGCCCAGCGCCGCCAGAGCTTGCATGTTCTGCGCCAGGCCGGCAGGGCTTGGATAGTAGTTCGGATAATTGTTGAGCTCGAGGTGCATTTCGAAGCCCACGCCGTTGATGGGCACACCGCGGTTCACAAAATCCGTGACCATGGCTAGAACGGCGTCGAACTTGGGGCCCGGCCCCTCGATGCCGTAATCGTTATAGAAGAGCAACGCGTTGGGATCGGCGGCGTGCGCCCAGCGGAACGCTTGCTCGATATAGCCCGTATCGGTGGCAGCCCCGCTGCCGGTGCCGATCCCGATGCCGGGCTGGTTATACCAGATGGAGTCGCTCAGCGTCGTCGGCGTCGAGTCGCTGAAGGCTTCGTTGACCACGTCCCACGCGAACACCTGCCCCGCGAAATGGGTCACTTCGGTGTTGATATGGTTCTGGAGCAGTGCCGCCATTTGCGCCTTCGACGCGGTGGACGCATACCCTCCGGTCCCAGTTGACCCTACCAGCCATTGTGGATTATCGGAGTGCCAGCAGAGATTGTGGCCCCGCACGAGCATGTTGTATTTCTGCGCGAATGCCACCAGCGTATCGGCGGACGTGAAGTCGAACGAGGTTGGCGATGTGGGCTGCGTCACCCACCACTTCATGGCGTTGCCCGGCTCCAGCATGTCGTATTGGGTGGAGAGCACGCTGGCGTAGTCCGGAACTGTTATCCAATCCGGCGAGAGTTCGCCATCCCCAGCCGCGGCGCCGATCGGAATCCCCCGCGCTGCCGCCGCCTGTCGCAGCGTCTGCCCGGCCAGCGGCATCGCACCCGCCAGCACAACCGCCATCCAGGCGGCCACCCTGCGTATCTCGATTCGTCTTCCGGTGGTGTGTCTCATGCTATTACGAAACCATCTTATTACAGCCGGCGCGCGCCTTCAGCCCGTGTCACCTCCGAATTGGTTTAATCTATCAGGAGATATGACTCCGCACCTCGCGTTCCTCGCCCCCACCACTCGGATCACGGGCATCGACTGGCTGGTGATAGCGGCTTATTTCAGCATTCTGCTTGGCGTGGCCACCTGGGTGGTCCGCAAAGGAAAGGATTCCGCAACCGATTATTTCCTGGCCGGCCGCAATCTCGGCTGGTGGGTGATTGGCGCTTCGATTTTTGCGTCCAACATAGGCTCGGAACACGTGGTGGGTCTGGCCGGCTCCGGCGCCACCAGCGGCGTCGCCATGGCGCACTATGAATTGCATGCCTGGGCCCTACTGGTTCTGGCGTGGATCTTCGTGCCGTTCTATATGCGGTCGAAAGTCTTCACCATGCCGGAGTTTCTCGAGCGGCGTTTCAGCGTCAAGTCCCGTTATGTGCTCTCCATCGTCTCCATCGTCACCTTCATCGTCTCTAAAATTGCCGTCGGTATCTTCGCCGGAGGCGTGGTCTTCAGCACTCTTTTTCCCGAGGTGCATTTGAACGTGGGTGGCCTCGATATCGACAGCTTCTGGATCGGTTCCGTCTTGGTAATTGTGCTCACCGGCCTTTACACCATGCTCGGCGGCATGCGCGCGGTGGCCTATAACGATGCGGTGCAGGTCATCGTGCTCATCTGCGGGTCGGCGCTGCTCACGTTCTACGGCCTGGCCAAGCTGGGTGGCTGGGGCGAGCTTCGCCACTGGTGCGGTTCCGACATGTTCAATCTCTGGAAGCCGCTCATCCCGGCCGGCCAGACGGGCACCTGGGCTCCGGTTATTGTGAAGGGCGCCGCCGGCCATATCGTCAAACAGGCGTGGTACTTCAACGACAACTTCCCGTGGCTCGGCATGCTCTTCTGCGCTCCGATCATCGGGCTCTGGTACTGGTGCACGGATCAGTATATTGTGCAGCGCGCGCTGGGCGCGCCCAACGAGACCACCGCCCGCCGCGGCAGTATCTTCGCTTCATTCCTCAAGCTCTCGCCGGTCTACCTGTTCATCATTCCAGGCATGGTGTGTTACGCACTGGCCAAGAGCGGCAGGGTCCCCGGATTGGAGCCGATGATCGGCCCCGATGGCAAGGCGATCGCGTCGGTCGCGCAAGGCGCGTTTCCCATGATGGTCGAGTACCTGCTGCCGCCCGGACTGCGCGGCATCGTGGTGGCCGGCCTGCTCTCTGCCCTGATGGGATCGCTCGCCGGCGTGTTCAACGCCTGCTCTACGCTGTTTACGGTGGATCTGTACCAGAAGTGGAGGCCGGCCGCCTCGCAGCACCAGATCGTGCGCATCGGCCGCATTGCCACCGCTACCATGGTGCTCATTGCGCTGGCCTGGATCCCGGTGATCAAGGGTGCGTCGGGGCTTTACAACTACCTGCAGTCGGTGCAAGGCTACTTGGCGCCGCCCATCTTCGTGGTTTTCTTCTTCGGCGTTTTCTTCAAACGCCTCAACGCGCAGGGGGCATTCTGGGCCCTGGTGTCCGGGTTCGCTCTGGGCATCTTCCGCATGTGCGTGGACACGCCGGTCACGCTCGGCCTCGCCGGATTGAAAGACGGATACACCCCCGGATCATTCCTGTGGATCATCAACAACATTTACTTTCAATACTTTAGCGTGTTCATCACGATCGTCTCGGCGGTCGTCATGGTAGTAGTGAGCCACATGACTGCGGAGCCGGAGTATGGCCGGATCCAGAGCCTTACCTTCGCCACCGCAACCGCCGAAGACAAGGCCCACACGCGCGCCGGCTGGGGCTGGCGGGAAGTCGCCGCGTCCGCCCTGGTGCTAGTCTGCATCCTCGGCTCGTACCTGTATTTCCGGGGGTAGTAGGACCGACGATCGGTTTTGCGCGGTCTGTCAATCTGCCGCACTTTCGCGAGGCGCGACAGACCACGAAAAGCGATGGTCTGTCCTACTGGCGAATCATTCTGCCCTCAACCACGCACCCTGATAGACTGGTCGCTTCCAAAAGGAGAACCCCGTGATCCGGTTTTGTGTGGCATTGCTCGCCGTTCCCGTCCTGTTCGCCGCTTCCGCCAATCAGCCGCCGGGCCTGCTCAACGACCTGGTGGATATCAGCGCCGATTTCCACGATTTCACGAATACGTATTTCCTGGCCGATCGTCTCACGGCGTTCGACCCGGCGACGGGCACCGGCTCGCTCGCCTGGAACCGCAATCAGCTCTACCCGCGCATCGCCTTCAACAATATGGAGCCGGTACTCCAGCCGTTCAACGGCCTCACCTTCCCCGCCCGCGAGTACGCCGTCAATCCGTCGCTACCGTTTTCCATCCAGTTCGTCTCGCCGCGCACGGTCCGCATTCGCATCCGGACCGGGACCGAAGTCGGCCCCGAAGCGCCGTCCCTGATGCTGGTGGGCGAGCCGCCGCGCGACAACTCCTGGAAGATGGAAAAAGTGGACGGCGGCTACCGCTACACGAGCGTCGCCGGCTCGGTCACCATCCTGGAAAACCCTTGGCACATCGAGTTTCGCGATGCCCACGGCCGCCTGCTCACCAAGACCCAGCACACCTCCGACTTTGCCACTTCGCTCGACCCGGCGCTGCCTTTCTCGTTCATACGCCGCGCCTCGGATTACTCGCGCAGCGTGGCCGCCGTTTTTTCGCTCTCTCCCGATGAGAAATTGTTCGGCTGCGGCGAATCTTTCACCCGGCTCGACAAGCGCGGCCAAAAAGTCGTCCTCTGGGCCAACGATGCCAACGGCGTCGAAAGCGGGCGGATGTACAAGCCGATCCCGTTCTTCATGAGCAGCCGCGGCTACGGCATGTTTGTCCACACCTCCGCGCCCGCCACGTTCGATTTCGGCGCTTCCTACGGCTTCTCCAACCAACTGCTGCTGGGCGACGATGCGCTCGACCTGTTCGTCTTCCTCGGCTCGCCCAAGGAAATCCTCGACGAGTACACCGACCTCACCGGCAAGGCTGCCATGCCGCCGCTGTGGTCGTTCGGCTTGTGGATGAGCCGCATCAGCTATTTTTCCGAAGCCGAAGTGCGCGGCGTGGCCGCCAAGCTGCGGCAGTACCGCATCCCCGCCGATGTCATCCACATCGATACCGGATGGTTTGAAACCGACTGGCGCTGCGACTACAAGTTTTCCAAAACGCACTTTCCGACTCCCGAGAAGATGATCGCCGACCTGAAACGCGATGGGTTCCACATCTCGCTCTGGCAGCTTCCTTACTTCGTGCCCAAGAATTCGCTGTTTCCCGACATCCTGGCCAAAGGCCTGGCCGTGAAGGATGGCAAGGGCAACCTGCCGTATGAAGACGCGGTGCTCGATTTCACCAACCCCGCCACGGTGGCGTGGTATCAGGATAAGATTGCCGGCCTGCTCCAAATGGGCGTGGGCGCGATCAAGGTGGATTTCGGCGAAGCCGCGCCGCTCACCGGCGTTTACGCCAACGGCCGCACGGGCTTGTACGAGCACAACCTTTACCCACTGCGCTACAACAAAGCCGTCGCCGATATCACCCGCAAGGTCACCGGCGAAAACATCATTTGGGCGCGCAGCGCCTGGGCCGGCAGCCAGCGCTATCCGCTGCACTGGGGCGGTGACGCCGGCAACACCGATACCGCCATGGCCGCTGAGTTGCGCGGCGGCCTTTCCTTCGGGCTCAGCGGCTTCACCTTTTGGAGCCACGACATCGGCGGCTTCGTCGCCAGGAGCCCCGAGGAGCTTTACCGCCGCTGGCTACCCTTCGGCATGCTGACTTCGCACAGCCGCTGCCACGGCGCGCCGCCCAAGGAGCCGTGGGAATACAGCCCCGCCTTCCTCGACCTGTTCCGCCGCACCGACGAAATGAAATATCGCCTGATGCCCTACATCTACGCCCAAGCCAAACACGCGACCGAGCACGGCCTGCCCATGGTGCGGGCGCTGTTCATCGAATTTCCCGACGATCCCGGCGCCTGGCAGATCGACGACGAGTACCTGTTCGGCTCCGATATCCTGGTGGCGCCGCTGTTTGAGAACACGACCGGCCGGGACGTGTACCTGCCGCCGGGCGAATGGATCGATTACCAGACCGGCAAGCTCTACTCCGGCGGCTGGCACAAGATCGAAGCCGGAAGCATCCCCGTCGTCATGCTGGTCCGAGACGGTGCTGTCATTCCACAGATGGAGCCGGCCCAATCCACCGCGGCGCTCGATTGGTCGAAGCTCGATATGGTAGTCTTCGCCGCGCGCGCGCCCGCCGCGCACGGCCTGGTATGCCTCCCGTCCGACAACGTGCTGCACCCGGTGGAGGCCATCCGCCGCAACGGCGCCTTCGTCCTGGCGGCCGACCCGTTGCCCGGCAAGGCCGCGTCCACTGTGCGCCTCTATTCGCAGCCAGGCCGCTAAGACTGGGAGGCAGTACCGCTGGTGGTGGTTCCCAGGCCCTAAAACCGCCCCAAAACGCTACTAAGCCATTTCCTTTGGGCACAATTCGACGTAGAATTAAGTACGGGTAGGTATCTCATGCGGTTAGATATACCCGAGATTCTGATCGCTCTCGGCGTACTGGCCGGGATTGCATGGGCGATTTACAATCGCCTGCACCCATACGTGGAGCCCCCGGCGCGGCGGCGCGGTGCGGGACGTTTACCTTCGCGTAGTGCCTAGCGAAGATTCGAGCGCGATTCGCACCAATTGGCTGCGCGTGCGCACATGAGTCTTTTGGAAGAGCTGCTGCAGCGTGGCTTTGACGGCGCTTTCGGAGACGCCGAGCTGCGCGGCGATCTCCTTGTTGGTTAATCCTTCAAAAAGTCCTTGCAATACCTCCTGTTCGCGCTCGGTGAGCAGCCGGCGAAGGTTGTGCTCTTCGCGGAAGCTCACGTTGTCGGCAAGTAATTGAATCACTTTGGGATCCACCCACATTTCACCGGCGGCCACCTGCCGGATGGCCTGGGCCAGGCTGCCGGGAGAATTGTGCTTGAGAAAAATGCCGGAGGCGCCGAGTTTCAACGCCACCGAGCTTTCGGTGGCGCTCATGCCGGCGGTTACCATCAGCGTTTTGCCGCGGTAGCCGGCGCGGTGCGCGGCGGCGAGGAACTGCTCGCCGTGATCGTCGCCGAGGTCGTAGTCGAGCAGGATCACATCTACCCGCGCTTTTTCGAGGATGTCGAGCGCCTCGGCGGCGGTTCCGCAATGGCCGACCATGGCGAAATCCGGCTCCGAGGCCAGCAGCCGGCCGAGGCTCTCGCGGAACAGCACGTGATCGTCAAGCAGTAACAACCGGATGGGTTCCATGTTCCGCCATGCGCGAGTATTCGCGTTCGCTGGGGCCGGCCACGGCTAGTTCGATGACGAACGAGCAGCCCACGACCGTTGGATCGTGCCGCAGGTCGCCGTGGAAAGAACGCACAAAGGCGCGCGAGAGAAACAGTCCGAGCCCGGTGGACTGCGCGCCGTGCTGAAAGGGCTGAAAGAGTTTTTCGGTGGAGCTGATGCCGGGGCCGGAGTCGGTGACGCGGAGAAGCACGGCTTGACCGTTGGTGGATACCGCGATATCGATGCGCTTGGCCGCGGCGTTGTCGAGAGCCCGCTCGCTGTTTTTGATCAGATTGAGCAGCACCTGCAGCAGGCTATGGCGGTCGGCCCACACGGGCGGCAATTCTTCCGGCACGCTCCAGTGCACCTCGATCCCCGCTTCCTGGCAGTAGGGCTCGAGGACGATGCGAAGCTCATCCAGCGTTTCGAACAGGTCGATGCCGGCCACCGGGTCGGGCCGCTGGCTCTGCTTGAGCTCCACCGAGGCGATGCGCGTGAGCGTTTCCACCAGCGATCCCAGGGCCTCGAAATCCCGGTCGGCCCGCAGCGCCCCGGAACGAGCCAGGTTTTCATAGATCACGGCGATGGCACCGCAGACGTTGCGGATCTCGTGGGAAACCGCGCCCACCAGGATGCGCGAGCTGGCCAGCAACTGCTCCAGACCAGATTCCTCGCGCTCCCGCAGTTGCTCGGAAGCATCCACAACCAAGGCGGCCAGGCGCGGGCCGATGGCGGTCTGGTAAGTGGAAAAGAAAACGTCGGCCAGAAACACCTCGCCGCTGTCGCGCTGTCCGCGGCACTGCATTTCGGTGCGGAACGTGGGTTGCGCCGCGCCGCCGATGGGCACGCGGCCAAGCGCCGGCAGGTAACGCCGGATGCTCCTGCCGGCGAAGCCGCCATCGGGCACGCCGAACAGCTTGTGCGCCGCGCGGTTGGCCCGCAGGACCAGGCAATCGGCAGTCATGGTCAGGATGGCCACGGGGCTGCTTTCGATGAGGAACTCAAGCTGCTCTTCAGCGGAACGGCGCGCGGCCACTTCGCTTTCCACCCGGCGCAGGTTTTCCAGTTCGCGCGCCCTGGTCCGGCTGATTTCGAAGGCGAACATCCCGGTGCCAGCCAACGCGATGAACACCAGGAAGTCCTCCGGCAATGACAGATAGAGCGGAAAATGCGGCGCAAAAACGTGCGAAAGCAGCATGCATAGCGTTGCCGTTGCCAGGACCCGCCAGCGCGGCCACACGGTTCCCACCAGCAGGATGGGGCCGAGATACAGGAAGCCGAACGCCAGCGGCGGGTCGACCTGCCAGTCAATCAGGGCCACAACCAGGATGAGCACCGCGGCCGCAGCTACACGGAGGTTGCCCTGGAGTTGTGACAATCGCACTGATGAGCCTTATTAGAATTGTAGATACAACCATGCTACAACCCAAGGCCCGGGGCTGAAAGATAGGCCGGCCGCGGCCGAAAGATAGGTGGTAGGCCAACGACTGGAGCCGCTAGAGTCAAAGAGGAATCTCTTGCCAGCCTTGTCACGGGCCTGACCGGTCCCTGCATCCGGATGAAACGGAACATGACGCGAACCTTGCCAGCCTTTGTGAACTTAGTACACCGGTTCGTAGATACGGCGTCATACCTCGGGTGGCGGCTGAGTGTCTCGCGACAGGCCGGGCCGGGCATGCCCGGCCCCTACGGCCGCCAGTTAGCCCGCTGCATCGCCCTGCGCGCCGGCGCGGGCCTGACGGCGGCTTGCCTGGTTCCAGCCTTCGCACAGACGGCGCTCACCTGGCAACAGGTGAAAGACAAGTTTGCGGCGGCTAACCCCACGCTGCAGGCCGGCCAGATCAACATCCAGGAAGCGAAGGACCAAGAAATCACCGCCTATCTGCGCCCCAACCCGGATTTGACCGGAGGCCTCGATCAGATCAATCCGTTCTCGAAACAGCCGCCGCCCAGCGGAGGCCCGGACGCGTATCGTCCTTTCGCATACACATTCCCGTCCGGATCAATCAGTTACTTGCACGAGCGGCAGCACAAGCGGGAATTGCGTCTGGAGAGCGCGCAGAAGGGCACGGGCATCGCCGTGTCGCAGCAGGCGGACCTGGAACGCACCCTGCTGTTCACGCTGCGCACGGCTTTTGTCCAGACCTTGCAAGCCAAGCAGGTGCTGGCGCTGGCGAAGGACAACCTGGAGTACTTTGACAAAGAGCTCGCCATCAGCCGCGAGCGTTACAAAGCCGGCGACATCGCGCGCGTGGACCTGGACCGCATCGAGCTGCAGTTGCCGCAATATCAATCCGATTTCGAAACGGCGATGGTGAATTTGCGCACCGCCAAGATCACCTTGCAGGCGATGCTGAGCGACCGTTCGCCGGTGGACCAGTTCGACGTGACGGGGCCGTTCGATTTCGCCGAACAACTGATGCCGCTCGAGGAGTTTCATGCCATGGCGCTGGCCACCCGGCCGGACTTGAAAGCAGCGGCGGAGGCGGTGGACAAGGCGCAAACCGACCACAAGCTGGCGGTGGCCAATGGATCGACCGATCCGACGTTCAGCGTGGACTTCGCGCGCAACCCGCCGATCCCGGTTTATATGGGCGTAAGCATCAACATTCCGCTGCGCATTTTCGACAAGAACCAGGGCGAGAAAGCGCGCACCGAGATCGACATTACGCACGCCGAGAGGCTGCGCGACGCCACCCGGAACCAGGTATTCAGCGACGTGGATTCGGCCTACTTCACGCTGGCCTCGGCGGTGAATCTGCTGCGGCCGTACCGCGGGCCGGACGGCTTCCTCGCGCGCGCCACCAGCGTGCGAGACACGGTTTCATTTTCCTACCAGCACGGAGGCGCGGCTCTGCTGGACTTTCTCGATGCACAGCACGACTACCGGGCCGTCCGAGTGGCCTATCTCAATCTGATCGCCAGCTACCTGACGGCCGCGGGGCAGTTGAACCTGGCGGTAGGGCGCGAGGTGACGCCGTGAGGGCCGCGCTGGGAGTGGCCGGCTGCGTTCTTCTGCCGTTGGCGCTGGCGTTCGGGCTGGCCGGCTGCCGCGCCAAGGGCCAGCCCGATCCCAAGGCCGAAGCGCCGCCGCCGACGCAGGTCGAAAGCGAATCCGACGTGAACCTGGTGACGGTGGATCATCCCGAGGAGTTTCCCCTGGCTACCGCGCAACTGCGCGAGACGGCGCCCGAGCTGCAAGTAACCGGCGTGGTAAGCGCCGATGTCTCGCGCAACGTGCCGGTGATCTCGCTGGCCTCGGGCCGCGTGGTGGAAATCCACGCCAAGCTCGGCGACACCGTCAGCAAGGGGCAGTTGCTGATGCGCATCGAGAGCTCCGACATTTCTTCGGCCTTCTCCGATTACCGGCACGCGCTGGCCGATCAGACCCTGCTGCGGGCGCAGCTTTCCCGCGCGCAATTGCTTTATGAGAAGGGGGCCATCGCGCAGAAAGACCTGGAAGTGGCTCAGGATGCGGCCGACAAGGCGCAGGTGGACGTGGACACGGCGCTGGAGCGTCTCAAGGTGCTGGGAGTCGGCGCCAGCCACGCCAGCTCCCTGGTGGATATTTTCGCACCGATTTCCGGCGTCATCGTCGAGCAGAACGTTACCAATGCGGCCGGCGTCAAGACGCTCGACAATTCGCCCAACCTGTTCACCATCGCCGATCTTTCCGACGTCTGGGTGGTGTGCGACGTGTATGAGAACGACCTGGCGAACGTGCGCATCGGTGAGTTCGCCGACATTCATCTCAGCGCCTATCCCGGTCAGGTACTGCGCGCCCGCATCGATAACATCGGCCCTACCCTGGACCCCAACATCCGCACCGCCAAGGTTCGGCTGCAGGTTCCCAATCCCGGCCTGATGCGCCTGGGAATGTTCGTAACGGCCACCTTCCACGGCCAGCACAAAGAATCGCGCGCCGTGGTGCCGGCTTCGGCCATATTGCACCTGCATGACCGCGATTGGGTCTATGTCCCGGCGGGTGAGAAGACGTTCCGCAGGGTGGAGGTGACGGCCGGCAATATGGTGTTGCCGAATCTTCAGGAACTACTGAACGGCGTAGCGCCGGGCGACCAGGTGGTCTCCAACGCGCTCGTGCTGCAGGACACCGCGGAGCAATAGGCCGGTGATCGGGCCATGATCCGGACAATCGTCGAATTCGCGCTCAGCAACCGTTTCCTGGTGGTGATAGTGGCTGCGCTGTTGTTTTTCTGGGGCGTCGTTTCCTTTCAGAGGCTGCCGATCGAAGCCTATCCCGACGTGGCCAACAATTACGTCCAGGTCATCACGCAGTGGCCGGGACGCGCGGCAGAGGAAGTCGAGCAGCAGGTTACCATTCCGCTCGAAATCGTGATGAACGGACTGCCGCACCTGGAACACCTGCGCTCGACCTCTCTGTTCGGCCTATCCAGCTTGATGCTGGTCTTCGACGACGATTCCGATAACGACTGGAATCGCGCCAAGGTGCTGGAGCGCCTTTCCGAGGTCACTCTGCCGCAGGGCCTGCAGCCGCAGATGGGCACTGACTGGAGTCCGGTCGGCCAGATCTATTGGTACACGCTGCACAGCGACAATCCCGAGTACGATCTGATGGAACTGAAAGCGCTCGAGGACTGGGTGCTCGAAAAGCAGTTCAAATCGGTTCCCAACGTGGTCGATGTAGCCAGCTTTGGCGGCGTCACTAAGGAATACCAGGTCCGCATCGATCCCGATAAGTTGGTGGACTACGGTGCACTACACCACGCACACCGTACTGCACAATCTCACCGAAGGAATCTTTCTGGTGGCCGTCATTCTTTTCCTCTTCCTGGGGAACGCGCGCGGCGCGCTGATCGTGGCCTTGACCATTCCGTTTTCGCTGCTGTTCGCGTCGATCTGCCTCGACCTGCGCCACATCCCCGCCAACCTGCTCTCGCTGGGGGCGCTCGATTTCGGCATGGTGGTGGATGGAGCGGTGGTGATGGTGGAGAACATCGTGCGCCATTTGGGTGAGCGCCAAACGCCCAAGCCGGCCATGGACCGCATCCGTGAGGCGGCGCACGAGGTCCAGCGGCCGGTGTTTTACGCTATCGCCATCATCATCACCGCCTACCTTCCCATCTTCAGCTTGCAGAGCGTGGAAGGGCGCCTCTTCAAGCCCATGGCGTGGACCGTGGCCTTCGCGCTGGCCGGCGCCCTGCTCTTTTCCATCGTGGTGGCGCCGGTGCTTGCCAGCTTTCTGTTTCGTCGCGAAACCATGGAATGGCACAACCCGGTCTTGCTGTTCGTGACTAACCGGTATCGCGAGGCCGTGAAGTGGGCCATCGAGCATCGCTGGGCGCCGGTGGGCGCGGCCGTGCTTTCGGTGGCGGCAGCCGCGTACCTGCTGACCAGCGGCGTCATCGGCTCCGAGTTTCTGCCACACCTGGACGAAGGCGCCATTTGGGCGCGCGGCACACGAATCAAGCGCGGGTGATTTTTGCTTCATTCCCCGAGGTCACGCAAGTCGTGTCGCAAGTGGGCCGGCCCGACGACGGCAACGATACCACTGGCTTCTTCAACACGGAGTACTTCGTGGACCTGAAGCCCAAGGAGCAGTGGCGGCCGGTGTTTCGCCAGAACAAGGACGAGCTGATCGCCGCGCTGGACCGCGAGGTGGAGAAGTTGCCCGGCGTGCTTTGGAATTTTTCGCAGCCCATCTCCGACAACATGGAGGAAGCGGTGAGCGGCGTAAAGGGGGAGCTTGCGGTCAAGATCTACGGCGCCGATTTGAGATTGCTGGAAGCCAAGGGCGAGGAAATCGTCGATGTGATGCGCGGCGTGCGCGGCATCGAGGACCTGGGCCTGTTTCGCGTAATCGGGCAGCCAAACCTCGAGTTCCGCGTGGACCGCGACCAAGCGGCGCGCTTCGGCATCAACGTCGCCGATGTGCAGGACGCCATTCAGACCGCGGTCGGCGGCAACGCCGTCAGCCAGGTGCTCCAGGGCGAGCAGCACTTCGATTTGGTGGCGCGCTACCTGCCCTCCTATCGCGACACCACGGAAGCCATCGAGCGCATCCGCCTTCTCGCGCCCTCCGGCGAGCGCGTTTCACTGGCGCAGTTGTGCAAAGTCCGGGAACTCGACGGCGCTTCCGAAATCTACCGTGAGGCGAACTCGCGCTACGTGGCGCTGAAATACTCCGTTCGCGGCCGCGACTTGGGCAGCACCGTGGAAGAAGCTATCCGCAAGGTAAAGCAACAGGTAAAGCTGCCCAAGGGTTACACCATCAGTTGGGCCGGCGAATACGCCAGCCAGCAGCGCTCGCAGAAGCGGCTGATGGTGGTGCTGCCGGTGACCGTTCTGGTGATCTTCATCATTCTCTACACCATGTTCCATTCTTTCAAGTGGGCCAGCCTAATGTTGGCGAACATGGCCATGGCGCCGCTGGGCGGGCTGCTGGCGCTGCTGGCGACGGGCACGCATATGTCAGTCTCGTCGGGCGTCGGTTTTCTGGCGCTGTTCGGCGTCTGCGTACAAACGGGCGTCATCATGCTGGAATACATCAACCAGCTTCGCGCGAGCGGCCACTCGGTAGTACAAGCCGCCATTCAAGGGGCCGTACTCCGCTTGCGGCCCATCATGATGACCACCCTGGTCGCCACACTTGGATTGCTGCCCGCCGCGCTTTCCCACGCCATCGGTTCCGATTCCCAGCGCCCGTTCGCCATCGTGATCGTGGGTGGACTCATGGTAGCCATGGTTATGAATGTCTTCCTGCTGCCCACCCTTTATGTTTGGGTGGCGAGACAAAATGACAGGCTGCCCGAGCCGGACCTGCCGGAAGAAGTTTAGCGCCCCGCCCCGCGGCCCCTCGCGTACTTCGTGGCAATTGCTGGCTGTAAGGCCGGACGCACCCGTGGCGTGCCCGGCCTCCGGGCTCATCACTTAGAACGAAGACGAAGCGATCATCTCATCCAGGTCGTGCTGCAGCGCCGTCTTCTTCTTTTGCAGCTCCGCCTGGCGGTCGCGCAGCGTGGTCAGCTTTTGCTCCAGCGCGCCGAGCTCGCGCGCGTAGTCCTGCACCTGCTGCTGCTGGCCGCTGACGCGGTTGAGGCTTTCGATGTTCCGGCGCAACCGGTCCTCGTCCGTGCCAAGGTCGCGCACCTGGCGCTGTGCGTCCTCGATGGCGGCGTTGTTATCGGCGATCTGCTGCTTCTGATTGGCGATTCGCCCGAGCTGCTTGCGGCCGTCTTCGTTCAGGTCGCGATTTTGAACGTAAGTCAGCAATAGGTCCGGTGTTACATCGGAAATCACAAATGCTCTGTCGTTGATGTATTCGTCCGAGACGGCGAACGTCTTCGTCGCTCCCTCCGCCAGCGGCACTTCAAAACGGTACGCCGTGGCGGTCTTCTCCATCGGCTTCTGATTGAGCAGTGTGTAGCCGGGGCGCAGCGGATGCTCGATGATCAGCGTCTTGGCCTTCTGATCCACATTGCGCATCGTGTAAGTCGCGGTCTCTTCCGTGGCGGATTTTGTGGTGAGGACGCCGCGGCTCAAGTGGATCTCGCGGACCACGGCCTGCTTGCTATCGAACGCCGTGGTAATCCGCGTGCCCAGGTCCACCGCGTAACTGATGAGCCGCTTGTCGCCGGCCTTGAGCGTCTCCATCAGCGCTTCGCCTCCGTAAGCGCCGCCGTCGTACACGGTGACTGGACCGCCATCCAGCGTCTTGCCCGTCGAGTTAGTCAGCTCCGCGGCGTTGGTGGGATGCTCGGAGGAATGGTCGGACCAGATCAGCAATTTGCGCGCGTCGATCGCCTGTTGCAGAAACGGCAGCATGGCCGATTCACCTTTCCGAATAGTCACCGGCTGCGCAATGCGGTATTCGAACAGCTCACCGACGGCGTCAGCCGAAGCTCCGGCGACGATGGAGCTGGGACTGGCCATAAGCTCCGCCGAATTCACTACCTCAGCTTGTTCAGCGACGGAGACCCGTTGCGCCAAGGACGAATCAAAGGCGTGGGGGGAGGCTCGCATCGCCTTGGCCATTGGCGGCGGGGGCGGGGGCGGTGCCTGCGCCGGCGCATTCACACTTCCGCTCGCCGCCGCCGCGTACGCCCCCGCATGCAGCACCGGCCGTGCCGCGGCGTCTTCCGGCAATTCGGCGCTGGGCCGGCTCACATAGCGCGGCGCGTAAAGCTGGCTGACAAAGGAAATCGGCCGCCCCGAAACCAGCGAAAGACGCACCTGGTTCCAATCCTCGCCGGTGGTGTTATCGACAATGGCCCAGCCTTCGAGCACGGGCTTGCCGGTCTCGCCAAAGATCAGCCGGTAACTCGATTTCCATACCGGCGCCGGAATCATGTAACTGGCCGTCACCTGCCGCTCCTTGGCGTCGCTGGCATCGATATACACGCTGCGCCGTTCCTTCGACCGCGCCGCGGCCAGTGCCGCCAGGTAATCCCTGAGCTGCTGCTGCAATTGCGGCTCGGCGAAGCGGATGCCGGCGGCCGCGCCCAAATCCAGATTGCGCAGTTCGCCCGAATCGAGCAGCAGCGTCAACTGCTCGCGCGCCGGCTGATTCTCGGCGGCCGGGATTTCGCGTGCATTGACGATCAAGCCACTGACCGTGTCGTTGCCGAACTTGAGCTCGATGCGCGCGCCCTTCAACTGGTCGAGCATGCCGCTCAACGGTTGCGCGCCGCCAATCTGAAACGGGAACTGCGCCAGCGTGTGGCTGAGCGGGTCCAGCGAATCGTAGCGCAGGCCGGAAATCTTGCCGCCGCCGCGCTCTTCAATGGTCAGCGATTTCAGAACATCGTTCATTTCCGCCGCGTCGAAATCCAGGCGCGCCGATTCGCCGGGCCCCAACGTGCCCACACGCTCGAAGAATCCCACGCCGTGCTTATACAGCACCACTTGGGTGACTCGCAATTCCGCGGGCGCGGCCAGCGCCGCGCCCAACAGCAGGCAGAACAGTGTGCGCATCATCGTCGTAGACTCTTTTCGTAGCCGCGGCCGCCAGCTGGCGGCCGGTGGCGTTTCTTGGGGGTCAAACTCCTAAACACAGAATGCTCCTTGGCACGAATTCCTTGCAAGCCTGGCGCGGAAATCCTGTCATTCGCCCATTACTTTGAGAATCACCCGCTTGGCGCGCCGGCCGTCGAATTCGGCGTAATAGACCTGCTGCCAGGGCCCGAAATCCAGCTTGCCGTTGGTCACCGGCACAATCACCTGGTGGTGCACCAGCAGGCTTTTCAAATGCGAGTCGCCATTGGTTTCGCCGGTGCGGTGATGCCGGTAGTCTTCGCGAAACGGCGCAAGTCCTTCCAGCCATTCATCGATATCGTCAATCAGCCCGTCCTCGGCGTCGTTGACCCACACGCCCGCCGTAATATGCATAGCCGACACCAGGATCATTCCTTCCCGGATGCCGCTCTTCCTCAGTGCGGTCTCTACATGAGACGTAATGTTTACATATTCCCGGTGTTGGGCCGTCTTAAATGTCAGATATTCCGTGTAGAATTTCATAGGGCGATAATAGCAATTAGGAGACATGAGCCACCCTTCGTGGGAAATCCTGATTGTCGATGACGAGGCCCCGCTTCTCAAGCTGATGAGCGTGTACCTCCGCCGGCTGGGATACACTGCGTTCGCCGCCAACACGATGGAGAAGGCCTGGGCGCACCTGAAGCGGCATCCCGAGCGAATCGCCGCCGTGGTGCTCGATGCGGGCATGGCGGATAGCGGCATCGACGAGTTGGCTCTCGATCTGCTCGCCTTCAACCCGCACCTGCGAGTGCTGGTCAGCAGCGGGTATCCTGTGGACATGAGAGTTTTGCAGCAGGCCGCGCCGGGACGCGTCGAGTTTCTCCACAAGCCTTTCAGCCCGGACATGCTGGTGGCGGCGCTGCGGAGGATCCTTGGCCCGCAAGAAGAAGTTTGACCTACCGAAGGAGGTCAGGGCCATCGCTCGCGAGCGCGTGGGCTGTGTGCCGCCTGCCGCGGTGATTGTGCCCAAAGCGCTGCGCGCCAAGGTCAAGCACAAGAAACGACAGGACGAGGAAATGGAATGAAAATAGCGAACCCATACTCGCGGCGCGACTTCATGGCGCTCTCTGTTGCCGGACCCCTGGTAGGATGGATGCCCTGGTTCCGGCCCAAGGAAATCGCGCTGGAGATGGCGCGCTTCCAAATCGTCCGCCACGGGCGCTCCACCCGGCGCTACGTGCTGCTGGACGGCAACGACGATGCCGCACGCCAGTTGCTCACCGATCACATGGAATCGCAGCGTGGGACCGCTTACCTGATCGAGAGCCGGACCGTTGACGTGGAGATCGCCGGCGGCAAACTGGATCCCAATCGGATGTTCTCGCGCGCCGGCGCTGAAGCCAGCCTGAGAAGCCTTAACCCGGGGTGGAGCGCGGACCAAGTCGCCGCCGCGCTCGACCTGCTCGACAGGCAGCGCGAAAAACTCGTCGACACGCTGTTCCCGCCTGATCGCGGCCTGTTGATCGCGCTGGGCGGAGCCGGCGCGGATTCGGCAACGGCCGCGCTCGGCGACCAACACTCGCTGCCGCAGCGCGGCCATCCGCAGCAGTTTTACTTGTGCACCGATCCGGCGGATTACCAGGCGCTGGCCGCATCGCCCTATAACGTGGTGCTCGCACAGCACGTCCGTGCGCGCGACGACGGCTCGCTCGGGCGCCGCGCCGCCGCCCGCGGGGTCCGCTACCTCTGCATCGAAACCCCACCCGGCGACGCCGCGGCGCAGCACGACATGCTGGCCTGGGCCGAAGCCCACTTGCCATAAGGATGGGGCACGCTTTTCAGCTTGCCCGTGCGCCGGTGGCGGCGCGACCAGGCTTGGTGAATGAGTACGCAGAAACCGGCCCGTCCTACCCGGGCTGAAGAGCGCCCGCCGAGCCGGCCCCGCGCGCTATCGGATACACTGATCGTTCGGTGGGAATCCGGGAGGCGCGAATGGAAATGGCGAACCGGTGCCCGGCGCGCCGCTTGTTGCTCAGCGGCGACGAAGCGGTGGCACTGGCCGCGCTGGATGCGGGGATGCATTTCGGCACGGGCTACCCCGGCACGCCGTCCACCGAAATTCTGGAGGCATTCTCCGCGCTTGGCGGGCGGGCCCAGTGGGCGCCGAACGAGAAGGTGGCGCTCGAGGTTGCCATCGGCGTAGCGTTCGCCGGCGGGCGCGCGCTGGCGACCATGAAACACGTCGGCTTGAACGTGGCGGCCGATCCCCTTTTCACCGCGGCGTACACCGGCGTGACCGGCGCGCTGGTGATCGTCTCCGCCGACGATCCCGGCATGGCTTCCAGCCAGAACGAGCAGGACAATCGCCGCTACGCGGTAGCGGCGGGCGTGCCCATGTTCGAACCCGCCGATTCCCAGGAAGCTTACGATTTCGCGCTGCGCGCCATCGAGGTTTCCGAGCGCTGGGGCGTGCCGGTGCTGCTGCGCCTCACCACGCGCGTGTGCCATTCCAAAAGCGTGGTGGCGACGCCGGGCTATCCGGCTTCGCCGCCGCGCCCGCCCGCGTTCCAGCGCGACATCGCCGCGCGAGTGATGATTCCGGCCTATGCCCGGCCGGCGCACCGGCGGCTGCGGCGGAAGCTGGCCGAAATCGCGCGTTGGAACGAGGCCGAAGGCCCCACCATGCTGGTGGAGGGCGACCCTACGCTCGGCGCCATCGCGACCGGCATCTGCTATCTGCACGTGCGCGAGGCTTTGCCCCATGCAAGCGTCTGCAAGCCCGGCATGACGTATCCCTTGCCGATCGAGCGGATGCGCGAATTCGCCTCGCGCGTCGCGCGTTGCCTGGTTGTCGAAGAGGGCGACCCGTACCTGGCCGATGCGGCGCTGGCCGCGGGAATCAAGGTCGAGGCAGCGCCCGAAGCCTTCCGTTTTGGCGAGATGAATGTCGCGCGGGTGCGGCGGTTGGCGGTGCGCGACCAATCGCCCGAACCCCAGCCGCCGGCCGGCAAGCCTCCCGAGCTCTGCCCGAGCTGCCCGCACCGCGCCGTGTTCAGCGCGCTGCGCAACCTGGACTGCATCGTGGCCGGCGATATCGGCTGTTACTCGCTGGGCGTGCTGCCGCCTTTCGAGGCCATGGATACGCTGGTGTGCATGGGCGCGGCGATCGGCGTCGGGCTCGGCATGCGCCACGTGCTGCCGCCCGAGCAGGCGCGGCGCGTGATCAGCGTCATCGGCGACAGTACCTTCGTGCATAGCGGCATCACCGGGCTGGTGGAGATGGTCTACAACCCGCCGCCCACCGGGCACGTAGTGCTGATTCTCGACAACGGCACTACCGCCATGACGGGCATGCAGGAGCACCCCGGAACCGGGCGGACGCTCGACCATCACCACACCGGCAAGTTCGTTTTTGAGGACGTGGTGCGCGCCATGGGCATCCGCCGTGTGCACATCACCGATCCCACGCTCGAACCGGCGGAGTTCGAGGCGCTGATCAAAGCCTGCCTCGATTCGGGCGAACTGGAGCTGATCGTCGCCCGCCGCGACTGTTTGCTGGCGGCCGGCGCCATCCGAAGGTATGAGAAGGCCAATGAGCAACCAGCCTGAACCAGGCGACCGGCGGCGAACCGGCGTGACCAACGTTGTGGTGGCGGGCCTGGGAGGCCAGGGCGTGCTGAAGGCTTCCGACATCATCGCCAGCGCGGCTTTTCTCGCCGGGCTCGATGTGAAAAAGAGCGAAGTGCACGGCATGAGCCAGCGCGGCGGCTCCGTGGCCAGCGACGTCCGCTTCGGCGCGCGCGTGTTCAGCCCCATGGTTTCCCAGGGCGAGGCGCACTTCCTGTTGGTGCTGGACGCAGGCCAGATCGAAGTCAACCGCGCCGTGCTTGCCCCGGGCGGCGTGCTGATCGAGCCGGGTGTGCTGGGCGGGCGCACCCTGCGCAGCGCCAAGACGCTCAACGTGGCACTGGTGGGGGCGCTCAGCCGGCACTTGGATTTCGCCGAGGCGCTCTGGAACCAGGCGCTGCGCGCCAACCTGGCGCCGCGGCTGATCGAGCTCAACCTGGAGGCATTCGCGATCGGCAGGAACGCCGGCGGCGCTTCGGCTTCGCCAGCGTAAAAAGCCACCAAGAACCGGCTGGCAAGCCAAAGCCGGTGCGAGGGCCCGCGGGTAATGATCTAGGGCCTTGTCTCAAAAGTTCGCAGCGTGATTTCCCATTTCTCTGTCGCACATGCGCTCATAGCCTGATCAGCGTTATCTCCAAAATGTTTTCGTTCGCTTTTCGCACGTCTTCGAGCATTCCGGGTGCGGGCTCCGTCTCCAGGTTGATGCGGGCTACGGCGGCTTCGGCACCGTCGAAGATTATGTTCTCCATTTCCTGCACGTTGATGCGCGCGGCGCTGATCGAATCGAGCACGCCGGCCAGCACTCCGGGGCAGTCCAGGTGGCGCACCACCAGCGCGCAGGTGGCCGGGGTCTTGCGCGCCAGGTTCACCACGTTGGGCACTTGCCCGGTGTCGCGGAAGGTCTGGATGATGCGTACCGTTTCCGCCGCGATGGCTTCCTGCGCCTGCTCGGTGGAGGCGCCGATGTGGTGCGTGCCATACACCAGGTCGAGCTTGGCGATCTCGTCGGTGAATTCGCCGGCGCTGACTGCGGGCTCCTTGGCGAACACGTCCAGCCCGGCGCGGATCTTTTTCTCGACCACGGCGCGGCTGAGCGCTTCCTGGTCCACCACTTCGGCGCGCGAGGTGTTGATGAAGAACGCGCCCGGCTTCATCGCCGCGAAGAACGTCGCTCCCACCATTCCCCGTGTCTGCGTGTTAAGCGCCACGTGCACGCTCACGATATCCGCATTGGCCGCTACATCGAGCGCAGAGGATTGGTACGCCACGCCCAGTTCCTGGGCGCGCTCCGGCGTCAGGCTGCGGCTCCAGGCGATCACCCGCAAGCCGAATCCGCGGGCTCGCGGAATCATTTCGTGGCCGATCTGCCCCAACCCCACCAGGCCCAGCGTCCGCCCATACACCCCCTTGGCCTTTGAGTATTCCTTCTTGTTCCACTCGCCGGCGCGCAGCGACGCCACGTTATCCGCCAGCCGCCGGTCCAGCGCCAGAACAAACGCGAACGCCAACTCCGCCACCGCAATCGAATTCTTGCCGGGACAGTTGGAAACATAGATGCCGCGCCGCGAGGCCGCCGCCACATCGATGGTGTTGTAGCCCGCCCCCGCGCGCACCACCAGCTTGAGTGCGCCCGCCGCCAGGTGCGCATCGGTGACTTTGGCCGACCGCACCACCAGCGCGTCCGGCTGGAATTGCGCTATCGCCGCCGTCAGCGCGTCTTCCTTCAGCGCCGGCTGGAAGGAGATCTCACAACCGAGATCCCGCAGCTTGTCGCGGCCGGACTGTTCGAACTCGTCCGCAATCAGAACCCGCATGTCCACCCCGCCTTTCCCAACTCCACCCAGCAGTGTATCCCCACGCGGCGTGCGTGGCGACGAGTCGACGAGAACCAAGACCGGCAATCCGGTGCGCCGAACCCGGGTGCGGGAACACGAAAGTCCCACGCGAGGGCACATGGGGACGAGCCTGCCAGGGCGAAAGAAAATAGCCCACTGCCTGAGCAGGGGGACCAGCCGTGAAGTCATCCAGCCCCGGAACGGGGCGAAAGAGCGACACCCCGATTCATTCAACGGACGCGCCGTTCTCTTCCGCCCCATTCCGGGGCTGCGCGATTCGACACCAAATTCCCAGTGCTCACGCACTGGGCTACTCTGTGGTCGCCCCTGCCGGGGCTTCGCAACTCTGATGTTCCGCAACCCGCCTGCGGTCAGCTCTTGACAAGGGCCTGCGAAACCCGCCATACTTCCATCGATAGACGATGGGAAGACTGCAACCGACCTCCGAACTGCTTCCGGGAACACTCGACCTGCTGATTCTGCGGACCCTCGCGCCCGGACCGATGCACGGATATGGAATCGCGCAGCGGCTGAAACAGGTCTCCGAAGACGTGCTCCAGGTGGGCGAGAGCTCGCTGTACCCGGCGCTGCAGCGGCTGCTGCTCAATGGCTGGGTTAAGCCAGAATGGGGCGCTTCGGAAAACAACCGGCGCGCGCGGTATTACACCTTGACAGCCGCCGGCCGGAAGCAACTGGCGCGGGAACGCGAGGAATTCGATCGCGTGATCGGCGCCATACAAAAAGTGCTGGACATGGTATGAGCTGGTCCGTCGCAACGCGGCTGGCCCGCGCCTGGCATCGGCTGGTTTTTCGCTGGCGGCGCGTCGAGCTCGATCGCGACCTGGCGGAAGAAATCGAGTTTCACCGCGCGCTCCACCAGACCGCCAATCGCCGCGCCGGCTTGTTGCCGCAAGCTGCCCTCGAGCTCAGCCATCGGCAGATGGGCAATCTCACCCTGGCCAGCGAAGAGTGCCGGGACATGTGGAGCTTTATGCGACTGGAACGGTTCCTGCAAGACCTCCGCTACGCCGCGCGCATGTTTGCGCGCACTCCTGGGTTCACGGCCATTGCCGTGCTCTCGCTGGCGGTGGGTATCGGCGGCAATGCAGCCATGTTCAGCCTGGTGGACGCGCTCTTGGTTCGCCCGCTGCCCTATCCGCACCCCGACCGTCTGATTCGCATCACCGGCATCTATCCCCGCGCAGCCGTGTCCGCTTTCGAGCAGCAGAGCCGGACCATGGACATTGCCGCGGCCAGCGTTGGCACGGATTTCAATCTCACCGGGCAGGGAGAAGCGACCCGCATATTCGGCACCGCCGTCTCGGCCAACCTGTTTTCGGTGCTCGCGGCGCCGCCGGCGCGTGGGCGCACTTTCCGAGCAGGAGAAGATGCTCCCGGCCGGGACGGACCCGTCATTCTGAGTTACTCGTTCTGGAAAACCAGGTTCGGCGGCGATCCGTCCGCTCTGGGTCGCGTGATCGCGCTCGACGGCATCCATCGACAGATTGTCGGCATCATGCCCGCCGGCTTCAGCTATCCGTCCTCCAGAGTCCAGTTGTGGGTGCCCATGCGCCTCGATCCATCAAATTTTCTGGAATACTGGGGCGGCGAGTTTGTCCCTCTGGTCGCCAGGCTTCGTCCTGGCGCCACGGTGCAACAGGCCCGCAGCGAAATCCACGCCGTGGTCGAGCGGTTTCGCAAGACATTTCCCTATCCGATGGCGCGCGACTGGAACGCCGACGCGACCGCCATCCCGCTCCAACAGGACCTGGTGGGAGATATTCGCGGCAAGCTGATCATCCTGCTGGCTTCGGTTGGCTTGGTGCTGCTCATCGCCTGCGTCAACGTCGCCAGCCTGCTGCTCTCGCGAGCCACCGCGCGGCGGAAAGAAATCGCCTTGCGCGTCGCGCTGGGAGCGAGCCGCCTCAGGATCATTCGCCAACTGATGACGGAGAGCGTATTGCTGGCGCTGGTGGGCGGCGGGCTGGGGATTCTGCTCGGCATGAGCGTGCTTTCCATTTTCAAGTCGGTGCTGCCCTCCTCGACGCCGGGCCTGGCGCAGGCAGGCATCGACTGGCAGGTGGCAGGCGCGATTGCGGCGCTGGCGCTGGCGACCGGCCTGGCATTCGGCTTCGCGCCTGCCCTGAGCGCCTCCCAGGTCGATCTCAGCTCCTCCATCAAGGCCGGCAGCCAGCGCTCCACAGGCACCGTCTGGACGCGCCTGCGAAGCTGGCTCATCGCCTCCGAAGTGGCGTTCACGGTGGTGCTGGTAGTCAGCTCCGGGCTCCTCATCCGGAGTCTGTACAGCTTATCGGAGGCCAATCCCGGGTTTGAGCCGGCGCGGATCCTGACCGTGCGCATCAGCCCCGATCAATCCGCGTGCACCAAGCGACCGGCTTGCATCGCTCTCTACGGCGGCCTGCTGGAACGCGCGGACAAGGTTCCCGGGGTGGAGGATGCCGCAATCGCTAATACCGTTCCGCTGGATGGCGAACTGCCGACGCTGGCCGTGGATGTGGAAGGGCATCCCAAGTCGGCCGATTTTCCCGCCCCCATGTTCTGGGCGGGCGCGGTCAGTCCGGACTACCTCCGCATGCTCCGCATTCCGCTGCTGAGCGGCCGCCGGTTCACCGAAGCGGATGGAGAGAAATCCGCCCCTGTGGTGCTGATTTCCGCGGCCACTTCCAGGCGGTTCTGGCCCGGGGAGAATCCGATTGGCAAGCACGTCAAGTCCACTGGTGAAAGTCAATGGCGAACCGTCGTCGGCGTGGTCGGTGACGTTCGCCAGTTCCGGCTCAGCCAAGGCTTGCCCAATTGGGTGGCCGGCGCAATGTATATGCCTTACGCACAAGCGGTCCGTGAGGACGGGCAAATACCCGCGGCGATGACGCTGCTCGTCCGGGCCTCTGCCGCCGGGGAAGGCTTGGTCACCCGCATCCGCCAACTGGCGGTGGATCAGGATCCTGAAGCTCCTGTCGGGCAGGTGCAGCCGCTCGAGCAGGTCGTCTCCGCGTCGATTGCGGACTTCCGTTCCACCATACGCGTGTTCATCAGCTTCGCCGCCGCCGCCATTTTGTTGGCCGCGATTGGCATCTACGGCCTGGTCTCCTACTGGGTCACCCAGCGGACATACGAAATCGGCCTGCGCGTAGCCATCGGGGCCACCCGGCAGCGCATCGTTTCGATGATTCTGGCGCAGGGCCTGCGCGTCGCCCTCTACGGCATCGGCGCCGGCCTGATCGCCGCGCTGGCGCTGACCCGTTTCCTGGCCAGCCTTCTCTACGGAGTTCAGGCCAGCGACCCCCTGACGTTTCTGGCGGTTACTGCTCTGGTGCTGGGAGTCGCGATCACCGCCACCGCCTTCCCGGCTTGGAGAGCCGCCCGCATCGATCCGGTTCAGTCGCTGCGCGTGGAGTGAGCGAATCCGGCGGCCTGACCCGCTCCGAAACCGCGGCCGACGGCGCCGCCATTTTTCGTCCTGGTTTCATTCGGCCACACCCCATCTGTCTCTGGCCCCTGAATTGCGACTTTCCCGTTCAGTGTTGCGTTTTTCGACCACCAATTGGACGTAATCGTGTTATTTGACGCAGGTTTAGGGGCATATGGCACAAGTTGAGGAGCTTCGATCACACGAATTCACTTCAGGCCTCACCCACGCACAAGTGGCGAGTCTGGCATCGTTGGCCAAGCGGGTGGAGTTCGAAGCGGATGAGTTGATTTTGCTGGACGGCCAGCGCTCCAAGGCCTTCTACCTGTTGACTGGGGGAAGCGTGGCGGTGGAGTTGTGCGCTCCGCAATACATGGTTACAGTCGAGGCTTTGGGAGCGGGCAAGGTCTTCGGCTGGTCGTCGTTGCTCGACCTGCATGACACCCTGTTCCAGGTGCGGGCCCGGGAGCACACCACCGCGCTCCGCGTGGAAGGCCGTGCGCTGCAGGAGCTGTGCCACGACGACCCCGCCTTGGGAGTCGAGATCTTGCGGCGCACGTTGCAGGTAGTGGCCGGCCGGGTGAAGGCCACCGAACTCCGCTTCGCCGAAATGTGCGGCGTGCGGGTGGCCGGACCGCGCGGGTAGAGTGCGGCCCGGAGAGCATTTTCTAATCCAAGAATGAGCCTGAAGGGCTGAAATCTGGTTGGCGCAGTGCCGGGCTCCTTTCGCTGGGTTTTCTTGTTCGTTTTCGGG
>JBAVYH010000094.1:0-88886 GCA_049698695.1 Bryobacteraceae bacterium | reverse complement strand
ATCAGAGGGTAAGGAACGAATCGACCTGATATTGTCCGCCATACAGCGGGCTCACATCAACGTAGTTTCTACTCAAACCATTGGGTGGCCGCACGCACGGCGATAAGTCCGAAGCCCGGCCACCCGCCACGTCTCACTGTTTTTCCTCATCACTCCCGGCCGTAGTGTCTCCAAACCACCCCTGCTCATTCTTCGCGCAACGAAACTGCTGGATCGACCCGTGCGGCGCGGCGCGCGGGGCGCCACGCGGCGATAGCGGCGGCCATCATCAGGATCCCCGCGGCGGCTGCCAGCGAGAGCGGATCGAAGGGCGAAACCTGGAACAAAGCGCCGCGCGCGAGTCGCGCCAGTCCCGCGGATGCCGCCCAGCCGGTGGCCATTCCAGCGACGGTCCAGACGCCGGCCTGCTGCACCGCCATGCGCGCAATCTGGCGCGGCGAGGCGCCGAGGGCGATGCGCACCCCGATTTCGCGCGTGCGCTGCGCTACCAGGAATGACAATACGCCATATAGGCCAATCGCGGCCAGCAACAGCCCGAACGCGGCGAACAACGCGATCAGGGCGGCCAGGAAGCGCGGGCGCTCGGTCAAGCGGCTCACCTTGGTCTCAATGGTTTCGATGGTGACGGGCAGCGCGGGATCGATGGCCGCCATCTGCCGGCGCATCCAGCGTTCCAGCGCGCCCGGATCGAGCGGCGTTTCGAGCAACGCCACGCCGCTGAGGCCTAGCGCACCGGAGCGGTTCATGCGCAGCCGGTAGTATTCCGGCTGCGGCGCATCGGTGAGTCCCGAGTTCTTCACATCGCCGGCCACGCCGACGACGGGCAGCCAATGGCCATTCACGTCGAGATCGATGCGCTGGCCCACGGGGTTCTCGTCGACGAACATTCGCTTCGCGAGCGACTGGCTGAGGATCAGCGGAGTGTCGGTTCCGGAGCGCTCCTTTTCGTCGAAATCGCGTCCGGCAAGAATCGGAATGCCGAGCGCGCGGAAGTAACCGGGCGTGACGTAGCGGAATGCCACCATGCCGCCCTGCTCCGGAAGCGGCGCATGGCCGGCAATTCGCATGTTGGAAAACGGGCGGCCGCGCATGCCGCCGGATGGTGGAATGGAATCGCTCAGGGCAAACCGGCTGACACCGGGAATTCGGGCGAGCTGCCGCTCCACCTCGGCGTAGAAGGCGTCCTGTTTTTCCACCGAATTGTAACGATGGCGGTTGAGAGTGAACGCTGCGGTGACCACGCGCTGCGGCCGAAATCCCAGCGACTCGCTTTCCAGCTTCCATAAGCTGCGGACCAGCAGCGACGCGCCGGTCAACAGCACCAGGGAAATCGCCACCTGGGCCGCCACCAGCGCGGGCCGCGCCCATAAGCGCCCGCTTCCGGTGGAATGCCAACCGGCGAGCGAGGCCGCGCTCAAGCGCTCCCAGGCCGGCAGCAGTCCAGTGACTACCGCAGCCCCCAGCGAAACCGCCAGGGCGAACAGTAGAACCCGCCCATCCATGCGCGCCTGGTGAAGCCGCGGCAACGCTTCAGGCGCGGTCGCGACCACCGCGCGCAGCAGGCCCCAGGCGAAAACGCACCCAGCCGCGCCGCCAGCCAGGCTGAGCAGCAGGCTTTCGGTGAACATCTGACGCGCCAGGCGGCCGCGGCCGGCGCCAAGCGCGGCACGCATGGCCAGTTCCTTGCGGCGCGCGGCGGCGCGCGCCAGCATGAGGTTGGCTACGTTGGCGCATGCCAGCGCCACCAACGCCAGCACGGCGCCGAACAACAGCCAGGAAGCCAGTTTCACATCGTGAATCTGGCGGTCGCGCAGGCTGCGCACCACCAATCCGACTTCGCGCCGCAGCGGAGGAGGCACGTAACGTTGCACGCTGTCGGAATAGAGCGGCAGCAATTGCTGGCGCGCGGTCTCCGCGGTGCCGCCCTCTTTCAAACGGGCGAAGGTGCGCAGGAAAACGGTGGAGTTGGGCGCGCGCGCCACGCGCTCGTCGAGTTGCTCGGCCAGCAGTACGTCGGCGTCGCCCAGTTGCGGCATCTCGAAAGTGCGCGGCAGAAAACCGATCACGCGGACCGGGGCGTCATCCAAAGTAATGGTCTTACCGGCCGCGCCGGGATCGCCACCGAAACGCGATTGCCACATCGCGTAGGAGAGCAAGGCCACTTTGGGAGCGCCGGGACGGTCGTCCTCGGGGCGGAAATCGCGGCCGGCGGCAGGGGCTATTCCGAGCGTGGCGAGGAAGTTCGCTTCCACCTGGAAGCAGGGAACGCGCAGCGCCGGCGCTTCGCCGAGGTCGCACCAGACGCGAGGATACATGGATGTCATGGCGGCAAACACGCGCTGGTGGTCGCGCCAGTCCAGGTAGGCGTTGCCGACATTGAATTCATTGGTGTCGATGGGGCCGCTGAAGCCGACCGAGACGAGGCGCTCGGCGCGCGGATAGGGAAGGCTGCGGAATAGCAGCAGATCGACGACGCTGAACACGGCGGTGGAAGCGCCGATGCCCACCGCGAGCGTGGCCACCGCGGCCAGACTGAAGGCGGGCGAGCGGCGAATCACGCGCAGGCCGTGACGCGCATCCTGCGCCAGCGCGTCGAGCCACGGCGCACGATGAACCGCGCGAACGGCCTCGAGCGCACGCAGGCGGCTGCCGAAATCCCGCGCGGCGCAGGCGCGGGCAGCATCCGCCGCAACGCCCTGCGCCTGATGCCAGGCGGCGCGCATGGCAAGGTGGCTTTCGATTTCCTCCTGCCAGGCGGAATCGCGGTGGAAGAGACGCCGCAGAAACTCGATGGCGCGCTTCATACGAACCTCAGCACTCTTTCGATGCCAAGCGCCACCGATGACCAGCTTGCCTCGTTTTCCGCCAGGCGCTTGCGGCCCGCCGCGGTGAGCGAATACACGCGGGCCCGGCGGCCGTTATCCGTTTGCCGCCACTCGCCCGAAACCAGCCGTTGCCGCTCGAGGCGGTGCAGCGCCGGGTACAGCGAACCTTCCTCCATGTGGAGCAGGCCCTTGGAGACCGTCTCCACGTGGAGGGTGATGCCGAAACCGTGATTGGGCCCGGCAGCCAGGGTTTTCAAAACGAGAAGCTCGAGCGAGCCGAAAAGGCGATCGGTGACTTTCATGAGTGAGTTAGCCGGCGGTGCCTCTATCCTAGTTAGCTAGGGTAGACCGCTAGGGGGATCGTGTCAAGACTCGCTTTCCATATAATGTGATTTTCCGCCCATGCCTGAGGCAGCGAGTGCCGCTGCTGGGGCCAGGCCCGCCGGCCTCCGCGCGGACGCCGCGAGCCGATTACTTTCTTTCGAAGGGCGTTTTCAGGCGTTGTTCCACCCACTGTTTATCGATTGTCATGTGGTACTGGTCGTGCTGCATGCTGGGTGATCCCGGCACCTGGAGTGCTTCCTGGTATCGCGCGATCGCTTCGGCCCGGCGTCCGAGCAGATCGAGCAAATGCCCCTGCCAAACCAGAGCCGCGAAGCGGAAGTCGCCCGGCTCCAACTGCTTCATTATCTCGAGCGCTTGCGGATAATATCGGCCGTCGTACAACATCAAGCCCAGCTTCAACAGGCCCATCGGGGCGTCAATCTTCGCTTCCCGGGTTTGTCGGTACAATTCCAGCGCCGCTTCACCAGCGCCCTCCCAGGGCAATTGCTCGATCTTCGCCATCAACTTCGCCTTTGTTAGAGGAGCCTGAACCAAGACCACTGCCGAGTCGGGCTCGATGACCACCTCCTTGAGTGGCGTCTTGGCTCGGAACCGAAGAACGTCGATGTCGGCCAGGCGCTCCGTCCGGGCGCGCTGCTCGGATCCGTCCTCGAACCGGGCCGCGACCGTAACCGGCATCCGCATCTCTCCCTCTCGCTTAACCTGTATGCGGCAGTCGAAAGCTCCGCCCGTCTGCGAACATTCCTTGCCCGCGACGCTGTACGCGGCGCTGTCCGACGAGCGCGCCCACTCCTCGAAAAACCAATCGAGATCCTGTCCGCTCTCGATTTGCGCGATCCGCTGGAACTCGCGCCAGCCGAGTTGTTTCCCCGCGTACTCGTTCAGGCAGCGCCGATAGAGGCGTTCGAACGTCTCCGTCCCGATGACGGACTCGAGCGCATCGAGAAAAGCTGCGCTCTTGCCGTGGGTCACCGTATTGTTGAAATCCCATTGAATCGCCGATTCCTGCTCTTCCGTAATGTCCATCGTGGTGTCGTAGCCTTGCATCACCCCGCTGACGTAGCTTGCTCGCAGCATTCCGGCGGGGTTGGCAATGCCGCGAGCCCTTCTGTACGCGCCGTCCGCATGAATTCCCAGCCCGATCATCAGCCATGAAAGCGAGTCTGAGCCCTGGGCCAGCACATGATCGCCCCAATACATGTGCCCGATTTCGTGGGCTGTGATCCAGCGCCAGAACGCCTCCGGTTTCTCAGCCATGCGCTGTTGACCGTGGACGACGACCAAACCGGAAGCTGCCGGATAACCTCCGGCCGGGTAGTCCATTCCGGGCACAATGGCGAGTGAGCGGTGTGGATAGACGCGGAAACGCTCCCGATAGAATCCGATGACATCGACGGCAGTCTTAAGCAGCAGTTCGGCGCAGGGCCGACCCTGCTTGGTGAAAACGGCGCGAACCCGCACCTCGCCTGCGTCAGCCTCGGCGCTCTCGTAGCCCTTCCCCACAAACAGACCGAAAGCGCGGGCGCCCACGGCTCTGTATATGCCTGCGGCCGGATCGTAACGTCCGCTCGTCGCAACCGTGTACCCCTCTGGTGCGCGGAGGCGAACGTCGTAATCGTCCAGCGTGCCGAAACCCCACCAGAGGCGAGGGCTCAGGGCGGAAGTGATTGCGCTTCCGGTGCGTGGACTGAGCTTCCAGGACGCGCCAAACTCGACCGAAAGCTCAAGGTCGCCGTCAGGCTGGACATCCTGAGGGAGGTCGAAGAGGGCTACCCTCTGCTGGCCGGGCGTGCGCTCGACGACAACGCGGTTCGTCCGCACACGCAGCACGTCGCCGAACCATGCGAGCGCGATCCGGCCGATGGGCCGGCCACTATCGTTGCGAAACCGAATCGTCTCGGTTCCTTCGAGGCGCGAAGAATCGGGGACGAAGCTGACGTCGACGGAGTAGTGCGCCCGCGGCGGCACCACGGGGGCCCAGAACTGGGTCCGCGCGAAGGCGATTGCCGCGAAGAGAAAAACAGGCCCGCATTTTCGCATGACCCATTCGTACATCGCGGTGACGGTGTACGCAAGGGCAGCCGGTGTGCGACACGAAAACAGAGAGCGGACGGGCAAGTTAAAGCATGCCCCACCAAAGGCGCGCAAGACACCAGTGGGGCATGCCTCAGCTTGCCCGGGTACGCAGGGAGCGCGCAATTACTTCATTGCTACGGGCACCGGCGCTGGCAGGGCGCGCCTTCCGTATAATGTGATTTTCCTTCATGCCTGACCTTGCGAGTGCCGCTGCTGGGGCCGCTCCGGTCGTTTCCGCGCCGCGGGAGCGCCGGTTCGCCATCTTTGCCTGGGCGGTGCTGGCATATAATCTCGCGGTGATTTTGTGGGGCGCCTATGTGCGCGCCACGGGCTCCGGAGCCGGTTGCGGCAATCACTGGCCGCTGTGCAACGGCCCGGTCGCGCCGCAGACTCCGGCGGGAGCGACCATCATCGAATTCACCCACAGGGTGACCAGCGCGCTCGACCTGGCGCTGGTGGCTGCGCTGGTGGTGTCGGCCTATCGCTTGTATCCGAAGCCGCACTGCGCGCGGCTCGGGGCGACGCTATCGGCTATTTTTCTGGTGACGGAAGCACTGCTGGGCGCGGCCCTGGTGCTGCTCAATCACGTCGCCCGCAATGCTTCGTCGTCGCGCGCGTGGTCGCTATCGGCGCACCTGATCAACACGCTCACGCTGCTGGCTTGCCTTGCGCTGACCACCTGGTGGGGCATGGGGCGGCCGGCTGTGCGCCTGCGCGGGCGCGCGGCGTGGATGGCCGGCATCACCCTGGGGGTGTTTGCGGTGCTGGGAGTGAGCGGCGCGATTGCCGCGCTCGGCGACACGCTCTTCCCGGCGAGTTCGCTGGCCGCCGGATTCGCGCGGGATTTCGACCCGTCGGCGAACCTCTTCGTGCGCCTGCGCGTCTGGCACCCGCTGATTGCCGCCGGCGCCGGCGTGTGGGTGCTCTATTACGCGTTGGCAGCGATCCCGGCGTTCGCAGCCGGCGGTCTGGGGCGGCGCCTGTCGTACGCTGTGCTGGCGCTGCTGGGCTGCCAACTGGCGGCCGGCGCCATCAACCTGCTGCTGCTCGCCCCGGTGGCGATGCAACTGGTCCACTTGCTGCTGGCCGATCTGCTCTGGATCGCGCTGGTGCTGCTTTCCGCCGAGCGGCTACGGGCTTGAACGGAGGAACCTGTTCTACGTGCGGCCCATCAATCTTCTGCGCAGCAGATCGAGCGCCATCTGGGTGGTGAAGACGCGGATGCGGGTGCGGTCGCCGAGAAACTGGCGATGGAAGGCGACGGTCTTTTCGGGATCGGCCAGCGCCACATAGACCGCGCCCACCGGCGCTGCTTTCTCGTCGGAATCGGGGCCGGCCACGCCGGTGACGGCCAGGGCGTAGGTGGCGTTGGTGCGGCGGCGGGCGCCGGCCGCCATGGCTTCGGCGGTTTCGCGGCTTACGGCGCCAAAGTGGGCCAGAAGCTGCGGGTCGACACCGAGCAGTTCCACCTTCATGGCATTCGAATAGGCAATGAAGCCTCCCACGAAATAGCGTGAGCTGCCAGGGACACTGGTGAAACGCTCACCCAGCATGCCACCGGTCAAGCTTTCCGCCACAGCCACAGTGGCGTGGGCCTTGTGCAACGCCTCGCCGACCACCACTTCGAGCGGATCGCCATTGCGGGAGTAGACCTTGTCGCCCAGCAGCGCTTCGATGGGCGCGCCCACTTCGGCCAGCAGCGCTTCCGCCTCGCCCACGCTGGCGCAGCGGGCGCGCAGGTGCACCTGAATATCGCCGTTGCCGGCCAGGATGGTGGTGACCGGGTTGAGATACTTTTTGTAGACCGGAGAGATGAGCTGATCGAGATCGGATTCCGGCATCCCGGTGACGCGCAGCAGCAGGGTGCGGATGGCCTGGGCCGGCACGATGCGGCGCAGGCGCGGCAGGCATTGTCGCTCGAACATCGCCTTCAGCTCGTGCGGCGGCCCGGGCAGCAGCATCGCCACGCCGCCCGATTCTTCCACCCACTGGCCGGGCGCGGTGCCGCGGTCGTTGAGGAGCACATCGGCGCCCTCGATGACGAATGCCTGCCGCTGGTTCACCTCCGCCATTTTCCGCTTCATTTGCGCGAAGCGTGCTTCGAGCTGGGAGGCGATTTCGGGGTGGAAGACCAGCTTGCGGTCTAGCGCCAAGGCCACGGCTTCGCGCGTGAGATCGTCCTCGGTCGGCCCCAGGCCGCCGGAAACAATCACGATGGGCGAGCGCGAGAGCGCTGCGCGTACCGCTTCCGCCAGGCGGTCGCGGTCGTCCCCGATTACGGCTTTGGCGGTAACCTCCACGCCCAGGTTGTTGAGCTCGGCGGTGAGGTAGAGCGAATTGGTATCGACGCGCTCCGCGGTGAGCAGTTCGGAGCCGGCTGCGATGATCTCGGCGTTCATCAGAAAAGAGGCAGACCCTTGATGCCGACGTCAACGCGGTAGAGCGCATTGGTGGTGGCCACCACCAGCGCCCGCGACGGCGCGAAGGCCAGACCGGTGATGCCTGGCCCGGACAGGAACAGCTCGGCCTCGCGTTCCGGCGTCACGCGCACCACGCCCTTGCGGCCGCCGATGGAAGCCGCCACGTACAAGTTGCCGCTTTCGTCGAACGCCAGACCTTGCGGCCGGCCCAGGCCACGATAGAAGGTCTCCACTTCGCCGTGATCGGCGACGCGGTAGATGCAATCGAAGCTGGAGGTGGTGGGGCCGGTGACGTACAGGTAGCCGTCGGGACCGAATGCCAGGTGGTAGGCGGCGATGGAGGGCTCGATGGTGGCGAAGACGAAGACCTGCCGCTCGGGATTGATCTTGAAGACGGTCCCGCTACGGTCGCCGACGTACAGGTTGCGCTGGCGGTCGAAGGCGATGCCGGTGGCAACGCCCATGCCTTCCACGTACACCGTCACATTGCCGCTGGGCGTGGCCTGGTAGATGAAGCCGTCGTAGCGGCTGGAAATGTAGAGCAGCCCTTCGGAATCCAGCGCCAGGCCGGTGGCGTTCATGAGGTCGTTGAGGAACGGCTTCATGTTGAAGTTGAGGTCGATCTTGTAGACCGCCACCGGCACCTTCTGCCCGCGCGAGCCGCTGAAGGTGCTGTAAATATTGCCCACCGCGTCGATGGCCGGATTGCCCACCGGGTGCAGGTTGTCGGCGATGGGCACGCCGATGTCGCAAGCCCAGGATTCGCTTGCCTGCTTGCCGCTTTCGATCACCAGCTCGCCCGCCGTGGCGCCTTCCGGCACGCGGGCGATGACGAAGGAATCCGAGCCGATGACGATGGGCGCTCCCACCTCCCCGATCATGACGCGCGGCCGGTCCGACTTGGCAAATCCCTTGCCGCGGATCTGGAACTCGCCGCCGGCGATGGCGGCGTGCGGCGACACCTGCGAAATCTGCGGCCGGCCAGCGGGTGATTTCCGGAGGGACATGTTTAATATAGATTGAAGCATCCCGCCAGCAATAGCACAAGTGCGGCGTAGAGACCGGCCATGGCATCGTCGGCGTTGATGCCGAGCCCGCCCGGCAATGATTCCAACTGCCGCACCGGCGGCGGCTTCCAAATATCGAACAGGCGGAACAGAGCGAAGGCGGCGAGGCAGCTTATCCAGTTCCAGGGACGCGCCGCCGCCAGCGCGATCCATTGGCCGAGCACTTCATCCACCACCACGAAGCCCGGGTCTTTGATGCCGGAGGTGCGCTCCGTCACGCCCGCGGCCCACACGGCGGGACCGGCCAGCGCCGCCGCCAGCAGCAGGAAGTGCCAGGGCGCGAAACCGGCGTAGCGATGGAGGGCAACGGCGATGGCGAGCGCCGCGGCCGAACCCACCGTGCCCGGCGCCCAGGGCGAGCGGCCGCAGCCGAACCAGGTGGCGATGGCGAAAGCGATTCGGGTGCGCGGGCCGCTACTCATCGTCATCGTGTGATCCCACGCCCGCGCGGTCCACCGCTCCCATAGGCGCTAACGTAGCGCTGACCGGGCAAGCCCGGAGGGCGAAAGACAGTAGCCCAAGGCGTGAGCCTTGGGACTCGCATGAACGGTTGGAAAGCCCCGGAACGGGGCGCAAGGTTTTCTCGCCGGCAGAATTCTTCCGCCCCGTTCCGGGGCTGTGTTCGGGTACCCCGCACCCACGGCTTGCGCCGTGGGCTATTGTCTTTCGCCCTCCGGGCTTAAAGAATGCGCGAAGACGAGACGTTCTGGGCCCGGATGCTCTTAAATGAGCGCTTATGAAGGCCACTCCCTTACGGTCGTGGCTCCGTTCGGAGCCGCGCACGTAAGCAAGCGGTTTGGCAATCACACCGAATATCGCGGCCATGCCGCTACTCATCCTCGTCCGTTTCGGTCGCGGCGTTCGTGTCGGGGCTGCCCGGCGGGATCGGGGTCGAGACCACGTATTTCCCCGACGCCCAATTGCCCAAGTCGATGGTGCGGCAGCGCTCGCTGCAAAACGGGAACTCGGCGTCCCCCAGCGCGACTTCTTTCTTGCAGATCGGGCACTTCATAAGCGGGCCGTGAGCGGCGCGATGTGCACCAGGCCGGGCGGCAGCGGTACGGGCGCAGCTTCGGTGGGAGCGAGCAGCGTGCCCACCACGTCGTAATCGTGCGATTCGGTGATGCGCAAGGGGCGTATTTCGCCGCGCCGCGGCGCCGCGCCCTCCACATCGTTGATCAGCGTGACGCCATCGATTTCCGGCGCCTGGGTGGACATGCGCCCTTCCCACAACAGATCCGTTTCCGCCGAGACGCCCTCCACCAGCACCGGAACTTCCGCGCCCACCAACGCCCGGCTGCGCGCGCGGGCGATCTTGCGCTGCAACGCCATCAGGCGCCGCTGGCGGCTGCGTTTGGTGTGCGCGTCCACTTTGCCATCGAGCGCATAGCTGCGGCTGGAATCTTCATCCGAATAAAGGAAGACGCCCATGTTGTCGAACCGCGCGGCCTGGACGAACTGGCAGAGCTCTTCGAAATCCGCCGGCGTCTCGCCGGGGAAACCGACGATGAAGCTGGTGCGGATGGCGACGCCGGGGATGGTACGGCGGATACGCTCGATCAGCCGCAGGAAGATGTCGCCGGAGCCGCCGCGCTTCATGCGGTGCAGCACGGGCGCGCTCGAGTGTTGCAGCGGCATGTCGATGTACTTCACCAGCGGCCGGTGCGTAGCGACCGCGTCCAGTAGACGCTGAGTTACTTTGTTCGGATAGGCGTAGAGGAAGCGAACCCAGGTTTCGTGCCCGGCTTCAATGTGCGCCAGCCGTTCCAGCAAAGCGGCCAGGCCGTCGCGCAGGCCCAGATCCTCGCCGTAGCAAGTGGTGTCCTGGCCGATCAGGTTGATTTCGCGCACGCCCTGCTGAAACAGGCGCGTGGCTTCGGCGACGACCGATTCGAAGCGGCGGCTGCGGAACGCGCCGCGATACTGCGGGATCACGCAGAAGCTGCACGGGTGATCGCAGCCCTCGGCAATCTTGATGTAGGCGAAGTGGCCCGGCGTGGAGAGCACGCGCGGCGTGAGGTCGTGGTAGAGATAGGGGACCGAGGACGCCGCGCCATCGCCATCCTCCACGCCCTCGCACACCGCCACGATGCGGTCGAGATCGTTGGTGCCCACCAGCGCATCGACTTCCGGCATCTCCTTGCGGATATCGCCGCGGTAGCGTTCCACCAGGCAGCCGGCGACGATCAGTTTTCGCGCGCGGCCGGTCTTCTTGTATTCGGCCATCTCCAGGATGGTGTCGACGGATTCCTTCTTGGCCGGATCGATGAAGCTGCAGGTGTTCACCACCAGAACATCAGCGTCGCCGGGATGGGGTGTCAACTCGTGGCCGCGGGCCACGAGAGCGCCCATCATGACTTCGCTGTCGACCAGATTTTTGGGACAGCCCAGACTGACAAAACCAATTTTCAAGCGTGTGTATCCGAAACGGAGTGCTGGTTTCAGGATAGCATTGAGAGGTGCTGGATGCCGCGAAAAGGACTTGGAAGGTGGGGCATGCTCTAGCTTGGCCGTACCCTGCAGTCGAAGAGTCAAGCGCTTGCCGCGCGCAAAGAGCCGACGAGGGCGTCGGCTGCGGACAAGGAGGTCCGCCCCGCATACTTTCGCTCTTAGGCCGCGGGGTTGCAGCCACCGTCTTATGCCTTCTTTTTCCGCCCGCCAACGCTGCCACGGTGTGCCCGCCGGGCGGGCCGGCTGAGCAAGGCGTGGTACCGGGCGTGCTGGAGTGGCATTCCGCAGCGCACGCCTTGGCCAAGGACCGCTACTGTTTCGCGAACCAGGTGCGCAATCTCGGCTCCTCGGCCCTTCCCGTGCGCTGGCCGGATGCAGGCATCGACCGCGCGGCTGTGGCCGGCCAGTTGGAGATGACTTTCTGCTGCGCATCTTCCGAACGCAGCGCGGCAAGTAATCTCTGGATCGGCACGCCGGAAAAACCGGTCGCCATCCGCGTGCGTAGCGAAGCGGAAGAAGGCGGCGCGGACCGCGAGGAAGGCTATCCCGACCTGATCGAAAGCGACGCGCGGGTGAAGAACTATTCGATTCGCGGCTCGCTCGACGCCGCCGGCGCGACCGTGCAGATCGACCTCGCGCTGAAGTGCTCGGCGTCGCGCTTCGCGGACCGTTACGCGTACCAGTTTGCAATTACCGACCGCTCGCCGGTCAAGCTGACGGTGGATTGGGATCTGCTGCGGCGCATGCGGGACGTTGCGCGTCCTTCGGTGCAGACGATTCCGGGCGGTGTGGCCTACGTGTTTCTCAGCGATCGAACGCCCGAAGAAGCCGAGGGCGTCATCGACATTCGCACCAAAGACGGCGGCCCGCTGGCGCGCCTTCGGCTGGACGGCTACCGCCCGAACCGATGAAGGCGGTTGCAGCCAACAGGCCGATCGGAGTTGAGGGGCCGCTTACGCCGCCACTCTTTCCGCCGGCAGCGGTTTCACTCGCGCCAGGTGCAGCGCTTCGAGCGCGCAAATCACCGACCATGCCAGGTCGATCTCATGCCCGCGCCAGGCGAACCGCGCCGAAGTTGGAAACTCATGGTGATTGTTGTGCAGGCCTTCGCCCGCCGTCAGCATGGCGATCGATTTGAGGTTGGTGGCCTGGTTATCGAAGTTGCGGTAGCCCACCATGTGGCAGACGCTATTGACCGACGAATTCAGCAGAACATACAGCACCGCGTGCGTGGCCCACGCCGCGAGACCCCACCATATGCCGAACATCAGCATGAAAATGGCGATCCCGCCGAGCGCGGCGTAATGCATGAAGGGCAGGCGGTCGAGCGCGTCGTTCTTCCAGTCCGGGGTGTACTTGCGGATCACGGCCCGGTCCTTGGTCACGCGGCGATAGAGGAAATAATTGCCGAACAGCACAGTCCAGAGGCCGTAGATGTACGGGCTATGGGGATCGCCCTCCGCGTCGGAAAAATGATGATGCTTGCGGTGCACGGCGGCCCATTCTCGTGGGACGACGCCGGTGAACAGGCTCAACTCCAGGTGCATCAGCAGTCCGACCATCGGATGCAGCTCCAACCCCCGATGGGTCTTAGCCCGGTGCAGGTAAATCGTCGTGCAAAAGACAGACACTTGCAGGATCACCAGCGTGATCGCCGACATCCACAGAATACTCATTGGTTACCCCAGTACCCCTCAATTTGTGCGGGAATTCGACTCTCTCGAAGGCTCTGCGCGGAAAATCCCCTGCCAGGCTCAAAAGACTCGGTGCTCCAATCATAGCAGACCGAGCCCGGCGCAATGATACAATTTTCAGCGGGGAATCGTTAAATTGCGTTACGTAACCATTCAGCGAGACGGGTACAGGGAGCCGGGCGTCCAATTGGATGACCGGGTGATTGCACTTCGCGGCGCCGGCTTCTCGAGCCTGATCGAGGTGATGGAAGGCGGCGCCGACGCCCAGGACCGGGTGCAGCGCTGGATCGGCGGCGCACCTTCGGGCCACATCCTGGACCCCGCCGGTGTCGTCTTCGCCGCGCCCATTCCGCGCCCGCCCAAAGTGATCTGCATCGGCCTCAACTATCGCGACCACGCGGCGGAAGCGAAGCTCCCCATTCCCGAAGTGCCGGTCATGTTCGCCAAGTTTCCGACCGCGGTCGTCGGCCCGGGCCACCCCATCGTGCTGCCCAAGAACTCCGCCAAGCCGGATTACGAAGCAGAATTCGCCGTGGTGATTGGCCGCCGCGGGCGGCACATCGCGGAAGATCACTGGCGCGACTACGTCTTCGGCTACACCATCCTCAACGATGTGAGCGCGCGGGATCTTCAGATGGCTACTTCACAGTGGATGATCGGCAAGACGTGCGACACCTTCGCGCCGATGGGCCCCGCCGTGGTTACCGCCGACGAGATTGCCGACCCGCACAACCTGCGCATTTCGCTCAATCTCAACGGCGAGACCATGCAGGATTCCAACACCAGCAACCTCATCTTCAAGGTGCCCCAGCTCATCGCTTATCTCTCGGGCGTGTTCACTCTGGAGCCGGGCGATATCATCGCCACCGGCACTCCCGCCGGCGTGGGCTTCGCCCGCAAGCCGCCGCGCTGGCTCCGGCCCGGCGATGAGGTTCGCATCCGGATCGAAGGCCTCGGCGAGCTGTTCAATCCCGTGGTCGCCGAGCAGTAATACATGGGAGGCGGGATGGTATCTCCCCTCCCTGCTAAAATTGCGGTAGCGCGCCCGTAGCTCAGGTGGATAGAGCGGCTGGCTTCGAACCAGTAGGTCGGGAGTTCGAGTCTCTCCGGGCGCGCCAGATTGGTATCATCGAAAGATCCTGAGACCTGCGCTCGCGTGCTGCCGTATGCCAGAGCCGCGCGAGAATAGTCGGGCAAACCACTGAAATCGGAGGTCAGTTCCCTTGGCGCTCACGATAACCGGCCTATCCAAGACATACCCAAACGGCGTAAAGGCGCTGAAGAACCTTTCGCTCACTATCGGGAACCTCATGTTCGGCCTTTTGGGTCCAAACGGCGCGGGCAAGAGCTCCCTCATGCGCACGGTTGCGACCCTGCAGGACCCCGACACAGGGTCGATCGACCTTGACGGGCTGAACGTGCTCACCCAAAAAGACGAGGTGCGCAAGATCCTCGGTTATCTGCCGCAGGAATTCGGGGTGTACCCGAAGCTCTCCGCCTACGACATGCTGCAGCACCTTGCGGTCATGAAAGGCGTCACCAACAAGACGGAGCGCAAGCAGATGGTGGAGGCGATCCTGAACCAGACCAATCTGTGGAATGAGCGCAAGAAGGCGCTGAGCACTTACTCCGGCGGGATGAAGCAGCGCTTTGGCATTGCCCAGGCGCTGCTCGCCAACCCGAAGCTGATTATCGTCGACGAGCCGACCGCCGGCCTCGACCCGGCGGAGCGCAACCGGTTTCTCAACCTGCTGAGTGCTATCGGCTCCAACGTCACCGTCATTCTCTCCACTCACATCGTCGACGACGTGCGCGAGCTCTGCCCCCGCATGGCGATCATTTCCAACGGCGAGCTGCTTCTCGAAGGCGCTCCGGCCGAGGCGCTCGAATCCCTGCGCGGAAAGATCTGGTCCAAGGTGGTGGCCACGGACGACGAGCTCCGCGCCCTGGAGACGGCCTTGCACGTCATCTCCACTCATCTGATCGGCGGCCTGCATGAGGTCCGCGTCTGCGCCGAGTCCAGTCCCGGCGACGGCTTCCGCGCGGTGGAGTCCGGCCTCGAAGATGTTTACTTCCTGAGCCTCGCCCACCAGGCAAAGAACTAATCCGGCCAAGGAGACTTGCGAGATGACCATGTTCTGGGAGTTCTTCACCTTCGAGCTCAAATTCCGGTTCAAGAGCCTGTCGACGTACGTCTACTTCGCAGTCTGGTTCATGTTCAGCTTTTTCTCCGTCGCCGCCGAAGGCTTCGGGCCGGTCGGCAGCAGCAATAGCAGGGTTCTGCTGAACGGCCCGTACGCCAACATCGTTAACGATCTCGCCATCGGCTTTTTCGGCATCATCATGATTGCCGCGATCTTCGGCACTTCCATCCTGCGCGACTTCCAGCGCGACACGGTGCAGATCCTCTTCACCAAGCCCGTCTCCAAGGTCGCCTACCTCGGCGGCCGCTGGGCCGGCTCGTTCGTTTGCACTGTCTTCGCTTTCTCCGGCCTGTTGTTTGGCGAGTTCTTCGGCACGCTGGCGCCCTGGGCGGACCATGTCCGCATCGGCCCGAACCATCTGGCCTGGTATCTGCAGCCGTTCTTCTCCATCGTGGTTTTCCAGATTTTCTATTTCGGCTCGCTCTTCTTTCTGGTCGCAGCGCTCTCGCGCAAGATCTTCATCGTTTATCTGCAGGGCGCGGCGATTTTCGTGCTCTATCTGCTCGGCATCGGCATTTTCAGCGCCACGCGATCACTCGAGCGCTTCTGGTCCGGCGTTCTCGATCCGGTCGGTTTGCTGTATAACGACGCCATCACCCGCTACTGGACCGTCGTCGAGCGCAACATGCTGCTCTACTCGTGGTCGGCGCATGCCGCCAACGGCGTCTTCCTGTATAACCGGTTGCTTTGGGGCTCCATCGGCCTGCTTGCGCTCGTCGTGCTTTGGAAGCTCTTCCCCATGTCGGTGGAGGCGCTGACTGCCCGCTCCAGCGGCAAACGCGCCGCCCTGGCCCGCGAGCAGGATCTGGCCGACGTCGCGCCACGGCGCAGCCTGGTGGCGGCGAAGCTTCCCGGTGCGCGGCAGGTCTTCGGTTTCCGAACGACCCTGACGCAACTCGCCTGGCTCACCCGCCTGCGCATGTCGAACGTGGCGCGCGAAGTTCCTTTCTGGGTTCTCACGGTTCTGATGGCCAGCATTGCCATGAGCAACGGCCATTATGCGGGCCGCGTCGACGACCAGAATGTCTGGCCGGTGACTTACTTGATGCTGCAAGCCGTCGAGGGCGGCGCACTGCTCTTCTTTTACATTGTCGCCGTCCTTTACGCCGCCGAGCTCATCTGGCACGAGCGCGACACGCACTTCGACGGCATCCACGATGCGCTGCCGATTTCGGAAACCACAGACTGGTTCTCGAAGTTCTTCGCCCTCTGCTTCGTCGAGTTGGCCCTCCTCACCATCGCCGGCCTCTGTGGCATTCTGATGCAGACTGTCGCCGGGTATTACAACTACGAGATCGGACAATATGCCAAAGAGCTATATGTGGTCACTTTCCCCCAGGTGCTCACTTTCACGCTGCTTGCACTGTTCGTTCAAACCATAGTCTCGAACAAGTTCATCGGTCACGGCATTGTCATCGGCATCTTCGTTATCAATCCCATCCTTTTCGCCTTCGGATGGGAGAATACGCTTTATCTGTTCGGCAACACGCCGCCCTACATTTACTCGGACATGAACGGCTATGGCCATTTCGTGCCTGCACTCTTCTGGTCCATCACTTACTGGCTTTCCATCTCCTGCGTGCTGGCCACGATTTCCATCGCGCTCGCCCGCCGTGGGGCCGACGACGCCTGGCGGGCGCGCTTCCGTCTTGCCGCGCAGCGCGCGCCGCGGCTCATCCCCGCGGCAGCGATCTTTCTCCTCATCGCCATCGGCAGCGGCACATGGTACTTCTACAACGCTCACGTCCTCAACGAGTACCTTACCGCCCAGGACCGCCGCGATATCAGCGCCAACTACGAACGTGACTTCAAGAAATACGAGCACCTGGCGCAGCCCAAAGTCATCGCCGTCGACGCCAACATCGATATCTTTCCTGAGCGGCGCTCCTTCTCCGGCACCGGCCACTTCGTGCTTCAGAACAAGACCGCGCAGCCTATCAGCCAGGTCCACATCACCAATGCGCAGCAGTCCGTCTCGAATGTGCGCTTCGACCGTCCCTTCCACATCGTGTCCACGAGTCCCCGCGCCCTTTACACGATCTACCAGCTCGATACCCCGCTGGCCCCGGGCGACAAGCTGAACCTCACCTTTGACGTCGGCTACACCAGCCGCGGCTTCAAGGACGGCAACGAACGCCCGGAGTTCGCCTACTCAGGCACTTTTTTCGACAGCAGTTACTTTCCCACTATCGGCTACGACACGAGCGTGGAACTGGACGACCCCCGCCGCCGCCGCGAAGAGCACCTCCCCGAGCAGGAACTGCTTCCTCACCGAGGCGACCCCGTTGGCTCCGTCATCAACCTTTTCAGCCCGCAGTCCGATTGGATCAGTTACCGCACGACTGTCAGCACCTCCGACGACCAGGTCGCGCTCTCCCCCGGTTACCTGACCCGCGACTGGCACGCCAACGGCCGCCACTATTTCTCTTATGACATGGGCAACGTCAAGACCCTCGACTTCTTCGCCTATGTCTCCGCCCGCTACGACGTCAAACGTGAAATGTACCAGGGCGTCGCCAACCCGATTTCGATCGAGGTCTATCACGCCCCGGCTCACAACTACGATGTGGACGACATGATCAGCGCGTCCAAGGCGGGCCTTGCTTATTACGAAAAGAACTTCAGCCCGTTCGAGTTCCGCCAATACCGCATCCTCGAGTTCCCCCGCTACCGCACTTTCGCGCAGTCCTTTCCCAATACGGTACCCTTTTCCGAAGCTATCGGCTTCATCGGCCGCGTCGAGAAGCCCATCGATATCGACTTCGCTTATTTCGTCACCGCGCATGAGCTGGGCCATCAGTGGTGGGCGCACCAGCTCATCGGAGGCCGCGTCGAAGGCTCCAACATGATGTCCGAGACACTCGCCGAGTACTCCGCCCTCATGGTCATGCAGCAGAAGTACGGCCGCGACAACATGCACCGGTTTCTCAAGCATGAACTCGATCGCTACTTACGCGGCCGCGCCGGCGAAACCCGCCGCGAGCGCCCCGTGGTGCTTGTGCAGAACGAGCCGTACGTCTGGTATCAGAAGGGCGGCCAGGTGATGTACACTCTCGCCGATTACATCGGGGAAGACAAAGTCAACCTCGCCCTGCACAACTTTCTCATGCAGTATCGCTACGCCAACGCGAACGACTCTCAATCCGGCCCGTACCCCGACACCCGCCAACTCGTCGAAGCCCTCCGTGCCCAAACCCCCGCCGAGCTGCAGTACTACATCACCGATGCCTTCGAGAACATCGTCCTCTACGACAACAAGGCCCTTTCGGCTACCTACACGCAAACCGCCGACCACAAATACAAAGTCACTCTCACCGTGCAGGCCCGTAAGATGCGGTCGGATGGCAGCGGCAACGAATCCCCCATGCCCCTCCACGACCTCATCGATATCGGTGTTTTCACCGGCAAGAAGGACGAAGAAAAGCCCCTCTACCTCCAGAGAGTGTGGCTCACCGGGCCCACCCAGACCTTCGACATTGTCGTCGACCAGCCGCCCACCCGGGCGGGTATCGATCCCTATAACAAGCTCATCGACCGCGATTCGGATGACAACTGGATCGATGTTACGAAGCGATAGGGAAAAGAAAAAACGGGGACGCATCATAGGGCTGAAAACGAAACGTGTCTGTTGCCGGCAGCACCGGCAGTAGGGAGGCCCTAGCCTTGGTTAACTATGAATCCGCATGACTGCTGCGGTAGACTCGCTCACACATATGGACGCGCAGCCAAAGGCGGCGCCCAGCGCAAAAGCACTTTGGCTGGTTTGGCTGACCACCGTAGCCCTCGTCGTAGGGTCTCTCGTATTGCTCCGGTATTTTGGCCCTCTCGGTGGCAAAGCTACAGTGTTTCGCCAAACGGCGCACGGATGGGAACCGCTCCCTCCGCTCGCCACCCTGGCCTATGGCATCGGCATCTCCGACAGCGGGGTGGCATGGGTGCGGACCGTCGATGGGCTGAGCCGGCTAGATGGCGCATCCTGGCATGGTTTCACTGCTTCCGACTTCGGGACGAAGCGCGGCTATCTTCGCGGGCGGTTCGCGCTCGATGGCGATGAAGTCTGGGGCGCCGGTGCCGATGGCGTCGTCCACTTCGATGGCAAACGGTGGCAGTGCTATCCGAATTCGCTCGCGACCCGACAACCCACATCGATTGCCGCCGGCCACGGGCAGGTTTGGGTGATTGACCAGGAGGGCAACCTGTCGCACTTCGAGGGCGGCGCCTGGACCGTTCGCAAGCTCGACCTGCCCGGCGTGCACTGGGGCCCGTCAACCAGCATTCCCAAACTGGCAACGACCGCAAACGGCGCGCTCTGGCTGGTTTACCACGGCCTGTGGCGATACGCGGGCGCATCGTGGACGCGCGTCGCCGGGGCCACTGGCGAAGCCGAGTTGCTGGGCGCGACCCCGTCCGGCTGGTACGTCAGAAACGGAAAGAAAACAGAAACGCGCGGCGGCGTTTGGGTGCGCGACGGGGGTGACGTGGTAGGCATCGACGCCGACGGTGCGCCCAAAGTTCGATACAAGCCCCAGGAACTGGGCCTGAGGGATTCCGCCAGCGTCTACGAAGTTGCCGGCCGGCCGCCGGTTTTCGTGCTTGCGAGCAGCCAGGGCCTGGTCTGGTTCGATGGAAGCCAGTGGCATGGCGAGCAGATCCCGGCCCTTGGTATTGTGATGGCGTCGAGCGTTGCGGTGGCGCCCGATGGAAGCGTGTGGGGCATTGGATATTCTCGCAGCCCGCGGGCCTTCTCTCTATACCACGCCGTGTTTCTGATCATTCCGATCCTGCCCATCGTTGCCGTGATCTATACGGTGTGGTGGTCCAACCGGAAGTCCCGCCACCAGCGGCAGGCCACGCGAGAAGCGGTCCTGCAGGCCACGGGCACGCTTCCCGAAGATCTGCAGACGCCACAGCCGTCCGGAGCGCACACGGCCGCCGGCGTGGTGATGGTTCTGGCTTTGGGCGGCGCCGGCTATTGGCTGGTCAAGAGGCACTGGCCGGATGCGCCGGTGTGGCTGCTGCCGGCGTTTTTCGTGGCGGCCCATATCATCACAACCGTGACGGGATCCTTGAAAAAGCGCAAGCCGCAGCCCAATGATCCGATCGGCCCCGGAGGTCCTCCGCGCTACGACTGGGCGAAGTCAAGCACGGCGATTTTCGGCGGCCTGGTCGTGATCGTCCTGCTTTACGGAAACAGCATTGCGCGTTACTTCCATATCCCGTGGCTCGGGGCCATGCCTGGCGTCGCATTTCTGTTTGGCGGAAAGTTCCTATTCCAGGGCTACGACACGCTCCGCGCCTACCTGGTCGAGCGCGAAATCAAGCAATGCCATTACGGGAAGGCGTTGCAGATGCTCGACGGAGCTTTGGGCTGGCCCTCTACCGGCCTTTGGAAGCTGATGCGGGTGGACGCGCTGTTCTATTCCGGGCGGACGGCGGAAGCGGAAACGATTTTACGCGGGTTGGTGGAAACCGAGCATGGTGCCGCCCGCAAAACGCTGGCGTTCGAGCATCTCGGCCGGGTTCTGACGGCGCAGGGCCGCTACGGAGACGCCAAACGCGCCTTTGAAGCCGCGACCAAGTTGATGCCAGGACGTTCGGCCGCGTACAGTGGCCTCGCCGAGCTGCGGCTGATTCAAGACACGGAGCTGCTCGAGGCGCTGAAGGACGCGGAGCGCGCGCTCGAACTCTACCGCGATTCGCTGACGGAACGGAAAGGGGCGCGGGAGCGCCTCGCAATCATTCGTGGCAATCAGGCGTGGGCGCTGGCGATGCTGGGCCGGTCCGCCGAAGCGCAGCAGGCCATTGAAGCGGGGGCTCACGAAATGGCCCCGAATTACACGCCGGAGGTTGCCGGATTCTACTGGCGTGCCGGAATGGCGATGCTGGCGATTGAGAATACCACCGCCGCCATCGGACATTTTCGCCGGGCCGCGGAACTGGACCCCGAAGGGTATTACGGCAGACTGGCCGCCAAGCATCTCAGCCAGCACAGCGTTTGGGGCGCAGTCGGGATTGCAGGATACCGGGGCTGAGGGCGGCGTTGGCCGCGCGAGCCGCTGTTACAGTGACTCGACGGAAGAGCGCCGGCGCGCGAGGAAAGCAGCGATAGTTCCCGCGTTCGATACGGTCCGCCAATCGTTCACTCTCGATTCGCGCTTCAGCGAAAACAGAGATTTACATACAATGGATAGACCACAATGGAGCGGCGGAAGGGACATCGGCAACAGGTTTGCAGTCAAGCGAAGCGGCCCATAGTATGCTTGCCCGGCCAAATGCAGGGTGCCGTCCTCCAGGTCCGGGAGGGCGGAATTGCCGGTCCGGTGACGGCGGGCCTGCTGGTGTCGCTCCTATTCCTTCTCACGCCTCCACTGGTTCGCGCGCAGGACAACTATGAGATACAGGTGTACGGCGCCGACCTGGTTCCCCCGGACCATACCATGGTGGAACTGCACTCCAATTTCACTTTCGAGGGATCCAAGCAGGCGATAGACGGAGTGCGCGCGGATGAGCACGCGCTGCACGAGACTATCGAGATCACGCAAGGCTTCAATCAGTGGTTCGAAACCGGTTTCTATATATTCATGAGCTACCGCGCAAACGAAGGTTACCAGTGGGTGGGCGATCATATTCGCCCGCGCGTGCGGATCCCCGAAGCCTGGCATTGGCCGGTGAATGTGAGTCTCTCCAACGAAATTGGTTACCAGCGCCGGTCGTACTCCACCGATACCTGGACTTGGGAGATCCGGCCCATCGTCGACAAACAATTGGACCGTTGGTATGTGAGCCTCAACCCTACGCTGGACCGCTCCTTCCACGGACTGGAAGTGAGCAAGGGAGTCACTTTCGCGCCAAACGCCAAGGTTGGCTATGATGTGACCAAAAAGGTCACCGTGGGCGTTGAATACTACGGTGCGGTCGGCTCCATCATGGGCTTCGATCCGTTGCGCGACCAGCAGCAGGCGATCATGCCGGCGATTGACCTGAACCTCGGTCCTGACTGGGAATTCAACTTCGCAACCGGCATCGGCCTGACCGCGGGGACCGATCATCTCCTGGTGAAAATGATTCTTGGGCGGCGGTTGAACCTCGGAAAAAGATAGGCTCCGGTAGCTAAGCGAGCGTTGATTTCCCACCCCGACGAGGAAAAATGCGTTAATGTGTAGGATGCAAGAACGTCGAGAATCCCATGCCAAAACAACTAACATCTCAAATTGTCACCGCGGCCATCCAAGGCTACGAAGCGCGAAAGTCAAGAATCAATGCTCAGATTGCCGAACTCCGGGCGATGTTAGCCGGTAGCCCCGTACCGTCTGCCGCTGCTCCAAAAGGGGCTCCACGAAAGCGCCGGAAGATGAGCGCCGCCGGCAGAAGGGCGATTGCCGCAGCCCAGCGAGAGCGATGGGCCAAGATGCGCGGCGAATCCGCGCCGCCGTCAGTAGCTGCGCCGGAAGCACCGAAGCAGAAACGCCGGATCAGCCAAGAGGGCATGAAGCGAATTATTGCGGCTACCAAGAAACGCTGGCGGTTGGCGAAGGCAGCCAAGGCGCAACCCGCCGCCGCAAAGAAAGCTGCACCGGCCGCGAAGAAGGCCGTTGTCAAAAAGGCGGCCGCTAAGGCTGCGCGAAAGACGGCAAAGAAAGCTGCGCCCTTGAAGAAGGCTGCGGCGAAAGAAACAGTCCCGCCGGCGGCGCCGGTGGCGACAGAAACTGCCGCTCAATAGGCCAGCTATTAACGATAGCCGTCCAGTGAAATCCCGATAGACTGGTTAAGACATGAACTCATCATTGCGGTTCCTGGCGCTCGGCGCCCTGCTGGCGTGCGGCCCGGTTGTGGGCAGATTGGCAGCGCAGATCGATCCCTCCGAGCAAATTGCGACCATGCGTCGCGGAGTGAACATCATCGGCTATGACCCGCTGTGGAAAGACTTTGCCGAGGCCCGCTTCCACGAGCGACATTTCCAGGTCATCCACCAAGCGGGGTTTCAAACCGTGCGCGTAAACCTGCAGGCCTTTGACCACATGGATGCGCAAGACCGGCTGGACCCGGTCTGGCTGAAGACCCTCGATTGGGTGGTGAAGAACGCCCTGGCCAACGATCTCACCGTGATTCTCGACGAACACGATTACACGTTTTGCGGGGAGCACGCCGACGTTTGCCGGACCAAGTTGCTGGCCTTCTGGCAACAGGTCGCGGAGATCTACAAGGATGCGCCGCCGAGCGTCATTTTCGAAATCCTGAACGAGCCGAACGGCGAGTTGACCGCCGAGCGCTGGAACGCGCTGATGAAAGAGGCGCTGGCGGTGATTCGCCAAACCAATCCCGTTCGCAACGTCGTGATTGGCCCCGCGCTCTGGAATGGTATTCACGCTTTGGACAAGCTCGAGTTGCCCGAGGACGACCGCCACATCATTGTCACCGTGCACTACTATCTGCCCATGGCTTTCACCCATCAGGGGGCGAGTTGGAGCAAGCAGACGGCGCACCTTTCCGGCGTAACTTGGGGCAGCGACGCCGAGAAGCAGCGGGTGGTGGACGATTTCGCCGGCGTTCAGAGCTGGTCGAAGGAGCACAAGCGGCCGATCCTGCTGGGCGAGTTTGGCGCGTATGACAAGGGCCCCATGGAATCGCGCGTCCTTTACACGTCATGGGTGGCGCGCACGGCAGAGTCTCTGGGGTGGGCCTGGACTTATTGGCAGTTCGATTCCGACTTCATCGTCTGGGATATGGCCAAGGATGGCTGGGTAGAACCTATCCGAAAAGCCCTGATTCCGTGAGTGCACGGGTAACGGGCAGCGACTCTTGGTTCGCTGAAAAGCACTAATACCTGAACTGAGACACTACCTATCCTATCCGCGGCAGCGAAATCGGGTATGCTTGTACCTGACTCGTGTTCAGCGATCTCTACCGACTGTTACCGCCGGAAGGCGTCAAGATTCTGCTGGTCCTGTTCCTCTCCTTCCTGACCGGGTTGGAGCGTGAGGAGCGGCGCGAGGGCACCGGGCAATTCTCGTTCGGCGGCGTGCGCACGTATCCTCTCATCGGTCTCATCGCCTATGGCATCTCCTTCCTGGCGGGAGGGGATATTCTGCCGGTGACCCTGGCCTTCGCAGTGGTGGCGGGCTTCCTGATGCTATCTTACCGCAACAAGCTGCAATCCTCCGGAACGGCGGGAGTCACCTCCGAGATGTCGGCGCTGACCACTTACGTGGCAGCCGCGCTGGTGTATCGCGAACAGTTCTGGATCGCTACCACTCTCACCGTGGCCAGCATGCTGTTGCTGGAGCTGAAGGGCGTGCTGGAAGGTCTCACCAAGCGCATCGCACCGGTGGAGATCCTCACCTTCACTAAGTTCCTGTTGCTCACGGCGGTGATTCTGCCGGTGCTGCCTGACCGCGAGTTTGGACCATTTGCCATCAATCCGGCCAAGGCCTGGCTGGTGGTGGCGGCGGTGAGCACCGTCTCTTACGGCAGCTACGTGATTCAGAAAGTCACCAAGGGTCAGGGCGGGGTGATGCTATCGGCATTGCTGGGAGGCGCCTATTCTTCCACGGTGACTACGGTGGTCCTGGCCAGGCGCGCCAAACGCGAGGATCGGCCGCACCTGTTTTCCGGAGTCACCCTGGTTGCCTCGGGCGTGATGTATGTGCGGCTGGCAGGCCTGGTGACCATCTTCAACCGAAACCTGATTATGCTTCTGGGAGTGCCGTTTCTGTCTCTCGCGGGAGCCAGCATCGCGTGCGGATGGTTGTGGAGCCGGGTTCCCGATGCCAAGGCGGGAGACGTCGAGCGTGAGTTCGAGCCAAAGAACCCCTTGGAGCTGCGCGCCGCCCTCGGCTTCGCGGTGCTCTTCGTCACCATGGTGGTGGCCACGCACCTGGCAGTGACTTACCTGGGCAAGGCGGGAGTGTTTTCTCTGGCGGCCCTGATGGGCGTGACGGACGTGGATCCGTTCATCATGGGAATGACCCAGACCGCTGGCGGCAACACAACGTTGGGCGTGGCGGCGGTGGCTATTCTGATTGCTGCCTCCAGCAATAACCTGGTCAAAGGAATTTACGCCTGGTCCTTGAGCGACCGCAAGACCGGGGTGTTGAGCCTGAGCCTCCTCGCCGCCCTGGCCGCGGCCGGGCTCACGCCGCTGCTGTGGCTGGCGCGGTAGGAGCCGCGGCGATACTCTACTGGCGCGGGGATTCCCGCAGGCGCTTCACCCCGTCGCCACACAGCACGGCTGCATGCTTCGATTCCGGCTGTAAGCCGCCCAGCGCGGCCTCGATCACACCCGGCTGGAACGCCGCCAGTTCGTCGCGATGCTTGCCCAGCAGCCACTCCGTCAGGGCCGAACCGGCGGCGATGGATGCCGTGCAGCCGCGCACTTTGTAGCGCACCTCCACCACGCGTTCTTCGGCGAAGCGCGCCGACAAGCGCAGGATGTCGCCGCAAGCCGGATTCGAAGCTTCTACCGCAACCGCAGGTGGCGGCAGTTCTCCCACGTTGCGCGGATTCTGAAAATGATCGAGCAGCAGCGGCGAATACATAAGCCATCCCGTTCCGGCGCAACGCACGGCTGCCGGTGACCTTATTATGTACGCTGGAGGCGCGGGCGCGCCGTTACAATGTCTATCGATGCCTGAATTCGACGTGGTGGGAGTGGGCCTCAATGCCACCGACACGCTGCTGATGGTGCCGCATTTCCCGGCCTATGCCGGCAAGGTGCCGTTTGAGGCGGAAGTGATGAGCCCCGGCGGGCAGGTGGCCAGCGCCATGGTGGCGTGCGCGCGGCTGGGGCTGCGGGCGAAGTACATCGGCACGGTGGGCGACGATGAGCGCGGCCGCATTCAGATGGAAAGCCTGCGCTCGACGGGCGTCAACCTGGACCACGTACAACTGCGGAAAGGCTGCGCCAATCAATCGGCCTATATCATCATCGATCGCTCCACCGGCGAGCGCACGGTGCTGTGGCGGCGCGACGACTGCCTCCGCATCGACCCCTGCGAGATTGCGGACGAGCAGATCACCTGCGCGCGCCTGCTGCACATCGACGGCCATGACACGCCGGCGGTGGCTCATGCCGCGGCCATTGCGCGCCGCCACGGGATTCCGGTCACGGTGGACGTGGACACCATCTACCACGGTTTTGACCGCGTGCTGCCGAACGTGGATTACCTGGTGGCCAGCTCCGAATTCCCCGCCAACTGGACGGGTAACCGCGATCCGTTCGAGGCGCTGGAGAGCCTGCAAACCGAATATGGCATGAAGGTGGCGGCGATGACGCTGGGCGCGCACGGAGCCCTGGCTCGCGCGGACGGCCGCTTTATTTACGCGCCCGCCTACGTGGTAAACTGCGTCGATACCACCGGCGCCGGAGACGTCTTTCACGGGGCGTTCTGCTATGCTGTGTTGCAAGGGATGACGATGCCCGCCGCTCTCGATTTCTCGAACGCCATGGCCGCCCTCAACTGCACCGCGCTGGGCGCCCGCGGCGGGATTCGCGGCCTCGAAGAGATCCGCCTGCTGATGGCGCGCGGCGAACGGCGCTCGCATCCCGACTTTGCCGCGCGCGCCCTGTCGGGCGGCTCTCCGACTGATTAAATGTTTCCGCTACGAGACACACAGCCGAGCTACTCCAAGCCCGTGGTCACGGTCATGCTGATCGTGGTCAACATCCTGATTTTTCTGTTCGAGTTTTCGCTCGACCCTTACAGCCGCAATGCTCTTATTGCCACTTACGGCCTGGTGCCCGACCATTTCGCGGTAACCAATATTTTCACTTCCATGTTTCTGCACGGCGGCTGGCTGCATGTGCTCGGCAACATGTGGTTCCTGTGGATTTTCGGCGACAACGTCGAAGACATTCTGGGGCATGGCAAGTTTCTGCTGTTTTACCTGCTGTGCGGGGTGGCGGCGGCACTGGCGCAGGTTCTCGCCAGCCCCTTCTCGCGCGTCCCCATGATCGGCGCCTCCGGCGCCATCGCCGGCGTGATGGGCGCCTACATGGTGAAGTTCCCGCGCGCCCGCATTCTGACGTTCGTCATTCTCATCATCTTCTTCTTCACGTTTGAAGTTCCCGCCTGGGTGATGCTGATCTACTGGTTCGTGCTGCAACTGTTCGGCGGTTTCGATAGCATCGCGGCTTCGCAGTATTCGCAAGGCGGAGGCACGGCGTTCCTGGCGCACGTCGGCGGATTCCTCACCGGCATGGTTCTCATCTTTTTGCTAGGCACGCGGCGGCCCTATTACCGCCGCCGCGACCTTTCCTGGTAAATGGAATCGCATGGCAGGCCCTTTCGAAATTGCCGTGGCGTTTTGTCGCGCAGCCCGCGGGCGAGGCATGCCTCGCCCCTACGGCGGACCTATAGGGGCCGGGTACGCCCGGCCCGGCTGATTCTCGAACGGGTGTACTCAGCAAACTGGAGGTGCTGCCATTCCTGAAGAAACCAGCGGCGCGCGCGTGAGCCTGGACGTGCTGGCCATCGCGGCCCATCCCGACGACGTGGAACAGACCTGCGGCGGCACGCTCATCCGCATGGCGGAGATGAGCTACCGCACCGGCGTGCTCGATCTCACTGCCGGCGACATGGGTTCGCGCGGCACGCCCGAAGAGCGCATCGCCGAATCGGAGGCAGCGGGCCGCCATCTGCTGCTGGCCTGGCGCGGCAACCAGCACATGCCCGACGCGCGCCTGGAAAACACGCTCACCGCGCGCATGACGCTGGCGGTGAAGATTCGCGAATTGAAGCCGCGGGTGGTGATTCTGCCCTATTGGGAAGCACGCCATCCCGACCATTACCGCGCCAGCGAAATCGGCTTCGAAGCCTGCTTCCTGGCCGGGCTGAAGAAGCTCGAAGAGTATTCCGAGCCGCACCGCCCGCAGAAGATTCTCTACTCGAGCTTGTATGCCGATGTGAAGCCGTCGTTCATCGTGGATATCAGCGGCCAATTTGAGCGCCGCATGGAGGCGCTGCTGAGTTATCGCTCGCAGTACGGCGCGGCGGATCACGCGGGCGGCCTGTTTCCCGACGAGCCCGAGATCCGCGAGCGCCTGGGCGCCATCGCGCGTTTTTACGGCAACTTGATCGGCGTGAGATACGGCGAGCCTTTCATAGTCAAAGAAGCCATGCGGGTGGACGATATCGTAGCCATGCCAGTAAGGTCGATCTAATAAAAAGAATCACAGCCGCTCATCAGCGCAGATGAACGGGGATAAGACTCAGGAAGAATCTTATCGGTGTTCCTCCGCGTTTATCTGCGGCTCAAAATGATCTCCTTGAGTCGCTAACGAATGACCTCGCTTTTCACTCCGCGCTTACTTCTGCGCCGCTGGCGCGCTGAAGATCGCGAGCCGTTTTACCGCATCAATTCGGACCCGCGGGTGATGGAGCACTTCCCCGCCTGCCTGACGCGCGCCGAAAGCGATGCCGCAATCGACCGCATGGAAGCGCACTTCGAGCAACGCGGCTTTGGCTTGTGGGCCGCCGAAGTGCTCGCAACCGGCGAGTTGGCTGGATTCATCGGGCTCTCCAGGCCGCAGTTCACAGCACATTTCACGCCGTGCGTGGAAATCGGCTGGCGCCTCAGCGTGCAATTCTGGGGCCAGGGATTAGCGACCGAGGGCGCCCGCGAGATCATGCGCTTCGGATTCGAACAAGCGCGGCTGAGCGAGATTGTGTCGTTCACCGTTGCCGGGAACGTGCGCTCCATCCGTGTCATGGAGAAGCTGGGGATGCGGCGCGATCCGGCGGACGATTTCGATCACCCATTGATCGCCGCTGGCCACCCGTTACGGCGCCACGTGCTGTACCGGCTGCGGGCGGTGGAGTATCAAGACTGGCTGCGACACCAGGCAGATCAGCAATAGCACCAGCAGCAGAGCGGCGGCCTCCGCTGAGGAGCGCCGAAAGTTCACGCCGCTGGCAGCTACGGTGCCGCTGGAGATGCAACCGTGGCCGTCCAAGCGAAACACCGGCGGGCCGGTTGGATGATAATGATTCGGATGCGCGACGCCGATCAACTCCTGCGGCTCGTTCTCTGGGCGTTGCTGGTGGCGCTCTCGGTATGCGCCCCCGCGGGCCTTCGCGCCCAGGAACTGAAGCCCGAAACAGCGCACGCCTTCGATTGCTACGTGCAATCCGCGGAAGCGCGCCTGTACGCCCGCAAGGCATTTCTGGCCGCTGATGCCGATGCCGAGCTGAACGAGCGCCTGGTTAGCGGCCATCGTGTCGAGACCTTCCCAGCGAACGGGCCCAATCCGCACAAACTCCCCGCCGCCCATCTCTACGACTGGATCGGCAGCGTGTTCATTCCCGGCGGCACGGCGGATCGGACCATCCGCCTGCTGCAGGACTACGACCATCGTGCGCAGTATTTCCCCGACATGGTGTCGGAATCCAAGCTGGCTTGCCGGACCGGTGAGAGCCATTTTCAGTACTCCATGCAGTTGAAGGAGGCGGTGCGGATCGAGGTCCAAAGCGACGTGGTCTGGGAGCGCGTGGACCAACGCCGCTGGCGATGCCGCTCCTACGCCACCAGCCTGCGCGAAATCGGCTCGAATCACGGCTACTTGTTGCGGCTCTACTCCTACTGGCGCGTCGCAGAGGTGGAGAAGGGCGTTTACGTGGAGGGCGAATCCATCTCGCTCACCGCCGAATTCAGCGCCATGGCGCGCGCGCTCGGGAGCGTGCTGCTGGGCCTCAGCCCGGAGAAGACCCTGCGGCACTCACTCGCGTCGATACGCGAACAAGTACTGAACCAGAAGCTGCAGTTCGCCGGTCCGCCCGCCGATCTGCCCGCCTGCGGCGACGCCTTTCGCCCCGCCCGCTGCCAAGGCGGGCAAAGCAAGTGAAGCCAGGATGTGCGGCAACCGCGCGGGCTCACTTGCCGCGCGGGTTCTTGGCCGGCTTTTCCCGCTCCAAAATAGAGCGGAGGAATGCGACTTCCTCCGGCGAATAGGGCGTGCCGTCCGGGCGGAAGATATCGTGGAACCAGACTGCGGGCTGGCGGTCGATGTACGGCTTCTGCCAGGAATCCCATGGCAGGTAGGTCTGCGTTTTTCCCGCGACGAGCCCCCAGTTGTACGCGCCGATGTTGTGCTTCTTGGCGATCGGCAGGATGCTCTGAAACGTGCTGCCGTTGGGCCGCGCCATGTACTCGGTGCATAGGATAGGGCGCTGCAAGGCCTCCAGCCAAACCACGCGCTGTTCGAATTCCGCGGGCTTCGCGTAGCTGTGGAAGCTGAGGATGTCGGAATTGTCGAGCTGGAGTTTCTCGATTGCCGTCAGCTTGCTGGGGCTCGACCAGTCACCGTGCCAAAGGCCGGTGGTCAGCGGCTGCTGGGGCAAACCGGCGCGCGCGTAAGTGAAAACCTGCGGCAACAGCTCCTCCACCAGCGCGAGTTTGTTGGCCGGCTCGGTGGGGCCGTAGCTGCCCTGGTTGGTGTTGTCCGGCTCGTTCCACACGTCCCAGGCCAGCACTCGCTTGTCGTCTCCGAAATCCCGGATGATACTCTGCACGTAGGCGAGCACGCTGTCATGTTCCTTGGGGTTCATCAAGTACGGCGCGCCGGGACTTTGCACCCACCGTGAATTATGGATGCCGGGTTGCGGCGGACGCTGCGGGCCGATTTCGGGGAAAGGGTCCCAACACGAATCTAATAGCACAAACAGAGTCTTGATGTGGTGCCGCTCGGCGGTCTTGAGGTACACGTTGATGCGCCGTTCGAACCCGGCTGCATCCTCGCGCCAGACCAGGTAGTGCAAGAACACGCGCACCGTATTCATTCCGAGCCCTTCGGCCAGCCCCAGCTCGCGATCGATCGTGGTCGGGTCGAACGTGTCCGCCTGCCACATCTCCAGTTCGTTGGAGGCGGTGGAGGGAATGAAGTTCGCGCCCACCAACCAGGCTTCGCGCGCGTACCACTGCCGGGCCTCCGTTTCCGTCCAATGCCGTTGGTCCCGATTCCGTTTCTGCCCAAGCAGGGAAAGCCCGAGCAGGAGAAACACTCCGATTCGCCAAGGTCTCATGTTGTGCTCGCCTTGATTGTAGCGTAGCGTGCAGCGGGTCCCCGACCTGCCGATAGCGGGTTGCCCGGTGCCCGACGGGGCGGTTGGCAGGCCGGGGACCGGTCCGACGTTAGACTGCGTCCAGCGATTTTACGAGGCCGTCGATCGCCTGCAGCCTGCGCCAGAATTCCGGCAGCAGGTCGAGCCGCAACGCGTTCGGGCCGTCGGAAAGCGCCTTCTCCGGCGCGTCGTGCACTTCGACGAAGATGCCGCTCACGCCCACCGCGACTGCCGCGCGCGCCAGCAGCTCGATAAACTGCGGCTGCCCGCCGGAGACCGCGCCGGCGCCACCCGGCAGTTGCACACTGTGGGTGGCGTCGAACACCACCGGCCAACCCGCATCGCGCATGATCTTGAGCCCGCGCATATCCACTACCAGGTTGTTGTAGCCGAACGAGGAGCCGCGCTCGGTGATGACCACTTGCGCGTTCCCGGTGGAGGCCACTTTTTCCGCCGCGCGGTGTATATCGTGCGGCGCCACGAACTGTCCCTTCTTGATGTTGACAATGCGGCCGGTGCGGCCCGCCGCCAGCAGCAGATCGGTTTGCCGGCACAGGAAAGCGGGGATCTGCAAAATGTCCGCCACCGCGGCGGCGGGTTCGGCCTGCGCCGGTTCGTGGATATCGGTGAGGATGGAAAAGCCCTCCGCCTTGACGCCCGCCAGAATGCGCAGGCCTTCGACGAGACCCGGTCCGCGATACGCGTCCAGGCTGGTGCGGTTGGCCTTGTCGAACGAAGCTTTGAAAACGAAGTTGACGCCCACCGCGTGGCGAATCCCGCGCGCCATCCGGTAAACGTGCTCCTCGCTTTCGATCACGCACGGTCCGGCGATCAACACCAGCGGACGGGGCGCCGCGTGCGCCCTGCCGAAGGCGCCGAACTCAATCGCCATGGGAATACGTGGTCTCCGCCCGGTCGCGGCTCTCGATGGCCGCCCGCAGCCGGCGCTGCCGGTACTCGTAGGCGGCGCCGATGAACGCTTTGAACAGCGGATGCGGCTCCATCGGCTTGGACTTGAACTCCGGATGGAACTGGCAGCCCAGGTACCACGGGTGATCCGCGATCTCGCATATCTCGACGTACGTGTTGTCGGGCGTCTCGCCGGTGATGCGCAGGCCGGCCGCTTTCAGCCGGTCTTCGTACTCGCGGTTGAATTCATAGCGGTGGCGGTGCCGCTCCTGAATTTCGCGCGTGCCGTAGGCCCGGTACGCGAAGCTCGCTTCCGCCAGCCTGCAGGGCCAGCTTCCCAACCGCATGGTGCCGCCGAGTTCGTCCACGCCCTTGAGCTCGCGCAGCTTGAAGATGACGCGGTGCGGTGTGCCCGGGTTGAACTCGGTCGAATTCGCGCCCTCCAGGCCGCACACGTTACGCGCGTATTCAATCACCATGGTTTGCATGCCCAGGCAAATGCCGAAGTACGGCACCTTGCGCTCGCGCGCGAAACTGATCGAGTTGATCATGCCCTCGATACCGCGCTCGCCGAACCCGCCGGGCACCAGGATGCCGTCGTAGCCTTCGAGCTGTTTCTCCCACTCCGGACCGAGCACGCCTTCGGCCTCGATCCAGTGAATGTTCACTTTCAACTGGTGCGCCAGGCCGCCGTGCAGCAGGGCTTCCTTGAGGCTCTTGTAGGAATCCTCGTATTCCACGTACTTGCCCACCAGGCCGATGGTCACTTCGTCGCGCGGATTCTGCATCCGCTCCAGCATGGCGGTCCAGCGGTCCAGATTCCGCTCGCCGGTGTTGAGGTGCAGCAAGCGGCAGGCGATGTCGTCCACGCCTTCGCCGGCGAACATCAGCGGCACTTCGTAAACGCTCTTGACGTCGCGCGCCGTCACCACCGCTTCCACATCTACGTCGCAAAACAGCGCGATCTTCTCTTTCATCTCCTGCGAAATAAAGCGCTCCGAGCGGCAGACCAGGATGTCGGGCTGGATACCGATGGCGCGCAGCTCCTTGACGCTGTGCTGGGTGGGCTTGGTTTTCAGCTCCTGCGCGGCCGCGATCCAGGGGACCAGCGTAACGTGCACGAACAGGCAGTTGCCGCGGCCCTGCTCGCGCCGCATCTGGCGGATGGCTTCGAGAAACGGCAGCGATTCGATATCGCCCACCGTGCCGCCGATTTCGGCAATCACCACGTCCACGTCTTGCGCCACCCGTTTCAGCCCGGCCTTGATTTCGTTGGTGACGTGTGGAATCACCTGCACGGTCTTGCCCAGATAGTCGCCGCGGCGCTCGCGGGCGATGATCTGCTCATAGATGCGGCCGGAGGTCAGGTTGTTGCCCTGCGTGAGCTTGGCGTGGGTGAAGCGTTCATAGTGGCCGAGATCGAGGTCGGTTTCGGCGCCGTCGTCGGTGACAAAAACCTCGCCATGCTGGAACGGGCTCAGGGTGCCTGGATCCACGTTGAGGTACGGATCGAATTTCTGGCAGGTGACTTTCAACCCGCGGCTTTCCAGCAGGCAGCCGATGGAAGCTGCGGCAATTCCCTTGCCCAGCGACGAAACCACGCCGCCCGTTACGAAAATGTATTTGGCCATATTATTTCACCCCCGGCATCATGGAAGCTTCGAAGAGCCGCGAGACCCGTTCCAGGTCCTCGAGCGTATCCACGCCCAGCGACTCATAGTCGGTTTCGATTACCCGTATGGGGTAGCCGTTCTCGATGGCGCGCAGTTGTTCCAGCCGCTCGGCGCGCTCGAGCGGGCCCACCGGCAGGCGCGAATATCCGAGCAGGAAATCGCGCCGGTACACGTAAATCCCGACGTGTTTGAACCAGGCGCCGCCCTCTTCCCGCGCATAGGGAATGGCGCAGCGCGAAAAGTAAATCGCGTCTCCAGCGCGGTTGGTGACCACCTTGACCACGTTGGGATCGGTGATTTCGCGCGGGTCTTCAATCCTTTTCTTCAGGGTCGCCATCACCACGTCGGAATCGTGGACCACGGGCAGAATCGCGGCGTCGATGGCGGCGGGATCGATCAGCGGCTCGTCGCCTTGAATGTTGACCACCACGCCGGCCTCTTCGGCCGAGGCAATCTCCGCCACCCGGTCGGTGCCGGAGGGGTGATCGGCGCGCGTCATGCGCACTGGCGCTCCGAAACTCCTGGCTGCCTCGTAAACCCGCTCGTCGTCGGTGGCGATGATGGTGCTGGTCAGGTAACGGGACTGGCAGGCGCGCTCGTAGACGTGCTGCAGAACGGTTTTGGAGGAGAGGAGCGCCAGAACCTTGCCCGGAAAACGTGACGAGGCAAATCGTGCGGGAATTACGCCCAGAATTTTACGGGGCACACGCGATCATACCATAAAATCCCTGTGATAGACTTGGGATAGAAATGCTGGCCTGACAGCCTATGCTCCTGTCCCGGTGTAAGCTGCCCGTTGTCCTCGCCGCCTTCCTGGGTTTGTCATGCGTGGCGCATGCTCAGGAACCCGGCGGCACACCCGCTACCATCGTGCCGCGGCCCAAACCGCCCGATCGGGAGCGGATTCTTCCCAAGGCGGACATCCGCGTGGATAGCACCCTGGTGCTGATTCCGGTCACCGTGACCGATCCCATGAACCGCTTCGTCACCGGCCTGGAAAAAGAGAATTTCAAAGTATTCGAAGACAGGAAGGAGCAGGAAATCAGCCAGTTCTCGAGCGAAGACGCGCCGCTTTCGGCGGGAGTGATCTTCGATTGCAGCGGCAGCATGGGCCACAAGCTGGAAAAATCGCGGCTGGCGGTTTCCGAGTTCTTCAAGACTGCCAACCCCGAGGACGAGTTTTTCCTCATCCAGTTCAACGACAATGCCCAATTGGTACAGCCCTTCACGCAAAATCTAGAGGAAATTCAGAACCGCCTGACGTTCACTTTTTCCAAGGGCCGGACCGCGCTGCTCGATGCCGTCTTTCTCGGTTTGCACACCATGAAGCAGGCGAAGAATCCGCGAAAAGCGCTGCTCATCATCTCCGACGGCGGCGATAACAACAGCCGCTACACGGAAACGGAAATTAAGAACCTGGTGAGGGAAGCGGACGTCCAAATCTATGCGATTGGAATTTACGAGGAAGGGCCGGCGCGCTCGCGGACGCCGGAGGAAGCTGCCGGGCCGGCGTTGCTCTCCACCATCGCCGAGCAGACCGGCGGGCGGCAGTACGAAGTGGACGACTTGAACGAGCTTCCAGACGTGGCGGCGAAAATCGGCGTGGAATTGCGCAACCAGTACGTGCTGGGGTACGCCCCGTTAAATCGGGATCGCGACGGCAAGTACCGCCATGTGGTGGTGAAGGTGATTCCTCCGCGCGGTTTGCCGCTGCTGCGGCCCTTCTGGAGACTGGGATATTATGCTCCTTCGCAATAGCCGGTGGGTGCCGGCCCTGTTCGTCGCGCTGGCCGCTTTCGGCCAGGAGAAACCCGTGGCGCCTCCGGAAGGGGAAGAAGCGCCCGTGGTGTTTCGCGCCGACACCCGCCTGGTGGTCTGTCACACCACGGTGGTGGACAAGAACGGCCACCTGGTGACGGACCTTCCCGAATCGGCTTTTTCGGTTACCGAAAATGGCGTGCCGCAGGCGATCAAAGAGTTCAGGCGCGAGGATGTGCCGGTGTCGCTGGGGCTCATCATCGACAATAGCGGCAGCATGCGCGACAAGCGCGCCAAGGTGGCTGCCGCGGCGCTGGACCTGGTCAAGGCATCCAACAAAGAGGACGAGGTCTTCGTCGTCAATTTCAACGACGACGCCTACCTCGATCTGCCCCACAACGAGGATTTCACCAATAACATCGCCGACATGGAAGAGGCGCTTTCGCGCATCGATTCGCGCGGCGGAACGGCCATGCGGGACGCCATCCGCATGTCCATCGACCACATCAAGCAGAAGGGCCACCGCGACAAGAAGGTGCTGGTGGTGGTGACCGACGGCAACGACAATTCCAGCATCATCAGCCTGGAGAACCTGGTGAAGGCCTCGCAGCAAAGCGAAGTGTTGATCTACGCGGTGGGCCTGTTGAGCGAGGAAGAGCGGCGCGAAGCTGTGCGCGCCAAGCGGGCACTGGAGGAGTTGACGGTGGCGACCGGCGGCGAAGCGTTCTTCCCCAAGGATCTCAGCGACGTCGACCGCATTGCAGCGGAGGTGGCGCGCGACATTCGCAGCCAGTACACCATCGAGTACTCCCCCACCAACATCGCCATGGACGGTTCCTACCGCCAGATCCGAATCGCGCTGAATGCGCCGGGACACCTGTCCGTGCGCACGCGCAGCGGCTATTACGCCACTCCAGAACAGGTTATGCCGCCCCCGGCCTCGAACGCCCTGAAATCGCACTAATGCTCGCTCTGCTCTGGCGCATGGCCCGCGGCTACCGCCTGTGTCCGTGGCGCAGCCCTTACCTGCGCTGGCGCGTCGAGACTTACTGGGGCGTTCACGCCGAAAGCATCGGGTTCGCCGATTTCTGGCGTTTCGCGTGGCGCCAGCGGCGCGAGCTGGCCGGCTATTTGCGCTGGGCCGGAAAAATGCGGCGCAAGACGCGCCTGGCCGAGTGAGCGGGGCACGTGGCGCATTGCGACAGATCAAAACAGCACAGCGCCGCCGGTCAGTGGGGGGTAGCCGGCTATCCCTGCTTCGCCGCTTTGGCGGCGGGCATGAAGCGGTTGATGAAGCTGGTGTCGAAGCGGCCGGCCTGGAAATCGGGGTCGGCCAGGATTCGCTGGTGCAGCGGAATCGAGGTGTGAATTCCCTCGATGACGAACATGTCGAGGGCGCGGCGCATACGTGCGATAGCCTCGGCGCGGTCGTTGCCGTGAACGATCAGCTTGGCCACCAGCGAATCGTAATAGGGCGGAATCACGCAGTCGGTATAGACCCACGTGTCCACGCGCACGCCGATGCCGCCGGGGAGATGGAAGCCGGTAATGCGGCCGGGCGAGGGCGCGAACGTCTCCGGGTTCTCCGCGTTGATGCGGCACTCGATGGCGTGACCGCGCATTTCCACCGGACCCGTCAGAATCTGCGGCAGCGTCTCGCCCTGCGCGATGCGGATCTGGCTTTTCACGATGTCCACGCCGGTGACGAACTCGGTCACCGGGTGCTCCACCTGCACGCGGGCATTCACTTCGATGAAGTACAGCTTGCCGGTCTCGTCCATCAGGAACTCGACCGTGCCCGCGTTGGTGTAACCGGCTGCCCGAATCGCCTTGCGCAGCACCGCGGAAATTTCCTCGCGCTGCGCGTCAGTCACCACCGGCGAAGGCGATTCCTCGATCAGCTTCTGGTGGCGCCGCTGGATGCTGCATTCGCGCTCGCCGAGGATTTCCACGTTGCCTTGTTCGTCGGCCAGAATCTGAAACTCGATGTGGCGCGGCGCGGCGATGAACTTCTCGAGATACAGGTCGGCCGAGCTGAACGCGGCACCCGCTTCCTGCTGCGCCTGGGCGAACAGCCCGGGCAGGTCGCTGGCGTTGTTGACGACGCGCATGCCGCGCCCGCCGCCGCCCGCCGAGGCCTTCAGGATCACCGGGTAGCCGATCTTTTCGGCCAGCTCCAGGGCCTCCTCCGGGCTGGCCAGCACGCCGGGCGAACCGGGCAGCACCGGAACCCCCATTTCGCGCATGAAGGCCCGTGCCTGCTCTTTGACGCCCATCAGCCGGATCACGCCGGATTTGGGGCCGATGAACTTGATGCCGGAGGTCTCGCACACTTCGGCGAAGCCGGCGTTCTCGCTCAGAAACCCATAGCCGGGATGAATGGCGTTCACGTTGGTGATTTCCGCCGCGCTGATGATCGCCGCCATGTTCAGATAGCTGCGCACGCTCTTGGCCGGGCCGATGCAGATGGCCTGGTCGGCGTAACGCACGTGGGAGCTGTAGCTGTCGGCTTCCGAATACACGGCGACCGTGTGGATGCCCAGCTCCTTGCACGCCATGATGACCCGGACCGCAATTTCGCCGCGGTTGGCGATGAGTATTTTCTTAAACGGTACGGATGGCAAACAACGCCTCCCCGTACTCCACCGGCTGCCCGTTCATCACCAGCTTGCTTTCCAGGATGCCCGAGGTCTCGCATTCGATCTCGTTCATCAGCTTCATGGATTCGATGATGCACAGCACTTTGCCCGGCTGCACCTTCTCGCCCAGGCGCACGAACGGCGGCGCGCCTGGCGAAGGACACTCATAAAAGGTGCCGACAATGGGCGATTTCACCAGTGTGAGGCTGGCGTCGGCCGCTTTTTCCAGGTCCTTGGGCTCCGGCGGTTCCGCAGGGGCCGCTGCGTGAGCCGCCGCCGGCGCCGCCTGTACCGGCCCCGCTGCCGCGTAGGACGGCGGCGCCAGCACGATCTCCTGCGCCGCAAACGCGGCGCGGCGGATGCGCACGCGGTTGTCGCCGCGCTGCACTTCCAGTTCCGCGATCCCCGTTTCCGACGCCAACTGGATCAGCTCTCGTATTTCGTCTACAGTCATCTTTCGATTAGCTTACCATCACCGCCCCTTCCCCCCGGAACCGCCTCCTCCCGGCGGCGTCACGCCCGCCCCCCTTACTTGCCGCCGGGCCTCTGCGCCGCCGCATGATCCGTAGCGGCTGCCTTCCTGCGGTATTTCGCATTGCGGGATCTGCCTATTCGCGCGGCGCGGGCTGGCGTATATTGAATAGCACGCATGATGGTATTGGGAATCGATATCGGAGGCGCGCAAATCAAGGCCGGGATGGTCGACGAAGCGGGCGCCATTCTTGCCGCACGCACCATCGAAACGCCGGGCAATCTGGATTCGCTGCTGCCCTCGCTGCACGAGGCCATCGACTGGCTGCTGGAAGCGACCTCGCAGCCCGCCGCGGTCGGCGTCGGCTGCAAAGGCATCATCGACCCGGATAGCACGCGCGTCGAGCTGCTGCGCGGAACCTTGCACTTCCTCGAAGGGCTGCGCCTCAGCGACCTGGTGGGCCTGCCGCCCGACGTACCGGTCTTCGCCGATAACGACGCTCGCGTGGCGCTGGCGGGTGAGATAGTGTGGGGCGCGGCGCGCGGCCGCGAGAACGTTGTCATGCTCACCCTCGGCCAGGGGGTGGGCGGCGCCGTGCTGGCGGGCGGCCAACTGCTACGCGGCCACACGGGCATGGCGGGCAACCTGGGCCATCTGACCGTGGCGCCCGACGGGGCGCAATGCGCGTGCGGCAATCGCGGCTGCCTGGAGACGGTGTTTTCCGCGCGCGCCATCGAGGCGCAAGCCTGGTCCGCCGTGCATCGCGGTTGCGAGTCCTCGCTCACGCGCCTGTTTCGCGAACAGCCGCAACTGGTCAACTGCCGCACCATTTTTCAGGCCGCGCGCGAGGGCGATGAGCTTGCCTCGACCATCATTCTGGACGCCATCGCCAAACTCGCCGCCGCGCTGGCCGGCCTGTTGCACACCTTCGACCCCGAGATCGTCATCATCGGCGGCCAGGTGGCCAATGCCGGCGCGGATTTGCTGTCCCCCTTGCAGGACGCCGTGTGGGAGCGCTCGCGCGGCCTGCTGGGCCGGGAGGTGCCGCTGGTGGAACAACAGGTAGCCGATAAGTCCGGCATCGTCGGCGCCGCCGGCCTCGCCATGGCTCCGCGCTCGTAGCGGCCGCTGCGGGGCGGAGGGTTCATGACGCACACTGTGATTTACGAGATTCTCAGGTGAACCACTCCACTGCCTCACGGCCCTGGTTATGATCGGAGGCGGGAGCGGTTTGGCGATAACAAAGAAGCCGGCGGTCAGAGAGCCAGTTGTTTCTTGAGGAACGCCAGGTCCCGGCGCAGCGCGGCCAGCGGGTCGTCGGAACGGTAATTGACCCGCAACAGGATCGGCCCGGCGTAACGCGCCGCAGCCAGCGTGTGGAACATGGCGGGCCAATCGACCATTCCTTCTCCCAGCGGGCATTCGGTGAGCGTCCAGGCGCCAGAGCCCTTCGTCCAGTAGCAGTCGCGCGCCGTCACCATTTTCAATCGCGGCAGGGCCATGCACAGCGCCAGGGCAGCGGCCGGAGCTCCCATTCGCGCGGCGTAGCCGACATCGAAATCGTAACCCGCGTAGCGCGCGTCGATGCCGCGCAGCAGCAGGCCGGCATCCCATACCGCGCCGCCGAAGTCGCCGCCAGGTCCGTTGTGGACAGCCAGCGCCATGCCGGCGCGGCCGGCAAACGATGCCAGTACGGAAAGGTCGCGCTGAATCTCCGCCAGGCGCGCATCCAGGTTGCCTTCGGCCGGAAGCGTCCATTGCCCGGGGAGGAAGATGGGCACGCCCATTTCGTGGCCCACCCAGAAGATCAACTGCAGAACTCGTTCGGCGGGCGAAGTGACCGGCGTGCCGATGGCGTATACATCCACGCTTCTGCCGGTCATCGCCTCGACGCCGCGCATCAGATCGAGCTCGGCGTGCTCCGGCGTGATGTGGCCGCCCTCTTGGACCGAAAGCACGCACCCATCGAAACCAAGCCCGTGGATCACGCCACCCAATTCGTCGTAACCGATGCCCGGAAACTGTTCGATGTGGACGCACAGCGCCGGCGAGACGCGCGGCCGGGGCCCGTTCGCGGTGCGCTCCTGCGCTGCAGCACGCACCGCGCCCGCAGATAGCCCCCACATCAGGTGCCGCCGGGAGAGTGGCATAGATCAGCCGAAGCCCACGGCCATTGTACGATACGGAGCGAACTCCCCGACGACATTTTCTGGCGGCCTTGACTGGGAGGAAGCGTGGTCGCCAGAATAGAATCATGGAACGTGAGCAGGTCATAGCCGCTTTGCAGGCGCATGAAGCCGAACTACGCGCGGCGGGTGTGATGGGCGTGTCCCTGTTTGGCTCGGTGGCGCGCCGCGAGAATCCCGCTTACGATGTCGATGTGGCTGTGCGCTTGGGAGAGAGTTTTTCCAAGCCGGGCCTTGACTACTTCCGCCGCATTGAGGAGCTGGAGCGCCGGCTGTCGGCAATCCTCGCCTGCAAAGTGGATATCGTCGAAGAACCGGTGCGCAAAGAGCGCCTGCAAAAAGAGATCGACAGGGATCGCGCGCTTGCCTTCTGAGAAACCCCTGCGCCGCTTGCAGGACATCATCGACAACGTGCAGGCCATCCAGCGCTACGTCACCGGCATGGACTTGGCTTCGTTTGAAGAGGACGCGCGAACCAACGACGCCGTGGAGCGCTGCCTTGAGCGAATAAGCGAAGCGGCAGCGAAGCTTGGAGACATCGCGCCCACTATAATGCCCGATCAGCCCTGGCAGCAGATCCGAGGGCTCGGCAACCGCTTGCGCCATGAATACGACGCGATCCGGGCGGACCGGCTTTGGGATATCGTGCGGATTGATCTCCCGGCGCTCTCGAGCGCGTGTGAACACGCCCTGCGGCAGTTGCGCGAGATGCAGCCTGAATGAACCGGACATGCCGACCGCGCGGCCCGTTTGATTGAGCCTCGCCACAAACGGCCGATGCCGTCACGCCAACGCCACCTTCAGCGTGACGGCATGCTGCGATGGCGGCTCGTGCGGCATGGTGACGCTGAGGCCGGCTTCGGTCTGCGACCATTCGAGCCTGCCCTTGTGGCCCAGCAATTCCACATTGGCGATCTTGCCCGGCGCTTGCGGGCTGGCGGTGCCGAGCGGCTTGATGAGCGCGCTCCCAGCGGGCCAGCCCATCACAAATGCGTAGAGTGTGTCGCCCTTGGTGGTGAAGCGCACGTCTTCGGCCGTCAGCGCCTTGCGCGCCGATTCGTTGAAGGCGCCCTTCTTCTCCACCTGCGTTCCCGGGCCTTCGCCAAAGATCTTCCAGGGGCGCGTGCCGTAAATGCCCTCGCTGTTCACCGCCATCCAGCTTGTGATTGCGGCGACGATCTTCAACTCATCCGGGTCCAGCGCGCCGCTGTTGGGAAGCGGAAAGTTGAGCAGCAGATTGCCGTTGCGGCTCACGATATCCACCAGCAGGTCGATTACGGTCTTGGGAGTCTTGTACTTGATGTCGCGTTTGTAGTGCCAGTTGCCGACGCAGGTATCGGTCTGCCACGGATTCGGCAGAATCTGGTCGGGCACGCCGCGCTCCACGTCGAGGGCGCAGGTTCCGGTTTCGCAATCCTCCGGCCGCTTGCTGGTGTAGACAGCTTCCACGACGCCGCCGTGCCGTGCGGCATTAAGGTTATAGAGGTTCGCCACTTGGCGAAGCCCGTAGTCTTCGAATGGCAGCGGGCCATCGGTGTACAGCAGGTCGGGCTCGTAATGGTCGACCAAATCCTTGATCCGGTCAAACCACTTGCGCTTCCAGGAATCCGGAATGCCGTTGTCGTTCCACTCCACGTTCGGCCCGGCGAACCGGGCGCAATCGGCCTCGTGATAGAGGTCGGCCCACTGCGGATAGGCGCCATCGTAGGCGATCCCCGCCAATGGGCCGGTCTTGTCGCTCCCGTGGCTTACCGCAAACCACTTGTAGCTGATCCAGAGGTGGTCGCTGACGCCGAACTTGAGGCCGCGATTGAGCGCGGCCTTGCGAAACAGCCCCACGATGTCCTTTTTGGGCCCCATGTTCACCGAGTTCCAGCGGGTGAACTTGGAGTTCCAGAGGTCGAAGTTGTCATGGTGCACACCCATGCTGACGAAGTATTTGGCGCCGGCCTTTTTGTAAAGGTCCAGGAGATGTTCGGGGTCGAACTGGTCGCCCTTCCAGGTCGGAACCACATCCTTGAATCCGAACTTACTGGGATGCCCGTAATGCTCCAGGTGGTATTTATACTGCGGGCTACCTTGGATGTACATATTCCGGGCGTACCAATCGCCGTCCTCGGGCGCCGACTGCGGCCCCCAGTGCGCCCAGATTCCGAACTTGGCATCACGGAACCATTCCGGCACGCGGTAAGCGGCGAGCGATGCGTGCGTTCCCACGAACGGGCCCTTGGCAATCGCGAGATCGGCCGCCGCGGCGCGCAGCCGGTGGCTAAGGGGCGCCGCCGCAATCAGGCCAAGCGCACTTCGTCTGCTAAACTTCATGGCATCCTTTCCGGCGAGCCGGGAGTGGTGACCGCGGCTCATCGCTCAGTCTATATGGTTTCACAAAAAGACGGCGCAATCGGCCTTCGCACTTTGTCGATTCGAAGTCAGAAAGACAAGAGGGCCTGCCTTTTCCGTGGACCCGCCGGCTTGGCTGCCGGACCCGCGGTCCGGCACGGGCGAGGGCGCCCGTCCCGCTCTGCTACAATTCTTCCGAAGTGGTGCCCGTGATGGATCGAGCGACGAAACCGGAGCGTGCGATTGGCCGGTCTCCGGAGAGGCTTACCATCGCCGAGCGACTTGCGTTCGCCGGCAAGTACATCGCCTTGGAAATCTACACGCCGCGAAACCTGGCGCTGCGGCGCATCGAAGCCATCGGCGATTCGCCGGCCGATTGCATCGGGATGCTCCGCGCGCGCGGCCTCGATCCCACGGCGTTCGAATTCAGCCGGCTTTCAGCGCCGTACTGATCACAACAGGCGGTTCTCGAGCCGAGGCGGAGCGTGGGTCGCGGACTTCCCGGTCGCCACGCTTGGCGGCGTCCCAAGGGCGGGCTGGCGCTTAAGCCACTTGCCGGTCCGAATGGGTGAGGGCCTGGGATTCCGTGACCAGGGACCGTTGCAGGCTAACCAGCGACTGCTGCATGGAAGGCAGGCTGCGTTCCGTGCCTCCCAGATCTCCCAGCTTGGAGATCACCTCGCTTTGCAGGCGCGTGAAGAGATGGAAGATGCGCGGATCGCGCCAGTTTCGCGCTGTCTCCATGCGCATGATGTCGATGGCTTCCGACGGTGTGTAGGCGGGTTTGTATGGGCGCGCGGAGGTGAGCGCGTCATAGATATCGGCGATCTGCAAGACGCGCGCCAGCAGCGGGATTTGATCGCCGCGCAGCCCGTCCGGATACCCGGAGCCATCCCAGCGCTCGTGGTGGTGACGAATGATCGGTAACACCGCGCTCAGGGATTTCAGGTGGCGGCAGATTTCTTCTCCACGGACGGAATGGCTGCGCATGGTCACCCATTCTTCCGCCGTCAGCTTGCCGGGCTTGAAGAGGATGGAATCCGGAATCCCCACTTTGCCCACGTCGTGCAGATAGCCGCCGCGATAAAGCGCCAGCAGGCTCACCCGATCCAGCCCCAAGGCGATACCCAGCGCCACACTGATGAACGCCAGGCGCTCGCAGTGCCCGCCGGTTTGCGCATCCCGCTGTTCGACCGCGCGCGCCAGGGCGAAGACAATCTCTTCGGTTTCGTCCAGGCCGGCCCGACCGCGATGTTCGGCGCGCATTTCCTCGGTTCGCTGCGCGCATGTCTTTAACAGATCCTTCCAGTCTCCCGGTGCGCCCACGCGCGCGGGACTGACGCTCCATCCGGGTCGCGCGTTCTGCCTGACCTGTCTGTGTTCCACGACTACTGGAGTTATCGGCGGTCTTGGCGGAATCCTTAGCCGGTGCAGGCTAATAAATTCCTGGGGCGTTCCATGCACTCTTGGCGCGATTGCGGTGATTCTCTTAGGTGGTCTACGAGGGGCAATGAATAGGGATACCCTCAACGGGCCGGCGGCCTACCTTTAATAGTGGAAGCGCGCCGCGGGTTGGAACTCTGCCGGCCAGCCCTTTCAAATACGATCGCGTATTCTTGGCCGCGGTTGAGTGCTTCGTGTGAGGCGCGCCGGGCATGCCCGGCCCGTACGGACGCGGCCAAGAAAAGCCGAGACGAATCTCGCCTCAGCAGGGCTTGACAGCCTGCGCTTCGATTTTTCAGCACGGGGGATATGGGCAGAGCGCGGGGCGCTTCAAAGAGAGGGGTTGTTGACAATGGATATCAGGGGACTACGCATGGCGGAGGACCCGCGTTTGCCTGCGTGACGCCTTTCGATCGTCCGGTGTGTCAAGTTGACTCCGGGTGTGTACTATCTGCCAATGTGCGGAGGGGTCTCCATCATGGCAAGGAACAGGCAAATCACCACTAAAACCCCTAGTCCGGCTGCCACCATCATCGTCTCCACCTCGCTCTACGTATCGACAGAGCAATTCAATTGCCTTAGACCCGCCGGCGGGTTTCGGGCGCAATTCCGCAGGAACCCAGGGGAACGGCCGGCCGGACCTCCATCAAGATAGTGCGGGCGCGCGCCACCTCGTTTCACCCGGCCGGCATTTGCCGCGGCGCTCCCGGCACTCACCGGCGGCTGGGCGCCATTCGCCGATTGGCAAGTGCCTCGAGCCGGGCCGCGGCTTACGCTGGGGTCATGACACCACAAGATAACCAGCAGAGCCCTCAGGAAGGCCTGCCTGCCCAATGGATTCCCGCCCTGATCCTGATTGGCGTCGGGGCTATCTTTTTTCTGAATAACCTGGGAATCGTGCCATTCCACGACATTTTTGTGTACTGGCCGGTGGCGCTGATCGCCTGGGGCATTTTCAAGGTGGTGGATCAGCCGGAGCCGAAGTCCAAGGTGCTGGGCGGAATTCTGACCGGTATCGGCGGCATTCTGCTGATGGGCAATCTGGGCGTCCCGCACATGGGGTGGGGCGACCTGTGGCCGCTGATCCTGATCGCGGTGGGCGTGTTGTTGCTGACCGACCGGCTGTTCGGGCCGAGCGCGGAATGGGGCTGCAAGCTGAACCGGCACGCGGAGTGGGCCGATAAGTTCAACTTGCGCGTGAACAAGCTGAACGAGTCAGCGGTCTTCGGCGGCGGAAAGCGGGTGGTCACCGACGGCGACTTCCAGGGCGGCAAGGTGGACTGCGTCTTCGGCGGATTCGACATCGACCTGCGCGGGGCGACCATGCTGCGCGATTCCGCCGTGCTGGAAGTGAACGCGGTGTTCGGCGGCGCGGATATCAAGGTTCCCGCCGCATGGGAAGTCGTAATGAAAGGCACGGGCGTGTTTGGCGGCTTTACGGACCAGACGCAGCACCCGGATCGCAGCCTGAACCCGAGCCCGAAGCGGCTGATCGTCAAGGGCGCGGGCGTGTTCGGCGGCGTGACCTTCAAGAATTAGCCGCCGATGCATCCTATCCTGGCGTCGCGCCGCCTGCTCTTTTATCTGCTGGCATGGCTTCCGGCCGGCGCGCTGCTCACCTACCTGACATGGGCGGGAGGCGGATTCCGCATAGCGCAAGCTGCGGCCGTGGTGGCGCCGGCCTGCTTCGTGTATGCTTTCGCCTGCCTCTCGCCCTGGTATCTGTGCCGCAGCCGCCCGTTCAGCCTGGCAGCCCTGCCGGAGCTGGCGGTGACGTTCAGCGCCGCGGCGGCGGCGGGCGGTCTGCTGCTGGCCGGCATCGCCTGGGCGGTGGCCCAGGAGTTGAAGATCGATGCCACCGGCCATTTGCCGCTCTGGTTCGGCGTGGGCGTGCTGCTCTACCTGCTCTCCACCGGCCTGCATTACGCCGGCCTGGCAGCCGAGCAATCGCGCGAGGCCGAGGCCCGCGCCGCCGAAGCCCGTACCCTGGCGCGCGAGGCCGAGCTGCAGGCGCTGCGGTTGCAGATCCATCCTCACTTCCTGTTCAACAGCCTGCATTCGATCGCTGCGCTGGCCTCGGTGGACGCCGCGCGCGCGCGCGAAATGTGCATCCGCCTTTCCGATTTTCTGCGCATCAGCCTGGGGCTCGGCAGCCGCCCCACGATTCCGCTCGGCGAAGAGCTGGACCTGGCGCGCGATTATCTCGAGCTGGAGCAGGTGCGTTTCAGCGACCGGCTGCGGGTCGAAATCGAGATCGAAGCCGGCTGCGAAGACTGCGCGGTGCCCACGCTGCTGTTGCAGCCGCTGGTTGAGAACGCCGTCAAGCACGGCATCGCCAGCCTGGTGGAGGGCGGCACGATTCGCCTGGAAGCGCGCAGAGACGGTACCGGAGTCGTCATCATCGTGACCAATCCATTCGATGCAGAGGCGCCGCCACCGGAACGATTGGGAGTGGGCCTGGCGCAGGTGCGGCGGCGGCTGGAAATGCGCTATGGCGGAAGAGCGCGGCTGGATGCGGGGACGGCGGAGGGGGTTTATCGCGTGGTGGTGAGGGCGCCTTGCGAGGGGGAGTGAGACGGGCGACACTCCGGCATTTCGCGGGTGCATTCTCCCAAAGGGCACGCGCCGAGCCTCACGCCGCCACGCGTGAGTAATGGATCACAAATGTACTCCAGCCAACTCACACTGAAAATCGCCTAGCCTCGGCGTTGGCAGGCTGAAGCCTGCCCCACCTCCCCTGGTCACCGTATAGGAATCAGACGTCCAGGCGGCGGGAGCGGACCACCTGGCGGTACCATTGCGCCGAGTCCTTGGCGATGCGGTCCACCGGATTCTTGAAGTCGACGTAGGCGAGACCGATGCGATCCTTGAAACCATCCTGCCACTCCCAGTCGTCGATCAGGCTCCAGACGTGGACGCTCTTGACGTCGGCTCCCTGCAGCATGGCGCGGCGAATGTTGGCGAGGGTTTCGCGCAGATAGCCGATGCGCGCCGGGTCGTGCACCTTGCCGCCGGCGGTCAGCACGCCGGGCTCCTCGAAGCCGGTCTCTGTTATGACCACCGGCCGCTGGTAGCGCTTCGCCATCCACAGGCAGGCGCGCTCCATGGCTCCCGGGTACTTGGGGTCGTGACCGGACTGGTGCGCGTTCAATCCCTTGAGCAGGGGTGGGCCGTCACCGGAGGAAACCAGCGAGCGGCCGCCGTAGAAATTCATGCCGGAGAAATCGAGGGGCGCGCGCATGCGGTCCTCATCGCCTGCCTTCCATCCCATCGCCTGGAAGGGGACGCCGTCCACGAACGCTTCGGGATACTTGCCGGTGAATGGAGGATCGAGAAACCAGAGATTACGAAAGGCGTGGAAGCGCTGGCAGGCTTCGCGATCCGCCGACGAGGAAGTCGCCGGATCGAACAGGACCATGTCGTGGGCCATGCCTGCCCGCGCTCCGGGCCGCTCCGCCTTCAAAGCGCGGAATGCGGCGCCCTGTGCCAGGTTCGAAGTGTGCGTCGCGCGCAGCGTCAGCCCGCGATCCTGGAGGCCCGGCGCGTGCACTCCCCAACCGTATCCGGCCACGGTGAAGGCCTGCATCTCGTTCATCAGGCACCACCAGGTGACGCGGTCTCCGAAACGGCGGCCGAGCACGCGGACATAATCCGCGACGCGCGCGGCGGTATCGCGATTGGGCCAGCCGCCCTCGTCCTGGAGCGTCTGCGGCAGGTCCCAGTGATAGGCCGTCACCAGCGGCTGAACGCCCATCTTCAGGAGCCGGTCGATCTGCCGGTCGTAATGGTCCACGCCTCTCTGGTTCACCTGGCCCTTGCCGTCGGGCTGTATGCGCGGCCAGGCAATCGAGAACCGGTACGATTGCAGGCCCATCGTCTGCAGCAGGGCGAAGTCCTGTTCCCAACGGTGATAGGAATCGCAGGCCACGGCTGGAGTGGAGCCGTCTTTGATTGCGCCCGGCTGCGCTGCGAAGCGATCCCAAATCGATTCGCCCTTGCCGTCCTCGCGCGCCGCTCCTTCGATCTGGACGCACGACGTGGCGGCGCCGAAGAGGAAACCGCGTGGAAACGGCGGCAGTGCAGAGACCGCGCCGGCCGCAGGGGCTCCGCTCGGACCTTGTCCGCGCGCGGTTCCAGCTATGACTGCGGCTCCTGCGCGCAAGAACTGCCTGCGATTCATTCCGATGTCTCCCTATTGGCTGCCTGTCGTGTCTTCCCGGCCAACGCCGAGTTTACCTCCGATCTTCGGACCTTGGCGTTGCCGGATGTATCGTGCCAGGGGAATCGGGGATGGACTCCAGGCGGATTCACGTTTTCGCCGAGGGCGCCGAGCCCCTCTCTGGCCACGCTACCGCCAGCATTAGTGCTACCGCAATGCCGATGAATACTTCAGCGCACCGATGCAAGGCGATCTGCCATGGGGGAGCCGCTCGCGGTATCAACAGCACAATCGCCAGGGTGACTCCCCCGAACCGATATGCGCTTCGCTCCGAGCGCGCCACGGCGCAGAGCAGCCCCAGGATGAACACGGCCACACCGAATACCAGCGCGTTCCGCCCGAAGTGGCTCGCCACAATTGCGCCCACTGCCGCTCCCAGCGCCGTTCCGAGGAAGCGCTGCCGGGAAACGGCGAGCGCCGCACCTAACGATGACTGCGTAATGACCAGGGTTGTAATCGGCGCCCAGTATGCCTCCGGCAGCCGGAATAAGCGCGCCACCAGCACCGAAACTACAGCCGCCAGCGCGGTGCGCGTGGAATGCACCACGACCGGCAAAGCCGCGCGCTCGACTCTATCCCAGCGAAAACCGATGGTTGTGGCCCCACCCTTCCCGCGTCTCATTTTTGTAGCATACGGGATCTGCGCAGGCGGAGTATTTGTCGGACGCGGCAGACCCTGTAGCAGCGATCGTGTGCGCGGGCGCTGCCCGCTACTTGCGGGCGCCTTCAGAGCCTTCCATGGCTTCGAGCAGGCGCGCGTAACCGGCGCGGCTCACGGGGAGGCGGGTGCCATCGGTGAGGATCGCCAGGCGGCTGTCTTTGCCGTACGGTTCGATGCGCGACACGCGCTCCAGGCTGACAATCACCGAGCGGTGAATGCGCACGAAACGTCTGGCGTCGAGCTGACGCTCGATCTCCGCGATGGGCTGCGGTTTCAGATAGCTCTTGCCGCCGCTGTGCAGGGCGATGTAATCGTCCTGCGCCTGCACGTAATCGAGCTTGTCGAGGGGGATGACGTGTACGCGCGCGCCATCGCGCACCACGATGCGGTCGACGCGCTGCTCGGGCGGCCGCGGCGGCGGCGGAGTGCGCTCGCCCAAGCGAGCCCGGGCCCGCTCCAAGGCGCGCTCGAAGCGCTCGGCGCTGAACGGCTTCAGCAGGTAATCCACCGCGTGGGCGTCGAAAGCGCGCATGGCGTATTCGTCGTAGGCGGTGACGAACACCACCGCCGGGCCGGGGTCGATCAATTCCAGCACTTCGAAGCCGTCCAGTTTAGGCATCTGGATGTCCAGAAAGACCAGGTGGGGCGCGGTTTCTGCGATGGCCTTGACGGCCTCGAAGCCGTTGGCGCATTCAGCGGCGATCTCGATTTCCGGATGCGCCCGCAACATCTCGCGCAAGTAGCCGCGCGCCAGAGCCTCGTCATCCACGATTACGGCTTTGAGCGGCGTTGGCTGCACCTCACATGCAACTGTAGCAGCGATGAAGCGGGGTGGGGTGGCGGAGGGCCGGGCATGCCCGGCCCCTACGGGCGTCTTACGCGCAGGCAGCGACTGCTCATCGCGGCGCGGAAACCGGAGCTCAGGCGCGGGTGCCAATCATCAAGCCGGCGGGGCCGGGCATGCGGACGTGGCGGATGGCGGCGAAACCAGCGGCGCTCATCCACGCGGTGTATTCGGGCTCACTGTAGCTGGCGCCGGCGCGCGTGCCTACCAGCATGTTCAGCGAAAACAGCGCGGCCGATTGCGGCGCGCACTTATCCGGGTCGAGGATGAACTCCTGGATCACCAACCGCCCGCCCGGAGCCAGCGCTCCATAACAGCGAGCGATCAGGTGCGCATTTTCCTTTTCGTCGAGCATGTGGCAAACGGCGGAAGCGAGCACCAGGTCATAGCCTTCGCCGAGGTGGTCGGTGCGCAAATCACCGACGCGGGTGTGGACGCGGCCGGAAACGCCCGCCTGCTCGATGTGGCGCTGGGCCAGGGGCACCACCGCGACCAGGTCGAGGATGTAAGCCTGGAGTTCGGGATTGGCCGCGGCGAAGGCGATAGAATAAGCGCCGGAGCCACCGCCCACATCCAGCATGCGCCGCACGCCTTGCGCGCCCACCGCCGCCACCAACGGCGCCGCGCGTTCCACGGCGTTGCGGTGCATGGCGGCGATGAAAGCTTGCGTCCAGTCGCTGGGGCGCTCGGCCATCTCCTGGTGGATCACGCTGGTGCCGGCGCGCACGCACTCGGTGAGGGTAGACCAGGTTTTCCAAAGGCTGGCTGTGTGCAGCAGGGCGGGGCGCGCGTTCTGCGGCGACCCGGTGGTGAAAAAACGGGCCGCCACCGGCGAATTGTAAAACAGGCCGTCGCGTTTGGCGACCAGTTGGAGCGACGCCATCGCGTGCAGCAGCATTTCCGTGGCGCGGGGATTGGCGTGGATGCGGGACGCGATTTCCGCCGCCGGAGCGCCGCCCTCGCCGATGGCGGTAAACAGATCGAGTTCGAGCGCGGTCAGAATGGCGCGGCTGTGCTGGAAGCCGCGGATGCGCTCATTCAGATCGTCCGGCAAAGCGCCGCTGGCTTCGCGCGCGTGCATGGCGGCCAAGCGCTTCTCGCGGCCGGCGGCCATTTCGGCACGGACTTCATCGACATCCCGGCGCTCCAGGCGAGCCACCGGCCGGCCGTTGCGAAAGTGTTCTTCCACTAACTCCGCCGCATCCGCAGGAGTCACGCCGCCGTACCAGGTTCCCTCCGGATACACCACCAGGTTGGGGCCGCTCTCGCACAGTCCCAGCGATCCGCAGGCGGTCACCTGCACCTGGCCTTCCAGTCCCCGCGCTGCCACCTCGCGGCGCAAGGCTTCGATCACCGCCAGGCCGCCTCGGGCGCCACAGCTTGGCGCGCCTTCCGGCTTCTGCTGGTCGCAGACGAATACGTGGTAACGAAACGGCTGCATGCGATCCCTCCGTTCCTGAGCTTAACAGAGCGCGGTGTCCGAATCGGGGCGCGGCCCGGGAGCGGCGGTCCGCCTGCTGCGCTGCTGTCCTGTCTCTGAAGTTCGTCGACGAAGCGCCCACGGGGCTATCGCTGAATTACAGGGCCTAAAGGCCATGTTTAGTGGTTGCCACGTCGGCACGGCTGAAGCCGTGCCCTGATACGCAGCTCCGGAATCATGTTTCGAACTTGTGAGACAAGACGCTACATTTCTTTTACACCATCGCAAAAATGGGTTCCCTAATGCACGCGCTGTCGTTTAGATTGAAGATAAGTGCCCCGTTACGCAGCCATCGACATCGGCAGCAACTCGATCCGCATGGAGGCGGCCGAGATAACCGACGGGCAGCCGACCCGTGTTTTGGCCTCCGATCGCGAGGTGACCCGCCTGGGCGAAAGCGTGTTTCGCAACGGCGCCGTGAGCGAGGAGGCCATCAAAGCCACCTGCGCCGTGCTGGTGCGCATGGCCGCGCTCTACCGCAAGCTGGCGGTGGTGGGAGTGCGGGCGGTAGCCACCAGTGCCATCCGCGACACGCGAAACCAGCACGAGTTCCTGGAGCGGGCTTCGGAAGCCGCCGGCACGCACGTGGAAATCATCTCCGGCCGCGAGGAGGCCCGCCTGATTCATCTCGGCGTGGAGAGCGTCTGGCCGCAGCACGGGCGGCGGGTGCTGATCTGCGACATCGGCGGCGGCAGCGCGGAGATTGTGGCCTCCGAAGACAGCCGCCTGTACATGGGGTTTTCGAAACCGCTGGGAGCCGTGCGGCTGCGCGAGATCTTTCTCAAGGACGATCCGCCGTCGCCGCGCCAGCTCAACCAGATGCAGGAGTTCATCGACGACAAGCTTTCGAGCGTGGTGCGCCGCCTGGGGCCGGCCCGGTGGGAGCGCGCCATCGGCACTTCAGCCACGGCATCGGCGGTGGCCGCGGCAGTGGCGCGGCTGCCGCGGTCGCGGCGCGACGAAATCGACCGCCTGCGCATCTCGACGGCGCAGGTCCGCAAGCTGTATTGGAAGCTGGCCGGGTTGAGTCTTGCCGGCCGCCGCAAGGTGACCGGCATCGGGCCGCGCCGCGCCGAAATCATCGTGCCCGGCATGGCAGTGCTGCTGACCTTTCTGGAGCGGTTCCACCTGCCTGCCATCTACTATTCGCGCGCCGGCGTGCGCGACGGCGTGATTGCCGACTTGGCCGCGCGCAACGTAGGCGCGGAGCTTTCCCGCCTCACCCGGGAACAGCGCCGCGAGGTGGAGGACATGGGGCGCCGCTATGGCGTATCCGTGGAGCATGCGCGCAGCGTGGCCCACATCGCCGGCCTGTTGTTCACGGCGCTGCAACCGCTGCACCGGCTGCCGCCGGCCGCCGGCAAGCTGCTGGAAGCCGCCGCCTACCTGCTCGACGTGGGCCACTACATCTCGAGCTCCAGCCATCACAAGCATTCCTATTACGTGGTGGCGAACTCCGATATGCCGGGCTTCACCGAGCGCGAGCGCACCCTGGTGGCTGCGCTCTGCCGCTATCACCGCAAAGCGCTGCCCAACCCGATGCATGCCGCCTTTCAATCCTTGACGCCCGACGATAAGCGCGCGCTGACCGTCTTGATTCCGCTGCTGCGCCTGGCCGACAACATGGTGCGCGGGCCGGAGCGGCGGATCGAGAGCCTGACCTGCCGCGTTCAGAACGGCGAGGTGGTCCTACTGGTCCATTCGACCGGCGACATCGACCTGGAGCAGTGGGGCGCCGAGCGCGCCGCCGGCACGTTCCACCAGGTTTTCAATCGCAGCCTGTCGCTGGTCCGCGCGCGGTGACCGGCGGGGCCGTAACTTACAGCCACAAGTTATCGCCACTCGCTAAGCCACTTACTTAGTCCCAGGACATCCTGAGTCACTCATTTATCAGGCGTTCATAAATGAGGAAGACAGGCGACGGAAACCGATCGCCTGTCCTACCGCACGGCAGAAAAGGATGTGCCGCCAATTTATGCGCGGATGGAATATTCTTGAATCGGGACTGCGCCGCCCGCTACTGCTTCGGCAGTGACAGCGACGATTGCAGAAACCGCGCAACGGCGTCGGTCAGCGCGCGCCGGTGCGGCGAGCGAGCCATGGCGAGGGCCTGCACCCGGACCAGGCGGCGGCCCTTGACGCGTAACGCGTGGAAATAACGAGGGCGCCCGTGCAACGCGTATTCGGGCAAAATGGAATATCCGAATCCGGTCTCGACCAGCTTCTTGAGCGCTTCCGTGTCGTCGGCTTCCATCACCACCCGCGGCGCCACTTCAATCTCCTTGAAGAAGCCATCGATCATGGAGCGCATGTTGCTTCGCCTCGGATAGAGGACAAACGACGCCTTGGCCAGCTCGGCCGGCTCGGTGGTGGCCACGTGCCAGCCGCTGATCCGGTCGAGGGAGGGCTTCAGCACCAGCAGTTCCTCTTCGAACAGGGGTACCATTTCCAGGTTGTCGTTGGGATAGGGCAGCGAGATCAGCGCCAGGTCGAATCGCCGGTCGAGCAGACCCGCCACCATCTCCTCGGTGGGGCAGACCATGATGTCGATGCCGAGGTGCGGGAAATGCTTGCGCAGCTTGCGCAGCGGCCTGCCCAGGTGGTGGATTAGCGTGGTGGCGCCGGTGGCGAAGTGGAACGGGTGCCGGTCGTCCATGGCGTCGCTTTCGAATTCCTGCTCGATCAGCCGGAGCTGGTTGAGGACCTCGCGGGCGTGTTCCGCCAGGCGCCACGCGGCGGCGGTGGGAGCCAGCCGCTTGCCCGTGCGGACGAACAGCTCGGTGTTGAGCTCCGCCGCCAAACTGTGGAGTTGCAGGCTGACCGCCCCCGGAGTGAGGTTGACACGCTCGGCCGCCCGCGTCACGCTGGCGCAATCGAGCACCGCCAAAAAGAGTTGTAGCTGCCGGACCTCCATAGCGCCTCCCCACACAAGCATCGCACAGGAGCGCGGCGCCTGCCGCACAAGGTGTGGCCCTGCCGGCAGTTCTTTCCGAGGATGCCCGCAGGCCGCTTCACAGGCTGCGGGTTTCGCGCATCCATGGCGCGGTGTTAGTCCGGCATTAGCCCGGCTTAACGCCCGTCTCCCGAACCGATGGCGGCGCTGTTGCGGAGGTGGTCCATCACTTCGGGAGGGACGCGCAGGTTGCCCTGGTAACCTGACCCGAGCTTGACGCCGGGCTTGACGGCTTCGCCGTGGAAATCCGAGCCGCCGGTGACCAGCAGGCCGTGGCGGCGCGCCAATTCGAGGAAGCTTGCGGTCTCTGCCTCGCTGTGATCGCTGTGATAGGCTTCGATGGCGTTCAGCCCGGCGGCGCAGAGCTCGGGCATTATCTCCGCCACGTCGGCATGCACGCGTGTGGGGTGCGCCAGCGAAGCAATTCCGCCGGCCCCGCGGACGGCGGCGACGCCTTCGGCAAACGTCGGCTCCTGGCGGTAGACGTAAGCCTGGGCGGATTCGTCGAGGTAATCGTCGAAAGCCTGCCGGTAATTCCGCACGTAGCCCTTCTCCAGCATGATAGCGGCGAAATGCGGCCGGCCGGTCATGCCGCGGCCGCGCGCCTCAGCTTCCTCCAGGGTGATGTCGAAGCCCAGCTCCCGCAGCCGCGCCGCCAGGCGAATGTTACGGTCCTTGCGCGACTGCTGCTGCAGGCGCACCCATTTGCGAAAATCCTCGAGCGGGCCGGCGGCCGGGAAATAGCCAAGCAGATGCGCGGAGCGGCCGCGGAGCTTGGTGGAAAGCTCGATGCCGCATACCAGATCGAGGCCGTCCGCCTGTGCCGCGGGCAGCGCCAGGTCGTAGCCCGCCAGCGTATCGTGGTCGGTGATCGCCAGCACGGTCACGCCGGCGCGGACCGCGTCTTCAATCAGTTTCGACGGTGCCAGGCTGCCGTCGGATTCATTCGTGTGCGAGTGCAGATCGATCAAAGGAGATGAGACCCAGATGTTCCAGTGTAGCCCAGATCCGATCGGCACTTTCTTGCGGGGTCTGGCGCGACGAGTCGACCGTCACCTCGGGATGAAGCGGCGGCTCGTAAGGATCAGAGATGCCGGTAAATTGCGGGATAGCGCCCGCCAGCGCCTGCCTGTACAGGCCCTTGACATCGCGCTGGGCCAGGGTTTCGACCGGGCACTCCACGTACACTTCGACGAAGTTGGCGATGCGTGCCCGCACCTCATCGCGCACCGCCCGGTAGGGTGAGATGGCGGCGGCGATGGCGATGACGCCGTTGCGGGAGAGCAACTCGCATACATAGCCGATGCGGCGGATGTTTTCGTCCCGGTCCTGCTTGCTGAAACCGAGCCCCTTGGACAGGCACGCGCGAACTTCGTCGCCATCGAGCACCTCTACCTTGGCCTGGTACGCGCGCAGGCGGTTTTCGAGCAGCCCGGCAATGGTGCTCTTGCCCGCTCCGGACATGCCCGTGAACCAGAGTGTGAAGCCCTTGTGCATTTGTTGCGTGCGCCCTTTTAGAAGTGCGGCCACCGGGCCGGGCATGCCCGGGCCCTACAATGCCATGTAGCGCGCCTCCGGCGTGCTACGAAGCCGCTCGGCTGGAACCATCCGCCGCGAAATGGATGCCGCATTCCTTTTTCGTGTCCACTTCCCACCACCACCGGCCGGCGCGTTCATCCTCGCCTTCCAGGATAGCCCGCGTGCAGGGGGCGCAGCCGATGCTGGTGTACCCCTGTTCGTACAGCGGATGCACCGGGACATCGTAACGGCGGAGATAGGCGTCCACTTGCTCCGCGCTCCAGTCCGCTAACGGTGCGAGCTTGAGGCGGCCTGCCTCTTCCGCCACTTTCGGCACCGCCGCGCGGGTTGCGCCCTGTCCCCGCCGGAGACCGGTCGCCCAGGCGTCAAACTCCTGGAGTTTACGTTCAAACGGCCGAACTTTCCGTACGTTACAGCACATCTGGCGCAATCCGGGGCTGCAGTAGAACAGGTCCGGCCCATGCGCCTGAACCATGTCGCGGACCTCGGCTGGGTCGGGCTTCACGATTTCCACGGCGATGCCGTACCGCTGCCGCACATCCTCGATCATGGAATGTGTCTCTTCCGGTAGCCGCCCGGTATCCAGTGTGAAAGCCCGGAACGGCAAGCCCGTGCGCCACGCCAAGTCCAGCAGCACCATGCCTCCCTTCTGAAAACTGGTAGCGATGGCGAAGCGTTCCTGGTGGGTTTCGATGGCCCAGCGCACCAGGTGGGAGGCTGCTACATTTTCGAAACGGCTGTATGGTCCCAATCTCTATCAGGATTACGCAGAATGCGGCGATTGTCAAGCTACCCATCTTTGTTGGGGCTACTCGCCGCCCTTTATCGATCACAATAGCACTCAGGGCCCAACCCGGACAGGTCCATGATCCTCGCGGATGGCGTCGTTTGAAATATGGTACCCAGTGCTATATAATGGAAACTCGGGCATACCGTGCGGATTTTCAAGTCCAGGGGTTTCAACGCTTTGCCGGGAAGGAAGCGATTTCGGACGCGACGCTGCGTGAAGCTGTTGCTCGGGCCGAAAAAGGCCAGATCGACGCTGACCTTGGCGGTGGTGTCATCAAACAGCGTATCGCCAGGCCTGGCCAGGGACGATCGAAAGGCTACCGGACGATCATTCTTTTCCGACGCGGAGCCAGGGCATTCTTCGTGTACGGGTTCGCCAAGAGCGGACGGGCGAACATCGATGACGACGAGGAAGAACAATTCAAGGAAGCAGCGAAGCACGTGCTGGCGTTATCGGAGAAGCAACTCGCAGAGTTGTTGAGGAGAGGCGATTTTATAGAGGTGTAAAGCGAATGAGCAAAAAGTATCGAAGTGATGCGATGGCGGCCATCCATGAAACTATGGAGGCACTGCACGATGTTGGGGCCATCGACAAACAGACGATGCGGCGTTTCGATGATGCCTGTCTTACACCCATCCGGCCGCTGAAGCCCGAAGAGATCAAGGCGATCCGCGAGAGAGAACGCGTCAGCCAAACTGTTTTTGCCAACTACCTGAACGTCACCGGCAGCCTTGTCAGCAAGTGGGAGCGTGGCGAAAAGCGTCCCTCCGGGGCCTCGCTAAAGCTCCTATCGCTGGTCGAGAAGAAAGGGCTTGCCGCGGTCGCATGAGCCCCCCGGCACCTACGCCGTGGCGGCGGCCATGAGCTCGCCCTTTTCGAGGTGATGGACGCGGGTGGCGAACTGGGCGGCGTGCGGGTCGTGGGTGACCATGACGATGGTCTTGCCGTATTCCTTATTGAGCTTGGAAAGGATGGTGAGCACCTCCTGCGCGGAGCCTGCGTCGAGATTGCCGGTGGGCTCGTCGGCGAGGATCAAGGCGGGGTCGGTGACGATGGCACGGGCGATGGCCACGCGCTGCTCCTGGCCGCCGGAGAGCTGGCGCGGGAAGTGGCGGAGGCGGTCCCCCAGCCCTACCAGCGTAAGCGCAGTGGTGGCGTGCTCCATGCGCTCGGCCTTCTTGAGACGGGTGAGCTTGAGCGGCAGCTCGACGTTCTCGATGGCGGTGAGCACAGGGATGAGGTTGAACTGCTGGAAGACGAACCCCACGTGCTCATTGCGCCAATGGGCGATTTCGCGATCGTTCAATTCGCGCAGGTTGTGACCCAGCACGCGGATCTCGCCGCTGGTAGGGCGGTCCATGGCGGCAATCAGATGCAGCAGGGTGGACTTGCCCGAGCCGGACGGTCCCATCAAAGTCACGAACTCGCCTTTGGGAATTTGCAGGGTCACGTCTTTCAACGCCACGACGTGAAACTCGTCGCGCAAGAATTCTTTGGTAAGGTTGCGGGTTTCGATGATTGGTTCGCTCATGGCTGCTAGAGTTGGCAGGCGAAAGCGCCTGCTCCACGTTATGCTTTGCGCCGCACTTTCTCACCGTCCTTCAGATCGGGCGGCGGGTCGGCGATCAGGTCTTCGCCGCCCACCAGGCCCTGGTCGATGCGCACGCCTCCGCTCGAGGCTGCGCCGACTTTGACGGGCCGCCGCACGGCTTTGCCGTCGAGCAGCACGAAGACCGCGTTGTCGCGGACGGCGGCTGCCGGCACAATCACCACCGGCCTGGCTGGGGTTGCGGCGCTGCTAGTGGCCGCTTCCGGCTTGGCGTCGGAGAGAAACGCGACGCTGGCGTTCATCTCCGGCCGCAGGAATTGGTCCGGCTTGGTTACCTTGACTTTGATCTGGACGGTAGCCTTCTGGCGGTTGGCCTCGGGTGAGATTTCCTTGATGAATCCGTCGTACCTGCGGTCCGGGAAAGCATCGGTGGTGACGATACCGCGCTGGCCGGAGTGCAGCTTGGCGAAATCGTTCTGCGCGATATCCAGCTCCACTTCCAGGTCGTTCAAATCCGCCAGCGCGACCACGTAGCCTTTGGCGCCGCGGTCGCCCACGAAGCTGGTGGTAACGAATTCGCCCTTCTCCACTTCGCGCTCGAGAATGGTGCCGGTGACCGGGGCGCGGATGACGGTGTTGGCGAGGGCGGTTTCGGCGTAGGCCACCGTGCCCTTGGCTTGCTCGACCTGCCCGCGCAGGGAATCGATTTCCTCCTGCCGCGGCCCCAGCTTGACCAGTTCGTAGGTCTTCTCGAGCGAATTGACGCGGTGCACCGCGCCATCGTAACGGGTCTGGGCGTCATCCACGGATTGCTGCGCGGTCAGCCCGGTCTGGCGCAGTTTCCTGGCGCGGTCGACGCTCAGCCTGGCGTCGTCCATATCGGCCTTGGCCGAATCCAGATTGGCCTTGGCAGCCGCCACCTCTTCCGGGCGCGAGCCATTGAGCGCCTCAGCCAGCTTGGCTTCGAGATTGGCCATTTGCCCTTTGGCCTGCTCCAGTTGCGCCTGGTATTCGTCGTCTTCCAGGCGGACGATCACCTGTCCTTCCTGCACGTGGTCGCCTTTGTCGACGCCGATCCATTTCACTTTGCCGATGACTTTGGCGGCCACTTCGATGCGGTGTGCCGCCACGATGTAGCCGGCCGCGTTGAGCACCACGCCTTCCGGCGCGCTGGCCGCGCTCATGGCGCTAACCCGCTGGACGTCCACCAGCGGCGCTGCATTGACTTTCTCCGAGAAAAAGCGCCACGCGCCTAAAAGGAGGAAAACCACCACGCCGATAACGATCCAGCGCACGGCCCAGCGCGACGGCTGGCCGGAGCGCCGCTGGCCGCGATCGATCTGCAGGCTTTTCAGTTCCTCGTCCATAATCCTTAGATTTCCCGCAGGGCGGTGAGAATCTCCTTTTTCGCCGCCGCGGCGGCCGGAAACAGGCCGCCAAGGCTGCCCAGCGCAACTGCGAAGACGATGCCCGCCACCATGCTCTCCGGCGTGACGTGAAAACCGAAGGCCAATTGCGAGAAGTTGGCGCCGATTTCGGTGGTGGCGCCGTTCAGCGGCAACACCAGCAGGCAGCCGATCACCCCGCCCAGCCCCGCCAACAACACCGATTCCACCCAAAAGCTGGTCAGAATGCTGAGCTTGGAGAATCCCAGCACTCGCAGCGTCCCGATCTCACGCGCGCGCCGCGCCACCGCCGCGTACATGGTGTTCATGGCGGCGAATGAGCTTCCTACCGCCATGATGATGGCGACAAAGATGCCGGTGTACTCAATCGGTGTGGCGGATTGCGTTTGGCGGGCGAAATAATCGGTTTCGAGCTCCGCGCCCAGATCGAGGCGCGTGTCGTCGCTGATCGAGTTCACCAGGGCTCGCGCCGTGGAGGCGTCGGGAGCTTCCACCAGGGCCGAGCTCAGATACTGGATGCGGTTCCAGTCCGCGCTCACCTGGTCCAGATCGCCCCAGATTTCGCTTTCCTGCGCGCCGAGTCCGGCATCCATCACGCCGACGATTACCCAATCGCTGCGGCCCATGCGCAGCTTCTTCCCGATGCGCGCGGCGGGGTACTGATCGGACAAAGCCTTGCCCACCACGGCCTCGTTCACGCCCCGGCGGAACCAGCGGCCGGCGATCAGCTTGACGTTGTGCCGCATGGCAATGCCGGCGGGCATCAGGCCGCGGATGGTGACGTTGTCGCCGGTGTCGCTGCCTTCGGCTTCCAGGCTGATGATGGTGATCAGCTCGAGCGAGGCCAGCGGCCGCCCGTCGGCGCCGGTGGCGATGCCCGGTTTGAACTTCAGGTCCTGGAACTGCTCCCGCGTCACCAGGCTGGTGAGCTCGGAGCTGGCGCCTTTGCGCGTTACCAGCACGTGGCGCGGGTCGCCCGAGGTCGCCAGCGTGACGCGCAGTCCGTTCACCAGCGCCAGCACGGCCAGCAGCACGGCCACGGTGAGCGCGATGCCCAGCGCGGTCATCAGCGTGGTGGTGCGGCGAACCACCAGGTTGCGGAGATTGTAAGAGAGGGGAATCGCCATGGCGTCAGTCCGTGCTCCGCAGAGACTCGACAATGGGAGCGCGCGAAGCTCCCATGGCGGGAACCAATGAGCTGACCAGGCCGATCAAAGCGGCCAGCAGTATGCACACCGCGGCGATCACCGGATCGACCACTCGCAGCGCGGGCAGAAAACCGCCCATCGGGCTGCGCTCGACGCCTTTCAGCAGAAAGGTGGAAATTATGTAGCCGATGGCACCGCCGGCCAACGAAATCGCCACCGCCTCACCCAGAATCAATCCCAGAATGTTGCCTTGGGTGAAACCCAGCGTCTTCAAAACCCCTACTTCCCGCACGCGCTCGCGCACCGACATGGCCATGGTGTTGGCCGAGACCAGCAGAATGGTGAACATCACGGCGGCGGAAATCCAGACCAGAAACATGCGCACGTTGCCGAGCAGCGAAAGGAACCCGACCACGAAGGCCTGCTCGGACTCGGTCTTGGTCTGCGAGGTGGAATTGTGAAACTGGGCGTCGATCGCATCGGCGACGCGCGAAGAGTGCTGCGGGTCGTCGATCAGAACATAAAAAGTGTCCGCCTGGCCGCGGCGCCGCTCGGGTAACGCCTGGTCGATGTACTCCTTGTTGAAGAACATCACGTCGCTGTTGGAGGGAGCGTCGAAAATGCCGCGCACGGTGAATTCGAAATTGCCGGGGAAAATGTCGCCCTGGATCGGGATGCGGTCGCCGAGGTGAAAGTTAAACGCTTCGGCCAGGTCGCGGCCGATCACGCAGGCGGTGCGCTCATGGATGAAGGCCTGCTTCTGGTCTTCCGGAATGGTCCACTCGGCAAATAGCGGGAACAGCTTTTCCGGCTCCACGGAAAAGCGCGGGAAATTATTGCGGGCTTCCCGCGCATCTTTGTAGACTCCGCCAAACCAGGTATCGATCATCACCAGGCGCACTCCGGGGATTTTCTCGATTTGCTGCTGATAGGCGAGGGGGAGAAACACCGCCAGCGAGACCCGGTTGCGCACCACCAGCCGGAGCGCCTGGTTGTCCTTCGGTTTGGCCAGCCAGAACGCGCTGTACATGGCGATCATCACGCCGAGCAGGCACATGGAAACGCCGATGCTGGCGATGGTGAGCAGCGTGCGCCGGCGATTGCGCCACGAGTTTCTCAGAATCAGCGGCAGGAATCGCATGCATTCTCTCTAGGGGATCTTTTCACTATAGCAATGACGCGGACGCCGCCTTGTTTCGGTGGGGCAAGTTGCAACCCGCCGATGCGGGACAAGTGATCCCACAGGCGCCGACATGAGTGGCGACGCGGCGCACGCAGAGAACCGGCGGCAAGACCGTCGGCGCTACAGCGCGCTCGCGCGTTCCGAGCGTTTCTTATCGCCCCGACGAGCCGAAGCCGCCGGCCCCGCGAGTGGACTCCGGCAGTTCCCCTGCATCCCACTCCACCGCTTCGTAGCGCGCCACGATCATCTGAGCGATGCGGTCCCCGGCGTGCACCGTGTACGGTTCGCGACCAAGGTTCAACAGGATGACGCGGATTTCGCCGCGATAGCCCGGGTCGATGGTGCCCGGCGCGTTGGGCATAGTGATGGCATGGCGCAGCGCCAACCCGCTGCGAGGCCGCACCTGCGCCTCGTATCCAGGCGGCAGGGCGATGGTGAGTCCCGTCGGCACCAGCCGCGGCACGCCGGGCGCGAGCACGGTATCTTCCACCGCGCGCAGGTCCATGCCGGCGTCTTCCTCCGGACCATGGGCGTACTCGGGCAGCACCGCGTTGGGGTGAATGGGTTGGATTCGTATGCGCATTCCCCGTTATCATAACGTCTTGATCCACTCGAAACGCGTCATCACCGCGGCGCCCATGCCGCCCGAGAAATCGGCGTACGCACTGGCGCGGTACAGCCGCTCGCCGGATTCGATTCGCGATTCTATTGAATGGGTACGCACGCACAACTCGGAAAAGTTCCTGGAAAGTTTTTATTTTCAATATGGTCACGCCTCGATTGCCGACCTCGGCCACGCGGTGATCTGCTTCGAAGGCGTTTCCGAACTGGCCGCGACGGAGATCGAGGCCGAACCGCTCTGGGATGGACAGGCGAAGTCGTCGCGCTACCAGGATTTCTCCAGCTCCGGCTTCGTGACGCCGCCGGAACTGGAAGCCGGCGATGCCACCAGCTTCCGTGCTGCCGGTGAGGCGCTGCTGGCCGCGTATCAAGAGGTGAACCGGCTGGCGTTCGATTGCCTGTCCGCGCACCTGCCGCGCCCTGAGGAGATGAAGCCCGACGCCTACCGGCGCAATCTGGCGGCGCGCGCGTTTGATGTGGCGCGCTACCTGCTTTTCTGGGGCGTGCCCACCAACGTCGGCCAGGTGGCCAGCATACGCACCGTGGAGAAACAGATCCGGCGGCTCAAGGCCTCCGAATATGCCGAGCTGCGGTCGCTGGGTGAGGAGATCGCCGAGGCCTGCGCGCGCGAGCCCGATTGCCGCTGGGACCAGAACGCGGCTGCGGAACCGCTAGCGCCGACGCTGGCGCGGCATGCGGAGCCGGACGAGCACGCGGTGCGCTCGCGCCGCGACCTGAGCCAGTGGGCCGCGCAAAACCTGCCGCCGCGGGCGCAAGCAGGCGAGCCAGCGCGCGTCGATCTGGTGCGGCCGGCACAGGTAGCGGCGGACATCGTGGCGACCCTGCTCTATCCCGTTACCGATCGGCCCTTCCGCGAGCTGTACGAGATGGCGTGCGCCTGGAACGAACCCCGCCGCGCTGAGGTGATCGATGTCGCGCTCCAGTCCCGCACGCGCCGCGACGAGATTCTGAGCGGCTTCCGCGGTGGCCTTTACGCTTACGACTTCGTCATCGATATCGGCGCTTACCGCGACATGCAACGCCACCGCCGCTGCCAGAAGTTCCGCCAAGCCTATTCCGGCGCGCTCGGCTACGAGACGCCGGCGCTGATCGCCGAAGCCGGAGCTGGTGAGATTTACGAGCGCGCCATGACCGCCGCGTTTGCCGCCATGCGCGCCTTACGCGCGCCCGGCGCGCATTACCTGCTGCCCTTCGGCGCGAGATCGCGTTTTCTCTTCAAGATGGATTTCGCTGAAGCCGAATACATCTCAAAGCTGCGCAGCGGCGTGAAAGGCCACTTCAGCTACCGGCAAATCGCCTGGGAGATGAAGACCGCCATGGAAGCCCTGGAGCCGGAGCTAGGCCGCCTCATCGAAGCGACACCACCGTGGGTGGAAGATCCGCTGAAGCGGTGAGGGGAGACGAACGCGGTGGAGAGCACCAAGCACGATCCTATAGAGTGGGAAGATTTCGAGGCGGCGGCAAGAAGGCCCATCGAGCAACACATACGCAATTCGTTCATCCATACCCACAAACCCGTTCTCGACGACGACGCGTACCGCTCGTTCGACATGATGGAAGCCTATCGCCAATGGTGCAAAGCCAATCTGCCGGTGGAGTACTTGCCCCAACCTATCAGAACTGTCAGAACTGCACTTGACGCTCCTCCCCGAAATGTGTAATCATGCATCATAGTGAATAAACATTCATCGGAGGCTGCGCCATGCCGGCGGTCAACCTAAAGAGAACAAGTGGGGTTGCGGGGCCTGGGCGGCGTGCCGTGGCGGTTGTGCCGCGTGCTGGCGCGGGCGGATCAAAGCCTCCGGGCCGCGAAGAACAGCCGCGGCGGATTCGGAAACTGGCGGCGAGCGATTTTCTGCGCGACCAAGATGTCACTGGTGATGAGTTGGTCTCGCTGCTCGATCTTGCAGATGAAGTGAAACTCCATCCAGGCGATTATGCGCAGGCGTTGGCGGGCAAATCGATCGCACTGCTGTTCGAGAAACCGTCGCTACGGACGCGGCTCACGTTTGAGGTCGCCATGAAGCAGCTGGGCGGTGGCTCGGTCTTCGTGGAAGGACCAATCGGCGTGCGCGAGCCGCTGAAAGACGTGGCGCGCAACCTGGACCGCTGGGTGGAAGGCATTGTGGCGCGCGTGTTCGCGCAGACCACCGTAGAAGGGCTGGCGGAATGGTCGCGGGTGCCGGTGATCAACGCCCTCAGCGATTCCTATCATCCCTGCCAGGCGCTGGCCGACGTCGAGACCATTCGCGAACATTTCGGGCGCATACAAGGATTGAAGCTGGCCTTCATCGGCGACGGCAACAACGTGGCGCATTCGCTGATGCTGACCGGACTGCGGCTGGGGATGGATTTTGCGATCGGCTGCCCGGATGGGTACGATCCGAATCCGGATGTGGTGGCACTGGCTGAGAGCCTGGCGGCGGAGACAGGCGGGCAGTTGCAGATCACCCACGATACGGGCGAGGCGCTGGCCGGCGCGCACGTGGTGTACACGGACGTGTGGGCGTCCATGGGACAGGAACAGGAAGCGGTGAAGCGCAAGAAGGCGTTTCGCGCGTTCCAGGTGAGCGACGCGCTGTTCGCCCAGGCGCGGCCGGACGCGGTTTTCATGCATTGCCTGCCGGCGCGGCGCGGCGAAGAGGTGAGCGACGGCGTGATGGAGTCGCCACGCTCGGTGGTTTTCGACCAGGCCGAGAACCGGCTGCATGCGCAGAAAGCGCTGCTGCTGATGCTGCTGAGCTGATAGTCAAGCCGTGGCGCGGGCTGTCAGGCCTGTAGGGTAGGACAGACGATCGATTTTAGTCTTCTGTCAACCTGCGCCCTCTGGCGACGGATGACAGACCACGAAAAGCGATGGTCTGTCCTACCTGCTGTTTGACAGCCCGCGGCGCGACGGCCGATGTACGCTAGGAAGACAAGTTATGAGCAAACCCAAGAAAGTGGCGCTGGCATATTCGGGCGGGTTGGATACATCCGTCATCATTCCGTGGCTGAAGGAAAACTACGGCTGCGAAGTCGTCGCGGTCTGCGGCGATATAGGGCAAGGCGGCGATGAGCTCACCGGCCTGGAAGAGAAGGCGCGCAAGACCGGCGCATCGGAAGTATACATCGAAGACATGCGCGAGGAGTTCGTAAGCCAGTACCTGTGGAAGCTGGTGCGGTCGGGCGGCGTCTACGAGCACAAGTATTTGCTGGGAACCTCGATTGCGCGGCCGCTGCTGGCCAAGAAGCAGGTGGAAGTGGCGCTGGCGCACGGCTGCGACGCCCTGGCACACGGCTGCACCGGCAAGGGCAACGACCAGGTGCGGTTCGAGCTCACTTACAAGGCGCTGGCGCCGCAATTGCAAGTGATCGCTCCGTGGCGCGAGTGGACGATTGTTTCGCGCGAGGACGCGATCGAATACGCCCGCGCGCACCATGTGCCGATCTCGGCCTCGACCACCAAGATCTACAGCCGCGACCGCAACATCTGGCACATCTCGCACGAAGGCGGCGCGCTGGAAGATCCGGCTAACGCAGCACCGGATGAAATCTGGATGCTGACCAAGAGCCCCGCTCAGGCGCCGGATAAACCGGGCGAGGTCGCCATTGGTTTCGAAAAAGGCGTGCCGATTTCGGTGAACGGCAAGCGTATGAAGGCGTTCGAGCTCGTCGAGGCGCTGAACGCGATCGGCGGCGAGCACGGGATCGGCCGCATCGACCTGGTGGAGAACCGCTTTGTGGGGATGAAATCGCGTGGCTGCTACGAAACCCCCGGCGGGACGCTGATCATGTTCGCGGTGCGCGAACTGGAGGCGCTGACGCTTGACCGGAACACACTGCATTACAAGCAGCAGCGCGCGCTCGAATATGCCGAGATGGTATACAACGGCCTGTGGTTCACGCCGCTGCGCGAGGCGCTGGACGCATTCTTCGAGAAAGTTTCCGAGAGCACCACCGGCGAAGTGAAGCTGCGGCTTTACAAGGGCAACATAGAACCGCTTTCCCGCCGGTCGCTGAATTCGCTCTACTCGCTCGATATCGCCAGCTTCACCATGGGCGCCAGTTACGACCAGAAGGACGCGCTCGGCTTCATCAATCTGACCGGCCTGCCGATCAAGGTAAGGGCGCTGGCCAAGAAAGCGAAGTGAGCATGAAGCTCTGGGGCGGACGGTTTGAAACCGGGCCTTCGGAAGTCTTCGAGCGCTTTTCCGGCTCGCTCGATTTCGACCGACGGCTGATCGACGCCGATGTTCGCGGCTCGCAGGCATTCGCGCGGGCTCTGGAGCGGGTCGGCATCCTCACCGCGGAAGAACGTACGCGAATCGTCGCCGCCTTCGATGCCATCCGCGCGGAGGCGGCGCAGCCTGGGTTTTATGAGGGCGCCAGCGACGAGGACGTGCACACGCTGGTGATCCGCAAGTTAAAAGAGAAAGCCGGCGCTATCGCGGACAAGATCCACACCGGGCGCAGCCGCAACGAACAGGTATCGCTCGATACGCGGCTGTGGCTGCGCGAGGAGTGCGACCGCGCGCGAGGCTTGCTGGCCGGCCTGTTGCGGGCGCTGCTCGATCTTGCCGGCCGCTATCCCGACGCGGTGATTCCCGGTTACACGCACCTGCGGCGCGCGCAAGCCGTGCTGTGGCCGCATTATCTGCTGGCGTATTTCGAAATGCTCGCACGTGATTGGGAGCGCTTCGGCGAAGCCCGGCGGCGGGCCAACGTGCTGCCGCTCGGCTCCGGCGCCTTGGCCGGCAGCGGTTTCCCCTTCGACCGGGAGGCGATGGCGCGCGATCTGGATTTCGCCGCCATCACTCGCAACTCGATGGATGTTTCCGGCGACCGCGATTTCGCCCTGGATTTTGTCTACGCGGCCACAGTGACCATGATTCACCTGAGCCGGCTGGCCGAAGACTGGATTCTGTATTCCTCGGAAGAATTCGGCTGGCTCGAGCTGGCCGACGCAGTCACCAGCGGCTCCAGCCTGATGCCGCAGAAGAAGAACCCGGACTCGCTCGAGCTGATTCGCGGCAAGGCGGGCCGCGTGATTGGCTGCCTCACTTCGCTGCTGGTCACCATGAAGGGGCTGCCGATGACCTACAATCGCGACATGCAGGAAGACAAGGTGCCGCTGTTCCAGGCGGCCGATGAAGTGGCGGGGTCGCTCGAGATGGCGCGGGTGGTTGCGGAATCGGCGGCGCTGAAACCGTGCTTGCCGGCGGCCGCGGCGGAGCAAAGCTGGGTGGTGGCCACCGATCTGGCGGAGGCTTTGGCGCGCGCCGGCACGCCGTTCCACCAGGCGCACCAGATTGTAGGCCGCTTCGTGCTGGAGAGCGTGCGCCAGGGGAAGCAACCCTCCGCGTGGACGGCGGAAGAAATGCACGCGTTCGCGCCCGAGTTCAGCGCCGAGATGGCAGGGCTGCTCGATCCGCGGCGCGGCCTGGAGACGCGCGAGATTCCCGGCGGCACCGGACCGAAAGCGGTAGCCGCGGCGCTGGCTGAGGCCAGGCAGCGGCTGAAAGAGATGGCATCATGACCAAGACGTACCGGCAAGGGCAGATTCTGAAACTGGTCCGCGGCAAGCGGATCAACACCCAGGAAGAGCTGGCGCAGGAGCTCAAGAGCCAGGGCATCGCCGCCACCCAGGTGACGCTCTCGCGCGACATCCGCGACCTGCGTCTGGTGAAGACCCGCGAAGGCTACAAGGAGATCGCCGATGAGGAGCCGGGGCCACAGTTTTCGCTGCTGGCGGCCGAGTTTCTCCACGACGTGCTGCGGGCGCAGAACCTGGTGGTGCTCAAGACCTCGCCCGGCCATGCCAACTCGGTGGCGGTCGCGCTCGACAGCGAAAGCTGGCCCGAAGTGGTGGGCACCATCGCCGGCGACGATACCATCCTGGTGATCGCGCCCGACAATCCGACGGCGGAAAGCGTGCAGGAGAAGCTGCTGGAGCTGCTGGAGCGCGGCTGAACCGCGGTCCCTGCCTTGCCAGCGCTTTTCCTGGACTGCGCGCGCCCAACGCCTGCTACTGCCCTATCGAGATCGCGAGTCCGTTCTGGCTGCTTGCGCCGTCGATCTGAAGCACCAGTGGGACTTGCGGCGGGAAGGTGAAGTTCAGCAGATTCGGATTGGTGGCGGCCATCGCCGCCGGATTCGGAACCAGCACGGTCAACTGATACACGGCGCCGGGAAACCCGGCGACGGAACCCATCACCGCCGCCAAGCCGTCGCAATGGAATCCATCGATGTAGGCATCCGCCCAAAACTGCGTAACCGCGTACCCGTTCGTGAATGACATCGGCCCCACGCCGGTCGCGTAAATGGTAATTTTGTCACCCGGCGCGGCGGGGTTCGCGGGAGAGTTCGGCGTGCCGTCTTTGTTCAGAATGTATCCTTGGCCGAAGCCGCTGCCATCGGCCGAAAACAGGCCGGGAGAGGTTATCGCCACGTTGAGCAGCACCGGGTTCGAAGCTGCGCCGCCGGACTCGACCTGAACCACCACCGGTTGGATTGCAAGATCCGAGGGCACGGCCGCGGTGATCAGGTTCGGCGTCACCGAGATCGTCGGCACCACAACGCCAGCCAACAGGAGTTGGGCATCGCTGCCGAACCCCGCGCCGCGGATGACGATGGTCTCGCCTGGTGCGAGTGGATCGTCGAGCAGGCTGGCGGCGTTCTCGACCGCATCGATCCGCAAGGGCGGCAAGTCGGCTGGTTGCACGCTGTTGGCCCAGACCGTGCCGTGGTCCGTCGCTCCGGCGAGCGCGAAGCTGCCGTTCGCGCCGATGCCGAGGCCGGTCACGCCGAAGTATTCGCCGTCGCCGAATTGGCTCGAAAACAGCAGAGTGGAGAGATCGGCCGAGAGCTCGCTAACGAAGCCGGTGGCAAGGGAGCCGCCGAATCCCTCCTGCAACGGAGTACGCGTGGGCAAACCGGCGCGCGAGACGTAGCCGCCGAAGAACACGTTGCCCGATGAATCGAGAGTAAGCGCCTTGATCGAGGGACTGTAGGCTGGATCGCCGAAATAGGTGGCCGCCAGCGTGCTCTGAAGCTGCGAATCCATGATGGCGATGGCGGGCGTCGAGTTACCGCCTTGCCCGGGCAGTGCCGGCCTTCCACCGGGGCTGGATTGAAACACTCCGGCTGTCGGCTGAAACTGGTTGGGACCGGTTCCGGGCCCGCCGGCCAGGTATACGCGGCCGTCCGGACCGACAGCCATCGCCTGGACGTTTAAAACCGGGGCGATGGATGCCAGCAGGGACGAACCGCTCGGGTCGAAGCGATAGATTCCGGTGGGGCTTCCCAGATACGCGCTGCCGTCGTCGGCTACACCGACCGCGTCACCGGAAGCATCGGCGACGCCCACATACGTCGAATAAATCAGTTTCGAGCCAGCCGGATCGAACTTGGAGAGAAAGGCGTCGGAGATGATGATCGGGGGGCCGAAATAGTACCCCGCACCGCTGCAGGCACAAGTAGTCTGGTACGCGCCCGCCGTGGTCGGCACGCCTCCGCTGGCGCTTCCCGTGAGGTACACGGAGCCGCTACCGTCGACAGCCATTGCTTGCGGCAAAGCCGAGGCGGAGGTGAAGTAAGTCGAATAGCCCACCGAGCCGTCGGGGTTCAATTTGAACAGGAAGGTGGCGCTGGCTGTCAAACTTATGTAAACCGGGCCGGAAGGCTGTGGCGGAGATGGCGCATAACTTCCCGCCGTGGTGGGGAAATCCGTCGAAGCGGTGCTGCCCGCCACGTACAAATTGCCGGCCGGATCGACGGCCACCACACGCGCAATGTCGTCGGCGCTGCCGCCGAAGTAGGTTGAGTAGACGATATTGCCCGACGGATCGAACTTAGTCACGAACACATCGTACGAACCGGGCGAGGCGGACTGACTCTGCACCGCGTTCTTCACGGGGAAACTCAGCGACTTGGTGCTGCCTACGACATATACATTGCCCTGCGCGTCCGTGCCAAGCCCAGCGAAGGGGTAGCCGAGGCCCGAATTGTCCACTTCCAATATCCAGTTAAAGGTCGGCAGGGTCTGAGCCAAAGCCGCCACTGGGCCGGCCATGAGGAAAAACGCCGCGGCGATAAACGCCGCCACGGCCGTGTCGCGACGCCACAGAGACACGCCGCGAGCGGGCGCTAAACCGTTGATTGCCATAGCTCCAGCATTCTTCCGTCGGACGTAAAGGGCACGTGAGCGGCCATTTCAATCCTCGGGTGCTTCCGACAGCTTGGCGGGCTGGAATCGCAGGCCGATGGCACAACAAGAAAGCGCGTACTGCCGAGCGCTGGCCGCGCTCGCCTTATCGCGCCAAGCTAGAATGAAAGATCCGGGTGCGCCCGGTCCCTCTTGAATGACTGACCATAAGTTGAACGTAATCCCCCTGGGTGGTTTGGGCGAGTTCGGCATGAACATGACCGCCATCCGCTACGGGGAGGACATCATTGTCGTCGATTGCGGCATGATGTTTCCGGAAGCCGAGCTGCTGGGCGTAGACCTGGTAATGCCCGACCTGACTTTCCTCAAGGAGAACGCGGCCCAGATCCGCGCCCTCATTCTCACCCACGGTCACGAAGACCACATCGGCGCCGTTCCTTATTTCCTCAGCGATATCGATGTGCCGGTCTATGGCACGGCCTTCACGCTGGCGCTGGTCGACCGACGGCTGGAAGAATATGAGCTGGAGCAGGAGCCCGTCTTCATCAAGGTCGAGCCGAAGCAGATCGTCGAAATCGGCCCGTTCAAGATCGAGTTCATACACGTCACGCACTCGATTGTCAGCGCCGTCATGCTGGCCATTACCACACCGCTCGGCGTCATCATCCACACCGGCGATTTTAAAGTGGATCCCACCCCCACCGATAACCAGCTCTTCGACCTCCATACGGTGGCCGAGTACGGCAAGCGCGGCGTGCTGCTGCTGCTTTCGGATTCGACCAACAGCGACCGCCCCGGCTACACGGAGAGTGAGCGCGGCGTGCGCCCGCGGATGGAAGAGATTTTCAACCGCAGCGAACGGCGCATCGTGGTGGCATGCTTCAGCTCGTCGATTCACCGCATCCAGTTGGTGCTCGACCTGGCGCAGGAATACGGCCGGCGCGTGGCGTTTGCCGGCCGAAGCATGGTTTCGGTGACGGAGATCGCGCACTCGCTCGGCCTGCTGGATATTCCCGACGGTATTCTGCTGCGCCCGCAGGACGTGATGGATCTGCCGGCGGACAAAGTCGCCATCCTCATGTCGGGCACCCAGGGCGAGCCGATGTCGGCGCTTTCACGCGTGGCGGTGGATAATCACAAGCACATATCGGTGGAGCGCGGCGACACCGTGGTGCTCAGCTCGCGCATCATTCCCGGCAATGAGAAAGCCATCTTCCGCATGATCGACCACATGGAGCGCCGCGGCACCGACGTTCTCTACGGCAGCATGAACCCTCCGCTGCACGTCTCCGGGCACGGCAGCGTGGAAGAGATGAAGCTGGTGTTGAACCTGGTGAGACCGCGCTACTTCGTGCCGATTCACGGCGAGTATCGCCAGCTTGCCAAACACGCCCGGCTGGCGGAGCACCTGCGCTTCGCGGGCCTGGAAGACTCCTTCGTCATGGAATCCGGTGAAATCCTGGAAATCGACACGCACGGCGCACGACGCGCCGGCCGCGTGCCGGTGGGCCGGGTGTGCATCGATTCCGGCTCCATCGACGACGCCGTGCCGGAGATGGTGATTCGCGACCGGCGCCTGCTTTCCGAGGACGGCATTGTGCTCCCCATTATCGCCATCAACCGTCATACCGGGCGCGTGGAAAACTTGCCGGAGATTGTCAGCCGCGGTTTTGCGCTGGCTGAGGACGGAAGCGAGTTCATGGCGCGCGCGCGGCAGGTGGTGGCCAAGACCCTGGAGGGTTCCAATCAGGAGGAGAAGACCGATTGGGGAGTCATGAAGGAGAAGATCCGCGCCGACCTGAAACGCTACATCGTGAAGGAGACTGCACGGCGGCCGCTGATCATGCCGGTGATTCTGGAGATTTGACCGGGCAATCGAGCGCCGAGCCGGTCCCTGAGCGCTATCTGGAAGACGCCTCCGGCTACCGCGGCCACGCGGAGCGCGTTTTCGTGCCGGCAGACGAAGCCGGCGTGGCCGCGGTTTTGCGTGAAGCTTCGGCCCGCTCGACACCGGTCACGATCGCCGGAGCCGGCACGGGAATTACCGGCGCGCGCGTGCCGTTTGGCGGCTGGGTGCTCTCGCTCGAGAAGTTGAATCGCGTGGAGATTCGGCCGGGCCTGGCGGTGGTTGGCGCGGGCGCTCTGCTCAGTGAATTGCACGCCGCGGCGCAGCGCAACGGCCAATTCTACCCGCCCGATCCCACCGAGACTTCAGCCAGCATCGGTGGCACCATCGCTACCAACGCCAGCGGTTCGCGCAGCTTCCGCTATGGCTCGACCCGCCGCTGGATCGAAGGCCTGCGCGTGGCGATGGCCGATGGCCGCGTGATGGAGGTCAGCCGTGGCGACTCGATCGATTTCGATCCCGGCACCGTCCCCCTGCCCGCGGTCACCAAGAACACCGCCGGCTATCCGCTGCGCCCCGGCATGGACTGGATCGACCTGTTCGCCGGCTCGGAGGGCACGCTCGGCGTGGTCACGGAAGCCCGCCTGCGCCTGCTGCCGGCGCCAAGAGCTCTACTGGGCGGGGTGGTTTTCTTCGCGGACGACGAGCGCGCATTGGATTCGGTGGAAGCGTGGCGCCCGGTCGAGGGGCTGCGCATGCTTGAATATCTGGACGCGCCTTCGCTCGATCTGCTCCGCCCGCGCTATCAGGAGATCCCCGCTGCTGCGCGCGCCGCACTGCTGATCGAACAGGAAGTCGCCGGGGAGGACGATCCCGCCGTGGATGCCTGGCTTGAGCGCGTCGAACAAGCGGGCGCCTTCGCAGAGGAGAGCTGGTTTGCGCTTTCCGCCGCCGACCGCGAACGTTTCCGGCGCTTTCGCCATGCCCTGCCGGAACTGGTGAACGAAACCGTCCGCCGTTCGGGCGCGCTCAAGATGAATTCCGATTACGCGGTTCCGTTCGCGCGCAACCGTGAGATGCTGGCTTACTACCGCCAGCGCCTGGAAGCCGAGTTCCCCGGGCGTCATGTGGTCTTCGGCCATATAGGCGACGCGCACGTGCATGTCAATTTGTTTTCCGACCTCGCCGATTCGCACCGCGCCTCGGACCTGCTGCTCGAGTTCGCCCGCCACGCCGTGGAATTGGGCGGCACAGTCTCCGCCGAGCATGGCCTGGGTAAGCGGAAGGCGCATCTGCTTGAAATTCAATACACGGCGGAGCAGTTGGAAGCAATGCGCGCCGTGAAATGCCGCCTGGACCCGGCTAATATCTTGGGTCGCGGAACGCTCTGGGCGGCGTAAGGAGAGCCGGCGCTTCCGCACACCGTCGCCCTCCCCTGAGCGGATCGCATATTGCAAGCGCGAGCCGCGGGCGAGGCATGCCTCGCCCCTACACCGCTCAACCACTGCCGCGTGGCCTGCGCACGCGCGGCCCACATGTGAGCGAGGCTTCGAAGGTGGACCGTCACAGTCGGTCTAGAGCCCTCGAACGGCACACACTAAGCTGCAACATGCATAATTGTTCTAGTGGCGAATCGTACCGATCAGAGGCCGGACCCGGAAGAACTGTTGCGACGCGTGCAGGCCGGCGAGCGCCGGCAGAAGCGCGGGCGCTTGAAGGTGTTCCTCGGCTATGCGCCGCGCGTGGGCAAATCGTTTCGCATGTTCGACGAGGGGCGGCGCCGCAAGCAACGCGGGCAGGACGTGGTGATCGGGGCCCTGCAGGGCAACCTGACGCCCGAGCTGGAGACCATCACCGCCGATCTCGAAGTCATCCCTCCGGTGCGCGAGCGGTATGCCGGCCGCGAGTGGGACGTCATCAACCTGGCCGACATTTTCCGCCGCCATCCCTGGACATGCCTCATCGACGGCCTCGCCTTCGATAATCCACCGGGCAGCCGGAACCCGCATCGCTGGCAGGACGTGGAGGAGTTGCTCGAGCGCGGCATCGCCGTGATCACCGCCGTCAACCTGCAGCACATCCAGGAGAAGCAGGACGCGGTGGAGCGCATCACGGGTAAGCGCGCGGCCAATAGCGTGCCCGAGGAATTCCTGCTGGAAGCCGACGAGATAGAAGTGGTGGATGCGCCCACAGAGGCGCTGATCGGCCGTGCCCATGACGTCAGCATGCCGGACCCTCGGCAACTGGCGGAGCTGCGCGAAATGGCGTTGCTGCTCGCCGCCGACGTGGTGGAGCGGCAGCTCCGCGACTATCTCGACGATCACGGCATCGCCGTGCGCTGGGGCGCGCAGGAGCGCATCCTGGTGTGCCTGACGGCGCGCTCCAATGCCAGGGCCATGCTAGAGAGCGGGCATCGCAACGCGCTGCGCTTCCACGGCGCGCTGCTGGCGGCTTATGTCGAGCATTCCCGGCTGGACGCCGCCGATCAGCGGCGCCTCGACTCCAATCTGGACCTGGCGCGCCAGTTGGGAGCTGACGTGCACTGCTTGCACAACGACGATTTTGTCGATGCCATTCTCGATTTCGCGCACGAGCAGCGAGTCACCCAGGTGTTCCTCGGCCACACTGGCCGCGAGCGGCGATGGTGGGAGGTGCGCAGCGCGGTGGACCGGCTGATCGACGCCGCCGAAGACTTCGATGTCCGGCTGTTTCCGCACCGCGAGGGCTGATGAGCGAACGCCACAAGGGACGCCTCAAGGTTTACCTCGGGTACGCGGCCGGCGTCGGCAAGACGTACCGCATGCTGGAGGAGGCGCAGGAGCTGAAGCGGCAGGGCGTGGACATCGTGGTCGGCTATTTCGAGCCGCACGGCCGCAAGGAGACCATCGCCATGACCGAGGGTCTGGAGTGCGTCCCGCGCCGCGTGGTTCGGTATAACAATGCCACTTTCGAGGAAATGGACACCGACGCCATCCTGCGGCGCCGGCCCGCGGTGGCGCTGGTCGACGAGTTCGCCCACACCAATGTGCCGGGCAGCGAGCAGGTCAAGCGGTGGCAGGACGTGCACGCCCTGCTGGACGCCGGCATCGACGTGATCGCCACCATGAACGTGCAGCACCTGGAGAGCCTCAACGACCAGGTGTGGCACGTCACCGGAGTGCGCGTGCGCGAAACCGTGCCGGATTGGGTGATCGACGATGCCGATGAGGTGGTGCTGGTCGACTTGACGCCGCAGGCGTTGCGCAACCGGTTGGAGCGCGGCGTGGTCTACGCGTCCGAAAAGGCGCAAAAGGCCATGGACAATTTCTTCACCGAAACCAACCTTTCGGCGCTGCGCGAAATGGCCATGCGGCACACCGCGCACGAAGTGGAAGAGAAGCTGGCAGCGGCTCCTCCGGCTGCCGTGGTGGAGGCGTCCCCTGCCGCCGCCAGCGACCATCAGCCGCGGGCGGACCAGGCGCCGCAAGCGAAGGAGCGTATTCTGATCTGCCTGACCGGCAATCCATCGTCGGCCGTGCTGATCCGCCGGGGCAAGCGAGTGGCGGACTACTTGCAAGCCGATTGTCTGGCCATTCACGTGGCGGGACCCGGCGAAGATCGCGACGCCATCGAGCGCCACCTGAGCTTCGCGCGCAATCTGCGCATCGGGACGCACGTGGTCGAGGAGGCGGAGGTTCCCCGCGCCATCGCCGACTTTGCGCGCCAGCAGCGCATCACGCAAATTTTCATGGGCCGCTCCGCCCCGCGCCCGTGGTACCGCAGCCTGCGCGAAACCGTGGTGCAGGAGGTGGTGCGGCACTCGCGCGAGATGCAGGTCACCATTGTGGCATCGAGGAGGAGGTAGCGGCGCTCGCGGAACGCTACACTAGGCATTTCATGCGTCGCATTCTTCCCGTTCTGGCCGCGGTTCTCTCCGGCTGCGGCTATGTGGCCGGGCCGCTGCCGCCGCTGGTCAACATTCCGGCGCGGGTCATCGATCTCGCGGCCGTCCAGCGCGGCGGCAAGCTGATCGTCCAATTCACGGTTCCGCATCTCACCACCGAGAGTGTCACCATCAAGCAGCCGCCGTCCTTCGACCTGCGCATCGGGCCCGGCTCCGCTCCCTTCAGCGCCACGCAATGGGCCAGCGACGCGAAACGGATTCCGCCGGTTGTGGCCGCGGTCGGTACGCTGGCGCGTTACGAAGTACCCTGCGCGGAATGGACGGGAAAGGGAGTCACCATCGCGGTGCGCGTGGTGGGAGCCAACGGGAAGGACGCCGGGTGGTCGAACTTCGCCAACGTGGATGTGATTCCGCCACCCGAGCAGCCCACCGACGTGCGCGCGGAAATGACGCGGGGCGGCCTGCGGCTCACCTGGCGCGCGCGGGGCGGGCACTTCCGCGTGCTGCGCGCAGAGGCGGCATCGGAGCGGTACGACCAAGTCGCCGAGGTAACGCAGCCGGAATGGACCGACGCCAACGTCGAGTTCGGCACGCGCTACCGTTACCTGATCCAGACCTTCGTCCCGCAAAGCGACAACCGCGCGGCCGAAAGCGACCTCCCCGAGCCGCTTGCAGTGACCCCGGAGCCGCTTCCACCCCCCGCGCCCAGCGGTCTGCGGGCGGTAGCCGCGCCAAATTCCATCGAACTGGCCTGGGATGCCGCAGCAGAAACCGGCATCAAGGGTCACCGCGTGTACCGGTCGCTCGCCGGTGGCGCCTTCAAGCTCGTTGCCGAAACCGGCGCGGTCCCCACCTATTCCGACCACGCCGTGGAACACGGCAAGACGTACCGCTACGCCGTCGCCGCCGTTGGCACGTCCGGGAAAGAGGGCCCGCAATCGGCACCGCTCGAGATCACGCTGCCGTAATCGCCGCAGGGGGGGAACCAGAGGCCGACGACGCGCCTGGCTATTTTTTCGTAGGCGGCGTCTTGGATGTGTCCACCACGTCACCGTACTTGATGGTGGACTTGCCCACGTAGCGCTTGTAGTCCTGGTACTTCACCACCAGGCGGATGCGCTGGTTCATCTCTTTGAAATGCAGCGTGTCATCCGCGTGCGTGTACGTGGGAAACCAGTATTTGCCGTCGATCTGCTCGCGGTAGGTCTCGAACTTCGGAAACTGCTGGTCGGCGTTTCTCTTTTCCAGACCCACGCCTTTGCCATAGCTCTTGACGATTTGCAGGTCGCGATCGTCCACCCACACCTGGCCTTCGAAGTATCGCTTGTGGGGCAGCAGTTTCTTCGGCTTCACCGAAAACACGAAGCAGCCGATCTCATCGATCTTCTCCCGGCCCAGATAGTTGATGTCGTACTCCGGCACCTCCGCAGTAGTCAGAACGAACGGCTGCACCTCGCGCAGGTCCTGCTCATCTTCCTCCGACATCAGAATGTGCTGCAGCGAAACCACCGGCGCATACACCACTTTTTCGATGCGCTTACCTTCAGGGGTGAAGATGATGTCGTCCACTTCCTCCCATTTCCCGCCGGTAGGGTTGCCGTTGGGGTCCAGCTCTTCCAGTTTCAGGCTCTGGCGGTAGGTATAGTTGTCGCGCGCCTCGGAGAATTCGGTTTCCTTGGCGGCGAACTTGCGGATGATCTCGTCGGCATTGACATTGTCGTCAGCGGCGGCGGCCCAGATGGGCAGGCTCAACGCGGCCACTACGGATGACAGAATTAGCGCTCGCATTTTTCCTCAATATACTTCAAGACGGGGTCACCTGCCCAAGAGTTTCTTGGCAATGGTGAGCAACTGGATGTTGCTGGTACCCTCGTAGATGCGCCCGATCTTGGCGTCGCGGTAGAGTTTTTCCACCGGGTAATCCTTGGTAACTCCCACGCCGCCGTGGACTTCGATCGCTTTCGATGCCGCCTTTTCGGCCACCTCGGAGCTGTAGTATTTGGCCATGGCGGCTTCCGCCAGAAAAGGCATTCCGGCGTCACGCAACCGTGCGGCGTTGTACACCAGCAGCCGCGCGGCTTCGATTTCGGTGGCCATCCTGGCCAGCTCGAACTGCACACCCTGAAATGCGGCAATGGGCTTGCCGAACTGCTTGCGCTGTTGGGCGTATGCCGTAGCGTGTTCGAGCGCGCCGCGCGCCAGGCCGATCATCTGCGCTCCGATGGCGATGCGGCCTTCGTTGAGCGTCTCGATGGCGATTTTGTATCCCTGGCCGACTTCGCCGATCACGTTCTCGCGCGGCACACGGCAGTTATCGAGGATCAGCTCACAGGTGGACGATGCGCGCAGGCCGAGCTTGTCTTCCTTCTTGCCCACCTGGAAGCCGGGGAAATCGCGCTCCACCAGGAACGCGGTGATGCCCTTATAGCCGGCCGCCGGGTTCGCATTGGCGAACAGAAGGTACAAGCCTGCTTCGGCGGCATTGGTGATCCACAGTTTGCGGCCGTTGAGCAGAAAATGGCCGCCCTGGTCCTCCGCGCGTGTGGCGAGGGAGAAGGCGTCCGATCCGGCGCCGGCTTCGGAGAGCGCATAGGAGGCCACGGTGTTTTCCGCCAGGCGCGGAAGATAGCGGGCCTTTTGCTGGGCATCGGCCCAGCGCAGCAAGGCGTTGTTGCAGATCGTGTTCTGCACGTCCACAATCACGCCGGCCGAAGGATCCACCGCGGAAAGTTCCTCCACCGCCAGAATCGCCTGAAAGAAGGTGCCGCCTTGCCCGCCATACTCTTCAGGGATCTCGATGCCCATCAGGCCCAGGGCGAAAAACTGTTGCAGGATCTCTTTGCGGAAAACGCCCGCTTCGTCCATTTCGCGCACGTAGGGGCGGATTTCTTCGCGCGCGAATTTGCGCACGGTGGTCTGGAAGAACTTCTCCTCCTCGCTCAACGCGGTCAGGGGGCGCGGGGCTTCCGGGTGTTCCGTCGCCGGCATTTTCCGAGCTTACTCCACCGCGGCCAGCGCGCACCACTGGCGGCCCTGCGACCCGGCCACTCCGCGGTGCGTGACATGGCCTTTATAGGTGTTGACACCCTCGCGCAGCGCGGCGTGCCTTTCACAGGCGGCTTCCAGGCCGTGGTTCGCCAGCTCCAGCAGGTAGGGGAACGTGGCGTTGGTGAGAGCGAAGGTGGAGGTGTGTGGCACCGCCGCGGGCATGTTGGAGACGCAGTAGTGCACCACGCCGTCGACGGCATACGTGGGAGCGGTATGGGTGGTGGCGTGCGCCGTCTCGAGGCACCCGCCCTGATCAATGGCGACGTCGACCACCACGGCGCCAGGCTTCATGCCGGCGATCATTTCCCTCTTCACCAGCTTGGGAGCCGATGCGCCGGGAATCAGCACCGCGCCTACCACCAGGTCCGCGGTTTTGAGATTTTCACGGATCGTCAAGGCGTTGGACGCCAGCGTCACCACCTGGCCGTTGAAAATGTCGTCCAAATCGCGCAGCCGGTCCAGGTTGCGGTCGATGATGGTGACGTGCGCGCCCAGCCCCAGCGCCATCTTGGCCGCGTTGGTTCCCACCACGCCGCCGCCCAGAATCACTGCATTGGCCGGCGCCACTCCCGGCACGCCGCCCAGCAGAATGCCGCGCCCGCCGTTGGGCTTTTCCAGGTATTGCGCGCCCACTTGCACGCTCATGCGGCCGGCCACTTCGCTCATCGGCGTCAACAGCGGCAGGGAGCCATCGGCTTCGCGAATGGTTTCATAGGCCACGCCGCTGACCTTGGATTCGAGCAGACGGTCCGTAAGCTCGGGCAAGGGTGCCAGGTGCAAGTACGTGAACAGCACCAGCCCGGGCCGGAAGAACGCATACTCGGCCGGCTGCGGCTCTTTCACCTTGGCCACGATTCCGGCCTTGCCCCACACTTCCGCCGCGCTTTCCACGATGCGCGCGCCGGCGCGGATGTACTCTTCGTCGGAAATGGAACTGCCTTCGCCGGCCCGCGCCTCGACCAGCACCTCGTGGCCCGCCTCGCACAGAGCGATGACGCCGCTTGGGACGAGCCCCACGCGCGTCTCGTGATCTTTAATCTCCCGGGCAACTCCGACGACCATGAACGCCTCCGATTCAGAGTAACACCACGACATGGTGGGGCGTGCGTCAGGCTTAGTGTGCGACGCAGCCGTGAAGGAATTACAGCCGCACAGGCACGCCGAGGAACACGGCCCAAAAAACAAGGCCCAACGAGGAATCTTATCGGCGCTGATCGGCGGCTCGAAATTCAAGTAGAACACAAAGGACGCTATACTGCGAACCACGAAATGTCGCCGGTCTTCCGCAGAAGCAGGCGGACCTGGAAGCGCGCCCGCTGGCTGCGCGGCTGGAGTAGCGGCGGGGGCCGGGCGAGGGCGTCTGACCCGCGGCGCTGCTTGCCGCGCAAGCGATCTGCGCGATACTGAACCTTGTGAACTTTGAGGCTGTGGCGGAAAACCTGCGGGAATCGTTCCGCATCATCGCGGCCAGCCGCGTGGCGGGCGAGGTGCGCGAATTGCCCGGCGTAAGCATCGCGTCGGCAGGCGTGGCATTCCAGATGTTCAACGCGGCGTTCCTCTCGGCGCCGGTGCCGACCGAAGCTGACCTGTCGCGCTGCATTCTGATGTGCTCGCTGCAATTCAACACTCGCGGCCTGGAGTGGTCGTTTTGGGTGTGTGAGGACTGGCTGGCCGCCAAGGCGCACCGCCACCTGCGGCAAGTCTTCGAGAAGCACGGTCTGCGTCGCACCGTCGAGCTGCCCGGCATGGTGGTTGAGAGCCTCAAACCACCCACTCGGCAAATGCCGGAGATCGAAATTCGCCGCGTGCGCGACTCCCGCACCGGCGACGACTTCCGCGGCATCGGCTCGGTCTGCTTCCACGTTCCCATCGCCTGGTTCAATGAAGTGTTCGACCAGGATTCCGTGTGGGACCGTTTCGCGGGATATGTCGGCTATGTGGACGGCCTGCCGGTCTCGACCGCGGCCACCGTCGCCTGCGGCAATACCATCGGCGTGTACAACGTGGCCACGCTGCCCGAGTACCGGCGCCGCGGCTATGGCGAGGCCGTGATGCGCCATGCGCTCGAGGAGGCCGAACGCGAGCGCCCGTCGCGGCCCGTGGTGCTGCAATCCACCGAAGCCGGGTTGCACCTCTATGAACAGATGGGCTTCCGCACGGTGGCCCGTTTCAGCGTCTATGCCAGTTGAAGGCCGCCGGCCGCGATCAGCGCTTCGAGCGCGGCCAAGTCGCGGTACAGCGGCCGGTCGGAAGCGAGCGGCGGCGATACGGCGCGGATCCGGGCCCGCACCCGCTCCAGCGCAGCGCTGGTCTTGAGCGGCGCCAGCAGGTCCAGCGCCCGCGCCGCGCACAGCGCTTCGATGGCCAGCACGTAGCGCGCGTCGCGAGTCAGACGCTGCAATTTCACCGCCGCCGTCATCCCCATCGAAACGAAGTCCTCTTTATTGCCGCTGGTGGTGATGGAGCCGGTGGAGGCCGGGTTCGCCAGCACGCGGATTTCGGCCACCAGGCCGGCGGCGGTGACCTGCGCCATCATCAGGCCCGATTCCAGGCCAGGGTGGCCGGCGAGGAAGGCGGGCAGGCCTTCGTTGAGCGCCGGGTTCACCAGCCGGTCGATGCGGCGCTCGGAAATGCCGGCCAGCGCCGCCAGCGCGATGGCCAGAAAATCGAGCTGGAGCGCCACCGGCTCGCCGTGAAAATTGCCGCCGGAGAGGATTTCGGAGTCGAACACCAGCGGATTATCGGTGGCCGAGTTGACCTCGATGGCGAACACGCGCCGTGCTTCGGCCAGCGCGTCCAGCACCGCGCCGTGAACCTGCGGAACGGCGCGCAACGAATAGGCGTCCTGCACGCGGCCGCAGCCGCGGTGCGATTCGCGAATCTCGCTGCCTTCGAAGAAGCGTTCTAGCCGCGCCGCGCTCACCAGTTGGCCGGCTTGCGGGCGCGCCTGGTGAATGCGCGCGTCGAAGGCCCGCGGCGTGCCGCGCTGCGCATCGAGCGTCAACGCCGCCACCACGTCCGCGGTGTTGGCCAGCGTTTCCGCCGCTTCCAGCTCCAGGCAGCCAATGGCGAGCATGGCTTGCGTTCCGTTGATCAGGCTGATGCCTTCCTTGGGATGCAGCTCGGCCGGCGGGATGCCGGCGCGCCGCAGCGCTTCGCCGCCCTCCATCACCGCGCCCTCGAATTCGGCTTCGCCCTCGCCGATCAGCACCAGCGCCATGTGCGCCAGCGGAGCCAGGTCGCCCGATGCACCCACGCTGCCCTGCGAAGGCACCACCGGGGTGACGCCGCGGCCCAGCATGTCGCAAAGGCGTTCGGCGATCAGCGGGCGAATGCCGGAGAGTCCCTTCGCCAGAACGTTGGCGCGGATCAGCATCATGGCGCGCACCACTTCGCGCGCCAGCGGCTCGCCCACGCCGGCCGCGTGAGAGCGCACCACGTTGCGCTGCAACTGGTCCAACTGTTCGCGCGGAATGCGCACGCCGGCCAGCAGGCCAACGCCGGTATTCACCGCGTAGATGGGTTCATCGCCGGCCGCCAGGCGGTCAACGACGGCGCGGGAGCGCTCCATGGCAGCGCGCGCCGCCGGCGCAAGAGACACATCCGCTGTGCGCGCCCGCGCCGCGCCGCACGCTTCGGCGATGGTCAGCGAGTTTCCGTCGAGAGAGAGAGGCATGGAAAGTGCACAGGCCGGGGGCCCTTCACTGGAGCTTCCACATACAAGCGTTTCGAAGCGCGGCACCTCGCCAACACAAGATTGTCGTCTTGTATCAGGGCACAGCTTAAGCCGTGCCGCAAAATGCGGCCCTTAAGGGGCTTTAGCCTCTGCCGCTTTCTTTCATACCGAGTACACAAGACAATGGGCGAAGTTGTGGCGATCACACAGGGGCTAAAAAGCCCGGTTTCTTACTGCGCCTGCGGCACGGCTAAAGCCATGCCCTGATACCCCACTCATCAATACAGAACTCATCATATCCCCACGCGCTCGGGAAGTCAGGGGCTGATCCGCAGGTCGAGGGCCTGTGCCACCATCAGCTTAGCGCTTCTGGCTGCCGGCAATGAGACCTTCGATGTTGACCAGCTCGGTCGGATAGTCGCCGGTGTAGCAGGCGTAGCAGTACTCGTGCCGCTCATCGTCGTCCACCGCCTTACGCAGCGACGCGATGGAAAGATACCCCAGCGTGTCCGCGTCCACGAAACGGCGGATTTCTTCCACGCTGTGGCTGGAGCCGATCAGCTCGGCGCGGTTCGGCGTGTCGACACCGTAGAAACACGGCGAAATAGTCGGCGGGCAGGAGATTCGCAGGTGAACCTCGCGCGCACCCGCCTGCCGCACCATGCGCACAATTTTGCGGCTGGTGGTGCCGCGCACGATGGAATCGTCCACCAGCACCACGCGCTGGTCCTTCAGCAAATAGCGCACCGGGTTGAGCTTGAGCTTAACACCGAAATCGCGTATGGCCTGGGAGGGTTCGATGAACGTGCGCCCAACATAATGATTGCGAATGAGAGCCTGGCGGAACGGCAGTCCCGATTCGGCGCTATAGCCGATGGCCGCCGCCACGCCCGAATCCGGCACCGGCACCACCAGGTCGGCATCCGCCGGGCATTCCCGCGCCAGCCGGCGCCCCAGGTTTTCCCGCGATTCTTCCACCGAGCGCCCGAACACCATCGAATCCGGCCGCGCGAAGTAGACGTGCTCGAACACGCACTGCGCGCGCTGCTGCTCCGGGGCGTAGCGCTCGCGCGTCATTCCTTCCGGGCCCACCATCACCATCTCGCCCGGTTCCACGTCGTGCAGGTACACCGCGCCGATCAGGTCGAACGCGCAGGTCTCGGAAGCGAACACGTAGCACTTGCGCCCGCCGGAAACTTCCATTTCGCCCACCGCCAGCGGGCGGAAGCCGTGCGGGTCTCGCGCCACCAGGATGCGGTCCTGGGCCAGAAACACCAGCGAGAAAGCGCCTTCCACTTGCAGCAGCGCTTCCCGCAGCGCTCCGTCCAGGGCGCGCTCCGAAGAGTGCGCCACCAGGTGCAGCACCAGCTCGGTGTCGCTCGAGGCCTGGAACACGGATCCCAGCCGGCCGAGCTCCGCGCGCAGCTCCGCCGTATTGGTGATGTTGCCGTTGTGGGCCACCGCCAGCAGCCCCTTGTTGCACGAAACCGAAAACGGCTGCGCGTTCAGCAATACCGTGTCGCCGGCCGTGGAATACCGAGTGTGGCCGATGGCCAGCTCGCCCGGCAGCGTGGCCAGCACCGGTTTGGTGAAAATATCCGCCACATGGCCCATCGCCTTGCGCGTGTAGATGTGGTTGCCGTCGGAAGTGCAGATGCCGGCCGATTCCTGTCCCCGGTGCTGCAACGCATAGAGCCCCAGGTAGGCAAGCTTGGCAGCTTCCGGGTGGCCGTAAATGGCGACCACGCCACACTCTTCGTGAAATTTATCCGGCATGCGAATGGAGCAGCGACGCCCCAAGCGGGCGCCGCGGCCTGAGCGGTTCAAACTGTCGGCCCTGTCGATACCTCTATTGTAGAGCAGCTTGGCTTGATTTCGATGCCTCATTTTCGCTGCGCGCGCCGCCATAACGGTTATAATCTCAGTCATAAGGGAGGATCAATGGCCAAAGACAAGAGCCCTAAGAAGGAAGTCAAGAAGCCGAAGAAGAAGAAATAATCCCGGCGCGGGCCCGACCCGCCGGTAGACCGCGGGCGCCCCTGGCCGCGCCTTTCACAAGGCGTGCCGGCCGCGTCCGCGGATTCAGAGGAGGCTTCGATGCGCAGTGACTGGGTAGCCAAACGTACGAACGACAAGATCCGCACGCAATTGCACTATGCGCGCCAGGGCGCGATCACCGAAGAGATGCACTATGTGGCGCAGCGCGAAAGCCTGCCGCCTGAGCTGGTGCGCTCCGAGGTGGCGCGCGGACGCCTGATTATTCCCGCCAACATCCACCACCCCAACCTAGAGCCGATGGCCATCGGGATCGCCTCGAAGTGCAAGATCAACGCCAATATCGGCAACTCGTCGGTGCTTTCGGACGTCGAGGGCGAACTGGAAAAGCTGCGCTACTCGGTGAAATACGGTGCCGACACGGTGATGGATCTTTCCACCGGCGGCGACATCCCCGCCATTCGCAAAGCCATCATCGGCGCTTCGCCGGTGCCCATCGGCACCGTGCCCATCTACGAAGCGCTGTCGCGCGTGCGCCGCGTGGAGGATCTGACCGCGCGCGTGATGCTGGACGTCGTCGAGGAACAGGCCGAGCAGGGCGTGGACTACATGACTATTCATGCCGGGGTGCTGGTGCAGCACATTCCGCTCACCACGCGGCGCGTCACCGGCATCGTCAGCCGCGGCGGCTCCATCCTGGCGGAGTGGATGGTCAAGAACCATAAGCAGAATTTTCTGTATGAATGCTTCGAGGACATCTGCCGCATTTTTCAGAAGCACGACGTGAGCTTTTCGCTGGGCGATGGCCTCCGTCCCGGCAGCGTGGCCGATGCCAGCGACGAAGCGCAGTTCGCGGAGCTAGAGACCCTGGGCGAGCTGACCAAGAAAGCCTGGGAGTTCGACGTGCAGGTGATGATCGAGGGGCCCGGCCACATCCCGATGGACCAGATCGAGCTGCAGGTGCAGAAGGAAAACGAGCTCTGCTACGAAGCGCCCTTCTACACGCTGGGCCCGCTGGTCACCGATATCGCTCCCGGCTACGACCACATCACTTCGGCCATCGGCGCCGCGATGATCGGCTGGTATGGGGCCTCCATGCTGTGCTACGTCACGCCGAAGGAACACCTGGGGCTGCCCAACCGCGAGGACGTCAAGGCCGGCATCATCGCCTATAAGATCGCCGCCCACGCCGCCGATGTGGCGCGCAAGCGTCCCGGCGTGCGCGATCGCGACGACGAACTTTCCCGCGCCCGCTACCGTTTCGACTGGAACCGCCAGTTCGAGCTTTCGCTCGACCCGGAAACCGCCCGCGCCATGCACGACGAAACGCTGCCCGAAGAAGGTTTCAAGGATGCGCACTTCTGTTCCATGTGCGGGCCCAAGTTCTGCTCGATGAACATTTCGGCGAAAGTGGAATCCTTCACCGCCGAAGACGCCGACACGGTACTGAACGGCCAGCCCGGCGAAAGCCTGGTGAAGATCGCTGGCGAAGATTAGGGGAATCGTGGCGCCGGCTGTCGAGCCGGCTGAGTCGAGACTCGTCTCGACTCTTCTTCCCCGGGAGCTCGGCCAAGCCTTCGCATGGGGACGCGGCCGGGAAAAGCCGGGATAACTCTCGGCTCTGCTGGCTGGACAGCCGGCGCTACGCGGCTTGTTTGGAACTTTCCGCCGTTTCCATGCAATTCTCTATTGAGCGGAGGTTTGGAAAACAGATGAGAAAAGCGGTTGTAATCGCGCTGCTGGCCGGCGGTGCGTTGCTGGCCCAGGGGCCGCGTGGCGGCCGGATGGGATTTGGCGGGCCTGGTATGGAGATGGCTGGAGCCAGAAGCCTGCTGCGCGGCGCCACGGTGACTGGTGCGCCGTTTTCGGCCGTCGCAGTGACGACGCACCAGCAAACGTTGGCCAACGGCAACGTGATCCAGCAGCAGGAACAGACCAACCTGTTCCGTGACGGCCAGGGACGGGTGCGCGAAGAGATTACCTGGAGCGGCGGTAGCGGCAAGGACAGCCGGACCATGGTGACCATTTCCGATCCGGTGGCCCAGGTGGTGCGGAGACTAAATCCGCAGACCAAGACCGCTTCCGAAATGGCGATGCGGCAGCCCCCGGCCGGCGGGCCGAGCGCGCGGACCGCTGGTGGCCGGCGCTTTGGCGCGAATTCGGCCAACGTGGTGAAGGAAGACCTTGGTACGCAGACGGTGAACGGTATGACGGCGACCGGGACGCGCATTACGCGCACCATTCCGGCCGGAGCGATGGGCAACGCCCAGCCGATTCAAGTCATGCGGGAAACCTGGGTTTCGAGCGATCTGCAGGTGCCGGTGATGGTCAAGACCAGCGACCCGCGCTTCGGCACAACGGTGACGCAGCTCACCAACATCACCCGCTCCGAGCCGGACGCTTCCCTGTTCCAGACTCCGGCGGACTACACCGTGAGCAAAGGCCGCGGCATGCGCATGGGCGCCCCGCAGGCACAGTAGGGACCGAAAGTCATGTGGTGGGGCACGCTTCAAGAAACGTGCCCCACCTCACGTCGGCTTTTCTCCCGTAGCCAGGATGCTTTCGAGATACGGGGCTTCGGTCTCGCGATGAACTATGGCGGTTTCCACGTTGCGGAAGCCGGCGTGTTTGAGGAAGCGTTCGAGGTCGAACTCGGCGAATCCGAGCCATAGGTCCGCGTACATTTCGCGGGCTCCCTCAAAATGATGGCGGTTCAAGTCGAGGATGGCGGCACGGCCGCCCGGCTTCAGGATCCGCCACGCTTCCGCGACGGCGCGCTGCGGGTGCGCCGCGTGGTGCAGCGCCTGGCTGAGAAAGGCCACATCGACCGTGCCGCTGCGGATGGGCACGTCTTCCAAGTCGCCCAGGCGGTATTCCAGGTTGGCGATGCCGTTCCGGCGCGCCAGGGCGGCGCCGAACTTCACCATTTTCGGAGCGTTGTCGATGGCGATCACGCGCCGCGCGCGCTGCGCCAGAAGCTGGGCAATGGTGCCTTCGCCCGCTCCCAGGTCGGCGATGACCAGCGGCGGCATCAGGCTGAGGAGCGCTTCGGCGATTCCCTTCCACGACCGGCCGGGCACGTACTGGCGGCCGAATTTGCCCGCCAGCTCGTCGAAGTAACGGCGCATCTTGTCCTGCCGCCGGCGCAGCACCAGGCGCAGGGCGGCGCGGTCCTGGGTGGCTTCGGGCACCTCGGCCGCGGCCTGGCGCAGGATGGCCGCCAGGCCGGCGGGCGCATTGAGACGGTAGAACGCGTTCTTGCCGGTGCGGCGGTCGGCCACCAGGCCGGCCTGTTTCAATTGCGCGAGGTGGGTGGAAACC
>JBAVYH010000093.1:0-46806 GCA_049698695.1 Bryobacteraceae bacterium | reverse complement strand
GCATTTTGCGGCACGGCTGAAGCCGTGCCCTGATACAAGACAGCACCAGCGGGTGGGCAGAGCGAGTCGTCGCCGAACGCCCGGAAATGTAGAAACTCGAGGCGCCGATCATGCCCGGCCCCTGGTTTCAGCGGCCTTCCGACAGGCGATCCGCCAGAATGGGAGGCAGACCCGCCTCGCGGATGCGCCGTTGCGCGGTCGCCACGTCGTAGGTGACGCGATAGTATTCCACCGTGGCCGTTGCAGCATCGTAGATCACGTACGCGGCGCGCGGGTCGCCGTCGCGGGGCTGGCCCACCGAGCCGGGATTTACCAGGTAGCCGCAGTCGCCGTCGACCCCCATCACATCCGGGCGGGCTCCCTGGCAAAGAGGGGATATCGTCTCGACGCGCCCGTGATTCCAGACGAAGCCGCCCTGAAGATGAGTGTGACCGAAAAAGGCGAGGCGCGTTTCCAGGTATTCGAACGCCAGCGCCGCGTCGTCGGCGGACATCAGGTATTCGTCCTCGTCGTACGGCGTGCCGTGTGAGACTTGAAAACCGTCCACCAGCAGCGGCCCTGTGACGAGCGCCGTCACATAGGCGGCGTTTTCCGGCGTCAGCGCGTGCCCAGTCCATAGGGCGGCGTGACGCGCCACCGGATTGAACCATCCCAACTCCTCCTCGGTGGTCCACGCCCGGTCGTGATTGCCGCGGATGACCGCGGCGCAGTGGGCGCGCACCCAATCCACCACCGCGTTGGGGTCCGCGCCGTAGCCGACCAGGTCACCGCAGCAGAGCGCGCGGTCATAATGGCCGGTGGTAGCGGCAATCACCGCCTCGAGGGCCTGCCAGTTGGAGTGAAGATCGCTCAGAACCAGATAACGCACGTTGGCTCCGGATTAAGCCTTTCTCAACCGCAGCACGGCTATCTCGGGCGGCGCCCCGATGCGGGCTGGAATCCCGATGGTGCCGATCCCCCGCGTCACGTACGCCGCGGCGCGCGGCCCGCCGTACAGCCCGTAGACGTATGGCGTGAAAAAGTTCGCCGCGCTGATCGATTGGTCGAGAATCTCCACCGTCACCTGCCCGCCATGCGTGTGGCCCGCCATCACCAGATGGTAACCCTGGTGCGCAGCCACCGGAAACACGTCCGGATTGTGCGAAAGCAGGACGTTGGCCGCGCCCGGCACCACCAGCCGCTCGGCGCCCTTCAGGTAGAGCTTGCGGTCGCCCACCCGTTGATAGTCGACGCCCGCCAGGTTGAGCGTCGCGCCGCCAAAGCGCAGCGGGCGCGACCGCTGGCGCAGAAACTCGATGCCCACCCGTGCCGCAGCGGCTGCGGTGTAATCCTCCACGCCTGCGTACCGTTCGTGGTTGCCCATGCAGCCGAACACGCCCGCGTCCGCCTTGAGCCGCGCCAGTTGCCGGATGCACGCGTCCAAGGGATCGCCGCGGGAGGAAATCAGATCGCCGGTAACCACCGTCAGGTGAGGCCGCAACTCGCGCGCTGCATCCACCACCCGGACCAGATCCGTTTCGCTGAGGAAGGGGCTCAAATGGATGTCGCTCAACTGCAGTATCAAAAGCCCATCCAGATCGCCGGCCAGACCGGCCAGCGGCACATCCACTTCGCGCACCCCGAAGTCGAGCCGCTCGACGAAGGTGCCGTAACCGAGCGCGGCCAAGGGCATGGCCATCAGAGCGGAGCCGCCGGTTTGGATGAGCCGCCGGCGCGAGGTGTCCGTATCCGCGCCAAGCTTGCGGCCGAGGAGGCGGACCACCTCATAAACGGCCAGCGCGCCGGTGGCGGCCAGCAACCAGGCCATCGCCGCGCCGCCCAAGGGCGCCGCCAGCCAGCCGGGTATTCCCAGCCGGTTCATCTTTTCGTAGAAGGTGCAAGTGTAACCGAAGGCAAGCAGGCCATCGAAAGCCAGCACAGCCGCGCGCAGCAGCGCCAGCCGGCGTTGGTTCAGCCGGCTGCGCGCGGCGCTGAGGCACAACGCCGAAATGCGCCACTGGACACAAACGAAGACCAGGATCAGGCAGTAATCGAACTTCACTTGCGGTTTGCCTCGGGAATCGATGAAACGGGCGGGTCCCCGGTTTCTAGCCTGGCAAAGGCTCCTTGGAGATGTCCCCTTCCCTCGTTTCATTGTACTGATTGGAGGCAGCGAACGCCGAGGCCACCACCGCCACGGCAGCGATGGCCGCCGTCTCCGCGCGCAACACCCGCGGGCCAAGCGACACCGGAAGCCACCCGGCGCGCGCCGCCGCTGCCCGCTCGTCGCCGGTCCAGCCGCCCTCGGGCCCTACCAGCAACCGCACTTCGCTTCCGGCTTCGGGCGCCCGGGCGAGCAGGCGCGCCAGCGGAGGCGCCGCATCCTCTTCCAGCCGGTATCGGGCGTCTCCGCCGGCGGCCAGACAAGCTCCCAAGCGCACCGCCGGCATGATTTCCGGCGCGCGCAGGCGCCGCGACTGCTCAGCGGCTTCGCGCGCAATCCGCGCCCAGCGTTCGGCGCGCTTGGCGGAAGCTTGCAGCAGGCCTTTTTCGGTACGCGCAGTTTCCACCGGCTGGATGCGTTCCACGCCCAGCTCGGTGGATTTTTCGATCATCCATTCCAGGCGATCGAACTTGATCAGCGCCGCACAGAGGGTGATGCGCACCGCGAGCTCGGGCGTATCCACGGGCTCGATCACGCGAAACACCACGCGCGGGCCGCGCGCTTCGGCGATCTCAGCCAGCCAGGCGGCGCGGCCGTCGGAAATCTCATAGCGCTGGCCCGCCTCGACCCGCAGCACACGCGTCAAGTGGCGGGCGGCGTCACCAGCCAGCTCCGCCACGCCGCCGCGCACCGCATCCACAAAGAATCTTCTGCGCGCCAAGCAACCATTGTAGGGCGGGCGGAAGCGGGTCAGTCTGGATCGTTCTTCAGATTCAGTTTAGCGTTTATCCGCGCAATCATCTCTTTGACTGATCGCCGGGAAATTGATTCCCTCAGCACTTCCCGGTTTTGTCGCTCGGGCATGCTTTTGCTCAGATATGGATATTGATCCTCGAACATCTCAAGCCACGCGGCGACAGCCTCCGGGTGCGCAGGTCGGTGTGTTCGGGACCACAGTTCCACCTCGGTTAGGGTCTGCTGGACTTCATCGGCACCAACCCTCGCAGGGACGGTGTAGGCTTCCTCTTCGCTGAGCCACAACTCAAGGCCGCTCGACAGCTTGGCTATCCGAAGCGTATCCATGTCTAGAGTCACCGTATCCGCTTGGCGCGATAAATGATGTCCTCGACAATGTCAGCGCTGCTGTTCGTAGCCATCAACTCTTCCCGGAGTTCAGCTTCTGAAAGCGCACGCTGAGGATCGGCTGCGAGCGTGAATCTGCCGTCAGGCAGCGTTAAAATCGCGGTCGGTTCCATGACATAACGCTACCATGCCCAGCCGTTCAAGCAAACCCAAGGATCACGACTTCGCAACGAACGCCCGTTCGTGGGAAGTACAGAAGTGCCACGGCTCGTGATAGTGTAACGGCATGCGAAAACTGGTTGTCTTTGCCGCCTTGCTTTTGCCCGCCGCTCTGGGCGCGGCAAATTGGGGGCCGGTCGAGTTCCTGATTGGCCGGTGGACGGGCGAAGGCGGCGGCGAACCAGGCACTGGTTCCGGGGCCTTCACCCTGACGCCCGACCTTCAGGGCAAGATCCTGGTGCGGAAAAGCTTCGCCACGTATCCTGCCGCCGCAGGCCGGCCTGCTTTCCGCCACGATGACCTCATGATCGTCTACCGCGACGAACCATCTGCCGAGTTGCGAGCCATGTACTGGGATAACGAAGGACACGTGATCGCCTATGCCCTGCAGCCGGCGGCTGCAGGAGGCGTGACTTTCGTCAGCGACGCGCCGACCCGGATGCGCTACCGCCTGACGTACCTGCCGGCGGGCAAGGACAAGATCAAGATCCGGTTCGAGATTGCGCCGCCAGGCAAGGATTTCACCACCTACCTGGAAGCCGCGGCCCATCGGGATTGAGGCCGTATGCCGGAACTTCCCGACGTCGAGGTCTACGTCGAAGCGCTGCGCGACCGCGTGGTGGGCCATCGCCTCGAGCGCGTCCTGGTGCGCAGCCCGTTCCTGCTGCGTTCCACCGCGCCGCCGCTCGACTTGGCCGAGGGCAGGGAAGTGCGCGAGGTGCAGCGGGTCGGGAAACGTATCGCCATCGGTCTTGAGGGCGATCTGTGGCTGGTGCTGCACCTCATGATCGCCGGCCGCCTGCACTGGCGCGCCGTGGTGCAGCCTGTCAAGGCTGCTGAGCCGAGAGTCGTCTCAGCTTTTCCTCGGCAACGGAGCCCGGTTGAACGGCATTTCCCTAAATCCATCCCGCGCAACGTGCTGGCGCTGTTTCAGTTTTCGAGCGGCGTGCTCACGCTGACCGAAGCCGGCTCCGAGCGGCGCGCCGCCTTGCACGTGGCGGCTGACGAAGAGGGACTGGCGGCGCTCGACGCCGGCGGCGTCGACCCGCTCACCACAGGCGAATCCGCGTTCGCCGCGACCCTGCGCTCGGCCAATCACACCCTGAAGCGCGCGCTCACCGATCCGCGACTCTTCAGCGGCATCGGCAACGCCTATTCGGACGAAATCCTGCATCGCGCGCGGCTTTCGCCGGTGGCGCTGACCCTCAAGGTCACCGATGCCGAGGCTCGTCGCTTGCATCAGTCCACCCGCGAGGTTCTGACCGAATGGACCAACCGCCTCCGCGCCGAAGCCGCCGGCGGGTTCCCGGAAAAGGTCACCGCCTTTCGCCAAGGCATGGCCGTCCACGGCCGCTATGGCCAGCCCTGCCCCGTTTGCGGCTCCAGAATCCACCGAATTCGTTACCGCGCCAACGAAACCAACTATTGTCCGCAGTGCCAGACGGGCGGGCGCCTGTTGGCCGACCGCGCGCTCTCCCGGCTGCTGCGGGAGGACTGGCCGCGGACGGTCGAGGAACTGGAAAGGCTAAAAGGGCGATAGGCCGGGTGCCACCATCAGTAGAATATCAAGTAAGTCATTTAAAATCAATATATCGTAGGAACGGCTCCAGACTGTACAGGTAGTGACTAATAAAAACTTGACATTATGATGCGCATATTTTATCATTGTGTCTGGATGAAGTTTTAAGATATCCAACACATTCACTTCTATGAGGAGCTTAACAACCATGTCTCTCACCCATTTCGACCCATTGGCCAATATCCGCCTTTTCGAGGATGCTTTCACCCGCCTCTTCAACGAGCCCCAGACCAACCGGCCCTGGACGCCCGCCGTGGACATCTACGAAACCGAGAACGATCTGGTGGTGAAGGCCGATCTGCCGGATGTCGATCTCAAGGACATCGATGTCCGGGTGGAGAACCAGACGCTCACCATCGCGGGGGAGCGCAAATTCGAAAAGCAGGACAGCGCAGCGGGCTATCACCGCATCGAGCGCAGCTACGGCAATTTCATCCGCAGCTTCGCGGTGCCCAATAGTTTCGACACCGACAAAATCTCCGCCTCGTTCAAGAACGGCGTGCTGAGCGTCTCGCTGCCCAAGAAAGAAGCTGCCAAGCCGCGCCAGATCAAAGTCGAAGCCAACGCGTAACGCATCTAATAAACTGGCGGCTGCGGGCCTCTGCCGGCTCGTTCGCCAAGGCGGGAAAACTGGTAACTTTAGGGCAGGCGGTCCACTCGTGGCAACCGCCTGCCCGTTTTGTATTCTGATACAAACTTAGGGATAAGGATCATGTTTCGGTTAGACAAATTGACGCAGAAAGCGCAGGAGGCCTTGCAGCAAGCCCAGGCAGTCGCCGAGTCCTGCGAGAGCCAAGTGATGTTTCCGCTGCACCTGTTGGTTGCGCTCGCTGATGAAAAGGAAGGCATCGTCAAGCCTCTGCTGGAAAAATGCGGTGTGCGGCCGGATGCCATCGTCGCCGAGGCCCGCCGCCTGCTGGGCAATCTGCCCAAAACCTCCGGCGGCCAGCCCGGCATCTACCTTTCGCAGCCGCTCAACCAGGTGCTCGAGCGCGCCTTCGATGAAGCCGGCCACTTCAAGGACGAGTTCGTTTCCACCGAGCACTTACTGCTCTCGCTCACCGAGCAGCGCAGCGATCCAGCGGGCCAGCTTCTGGATCGCGCCGGCGCCACGCACGACGCCCTGCTGCGCGCCCTGGTATCGGTCCGCGGCACGCAGCGCGTCACCGATCAGAATCCGGAAAGCAAATATCAGGCTCTGGAACGCTACGCCCACGATCTCACCGATTCCGCCCGCAAGGGCAAGCTCGACCCGGTGATTGGCCGCGAGGAGGAAATCCGCCGCGTGATGCAGGTGCTCAGCCGCCGCACCAAGAACAACCCGGTGCTGATCGGCGAGCCCGGCGTGGGCAAGACCGCCATCGTGGAAGGCCTGGCGCAGCGCATCGTGCGCGGCGACGTGCCCGACCAGTTGAAGAATAAGCGACTCGCCGCCATCGACCTGGGATCCATGATTGCCGGCACCAAGTTCCGCGGCGAATTTGAAGACCGCCTCAAGGCGGTGGTCAAGGAGATCATCGATTCCAACGGCGAGATCATCTGCTTCATCGACGAGTTGCACACGCTGGTGGGCGCCGGTTCGGCCGAAGGCGCCATCGACGCCGCCAACCTGTTAAAGCCGGCGCTCGCCCGCGGCGAACTGCGCTGCATCGGCGCCACCACCCTGAACGAATACAAGAAGCACGTCGAAAAGGACGCTGCCCTGGCGCGGCGCTTCCAGACGGTGCTGGTGACCGAGCCATCGGTGGACGACACGGTGGCGATTCTGCGCGGCCTCAAGGAGAAATTCGAAATCCACCACGGCGTGCGCATCAAGGATTCCGCCATCATCGCCGCCGCCGTGCTCTCGCACCGCTACATCGCGGACCGTTTCCTGCCCGATAAGGCCATCGATCTGATCGACGAAGCCGGCGCCGCACTGCGCCTCCAGATCGGTTCCATGCCGATTGAAATCGACGATCTGGACCGCCGCATTTCGCACCTGGAGATCGAGCGGCAGGCCCTCGGCAAGGAAGATGACCCCGCTTCGCACGACCGGCTGCGGGTGGTGGAGAGCGAGCTGGAGCGGCTGCGCGGCCAGGCCGCCGTCCTCAAGGAACGCTGGAACCGCGAGAAATCGGCCATCGGCCGCGTGCGCCAGCTCAAGGAGGAGAAGGACTCGCTGCGCCAGCAGGAAGAGAAGGCGTCCGCCGCCGGCGATTGGGAGAAGGCTGCCCAACTGCGCTACGGCCGGCTGTCGCAAATCGAAAAAGATATAAAGGATGCCGAGCAGGAACTGGAAGCCGTCAAGGAAAACGCGCTGCTCAAGGAAGAGATCGGCGAAGACGAGATCGCCCGCATCGTGGCCAAGTGGACCGGCATTCCGGTGGCCAAGATGATGGAGGGCGAAGTCGAGAAGCTGGTGCAGATGCCGGACCGGCTCAAGGACCGCGTGGTCGGCCAGGACGAAGCCGTGCGCCTGGTCTCCAACGCCATCCTGCGCAACCGCGCCGGCTTGAGCGATCCCAACCGGCCGATCGGCAGCTTCATTTTCCTCGGCCCCACCGGCGTGGGCAAGACCGAGCTGGTGCGCGCGCTGGCCGGCTACCTGTTCGACGACGACAAGGCCATGATCCGCGTCGATATGTCCGAATACCAGGAGCGGCACTCGGTGGCCCGCATGATCGGCTCGCCGCCGGGATATGTGGGCTTCGAGGAAGGCGGCCAGTTGACCGAGCAGGTGCGCCGCCGGCCGTATTCGGTAGTGCTGTTCGACGAAATCGAAAAAGCGCACTCGGACGTCTTCAACACGCTGCTGCAAATCCTCGATGACGGCCGGCTCACCGACGGCCAGGGCCGCACCGTGAGCTTTCGCAACACGGTGATCGTGATGACCTCGAACCTGGGCACCAGCCTGGTGGAAAAGAACACTATCGGCTTCTCCGTGCACGCCAAGGACGCCGCCAACGAGGATACGCGCAAGCGGCTGCTGGAAGCCTTGAAGCACCAGTTCCGTCCGGAGTTTCTCAATCGCATCGACGATATCATCGTGTTCAACACCTTGAGCCGCGAACATCTGAGTAAGATCGTGGATATCCAGTTAGGCAACGTGGCGCGGCTTCTGGAGGAGCGCAAGATGACGCTCGAAGTCACGCCCGCGGCCAAGGACCGTATCATCAGCGAGGGCTTCGATCCGCAATTCGGCGCCCGGCCGATGCGCCGCGCCATTCAGCGGCTGGTGCAGGACCCGCTGGCGCTCGATCTGCTCAACGGCGGATTCAGCCCCGGCGATACTATCGTGGTGGACGCGCCGGCCGGCGCCTCCGGCTTGTCCTTCGCCAAGTCAGCGCCGGTGGAAACTCCCGTGGAGGCCCGGCGGTGACGGCGTGCGCTAGTGGCCGTGGTGGGGCATGCTTTGACTTGCCCTGCTCCGGCCCCGTAGTCCGTAGGAGATTCTCTAATGACTAACACCGTCAAAACGGTATTGTTACTGGGTCTGCTAACCGGCATCCTCATCTATGGCGGCGAGGCGCTCGGCGGTCTCAACGGGTTATACATGGGCATGGCATTCGCCGTGGTGATGAATTTCTCGAGTTACTTCTTCTCCGATAAGATCGCTTTGGCGACTTACCACGCGCAGCCGGTTAGCCCGGAGCAAAACCCGGATGTCTACCGCCGCGTAGCGCCGATCGTAGAGAACCTGGCCCGCCGCATGGGGCTGCCGATGCCGAAGTTGTACTTGATCGCCGAGCAGTCGCCGAATGCCTTCGCCACCGGCCGCAGTCCGTCGCACGCTTCGGTCGCCTTCACCGCGGGCATCTTGGATTTGATGACGGACCAGGAATTGGAAGGCGTGGTGGCGCACGAGCTGGGCCACGTGCTGCACCGCGACATCCTGACCAGCTCCATCGCAGCCACGCTCGCCGGAGCCATCATGTTCGCCTCGCGTCTGGGGTTCTTCTTTGGCGGCGGAGGCGACGACCGCGACCGCGAAGGCGGCGGCTTTGGCGCTTTGCTCATGCTGATTCTCGCGCCCATCGCCGCGTTCCTGATCCAGATGGCCATCTCGCGCTCGCGCGAGTATGACGCCGACGCCGCTTCGGCCAAGTACACCGGCACGCCTTACGAGCTGATCTCGGGCTTGCAGAAACTTGAGAGCTGGAGCAAGCGGATACCGATGGCGGCGACTCCTTCCACCGCGCACCTGTTCATCATCAAGCCGTCTACCGGCGCGTTCCTGCAAAGCCTCTGGTCCACCCATCCTCCCACCGAGGACCGCATCCGCCGCTTGCAGGAAATGCGATGAACGAAGTCCACGTGAACCGGAAGGCGGCTGGCCGGGTCGCTTCCGGGCACCCGTGGATTTTCTCGAGCGACATCACGGACCGCGACGGCGCCCAGCCCGGCGAAGCCGTCCGGGTTGCCGATGCGCACGGGCGAACGCTGGGCACGGCGCACTACAGCTCCACTTCACAAATCGCTTTGCGCATGCTGTCGCCCGAAGCCTGTGAGATTGGCCGCGATTTCTACCTGTGCCGGTTGCAGGCCGCCGAGGCGCATCGCCGCCGCGTGGTTCATCGCAGCAACGCTTACCGCGTGGCACACGGCGAAGCCGATCTGCTGCCCGCGCTGGTGGTGGATCGTTACGGCGATTACCTGGTGGTGCAAACCCTCGACCAGGGGATGGACGCGGCCAAACCGCTAATCGCCTCCTGCCTGGAGGAAATCTTCACCCCGCAAGCGATCGTCGCGCGTAACGACGTGGCGGTGCGCACCAAGGAAGCACTACCACTCGAAACCGTGGTGCTGGCCGGCACGGTGCCCGAGGCAGTCACGGTGGAAATGAACGGCCTCAAATTGAGCGCCGATCTGTTGCACGGTCAGAAGACCGGTATCTATCTCGACCAGCGGGAGAATTACCGCGCCGTCGCTCGATACGCGACAGGAGGCAAGGCGCTCGATTGTTTCACGTCGACGGGGGGGTTCGCGCTGCACCTGGCGGCGCATTGCGAAAGCGTGGAAGCGGTAGACAGCTCGGCGACGGCGCTGGCGACAGCGCGCGCCAACGCCCAAGCCAACGGTAATGGCAACATCGAATTCCGCCAAGCCGATGTGTTCGATCTGCTGGCTGGCTACGCTTCGGCGCGGCGCCAGTTCTCGCTGGTGGTGCTCGATCCGCCGGCGTTCGCCAAATCGCGCCGCAGCCTGGACGGAGCGGCCACAGGCTACAAGGAAATCAACCTGCGCGCGCTGCGGCTGCTGGCGCCGGGCGGAATAGTCGCGACCTGCTCGTGCTCGCACCATGTGAGCGAAGCGATGCTGCTCGAATTGGTGGCTGCGGCGTCGCTCGATGCCGGCCGCACGCTGCGCGTCCTGGAGCGCCGCACACAGAGCCAGGATCATCCGATACTACTCACCGTTCCCGAAACACATTATCTGAAGTGTTTGATATTGGAAGTGATGTAAAGCGGTTGGCGCAGGCTCCTCTCACTCAAACAACCCGCCCCGCTCCAAATCCAGCAACCTCCGCTTCAGCGGCAATCCGCCGCCGTATCCGACAAGCTTGCCGCCGGCGCCGATCACGCGATGACAGGGGACCACGATGGCGACCGGATTCGCGCCGTTGGCTGCGCCCACCGCCCGCACCGCCTTCGGCGCTCCGATGGCGCGGGCCAGATCCTGGTAGCTGCGGGTTTCGCCGTACGGGATGCGTGTCAGCTCCAGCCACACGCGCCGCTGAAACTCGGTGCCCGCCAAATCCAGCGGCAGCTCGAAGCGGCGCAACTGGCCCGCGAAATAGGCTCGCAACTGGCGTACAGCCTCGGCCAGCAGCGGGTTGCCGGGGTTCGGCGTCGCACCGGACTCGGCGAAGGGCGCGAATTCAATCCGCCGAATTCCCGCCGCGCCGGCCGTCAGCCGCAACCGCAAATCTCCTGCGAACGTCTCTTCTCTTGATTCCCACATGTGGAATCCGCTCTTCAACGCCGAGTGTGATCGCAAGCACACAAGTGCTTCGCGGTCAAGTATTTCTGCGAAAACCGGTGCTCGCTTGTTATAATTGTACCCGTTCGTCCTTATGCCGCTAAAGCCTTTCGCACCAAATCTCGGCGCGGAGAAGAAGATCTTTCTGCTCAAGCCTCGCGGCTTCTGCGCCGGTGTCGTCAGGGCCATCGATGTAGTCAAGATCGCACTCGACCTCTACGGGCCGCCCGTCTACGTCCGCAAGGAAATCGTGCACAACAAGCACGTGGTCGACGAACTGCGCCGGGCGGGAGCGATCTTTGTCGAAGAACTGGATGAAGTGCCCGCCGGCGCGCGCGCCATTTTCAGCGCGCACGGCGTGGCCCCTTCGGTGCGCAGAGAGGCCAAGGAGCGGCGCCTGGACGTGATCGACGCCACCTGCCCGCTGGTGACCAAGGTTCACCTGGAAGCGGCGCGGTTCGCGCGCGACGGTTACAGCATAGTCCTGATCGGCCACAAGGATCACGACGAAGTGATCGGCACGCTGGGCGAGGTGCCGCAGGCCAGCTACCTGGTGGAGACCGTCGAGGATGTCGACCGCCTCGAGTTGCCCGACCCCGGGCGCGTCCGCTATCTGACGCAGACAACCCTGAGCCTGGATGAAACGCGTGACATCATCGAGCGCCTCAAGCAGCGTTTCCCGCTGAGCCAGGGACCGCCCGCGCAGGACATCTGCTATGCCACGCAAAACCGCCAGATGGCGGTGAAGGCGATTGCCGAGGTGGTGGACCTGCTGCTAGTGGTCGGCTCCGAGAACAGCTCGAACTCCAAGCGCCTGGTGGAGGTGGGCACGAATTTCGGCGTCCGCTCCTACCTGGTGAACGATCGCGGCGATGTGGATCGCGCGTGGCTGGAGGCGGTTACCAACGTGGGAGTCACCGCCGGCGCCTCCGCGCCCGAGCACCTGGTGGAGGAACTGATCGCTTTTCTGCGCAAGGACGGGTTCCACCAGGTGGAAGAAATCGAGATGGTGGATGAGGACGTGCGCTTCTCGCTGCCCTCCGAGCTGATGGTCAGTATTCGATGAACACACAGCTTGCAACGCCCAAGTCGATCGAGACCGGCGCCGAGGTGGCGATTCGCCGCGCCTGCGCCAACCTGGTGGACTTGCAGGCTCGCGACGGCCATTGGTGCGCCGAGCTGACCGCCGATACCACGCTCGAATCCGATTACATTTTGTTCCAGCTCTGGCTTTATCCTCCCTCCGGGGGCCGTTGGGATCCGCCCACGCGCCGGCTGATCGATAGGGCGGTTCGATCCATCTTCAAACGCCAGCTCGACGATGGCGGCTTCAATATTTACGCCGGGGGGCCGAGCGAAGTCAGCGCGTCGGTGAAGGCCTATGTCGCGCTGAAGCTGGCCGGGGTGGCCATCGACGATCCGCGCATGGAGCGGCTGCGCCGGCGCATCCTGGACCTGGGTGGCATTCAGGCGGCCAACAGCTACGTCAAGATCAACCTCGGCTTGTTCAACCTTTATCCGCGGCGGCACTGCCCGAGCATCCCTCCGGAGCTGGTGCTGCTGCCGTTCCACCTGCTCTACCAGATGTCGGCCTGGACGCGCGCTATCGTGGTTTCGCTTTCCATCGTGCACGCCGCCAACCCGCGCCGCCCCGCGCCAGCCGGATTTCAGCTTGACGAGCTCTGGCTGCCCGGCGTCAGCCCGGCGTTGCAGCGCGACCCGTCGTGGCTCTCGTGGCACAACGTGTTTGTCGCCGCCGATGGTTTTCTGAAGTGGTGGGAGCGGAGCGGCCTGAAAGCGATGCGCCGCAAAGCCGTGGCGCGCGCCGCGGAATGGATGATCGAGCGCCTCGACCACTCCGACGGCTTCGGCGCCATCTACCCGCCGATGATGTATTCGGTGATGGCGCTCGATGTGCTCGGCTACGCGCCGGACCATCCGCTGCGCGCGGAAGCCTTGCGGCAGTTCAACAGCCTGATGGTGGACGATGGCGAGCGCTTCTTTTTCCAGCCGTGCTTTTCGCCGGTGTGGGACACCGCCATCAGCGCCTATGCGGTGGCGCAGAGCGGTCTTGGGGATCGCGCCGCGGCGCGGGCCGTGGACTGGCTGATCCGGCGCGAGGTGCGGCGCCAGGGAGACTGGAGCCTGAAGCGCCCCGGCACCGAGCCCTCCGGCTGGGCCTTCGAATACGCCAACGAGTTCTACCCGGATATCGACGACACCGCCATGGTGATGCTGGCCCTCAGCCAGGCGCGTGGTTCCGACGCGGCCGCGCAGCAGGCGGCCGAGCGGCGCGCGCTGGACTGGCTCTTGGCGATGCAGTCGCGCGATGGCGGCTGGGCCGCCTTTGACGCCGACAATGATTGGGAATTCCTGAGCCAGGTGCCGGTGGCCGATCACAATGCCATGCTCGACCCCACCTGCGCCGATATCACCGGCCGGGTGCTGGAAGCCCTGGCCGCTCACGGACTGGGGCGCGACCACCGCGCCGTGCGCCGCGCCGTGGAATGGCTGGTCCGCCACCAGGAAGCCGATGGAAGCTGGTACGGCCGGTGGGGAGTGGCATACATTTACGGCACCTGTTTCGCGCTACGCGGCCTGGCCGCGTGCGGCGAAAGCGACCGCGAAGCTCACGTCCTCCGCGCCGGCGAATGGCTGCGCTCCATTCAGAACGCCGATGGCGGCTGGGGCGAAAGCTGCGCCAGCTACGACAACGGCGCCTTTACCGCCGCGCGCAGCACGCCTTCGCAAACCGCCTGGGCCATCCTCGGCCTCATCGCCGGCGGTGACGATTCCAGCCTCAGCGTGCGCCACGGCGTCGAGTATCTGGTCGAAACCCAGCGCGCCGATGGAAGCTGGGAGGAAGAGCTGGCTACTGGCACCGGCTTCCCCAAGGTGTTCTACTTGAATTATCACTTGTACAAGGACTACTTCCCGCTACTCGCGCTGTCGTCGTTCGTGAAGACCCGAGCCAACTCGAAGGACAGGTTATGAAATTTCCACTCTCGATGACCGCCGGCCTGGCCGGATACATTCTCCGAAACAAGATGCGGCCCCGGCCGGAGTGGCAGAAGAACGCCGTCCGCGAAAACGGCTCGGCCAACCCGTTCCGCATCCTGCCGCCCAAGGCCGGCGAGAAGCGCCAGCCGCATCCCATGATCGGCAAGCGCTTCCCCATCGTGCTGATGCTGGAGCCGCTTCACGCCTGCAACCTCACCTGCACCGGCTGCGGGCGCATCCGCGAGTACGAATCCACCATCACCGAGCGGGTGCCGCTCGAAGAGTGCCTGGCGGCGGTGGATGAGTGCGGCGCGCCGGTGGTTTCCATCTGCGGCGGCGAGCCGATGATGTATCCGCAGATCGGCGAGCTGACGGCGGGCATCCTCGAGCGCAACCGCCACATTTACCTCTGCACCAACGGCATGTTCATCAAGAAGCGGATCGGCGAGTTCACTCCGGACAAGCGCCTCTACTTCAACGTCCACCTGGATGGCATGCGAAAGAACCACGACATTGCGGTGGAGCGCGAAGGCGTTTTCGATGCGGCCATCGAGGGCATCCGGATTGCCAAGGCAGCCGGCTTCCAGGTCTGCACTAACACCACGGTCTACAAAGAGACCGACATGCGGGAAATCGAGGAACTGTTCGAGTACTTGCGGCAGTTCAACGTGGACGGGCACCAGATCGCGCCCGCTTATGGGTACTCCGCCGTCGACGACCGCGAGATTTTCCTGACGCGCGAAGACATTCGCGAAAAGTTCCGCGATTTCGACCGCATCGCCGCCAAATACCCGGTCCGCCAGACCCCGCTGTACATGGAATTTCTACAAGGCCGCCGCGAGTTGCCGTGCACCGCCTGGGGCAATCCCACTTACAACATCAAGGGCTGGAAGGGTCCGTGCTACCTGATCACCGACGGGCAGTACAAGACGTTCGAGGAGCTGATGACGCGGACGCCGTGGGAAAGCTACGGTCCCGGCAACGACCCGCGCTGCGAGCACTGCATGATGCATTGCGGCTTCGAGCCTTCGGTCGCCTACGGCATCAGCGCCGGCGTTGCCGACAATCTCAAGATGCTGGCATGGATGCTGCGCTAGCCCGGTGTTCTCAAAGCCAGCCGGCTGCGGAGCGTGGCGCGGGCAGTCTTGCCTGCAGCGTCGCCATTCGTGGCGACGTTTTCGAACTTCGGCTGAGTCTCGCGCGCATCAAGAAATGTCGAGACGAATCTCGACACGGCAGGCTTGACAGCCCGCGCCACATGCTGCCATGAAGCCCGTTTTGGTTACTGGCGCTTCCGGGTTCCTGGGCTGGCACGTGGCGCGCGTGGCGATCGAGCACGGCTGCGCGGTTCGCGCGCTGGTGCGGCCGGGCAGCCCTGTCGAAGAACTGCCGGTGGAAAGCGTCAGCGGCGATCTGCGCGATGCGGCTTCGCTCGAGCGCGCGGCCTCCGGCTGCGGCATCGTCTTCCACGTGGCCGGGGACTACCGGCTGTGGAGCCGGAATTCGCGCGAGCTGTATGACAACAACGTCGAAGGCACGCGCAACCTGCTCCAGGCGGCGCGCGCGGCCGGTGTCGAGCGAGTCGTCTACACCAGCACCGTCGGCGCCATCGGCATCCCGCCCAGCGGCCTGGGAGACGAAACCACGCCGGTGTCGCTGGCGGACATGACCGGCGATTACAAGCGCTCCAAGTTTCTCGCCGAGCAAGTGGCACTCGAGTTTGCCCGCGCCGGCATGGACATCGTCATCGTAAACCCCACCGCGCCTATGGGCGACCACGATTTCAAGCCCACCCCAACTGGCCGCATCGTCCTCGATTTCCTGAACGGCGCCATGCCGGCCTACATCGATACCGGCCTCAACGTGGTGGATGCGCGCGATGCCGCCGAAGGCCACTGGCTGGCCTGCCAGCGGGGCCGGTCCGGCGAACGTTACATTCTCGGTTCGGAAAACCTCACGCTGGCCGAAATTCTGCGCAAGTTAGCGGTTATCGCCCACCGCAATCCGCCGCGCGTACGTCTACCGTATTTTGTGGCATGGTGTGCCGGCGCGTCAGGCACGGCTTGGGCCAAGCTCTCCGGGTCGCCCCCGCGCGTCTCCCTGGAAGCGGTGCGCCTGGCCCAAAAGAAAATGTGGGTGACGCACGCCAAGGCCGAGCGGGAACTGGGTTACCATCCGGGGCCAGCCGCGCAGGCGCTCGCCCACGCGGTGGAATGGTTCACGCGTACCCGGAGCCAATCATGAAACTGCTGGTGGTGGCCGCCGAAGCGAGGGAGGTTCGCGGCATCCTGGCTCACGCTGATCACGCTCACGGGGCGCAGGCCGGCACCGATTGGGCCCGCTCGGCGGTGCTGGGGGAGTATGATCTGCTACTGGTGGCCAATGGCGCCGGCCCCGCCAGGGCTGCGGCCGCGGTGGACAGCGCGGCGGCGGCTTTTCTGCCCGATGCGGTCGTTTGCACCGGCTTTTGCGGCGCGCTGGAAGAGAAACTCGGGGTGGCTTCAGTGGTCGTCGCTACCGAAGTGATGGGCACAAACGGCCGTCTCAGCGCTTTGGCGCCGGACGCCTCGCTGCCATATCACCGTGGGGTGGTGCTGACCATCGATCATGTGGCCCGGTCCGCGGCGGAAAAGCGCAGCCTTCGCCAAGCGGGAGCGGCTGCCGTGGATATGGAAGCCGCCGCGGTGGCCGGGCGCGCGGCCACTTTGGGTCTTCGGTTCTTTTGCATCAAGGCTGTCACCGACCTGGCAGGCGAAGATTTGGCGAATGACCTAAATGCGGCGCTGCGTCCGGACGGACATTTCGATACAATAAGAATCTTAGGTTCTATTTCGGGTCGTCCGCTGGTCCGGCTGCCGGAGTTACTTCGGCTGCGGCATCGTTCCGCTCGGGCTGCGCGAGCGCTGGGGGATTTTTTTGCAGATTGCCGGTTCTGAAACGAACGCCATACCCGCAACCATGCACGCCGCCGTGTACCGTGGCCAGAGCCTGGTGGAGATCGAAGAGATTCCTACGCCCGAAATCCAGCCTGGCGAGATCCTCATCCGGGTGGAAGCTTGCGGCATCTGCCATACCGATCTGAAGAAGATCGAGCACAACCTGCTGGCGCCGCCGCGCATTTACGGTCACGAAACTGCCGGCGTGGTAGCCGCCGCGGGCTCCGCCGTGAAGAGATTTCGCCCCGGCGACCGCGTGGTAGCCTTTCACCATATTCCTTGCATGAAATGTTTTTACTGCCGCCGCAAAGTTTACGCCCAATGCCCCGTCTATAAGAAAGTGGGCATCACGGCTGGATTTGAGCCCGCCGGCGGTGGTTTCGCGCAGTACGTCCGCGTGATGGATTGGATCGTGGAGCGCGGGGTGGAGAAGATACCGGACGGCATTTCTTTTGAACGTGCCACGCTGGTCGAGCCGCTGAACACTTGCCTCAAGGCGGTGGTGCAAGCCGATCCGCAGCCGGATGAGTTCGGGGTGGTGCTGGGCCAGGGCCCCATCGGCCTCATGTTCACCATGCTGGTGCGGCGGACTGGGGCGCGCGTGGCCGCCACCGATACCATTGCCGAGCGGCTAGCCCTCGCCGCCCGCTGCGGCGCGGAGCCGACCTGGAATGCGCGCACCGTGGACGTGGCCTCCGAAGTCAAACGCCTCACCGAGGGACGCGGCGCGGATTTCGTGGTGGTTGCCGTTTCCGCTCCCGGAATCGTCGAGCAGGCCATGGCTTGCTCCCGGCCGGGCGCACGTATTCTTCTTTTCGCGCAAACTTCTTCGACCGAACGCATCGAAGCCTCCGGCGCGGACATCTGTGTAGGAGAGCGGACTATTTTCGGGTGTTATAGCGCATCGGTGGATTTGCAGAAAGAATCCGCCCGGCTTGTTTTTGGCGGTGAATTGCCCGTGGAGGAATTGATTTCCCACTGTCTACCCCTGGTTAAAATTCGTTCAGGATTCGATTTGGCATTGCATCCGGGATCTAAATCGTTGAAAATAATCGTTCAGCCACAGAGGTGGTCATAGTGAATAACCACATGATGGCTGCCGTGCTTTACGGCAAGGAGCACTTGCAGGTGGAGCCGGTGGCCGTTCCCAGCATTCAAAGCAGAGACATCCTCGTTCGAGTAAAAGTGGCCCTGACTTGCGGCACAGATGTGAAGGTATTCCGGCGGGGCTATCACGCTCGAATGATCGTTCCCCCTGCGGTGTTTGGGCACGAACTGGCCGGCGACGTAGTCGCAACTGGCGAGGATGTGACGAAATTCAAGATCGGCCAGCGAGTGGTGGCCGCCAATTCCGCGCCATGCAACCATTGTTTTTTTTGCCAGCGCGGCCTGGAAAACCTTTGCGAGGACTTACTGTTCAATAACGGGGCGTACGCCGAATACATCCGCATTCCGGCGCGCATCGTGGAGGGCAACACCTACCTGATTCCGCCCCACGTCGGCTACCAGGACGCCGCGCTGATTGAGCCTCTGGCCTGCGTGGTTCGCGGCTGGGAAGAAACCGGGCCGCATCATGGGAACTCGGTGGTCATCATCGGGCTCGGGCCGATCGGGTTGATGTTTGTCAAGCTGGCGAAGCTATACGGCTGCCGCGTGATGGCGGTCGGCCGGCGCCAGAAGCAGCTTGACCGCGCAGCCGCGTTGGGCGCCGACGATCTGGTGGTGGCCGAGGACGGCGCCGATCCGGTGAAGACTGTCCGCAATCTCACCGGCGGGCGCGGCGCGGATATCGCCATCGAAGCGGTGGGCAAGCCGAGCACCTGGCAGTGGGCCGTTGGCATGGTTCGCCGCGGCGGCATAGTGAACTTCTTCGGCGGCTGCCCCAACGACACTACGGTCAATCTCGATACGGCCCTGCTGCATTATTCCGAGATTACCTGCAAGGCCAGTTTCCATCACACCCCGGGCCACGTCCGCAAGGCCCTGGATCTGGTTTCGGCGGGCCACATTCGGGCCTCGTTCTTCGTCAACCGCGAGGAGCCGCTGGCCAACCTGCTGGAAGTGATGCGCCACCTGATGAGCCACAACGGCCACCTGAAGACGGCGATTCTGCCCTAAAATGGCGCGCGCAGGGACACCCGCGTTTCTGCCGCCGGCCCAGTTCGTACACGCTCCCGAAGCGCTCGGTCGCGCCTGGTCCCAGCAGGACGCGCGCGCTTACACGCGCTGGCTGGCTACGCGCCATTACGAAAACTTCCACGTGGTGAGTTTTCTGCTGCCCAAGCGGCTCCACCAGGATTTCTACAACGTCTACGCCTATTGCCGTTGGGCGGACGATCTGGGCGACGAAATCGGCGACCGCGCGGAAAGCTTGCGGCTGCTCGCCTGGTGGGGCGGGGAACTGGATGGGATGTACCAGGGGCGCGCTACGCACCCGGTCTTCGTGGCGCTCGATGAGACCGTCCGCCGCTACCGGATTCCGCGCCAGCCGTTCGACGACCTGATTCAGGCGTTCGTGCAGGACCAGACGGTGACGCGTTATGCAGGCTGGGATGAGCTGTTCGGCTACTGCCGGTGCTCGGCGAATCCGGTAGGCCGGCTGGTGCTGTACCTCTGCGGTTACTCCGACGCGCCGCGCCAGCGCCTGGCCGACGCCACCTGCACGGCTCTGCAGCTCGCCAATTTCTGGCAGGACGTAACCGTGGATCTGCTCAAAGACCGCGTCTATATACCGCTGGACGTTCTGGAGCGGCACCGCTATCCGATCGAGGATCTGTTCGCGCACCGCTTCACCCCCGGTTTTCGCGAGGCGATGCGCGAGATTGTGGCTAAGGCGCGCGAGTTGTTCGCCGAGGGCCTGCCGCTGGCGGGGATGGTGGACCGCAGGCTGGCGCTCGATCTCGACCTCTTCAGCCGCGGCGGCCTGCGCGTGCTCGACAAAATCGAGCGGCAGGATTACGACGTGCTGCGGGCGCGGCCGGCCATCTCGAAGTTCGATCGCGCGCGCCTGCTGCTGGCTTCGCTGGCGCGCCTGGCGCGGCCGCGGGCTGCGTGATGAACGCCATCGAGCACTCCTACGACTATTGCCGCCACGTGGCGCGCAGCCGCGCCAAGAATTTCTATTACTCGTTCCTCCTGCTTTCCCCGCAGCAGCGCAAAGCCATGTGCGCCATTTACGCATTCATGCGCACCTGCGACGATTTGAGCGACGAGCCCGGCGCCAACCGCGCCGCGTTGGACCGCTGGCGCGCGGAGATGGAAGACGCGCTGGACGGCCGCCTCAGCGGCCATCCGCTCTGGCCCGCCTTTCATCACACCGTGCGCCGCTTCGGCATCCCGCACGAGTATCTTTGCGAAATGATCGACGGCGTGGTCTCCGATCTGGAACCGCGGCGCTTCCAGACCTTCGACGAGCTCTACCGCTATTGCTACCAGGTGGCTTCGGTGGTGGGCCTCACAGTGATTTACATTTTCGGTTTTGACACGCCAAGCGCGCCGCCGCTGGCGGAAAAATGCGGAATCGCCTTTCAGCTCACCAATATTCTGCGCGACATCCGTGAAGATTCCGCCCGCGGCCGCATCTACCTGCCGCAAAAGGACCTGGCGCGCTTCGGCGTTACCGAAGAAGATCTGGCGAGCGGCAATCGGAGTCCTGAATTCCTGCGGCTGATGCAGTTTGAGGCGGACCGCGCTCACGCTTACTACCGGGAATCGCAGCCGCTGCTCGATCTCGTCCATCCGCGGAGCCGGCCTTCGCTGTGGGCGCTGATCACCATTTATTCCCGCCTGCTCGACCGCATCGAGGCCGGCAACTACGATGTCTTCCGCAAGCGGGTGCGGCTGTCCTCGTTCGAGAAATCCTGGATCATCGTCAAGGCGCTGCTCGGGTAAGCGTGGCGCAGGCTGCACGGCGTGGCTGCACGGCGTGCGCCGCGAGGTCTGGAGACGAAAAGCCGATCAATGCACCCGCCCTTCCCACTTCAACCCGATGTGCCATAAACGCGGCGAACCGATGTTGGGAACGGGAGAGAAGGCGGTGTAATAGACGTGGCCCAGCGCGTTCTCGACCGATACTTCAGCCGATAGCGGGCCCCGCAGCCGCTGCATCACGGCGACCTGCACGGTGGCGTAGCCGGGCAGCCGGAACTGGTTCAGATCGTCGTCGAACTGATAGTCGAACGCGCGCAGGCCCGCCGATGCCAGCATTCCGCCGCGATGGTACGCCGCCAACGCCGACCCCTGGTGACGCGGCACCTGGGAGATGCGATACCCCGTGGTATAGCGCGCATCGGCGTACAGGTAGCTCAACGTTGCGCTCCAGTTTCCGAATCTGCGCCGGTACTCGGCCTCGATGCCGCGGCTCACCGCCTGCGCCGCGTTCTCGCGCTCGCGGACGATCTGCGTTGCCGTCGAAGAAAGCGTTACGTTGGTGATGAGGTTGCCCAGCGAGTCGTGGTATGCGGTCACCCGAAAAGCGGAGGTCTCGCCACTGAAATCCAGGCCCGCTTCGGCTCCGAACACGGTCTCCGGCACCAGGTCCGGATTGGCTTCGGTAAAGGTGTTGCCGGCGCTGAAGCTGCGATACAGCTCGTTCAGCGTGGGCGCGCGAAAGGCACGATACACCGAGGCGCGCAGCCGCAGCCGCTTGTGGCTGTATGCAGCCCCGGCGCTGGGGCTGAAGAAGGAGTCCGCGGCGCTAGGTTCCTGCACCAGGTTTTCCCGCGCCCCCGCGAACAGGCGCAGCGGGCCCAAAAGGCCGTCGGCTTGTCCGAACCAGCCGGTTTCGTACTGCGTGCCGCCGCCGATGCGGGTTCCCGAAGGCAGCAAGCGATCTGTGTCGACGCCTTCGACGCGGGTTTCATCGGCGCCCGCCAGCAGGTTCCAGCGAGGCCGGTGATGCTGCCACAGGCCCGCGCCTCCTTCGGCCTGCGATGGCACTGTTTGCTGATAGGTTTCGCGTTCGCTGTTGCGGTTGTTGGACACGGTCGAAAACGTCGCGCGAAAGCCCTCTTCTTCGCCGTATGCCAGCAGCGAGAGTTCATCGTGCGGCCAGTCCTTCACGTAGTGCAAGGCCGCTACGCCGAAGCCGGTGGAGTTGTGAGTCAACGCGGTACCGTTGGCCCGCTCTTCGGCCAGAATATCGAGGCGCAAGAACAGGCCGCCGTACGGCGTGGCTGCATCCAGGCGCAGATCGCCGGTAGCGAAGCGCACGCCTGCACGGCGGTCCACGGCGCCGCGGACCGATTCCGGCACGATGTAGTATCCGTCGGTTGAGAAGCCCCGCGCCGCGCCCGAGAGCGCCAGCCGTACCCACGTCTGCGACCAGCCCGCAGTCAGGTCCTGCGTATTGTCGTTGCCGGTTTCATACGCACCCAGCAGATGCGATTTTTCCGCGGGCTTCGAGAAGATCGAGATGGCGCCGCTCATCGCCGTATTGCCGAATACGCTGGCGGCGCCGCCGCGAGCGATCTCGACCGATTCGATCTCGTCAGGTATGAACCGCGTCCAATAGACCCAGCCGCCGAACGGGTCGTTGGCCGGGATGCCGTCCCACAGCACCAGAGTGCGGCTGGCGCCCGAAGAGCCCAGGCCGCGCAGCGAAACGCCCTGGGTGGTGGGGTTGGCCACCACGCTGGAGGCGCGCCGAAACAGCGTAAAGCCCGGCACGTCGCGCAATCGGTCGTCGAGATCCGTTCCGCTCGATTCGGCAATCGCGGTGGAATCGAGAACCGTCACATTCGCCGGCGTTTCGGCCGACACCTTCTCCACCACCGTCACCGTGGTTTGCACTGGCGGCGCCACCGGAGGCTGCTGCTCCTGCGCGCACAGACACATCGCCGCCAGTAGCCACGCGGCAGCAGCAGCTAAGGCGACCCCCATTGGTAACGAATATAGCCGACTTTCCCGCCTGCACGCGCGTTCTACAATAAGTGAAGATGCTGCGAATCTCTCTCCTCGTGCTTGCCACTGCTGCGTTATGGGCGCAAACTGCCGCTCAGAACGGGCCCGAACCGCCGCCGGATGTCGATAAGGCGCTGCGCGCGCGCATCAACCAATTCTGCGAATTGCACAAAGAGGGCAAGTTCCGCCAGGCTGAGGAGATGGTGGCGGAAGACACGAAAGATTATTTTTACAACTCCGGCAAGCCCCGCTATGTGAGCTACCAGATTCAATCGATCAAGTACAACGAGGATTTCACCAAGGCCACGGCGATGGTGATTTGCGAGCAGTATCTGCCCGCTCCGGGATTCCAGACCCACACCGTCAAGCTGCTGACACCCTTCAATTGGAAGATCGAGAACGGGCAGTGGATGTGGTACATGGACAAGGACGCGCTGCTGATGACGCCGTTCGGAAAGATGACGCTGGCGCCGCGACCGGGCGACACCTCCAAGCCGACAGATCCCAACGCGCCGCCGCCGCCGATGATTCCCGCCACGGTCGGGCAATTCTTCAGCCTGATCAAAGTGGACAAGAGCGCCCTCAGTCTCAAGCCTGGAGCCAGCGATCAAGTGATCATTTCCAACGGCACGCCGGGATTGATCGGACTGGAAATCGCGCAACAGGTTCCCGGCGTAGAATCGAAGTTGCAAGGTGCCTGGTTGCCCGCGGGAAGCAAAGTGGCGCTCACCGTGCACGCCGGCGAGCACGCTGCCTCCGGCGATCTCATTGTGCGCGTGAAACCCGTCGGGCCGCGGATTTCCATCAAAATTTCGATTGAGTAAGGGCCCGCATAACCGCGCCGCTCTACTGCGCGCGCGCATGTCCGATCCGTTACAAATCACTGTATCCCAGTGAGTTGCAGCCGCCCGCGGGGTCAGTCCGCAGGGTTCCGCTCAGCCCTTCAATTCTCCCATTCCGATTCGAAACTCGCCATTCAATGGATGCCTGTTCCTTTTCAATCGGTTATGGGGCAAGATGACCTCAATCTGGGAATTTGGGATGACTTATGAGCACTCAGACTGTCGAACCAAAGGCATCGCCGTCTGCCAACCTGGTGCAGATCGGCTCCATTGAGGACGTAATCCAGCAGCGGCTGGCCGAAGAGCGCGCGCGCCTGGAGCGTGAAGCCGGCGTGTCCAAGCCGGACGTCCATCACTTCAAGCGGCCGGTGGAGCGTCCTTTCACCAAGAACGAGCGCGCCTTCACCACGCTGCTGTTTGGCGGGCTCACCTGGAAACACGAAAAGCTGGTGCATGGCGCGCTGGAAGGGCTTGGCTACAAGGCTCGGCCCGTGCCCACGCCCAACGTGCGCGCATTCCAGCTTGGCAAGGAGTACGGCAACAACGGGCAGTGTAACCCCACTTACTTCACGGTGGGTAACCTCGTCCAGTACCTGCAAACTCTGGAAGAGCAGGGCATGAGCAAGCAGGAAATCATCGACAAGCACGTGTTCTTCACCGCCGGCGCCTGCGGCCCGTGCCGCTTCGGCATGTATGAAGCCGAATACCGGCTCGCGTTGCGCAACGCCGGCTTCGATGGTTTCCGCGTGCTGCTGTTCCAGCAGTCCGGCGGGTTGAGCCAATCCGACGCCGAAGCCGGCCTGGAGATGAACCTCGATTTCTTCCTCGGCATCCTCAACGCGCTGAACTGCGGCGACGTGATGAACGAAGTTGCCTACGCGATCCGCCCGTACGAAATGGAGGCCGGCGAAACCGACAAGGTGCTCGACGAAAGCATGGAGTATCTGCACGAGGTCTTCAAGACCAAGCGTCCCTGGCGGCTCAACGGGAACCTGTCTCGCTACCTGGGCGGCTTCTCCGATACCGCGCAGTATCTCGGCAAGTTCGTGAACCAGATCAAGGGCGATGACTACATGCCCGCCCTCAAGCACTGCCGCGACCGGTTCGACGCCATCGAGATCGATCGCCTGCGCGTCAAGCCGATCGTCAAAATCACCGGCGAATTCTGGGCGCAGACCACGGAAGGCGACGGCAACTTCAACATGTTCCGCTTCCTGCAGCGCGAGGGCGCGCAGGTGCTGGTAGAGCCGATCGGCACCTGGATCATGTACATGATCCACCAGGTGATCCAGAAATACAAAGACCTGAAGGGGCTGGAGGAAGGTGCCATCATGCCGCCGCTGTGGCGGCTGGGAACGCGTGCCAAGATCGAGATCGGCTTCCGCCAGAAAGTGGCCAAGCTGAAGCTGGCGGAGGCCATTTTTAAAAACGAGTATCACAAAATTGTGGAGGCGCTGGGCGGCATTGCGCACCATCTGGCCGATCAATATGAGCTGCAGCGCATCGGTCATCCGTTTTACAATTCGCGCGCCGGCGGCGGCGAAGGCCACCTGGAAGTCGCCAAGAACATTTATTACTCGAACAAGGACCTAGCCCACATGGTGCTCTCCTTGAAGCCCTTCGGCTGCATGCCATCGACGCAATCCGATGGCGCGCAGTCGGCCGTGGTCTCCACCTACAAGGACATGATCTATCTGCCCGTCGAAACCTCGGGCGAAGGCGAGATCAACGCTCACAGCCGGGTGCAGATGGCGCTGGGCGAGGCCAAGAACAAGGCGAAGAAGGAATTCGCCGAGGCGCTGGAGCGGACTGGCTTGACCCTGGACGCCTGCCGCGCATGGGTAGACCAGCATCCGGAAACCAGGCGGCCGACGTATCACGTGCCGCATACCAAGGGCGTGGTCGGCCAAGCCGCCAACTTCGTCCATCACATCGCGCAGCAGATGCACTGATCGCCGGCGACTGCTCCCTCACGGTCGCGGCTCTGACCGCAACGGAGCCGCGACCGTCAGGGAGCGGTTGGTGTGGCAGTGACGGAATGGGTCAAATGGAAAAACACTTCCTCATCGGCATGGACGTTGGTTCGACCACGGTGAAAGCGGTGGTGGTCGATGCCGCCACCGACCAGATTCTGTGGCAGGACTACCAGCGGCACGATACCAAGCAGCCGGAAAAGGTGCTCGAATTCTGCCGGCGGTTCGACGCGGAAGTCGAAGGCTTTCGCGCTGAGAACGCTCGCATGTTCGTCACCGGCTCCGGCGGCAACGGTCTGGGTGGCCATCTGGGTGCCAAGTTCGTGCAGGAAGTCAACGCGGTTTCGCTCGCCGTCGAACGCCTCTATCCCGAGTGTGGCTCGGTGATCGAGCTGGGCGGGCAGGACGCCAAGATCATCATCTTCAAAAAGGACCCGGAGACCGGCCGCAAGAAAAAGATTCCGTCGATGAACGACAAGTGCGCCGGCGGCACCGGCGCGGTCATCGACAAAATCAACGCCAAGCTGCGCATTCCCGCCGAACAACTCTGCCAGATGGGGTACCAGGGCGTAAAGCTGCATCCCGTGGCCGGCAAGTGCGGCGTGTTCGCCGAGACCGATATCAACGGCTTGCAGAAGATGGGCGTGCCGCCCAATGAGCTGATGGCTTCGCTGTTCGAAGCCATCGTGATGCAGAATCTTTCCGTGCTGACGCGCGGCAACACGCTGCAGCCGGTGGTGCTGCTGCTGGGCGGTCCGAACTGCTACATCCAGGGCATGCGCGACTGCTGGAAGCACAACATCCCGAAAATCTGGGAAGAGCGGGGCACCCCGCTGCCGGAAGGCGTGCCGCCGGAAGATCTCATCAAGACGCCGGACAACGCGCAGTATTTCGCCGCCATCGGTTCGGTGGAATTCGGCAAGACGGAAGACGAGGGCGTGGGCCAGTACCTGGGCTGGGAGAAGCTGGCGTGGTATGTCGAAATCGGCCGCGACGAGGAGAAATCCAAGCGCGGCGGCACCGGCGGCCTGGCTAAGGATGACGCCGAGCTGGACGCATTCAAGCGCAAGTACCGGCACAAGAAATTCGTTCCGACGGCATTCCAGCCGGGCGAAATGGTGGAAGGCTTCGTCGGCATCGATGGCGGCTCCACGTCCACTAAAGCCGTGCTCATTTCCAAGGAGCACAAGCGCCGCATCCTGGCCAAAACCTACCAGCTTTCCAAGGGCAACCCGATTGAAGACACCATCGAGGTGCTCGCAAAACTCAATCGGCAGATCCTCGACCAGGGCGCGGAGCTGAAGATTCTGGGCGTGGGCACCACCGGCTACGCCAAAGACATTCTCAAGGACGTGGTGGGCGCCGATGCCGCGCTGGTCGAAACCGTGGCTCACACCGAAGCCGGCCTGCATTTCTACGACAACGTGGACGTGATTTGTGATGTGGGCGGCCAGGATATCAAGATCATCATCCTCAAGCACGGCCGCGTGAAGGACTTCAAGCTCAATACGCAGTGTTCGGCCGGCAATGGCTACTTCCTGCAATCCACCGCGCAGGGCTTCAATGTTCCGGTGGAGGAATACGCCGACACGGCTTTCGGCGCCAAGGGATTTCCATCGTTCGGTTATGGCTGCGCCGTGTTCATGCAGTCAGACATCGTCGATTTCCAGCGCCAGGGATGGAAGCCGGAAGAAATCATGGCCGGCCTGTGCAACGTGCTGCCGAAGAATATCTGGCTCTACGTTTCGCAGATCCCGAATCTCTCCGCCATCGGCCGCCGGTTCCTGCTGCAGGGTGGCACGCAGTACAACCTGGCGGCGGTGAAGGCGCAGGTGGATTTCATCGAGTCGCGCTTCAAGGGCAAGGACGTGCAGGCGGACGTGATCGTCCACGAGCATTGCGGCGAAGCCGGCGCCATCGGGGCCGCGCTCGAAGCCGGACGGCTTTTCGACAACGGCCGCAAGTCCACGTTCATCGGCCTGGAGGCGGCACGGGGCATCCAGTACAAGACCACGCGCAATGAGAGCACCCGCTGCTACTTCTGCAAGAACAAGTGTCTGCGCACGTTTATCGACGTCAAAACTTCGATCGTGAACCTGGAATTCAAACCGCCGGCGAAGACCAAGGTGCCGCTGGAAGCCGGGGCGCAGCGCCTGATCATCGCCACCTGCGAAAAAGGCACGGTGGAAAACATCGAAGAGATGCGCCACATCAAGGGCGATCTCGACAAGGTGAAGAAGGCCAATCCGAACTTCGTGGAAATGGCCGCCAAGGCCGTCTTCCGCGTGCCCGACCCGCCGCTGGTGGCCGACGCGCCGCCCAAGCTGCAGATCACCGCCGCGCAAAAGAAGCGGGCCGCGTTGATAAAGAAGCGCGGCGAGCTGCGCATCGGCATGCCGCGCGTGCTCAACATGTACTCGCAGACGCCCGTGTTCACCGGCTATTTCACGTCGCTCGGCATCAAGGCGGAGAACATCGTCTACTCCGACTTCACCAGCGAGGAGCTGTATAAAGAGGGCGCCAAGCGCGGCGCCATCGACCCGTGCTTCCCCTCCAAGCTGGGCATTCCGCACGTCCACAACCTGCTCTACCGCGTGCACGCCAAGAAGCCGCTCGACATCATCTTCTTCCCGATGATCGATTGCCTGACCAGCGATCTGCATTCGGTGCAGGCCAGCCGCTCATGCCCAACGGTGGCTGCGACGCCGGAAGCGGTGAAGGCGGCGTTTACCAAGGAGGGCGACCTGTTCGCCGAGAAGGGCGTGACGTATCTGGACACGTTCGTCAACATCTCGAAGCCGGATATTTTCGAGCGCCAGATGTACGAACAGTTCCGCGACATTTTCGGCCTGTCGCCGGAAGAAAATCATCGCGCCATCGAAGAAGGCTACCGCGCGCTCGACCTGTTCAACAACGTCACCATGCGCGGCGCCGCGCGCGAGGTGCTGGAAGATCTGGAACGCGAAGATAAGCTCGGCGTGGTGGTGCTGGGCCGGCCGTATCACAACGACCCCGGCATCAATCACGAAATCCTCGAGGAGTTCCAAAAGCTCGGCTACCCGGTGTTCACCGAGGATTGCCTGCCGATCGATGACGACATCATCTGGCGCCTGTTCGGCGATGACGTGCTGACCGGCGAGATCCCGCACCCCATGGCCATCACCGACGTCTGGAAGAATTCCTACAGCGAAAACACCAGCCGCAAAGTGTGGGCGGCGAAATACGTGGCCCGTCATCCGAACCTGGTGGCGCTTGAGCTATCCAGCTTCAAGTGCGGCCACGACGCGCCCATTTACACCGTGGTGGAGGAGATCGTCGAGCATTCGGGCACGCCGTATTTCTGCTTCAAGGATATCGATGAAAACAAGCCCACCGGGTCGATCAAGATTCGCGTGGAAACGATCGGCTACTTCCTGAAGCGCTACCGCGAGGACATGATCCGCAACAAAAACAAAGCCGGCCACATCGAGGAACAGCTTCGCGAGTTCGAGGCCAAACTGCGGCGGCAGATGTTGCGCGAAAAGCTGGAGAGCATGGCCGACGCCTTCGAAACGGGCGCCATGCCGCAGATCCATGTGAGCGTCGGCGCGTTGGCGGCATCGAACCCGGCTGCGCGCGAGCTCGAGCGGGTGTCCGGAGACTGAGATCCGGGGTTGCCGCGAAACCGCGCGTTTAGGCTCGCTGCCCCAGTGCCTGGAGCGGCTCCGCGCCCGTCGCAGATCGGCTGAGCAGGCGATTCAGGCGGGCCACCAGTTCCATGGTGCTGAACGGCTTGGTCATGTAATCGTCCGCACCCAAGTTAAAGCCGCGGATGAAATCGCTTTCCCTTTGCCGCGCCGTCAACACCAGCACGCGCACCGGAATTTGCTCGGAGCGGACGGCGGAGAGCACTTCGTAGCCATCCATGCCAGGCATATCGGCATCGAGCACGGCGGCGTGAGGCCGAGCCGTGCGGATCGCTTCCCGCGCCGCAGCGCCGTCGTCGGCCGTCGTGCAATCCATGCCGAAATTCTGCAAGGCGGTCCTGAGCAGTTCGCGGACCGCAGGCTCGCCGCCGGCGACCACTACGCGCGGCCGGCCCGGCGCTCCGGACGGCATGAAGCCGTCGCCCTCCTCCACGGGTCCGGCCGGCAGGCGGCCCTGCAGAGCCAGGCTCAGGCGGACCAGAGCTTCATCCGACTGCCACGAGGCATCCATCAGCACTTCGCGCGCCACCGACTGCACGTTCCGATCGAGCTCCAGCAGGTCGTCCCGGTTGCCGGCCAGGACCACCGGCCGGGCCCCCAAGTAAGGTTTGGCGGGATCGAGCCATGGCGAGGTCGCCGTCTCCGCGCGCACGTGGATTACCGCCAGATCGCAAGCGAGCAACCGCTTGAGAATGGGCGGCTCCGCGACATCGAAGAAGGTCGGCACCGCTTCCACCCGATCCAGCGCCACGCCCAGCCGCGCCCCCTCATTAGGCGGCAAACCGACCACCGCCACCCGCTTGCCCGAAAGCGCCTGGGTCACATACTCGGGGATCGGCGAGTCGAGGGCCTCGGCGGGCGTTGCAAGAGCGGTCACCAGATTGGCCAGAGTCTCGCGCAACTGGGCGTTATCCAGCGGCTTCTCAAGCAACGCGCCTTCCACGTCGCGGCACAGGCGTGCGATCGCATCGTAGCCCAGCAGGCCGGCCGCGCCGATCCATTGGTGTGCGGCCCTGGCGGCCTCGCCGGCGCTGAAACTGCCGTCCATGGCGATCAGCATCTGCCGCGACTTCTCTTGCCCCTCGGCGAGAAACCTCCGCCGCAGATCCAGGATTTCCGATTCCGGAACAGCCGCCTGCGGGCGATTAGCCGGTGAGGCGGGCGTCTTCGATTTGTTCTCGAGGTAGCCGCGGAGCCTTTCACCCAGGGTTCGTGTGTTGATCGGCTTGGTGATGTATCCGTCGCACCCGGCATCGAGCGCCTTACGCTCGTCGCCGGCCATGGCGTATGCGGTCAGGGCGACAACCACAATGTCGCGCAGGGCCGGATCCCGCTTGACGCGCCGCACCAACTCGAGGCCATCCATACCTGGCAATTGCAGGTCCGTCAAAATCAACTGTGGGTGGAAGCTGCTGAGCAATTCCAGCGCCTCCTCGGCAGTTTCCGCGGTAACGGCGTCATAGCCTTCACTTGCCAACAGGATACGCGTCAACTTGAGGTTGACCGGCGTGTCGTCGACAATCAGGATGGGGGCTGCGGACATTGCTCCAACAGTATTATCCCCCCACATTTCGGTGCTGGAACCCGCTATTACGCCACCGGTACGGTTGCGCGGGTAACGCTGCGTAATGGCAGTACTGCGATAAATACGCTGCCTTCCCCGGGGGCGCTGCGAACATCCACAGTGCCGCCTTGGGCTTCCACGATGCGGCGCGTCAGCGCGAGCCCCAGTCCACTGCCTTGGCCGTCCTTCCGGCCGCCTGTAAGCTGTTGAAATTCCTCCCACAACTGCTTGATTTCCTCGGACGGGATGCCGACCCCGGTGTCCTCCACTTCGAGGCGGAACGTCTCGTCCAAGTCGCTCGTGATGCGCACCGTGACACGTCCGTTCTCAGGAGTGAATTTGACTGCATTGGAGAGAAAGTTGTACAGCACCTGTTTGAAACGGGAAGGATCGATGAGCGCTTCGAGACCGGGAACCACTTCGCTTCGCAACTGCAGGTTCTTCTTTTCGGCCAGCGGGCGCAGCACGTCGCGGACTTCGGCCACCAGCCGATCGATCCGGCAGAGCTCGGGCCGGAATTCGGTTTTCCCGGCTTCCACCTTGGAGAGGTCCAGGATGTCGTTGATCAATTCCAGCAGGTGGTGCGCGCTGGTCAGAATATCGGCGAGACAATCGCGATGCTCGGTGGAAATCGGCCCCAGCCGGCCATCGACGATCATCTCGGCAAAACCGATGATGCTGTTGAGCGGCGTGCGCAGCTCGTGCGACATGGAAGCCAGAAACTGGCTCTTGGCCACGGTGGCGGAAGTGGCGGCTTCAAAGGCGCGCGCCAACTGCTCATTGCGGTTGCGCAGCTCCAGCGCGTACTGCTCCACCTTGCGCGCCGCTACCGCCGCCAGCTCGCGCTCGGTCACGTCGAGCACCGAGCGGCAGACGCCGGTGACCTGTCCGGAACTGTCGCGGATGAAGTTTTCGCGGATCTCGACGTGGATGCGAGAGCCGTCATCCAGTTGATAGTTGCACTCGTAAGGCCCGGTTTCGGCGCTCTGCTGGATCTTGGCGAGGAACGCGGTGCGCAAAGCGTCCGTCTGATCCGGGTCCGCAAAGTCCCAGGCGTGGGCACCGGGAATCCGCTCCGGCGCCACCCGCAGCAGGTTGCAGAGCGCCTGATTAAAGCGGCAGATCACGCCGTCCGTGTCGGTTTCCATGTAGGGAACGGGGGCCTGGTCAAACAGTTCGCGATAGCGCCGCTCGCCTTCCCGCAGGTTACGCTCGTGCGCCCGCAGCAGGGCCGCGGTGTGCTCCAACTGGCGGCCGAGCGAGGCAACCTCATCGGTCCCGGCAGGCAGCGGCAGCAACGGTTGACCAGCCGCCAGCCGGCGCGCATTCTCTTCCACCCGCCGCACGCGCCGCGTCAGCCGCCGGGCCAGGATCATTTCGATAAACAGAGCCCCGATGGGCCCGGCGACGCCGCACATCATCAGCACCCGGAACAACTGGCGGCGCGACTCGTCGAGGTCAAAGGCCGCCTGCGCCAGTTCCCGCTCCTCTTCATCGTTGAGCAGGGTGAGGGCGATCGAGAGCTCCGTGGTGGCGCCGGCCGGCGCCGCGCGGGAGGCTACCGCCCGGTCGATCTGACCCAGTTCCTCCAGGGCAAGCCGTTCGACCTTGCCGAACTGGGCACGGCCCGCGGGGTGGTTCTCCGCGATGGCGGCCATGGTCCGCAGGGCCCGGGCAGCCGTCTGCCGCGAGACGCCATAGGCATCGCGGGTGAGGCCCTCCGCCGTGGCGGCGTACTCGCCGGCCAGGGCGCTGGCGTCGTTCAGCGCGCTCCGCAGTTCGACGATCTCGGTGCGCATCTCCTGGGCCTGCGCCACCGCCCTTTCCCCGCTCCGCAGCCGCTGTTCCGCCCAGTAAACGGAAAACAGCGCAAGAAACAGAATGCCCATCGGAAAAACCAGGGTGCCGGCGCCCTGTGCCCGCAAGGAGAGACGGGGGCGGCGCGATGGCGAACTGCTAGGGACGTTGGGGTCCTGCAGGTCCGGTTCGCCGCCGATACGGCTGGATGACGGATCGATGCTCAAAGCCGTATCCTATCACTAGCGGGAAGTTACTGCTAGTTATCCATGGAACGCATAGGACGGTACAAAATCGTTCGCGAACTGGGCCGGGGCGCCATGGGAGTGGTCTATCACGCGATCGATCCCAATATTGGACGTCCGGTGGCAATTAAAACCATTCAGCTTGGTAACGTCCGCAATTCCGGCGAGCAGGAACGCCTGCGCGAGCGGCTGTTCCGCGAAGCCCGTTCCGCCGGCATCCTTTCCCATCCCAGCATCGTCACCATCTACGATGTGGACCAGCAGGACGAGTTGGCGTTCATCGCCATGGAATACGTGGATGGGCCGACGCTCGACCAGCTTCTTTCCGCGCCCCGGCCGATGGACCCGGAACGGATGTTCCGCATCCTCGCGCAAACCGCGGCCGCGCTCGATTACGCTCATCAAAAGGGAATCGTACACCGCGATATCAAGCCGGCCAATATCATGATCGCCGCCGATGGCACGGCCAAGATCACCGATTTCGGCATCGCCAAAATCACCACTGCCGAGCAGCTCACCATGACCGGCTCGATTGTGGGCACCCCGCACTATATGTCGCCCGAACAGGTGCAGGGCCAGCCGGTGGACGGCCGCTCCGATCAATTTTCGCTGGCGGTGATCGCCTTCGAAATGATGACCGGTGACAAGCCGTATACGGGCGAACATCTGACCACGGTGGTCTACAAGATTGTGGCGGAGGAACCGGCGCCGCCGCACACTTTGAACGCCACCTTGGCCGGCCCGATCGAAGACGCGCTATGCAAGGGCCTGGCGAAGAAGCCCGGCGAGCGGTACGCCACCTGCCAGGAGTTCATCGGCAGCCTGGAGAAGGCGTGCGCGGCGAGCCCCGGCTGGAGACCGCTGGCGCGGGGCGGCACGTTGAATGAGCCCACCCTGGCGGGGTCTCCACGTCCCGCCGTCAGCTTGCCGCCCGCCCGCCGCCCGCGGCGGGATGACGCCACCGGTACCGGTACCAACCCGCGGAGCGAGCGTGCCAAGCTCGGATTTCTGCCGTTCCTGGCGGCGATTCTGATGGCGGCGGCGTTGCTGGCGCTCATCGGCTGGCAGGCCGGCGTACCTTCGTGGCTGACGTGGGGCGGGCGCGGAGGCGCGGCCGCCAATCGCGTGCCAGCGCCGCAAGGGCCGCCGACCGCCGCCAATTCGAAGTCGGCCGTGCCGCAAGAGCCGGCGCCGCCATCTTCGGCACCGGCCGCGGCGGCAGAGAACAAGCCCAGCCCGATGTCACCGGCGCCTTCGCCAGCGGCCGCCGAGGAAACGAAGCCCGCCCAAGAGCCGGCCAAGCCGCTCGATACGGCCACGGAGTCGCCTGTGACTGCGACCGTCCCTCCGCCCGCGCCGGTACCGGCGCGGAGGACCATTCCGGCGGTGGCGCCCGAGCCGGAGGAAGTCACCGTGATCAGCAGTCCTGCCGGCGCCACCGCGACGCTCGATGGGAGACAGGAAGCCGCCTGTTCCACCCCGTGCTCGCTCCAAGCTGCGCCCGGCCGCCACACCATTGCCATCACCATACCGGGGTACCAGGTGGAGCACCGGGAAGTGGACGTCGGGCCCGGACCCGTGGAGCTTCCGGTGGTGATCCTGCATGCCGGACGGGGCACCCTCTGGATCGTCAGCTCACCGGCCGGGGCGGCCATCACCATCAACGGCAAGCGAATGCCGCAGACCACGCCGGCGCAGATTCCTCTGCCTCCCGGATCGTACCGGGTCCAGGTGGAAAAGGACGGCGCCCAGAGCAGTTCGGCGCTCGAAATCCGCAATGGCGAAACCAAGGTGTTGAAGGTGTCTCTGGGCCGGTAACCACACCATGGCCACCGCCTCCCGGCAGGACTAAAAGGGCCTAAGTGTAATCTTTTGCACTAGAACGAAGGTTCCTCCCCGTACAGGCGGTACAAATACGCCGAAATTTTCGGCTTTCCAGCGGCTACAATTATGATCGTCGCCGCCGATAAAGAAACAGAAGGCAATTGTGATGGCCTTGACACAGATTTTTATCTATTTGCAGCTTCTGGACCTGCTCACCACACTGCTTGGCTTGCGGCTGGGAGCGGCCGAGGCCAGCCCGTTCGTTCGCCTGCTCATGCACGGTGGCCCCGCGTTTGGCATCGCGGCCTCGAAGATTCTCGCCCTTGCCCTGGGGGCTTACTGCGTATATACGCGGAGGCTCGGCCTGATCCGGCTGGCGACCTATTGGTACGGCTGCCTGGTGGCGTGGAACCTGATCGTTCTGCTGGCCATACCCGGCCATTTGGGCTCCTGACCTTCTGACCTGGCCCTGAGCCCTTGCACACGCTGCCGGTGGGACGCGAACGTTCGATTTGGGCAAGATCGCGCAAGTTTTTACCAGAAACAAAGGACTTAAGTGGCATTTTTAGCGCGCTTTTGCCCAAAACCCATTCCTACGGCCGCGCAGCGTCGCATGCCTGGCACGGAGCCGGCTGATAAGACACCCGCGAATCCGGTAGCATGGTGGGGGCGGATGCGGGAGCGGCACGTTTGGCCGCGCACATCCGGGCCCTGCAGCCCCGACAAAGGAGCGGGCGGCATGCGGATGAATCAGACACGGGAAAAGCTTGCGCGGGGTGAAACCGTTTACGGCTGCGCTTTGCAGGTGTACCGGTCGGCGGAAATTCCGCGCGCCTTCGCGGCGGCGGGCTTCGACTACGTGTTCATCGATATGGAACACGGCGCCTTCGATCTGGAGACGGCGCAGGACATGATCCGCGCGTCGAACGACGCCGGCATCACACCGATCGTGCGCGTGGCGGAGTTGCTGTACTCGCTGGTGGCGCGGCTGCTGGATGCGGGGGCACAGGGCATCATCCTGCCGCGCGTGGAAGACCAGCGGGTGCTGGCCGAGGCGCTGAGCTGGCTGCGCTTTCCGCCGCGCGGCAAACGCGGCTACGGCGTCAACCCCACCATGACCGGCTACGAAGCGCACCGCTTCGCGGAAATCATCGAACACCAGAACCGCAACACGCTGGCGGTGGTGCAATTCGAAAGTGTGACCGCGGTCGAGAAAGCGGACGACTTGCTGGCGATTCCCGGTCTCGATGTGATCATGGTGGGGCCGGCTGACCTTTCGATCTCGCTTGGCATTCCGGGTGAATTCGAGCACCCGCTACTGATTTCGACGGTGGAAGGGCTGATCGAGAAGTGCAAGCGCCACGGCGTCGTGCCCGGCATCCAGACGCGCAGCGTGGCGATGGCGAAAGCTTGGGCCGGGCGCGGCATGCGCTTCGTGGGCGCGAGTGCCGAGCACGGCCTGCTGCTCGAAAAGGCCAAGGAGTCCGTCGCCGCGCTGCGCGCCGCGCGGGCGTAGCAGCCGGGGTAGAATCTGGCATATGGAATCTCTTTCGGGGAAACTGGCGGTGGTTACGGGCGGCACGCGGGGCATCGGGCGCGCCATCGCGGAGCGGTTGCTGGGCGAAGGCGCGGCGGTGGCGATTTGCGGGCGCAGCAACCAGTCGGTTGAAACGGCGCTGGCCGCGTTGCGTCCGCTGGGCCGTGTGATCGGCATGGCTTGCGACGTTACTCAGCCCGACCAGGTGAGCAGCTTCTTTGCGGCCGTGGACCGCGAGTTTGGCGGGCTGAACATACTGGTGAACAACGCCGGCAAGGGCGTGTTCGGCAAAGTCGCGGACCTGACGCCGGAACAGTGGCGCGCGAACATCGAGCTCAACCTCAACAGCCCGTTTTATTGTTCGCGCGAGGCGCTGGCGCGGTTCCGCAAGCGCGGCGGCGGATTCATCGTCAACATTTCGAGCCTGGCCGGCAAGAACCCGTTCAGCGGCGGCGCGGGCTACAACGCCAGCAAGTTCGGCCTTAACGGGTTCAGCGAAGCCATGATGCTCGATCACCGCTACGACAACGTTCGGGTGGCGACGATCATGCCCGGGAGCGTCGACACGGGATTTTCCGGCGGCCCGTCGGACCGGAGCGGCGACACCAGTTGGATGATCGCGCCGGAGGATGTGGCTGAGGCGGTGGCGATGGTGCTACGCATGCCCGCGCGCACCATGATCAGCCGGATCGAAATGCGGCCGGCGCGGCCCAAGAAGTAACCCGTCTCAATCCGTCCACAGCGCGGGGTCTGATACAATTCATTTGCCCATGCAGTTACCCGCTGAGAAACAAGATTCGCGGTTGATGCGCGATATGTTCGGCACCATCGCGCCGCGCTACGATTTCATCACCCGAGCGTTTTCCTACGGCATGGACCGCGGATGGAAGCGGGCGGGCGTGAAGCTGGCGCAGTTGCCGCCGCAACCGTTGGTGCTGGATCTGGCTTCGGGTACGGGCGATTTTTCGCTGCTGGTCGAGGCGCGGCATCCCGGGGCGCGCTCGATTGCGGTGGATCTGACGGAGGGCATGCTGCGGTTGGCGCGAGAGCGCGGAATCGGGCGCGCGGTTTGTGGCGACGCCTGCCGGCTTCCCTTTGCGGACGCCGCCTTCGACTGCGTTTTTATCGGCTACGGCCTGCGCAACTTTCCGAACCTGGCGACGGCGGTTCGCGAGATCGAACGCGTCACCTGTCCCGGCGGAGTGATGGTGAGCCTGGACTTTTTCCTGCCCGCCAACGCCGTGCTCCGGCGGCTGTTTCTGGCTTACCTCTTCGCACAAGGCTTCTTCTGGGGATACCTGCTGCACGGCCGGCCGCGCGTCTACACGTACATACCGGATTCGCTGCGATCGTTTGTTTCGATCGGTGATTTTTCGCTGCTGCTGGGGCGCAGCGGCTACAGCCAGGTGAATGCGCGCGGTTTTCTGCTGGGCGGCATCGGCCTCCATTGGGCGGCCAAGGCGGAATAGAGGAAGCAAAAAAACTGGGCCCGCAAACGGGCGTTGGCAAGCTGGAGCCTGCCTCACCTTACCAATCAACCGGCTTGCCGGGCTCCAAGTGCCAAACGGCGATGCCGCTGCCGGCGAGCAGCTTCGCCAAGTCCTCCGGCTTGCCGGTGAGCGGCGGGAAAGTGCCGAAGTGCATGGGGATCACCTTCGCGCAGCGCAGCAGGCGGCAGGCCAGCGCCGCTTCGTGCGGGCTCATGGTGAACAGATCGCCGATCGGCAGAATCGCCAGCTCCGGATGGTAGAGCTGCTCGATGAGCTGCATGTCGCTGAACACGTTGGTATCGCCGGCGAAGTACAAGGCGCGGCCATCGCCGAACCGCAGCACGTAACCGGCCGCCTCGCCGCCGTAAACGATCTCGCCTTCGTCCAGGATGCCGCAGCTATGCACCGCGTGGGTCATGGTGAAGGTGACACCGCCGGACTTCTGAGATCCGCCTTTGTTCATGCCGCGCGTGTTCTTGACCCCTTTTCGCTCCAGCCAGGCGCAGGTCTCGTAGATACCGACTACCTCGGGTGTAAATCGTGCGGCCAGCGGGATGGCGTCGTGGATGTGATCGTAGTGGCCGTGGGTGATGGCGATGGTGTCTACACGCTCGATGCGGTGGCTCTTGGGGTACGCGGGATTGCCGTCAGTCCAGGGATCCATGAGGATCACCTGTCCCGACGGCAGACGAAACTGGAACGTGCCATGTCCTAGCCAGACGATTTCCATACCAGGATTATGCCACGGTGCAGCCGCGGGACGCCGCGCCGGTCTTGCGGGGCGGGCGGCCTCAGTGTTTCTGCGCCGCGGCCCGGCGGCGCAATTCTTCGGGTGAAACGTCTTCGATGTGAGTGGCTAGGAACCACTGATTGCCGCAAGTATCTTCCACGGCGGCGTTGCGATCGCCGTAGAACTGGTCGGCCGGTTCTCGCACACTCTTGCCGCCGGCGTTGAGCGCCGCGCGGTATGTGGCGTCCACATCGGGCACGTACAGATAGATGGTGCTGGGCCGAGGCTTCGTCTCACCGCCTGCCTGCCCCACCATCACCATCGAATCGCCAATTCTGGCTTCGGCGTGCATGATGGAGCCATCTGGGGCGCGGTGCGAGAGCATCTCCTGGGCACCGAAAGCGCGCTTGACAAACTGCATTACCTCGTCCGCGTGGGCCACCGCCAAGTACGGGGTGACGGTGTGGTAGCCAGCGGGGATTGGGCTGACTTTGGGCCTTGCAGAACTTCCACTTGCCATTAAATTACCCTCCTTGAGACACATTATGACGCGATCAAACGCGGAAGGGTATGCCCATTAGCACACTCGCTTGAAGGTCGACTTTGCGACTTGTGCTGTGCATCACGGCCAGCGCGATCCCGGCAGCAGGCCAGCGATTGAGTGGAATACGTGCGACTTGCCAACCGTACCCGACCTGCGGTACACAAGCTATGTGCTCCGTATCGGATTCGCTCTGTCGATTCTGGCCGCCGCAGCGGCTTTAATTGCGGCCGACAAGAAACCGTCCGATCTCACGCTACACGATCTCTCCGGGAACAAAGTCCAGCTTCGAGACTATCGCGGCAAGATAGTCGTTCTGAACTTCTGGGCGACCTGGTGCGGCCCCTGCCGCGAGGAGATGCCGATGATCGTGGAGGCGGAGAAGACGTGGGCGGCGAAAGGCGTTACATTTATCGCTATCTCGCTCAACGACGACAAGACCAGGAAGGACATACCGGCATTTATTGCGCGCTATCACGTCGATTTCCCGGTCTGGACCGGCGCGTCGGCGGACTCGCTCGACAAGCTTCGCATGGGCGAAGGCGTCCCGGACACGGCGTTTCTCGACGAAAGAGGAGTTGTGGTGGCGCGCGTACTTGGCGAGATTCGCCGCGCCGAGTTAGATGAGCGGCTCACATGGCTGACTGGCGATCGCAAATCCGCACCACCGCCCGCACTAATTGACCATCTCTAATTGTTTTCAATTATTGTTCGCTTTCCGGTTGGCCGGTACGATCCCCACATGGGGTCTTCACTGGGTAATCTGCAACGCACAATCCTTGCGACCGGTCTCACTTTGGCCGCAACGCTGCTCACAAGCACGCCGGCCCGGGCGCAGGGCTGCATCGTGGCTCGATCGAACGGCGAACAGGGCGGGCCGGAGAGCGAAGGCGGGTATTTGGCTCCGCATGAATGGGACTTCGACATCGGATACCGGCACCAGTTCTCCTATATCCATTTTGTCGGACCTACGGAGCAAAGTTATCGCGTCGCCGACGGTACGCAAGTCGAAAACAAAATCAATCTGGAGAATCTGACGGCGACTTACCAGATCTCGTCGCGATTCAGCGTGACGACCGATGTTCCACTGCTTACCGCGAGCCGTCACACGAACGATTCGCCGATTGTCTATACGTCGGCCGGCATCGGAGATACGTCGTTCGTGGCAAGCGGTTGGATCTGGAATCCGAAGCGGAATCCCCGCGGTAACATTCAGGTAGGTTTCGGCATCCTGCTGCCTACAGGGAAGGACAACGTCGCCAACACGGTCGACGCGCTGAACGGGAAAGGTCCGGTGACGACGATCGTGGACTACTCCATTCAGCCTGGGCAGGGCGGTTGGGGTATTCCGCTGCAATGGGCGGCTTTCAGGAACTGGAAAACCAGCCAGTTCTACTTCAACGGCAGCTATATGGCGATGCTGGAAGATATCAACGGCGTGCTTAGAACGGGGGCGGCCGCGAATCCGGTAACCTTGACGCAATACAACGCGGTCATGGACCAGTATCTTCTGGAGGGCGGCGTGGCTCACCCGATCTCTAAGATACGCGGCCTCTCGGTCACATTCGGACCGCGGATGGAGGGGGTACCGGCTCGCAATCTCTTCCCGACCGGCAATGACCTTGGGTTCCGGCGCCCTGGGTTCGCGGTCTCCGCCGAACCGGGTATCCAGTACGCCAGGCACGGGAACGTGCTGTCGTTCACCATTGCGCGCGCCATCTATCGCGACCGCACGCGCAGCGTTCCGGACGATCTCACCGGCGGTCATGGCGATGCAGCATTCGCTAACTGGGTGTGGCTGGCCAGCTATTCGTTCCGGGCGGGCGGCAGGCATGAGGAATCGGAGCCGCCGGCAGCGCATTCGCCCATGCCGGCACATGACGGCTCCGCAGCGGTTGTGACTACGGCGACCGCGCCTTCGAGCGCACGTCAATAACTGCGCCTGCAAGAAAAGCCGAGACGAATCTCGGCTCAGCAGGCCTGACAGCCTGCGCCACAACTTCAGGATCGCAGCTCTTTGCGGCGGCGCCAGCGCGCGTAGGCGAATAGCAGGAGGGCTGTGGTCATCATCAATAAAGACGCGGGCTCCGGCGTCACGTCAACCTGGGCGGAAGCGGACACCGTGCCGCTGGCCAGGAAGGAACCCGGGTCGAAGTCCGGGCTGTTAGGGTCCTCGGAAAACACGTCGTAATCCACTTGTATGGTTCCCGGAATATCGGCGCCGGGCAGCGCCGTAGAGTTTATATCGAACTCGCCCAGGCCGAGCGGCGGATTCGACGAAGAGTTCCACGACTCCGAGATAGTAGAGCTTTCCGGCGAGGGACCGGCGACGTAGAGCGGGGCGTTTACGAGGCTCAGATAGTCCACATAACTCCCGTAAACCATGCTCCCGGTGAACGACGAGTCAGCCAGGATCACCCAGTCGGATGATGCGGTGTAAGTAAGCGTGAAGCCCCAGCCCACCACCGTTCCGGGCTGACCGGCGACGACCCCGCTAGCGGGATCGAGGGCAAGCGTCGGTATAGTAGAGGCCTGCGCACACGCGGCGAAAGCTGCTACAACGAGTAGAGCAAAAGTGGCTCGCTTCATTTGTGTTTCTCCTCTTCGCAGTCCTACCGAAACTGATTACCCTGGGCAAACGCGCCGGTATCGTAAGTGGCCGAGCTCCAGGGCATTTTTAGAGCAAACCGGGCGAGATTGGCGCAACCGGTGAAGTCGATGGTAAACGCCGCACTAGCGGAGTTGCCGGACGCGATGTCACCCAGCACGACCGGGTAGCTCGACGGCGGCGTAATCACCGGCGTACAGGCAGCGCCCGCCGCCTGGGTAAGCGTGAATCCGTTGATTTGAGTAGCGTAAGCAGTGCCCGAGCCGTTATTGCTTGCGGTGATGGTCCACACGCGCGCGTTCTGCGCGCCGGTCTTACTGGAAACGAGAAATGACAGCCCGTAGCCGGGCAACTGCGTCGGATCGACGATTCCCCAGTAGGCGGGCTTGGCCTGCAGACCCGTATCGAAGGGAAGCGGCATGTCAAGCCGGTTAATAGGGAAGCTGTCGAGCCATGTATCGTCGTCTGCGAAGCCCCAGAACGTGATGCCACTGAGCGTCCCCTTTAACTGCCGCAGTGCGTCAAAGTACTGCGCGTAGAGCCAGCCCTGCTCCGCCAGAACGGACGCCGGCACGGTGCCGCCGCTCGCGCCATAGTTGGAGGTGTTGTCGCCCGCATTGTATACGCTCACGTCCATTTCGGTGATCTGCTGTACGATGCCCGGGACCGAATTGGCGACAGTGTTGATGGCATTGACCATGGCAGCGGTCGAGGGGTAGTTGATGGCGTTATGCATCTCATGCCCGACCCCATCGATGGGAATGCCCCGGTTCTTCAGGTCCTCGAGCACGGAGACAAGGCACGCCAGGCGGCCAGGATCGGCTGTGCTGTAGTCGTTGATAAACAATAGCGTGCCCGGGGGGGCATACTGTCTGGCTGCCTCCAGCGCGACATCGATGTAACTCTTACCGAGCACCTGATAGAAGGGACCGTGCTGGAGACAATCCGGCTGGGTGGGATCGAGCGGTTCGTTCACCACGTCCCACGCGTACACTTCAGTGCCGAAGTGCTGCACTTCGCTCCGGATGTGCTCTTGTATATTGGCGGTCACGGTGGCCTGGTTGGCGGGTGAATTTGTGCCGTCGCCGATGGCGTAGGAAGGAGTCTGCTGGCCGGTCGCCCAGACCAGGTTCTGGCCGCGCACAAGCATGTTGTTGCACGCGGCGAGACCCACCTCGTTGTCGGCCGCGCCATAGGTGTAAGTACCGAGGGTACTTTCCACCGAGCTCCACTTCATGTCGTTCTCGGACGTAATGCTGTTGAAGTGCTGCGTCAATAACTGGGCATGGGGCCCGGAAAGGTCGGTCGAATCGACGGCCGCACCGACCGGGAAGTAATAGGAGAGGGTCTTGTAAATCGAAGGAAGGCCCGTCTGAATGGTTGGCGGCGAAACGTAAGTGAGCGTGAAATCGTCTATGTAGAACGAGACGAGGTCGCTGCCCGAAGCTGGAACGGTCTGTAAATACAAAAATGCCGCCCCAGGGTCATAGCTGCTCGACATGGTGTACCCTTTAACGCTGATCTGGTGCCAGGTCCCGTCCGCCGGCACTGTGACACCGGGGTAACCAGTTACACTTGGGTAACTGGTGTTGCCGTCGAGCGTGACCTGCAAGCTCATATTGATGACGTGGTTTGAGCTGTCAGTGGGCAATAACATTACCCACACGCTGATGTTATACACGGAACCGTTGTACATTTTGTTAGCGACACTGATCTGCGGCCCGTCATAATTCGCGATGCGCCCTGTGATCAGGAGGCTGTGCATACCGCTGTGCGCCTCCCCCGTAGTATTGGTCAGAGTGGAACTGCCCGAACGTGAGGTCCAACCGTCCAGACCGTCGTCCTCGAAAGTGGTAGTGATACCGGTGTTGTCCTGCTGGCTGGGGTTTGGCGGCGGCGGCGAGACCTCAACGATCGTGATGTCGTCGATGTAGAAAGAATCTGTCGCGCTGCTGGACTGGATATACAGGACCAGACTCGTGGGCAGGCCAGGGAGATTGCTGAAGCTGAAAGTGCCCTGAATTTGCGTCCACGCCGTGCTGGATAGCGCCCCGGATGTCGCAATATTGCCGTAAGATCCGGAGGTATTGGCGCAATCCGTCAGCTTGGTCGAGATCGTCGCCGTCGGGTTACTGCTGTCGGGAGCGGCGAGCAAAACGTATGCGGTAACCTGATAGGTCGCGCCCGCCACCACGTTGTTCACGCTGAGCAGATTGAGGCTCGGGCCCATGTAACCAGCCGTCCGGTTAGTGGCCAGAAGGCTGTGCGTGTCGCCATTGGGATCGAGGACCGGCGGCGAGGCGTTCGTCAGGGTTACAGACCCGAAGGGCGCCCAACCATCAAGGCCTCCATCCTGGAAAGTGTATGTCGCAATCGGCGTCCCGGCCGGAGGCGGTGAAGTCTCGGTAATCACGACGTCGTCCAAATAGAAGGACTGCGCGGTCGTGGCGCCCACCAACTGAGCGTAAAGACGCAAACCAGTTTCCGTAGTGCTCACTGTGTAACTTCCACCGATCTGCGCCCATCCGGACGCCGAGACGGGAACCTCGTAAGTGCCAATCGTGTCGTAACAGGTACCGCCGGAGCAACCGGGATCGCTGCGCTTCATGGTGAAGTTCGCGCTCGCAGCACTCTCACCGCTGGTAAGCATCACGTACCCGGTGATCGTGTACTTTGCGCCGGGCAGAAGAACGCTGCTCAGCAGAATCGAGGGGCCACCTGCACCACTGCTGCCCGTGGTGGTCAGCAAACTATGGGTCCCGGTGTAGGCGGCGGCAGTCGAGTTGACCGGGGTACTAGCACCGTTAAACGAACTCCAGCCCTGGGAGGTTCCGTCTTCGAAGTCGTATTGCGCAACGACCTGCGCGCCGGCAGGGGTGGCACTGACTACTGCGAGGCAGAGAGTAATGCCTGAAATAATAGCGAGGTGGTTCCAGGCGAAGCTGTAGAGCGGTTTTGTGGCTGGACGAAACATCTTGGCCCCTCTCCCTCCGAAAGTCACTGCGATCCCTCCTAACGCCGGAGACCGACACAGCGCCGCACGCCTCAAGCAGGTGGTCTTCCCATGCTGGTCCCCCCCGGTTTCACACGAAGGATAGTTAGTTCGCGCTGACAACTATATATCTGATACCTCGATCGCCGCAAGGTGTCAAGAGCGAATTGGGAGAAAACAAGTTAAGAAGACAGATCAACCCGAAGCTGTGTGCGTTTCTGTACTGGTTAGAAGCCGCAATCAACTACGCCAGATCGAACTTCTCCTGGTGGAGGAGAGGATCGCTCTTGACGAACACGGTGCGGCCGAGCACCTCTTCCAGCTCTTGCAGGTAAGTATTCTGGTTGCTCTTCAGGAGCTTGGCGACCTCCGGGGATACCCGCAGCAAGACGTCCTTACCTTCGAGGGCAGGGGCGATCTTCTGGGCTTCGCCGAGGATCTCGCCCACCACGGTCTGCGGGCTCTTCACGTAGCCGGCGCCCTCGCAATACGGGCACGGCGTGCAGAGGGTGCGTTCCAGGCTTTGCTTGACCCGCTTGCGGGTGATGGCCACCAGGCCGAAATCGTTGAACTGGAGAATCTTGTAAGGGGCGCGGTCGGCGCGCATGGCGTCCTCGAGCGCCTGCATCACCTTCTGCCGGTTCTTGCGCTCGTCCATGTCGATGAAATCGACTACGATGATGCCGCCCAGATCGCGCAGGCGAATCTGCCGCACAATTTCGCGGATGGCGTCGGTATTGGTTTTGACGATGGTGTCTTCCAGGCGGTTGGACTTGCCGACGAACTTGCCGGTGTTGACGTCAATCGCCACCAGCGCCTCGGTCTGATTGATGACGATGTGGCCGCCGCTCTTGAGCCAGACCTTGGGGCGCAGGGCTTTTTCAAGCTCCGCGGTAATGCCGAACTCGTCGAAGATGGGGTTGGAGCGGGTGTAGAGCTTGACTCGGCTGACCAGTGCGGGCTGGAAGCGCTCAACGAAGCGCAACACACTTTCGTAAGCTTCTTCGTTATCGACCCAGACGCTTTTGAACTCGGTGGTGAGCTGGTCTCGCAAGACGCGTTCCACCACGTTGAGGTCATGATGAATGAGCAGCGGCGCCGGCTTGCGCTCGGCATGCTGCCGCATATCAAGCCACAGGTTATAGAGGAAATGCATGTCGGCGCGCAGCTCTTCCTCGCTGCGGCCGTCGCCGGCGGTGCGGACGATGAAACCGCCGGGAATGCCGGTTCGATTGGCCTGCAACACGCGCTTCAGGCGCGCGCGTTCCTCGTCGCTCGGAATCTTGCGCGACACGCCGATGTGGTCGACGGTGGGCATGTAGACCAGGAAGCGGCCGGGGAGCGCAATGTGCGAGGTGATGCGGGCGCCCTTCTGTCCGAGGGGCTCCTTGGCGATCTGGACGATGATTTCCTGGCCTGTGCGAAGCAGGTCGCTGATGGAGGCGGCAGCTCCTTTTTCAGGGCGGCCCTCACTGGTTCTAGGCGCGGCGACGGTGCGCTGCTCGGGACTCGCTTCCAGCGGGCGCGGGGCTTCGCCGGGCGCCAGATTGCGGTCGCGGCCGCCGCGGCGGCGCATGCGGCGGGAAACGCGATGCTGGTAGCGGGGGCCCTGCTCACGCAAGGTGGCGGTGAGGCTGGTGGGAGTGCGCGCAGGTTCGGGACCTTCCTCATCGGCCGCGGCCTGGCTCTCTGCCATGCCTTCTACTTCGGGAGCGTCTTCGCCTTCGGCAAGGTCTTCGCCTTCGGGGGTGGATTCCAGGTCGGCGCCGGCTTCGGCAACATCCGGCGCAGCGGCGGACTGTGGCGCTTCGGCAAGTTCGCTAGCGGCTTGCTCGGCCTCGGCTGGAGTTTCCACCGCGGTGGCTTCCACTTCCGCTGGCGCGGCATGCGCTTCGACGGTCCCAACCGGCGTTTCGAGTTCGGTGCCGGCGAGTTCGGCGGCGGACGCTTCGGCAGCAGCCGGTTCCGACTCTTCCTCATCGCGCGCCGGGCCGGTGTACTTAGCGAGCGATTCGCCGGGAAGGACCAGCAAGTCTTCGTTCGGAGCCACGCCCTGGTCGGCAGGCTCCGGTGCTCGCGGCTCGAGCGGTGGGGCCGGCTCCACGGCGTGATGGCCTGGGGAGTAGAACTTGGAATCGGGCAGCCCACGCCCTCC